>CP032507.1:705000-1410000 GCA_008375315.1 Ectothiorhodospiraceae bacterium BW-2 | reverse complement strand
AAACCGGGCGATCTATCCATGGCCAGGGTGAAGGTGCGGTAACACGCGCTGGAGGCCCGAACCCACTTATGTTGAAAAATGAGGGGATGAGCTGTGGATCGGAGTGAAAGGCTAATCAAGCCCGGAGATAGCTGGTTCTCCTCGAAAGCTATTTAGGTAGCGCCTCATGTCTCACTTACGGGGGTAGAGCACTGTTTCGGCTAGGGGGCCATCCCGGCTTACCAACCCGATGCAAACTCCGAATACCGTAAAGTGCAATCATGGGAGACACACGGCGGGTGCTAACGTCCGTCGTGGAGAGGGAAACAACCCAGACCGCCAGCTAAGGTCCCAAAATCGAAACTTAGTGGGAAACGATGTGGGAAGGCAGAGACAGCCAGGAGGTTGGCTTAGAAGCAGCCATCCTTTAAAGAAAGCGTAATAGCTCACTGGTCGAGTCGGCCTGCGCGGAAGATATAACGGGGCTGAAGTTTCGTACCGAAGCTGCGGAAGCGTGTATACACGCTTGGTAGAGGAGCGTTCTGTAGGCTGTTGAAGGTGAACCGGGAGGTTTGCTGGAGGTATCAGAAGTGCGAATGCTGACATAAGTAACGACAATGCGAGTGAAAGTCTCGCACGCCGAAAGCCCAAGGTTTCCTGCGCAACGTTCATCGGCGCAGGGTTAGTCGGCCCCTAAGGCGAGGCAGAAATGCGTAGCTGATGGGAAACAGGTTAATATTCCTGTACCGCTTATTAGTGCGATGGGGTGACGAAGAAGGCTAGGTCAGCTAACTGTTGGAATAGTTAGTTTAAGCCTGTAGGTAGAGTACTTAGGCAAATCCGGGTACTTAATACTGAGAGGTAATGACGAAGTTCTACGGAACTGAAGTGATTGATGCCCTGCTTCCTGGAAAACCCTCTAAGCTTCAGCTAATAAGGACCGTACTCCAAACGGACACACGTGGGCGGGGTGAGAATCCCAAGGCGCTTGAGAGAACTCGGGTGAAGGAACTAGGCAAAATAGCACCGTAACTTCGGGAGAAGGTGTGCCTGCATTAAGTGAAGCTTCTAGCAAGTAGAGCTGAAACAGGTTGCAATAACCAGGTGGCTGCGACTGTTTATCAAAAACATAGCACTCTGCAAAATCGAAAGATGAAGTATAGGGTGTGACGCCTGCCCGGTGCCGGAAGGTTAATTGATGGGGTTAGCGCAAGCGAAGCTCTTGATCGAAGCCCCGGTAAACGGCGGCCGTAACTATAACGGTCCTAAGGTAGCGAAATTCCTTGTCGGGTAAGTTCCGACCTGCACGAATGGCGTAACGATGGCCACACTGTCTCCACCCGAGACTCAGTGAAATTGAAATCGCTGTTAAGATGCAGCGTACCCGCGGCTAGACGGAAAGACCCCGTGAACCTTTACTACAGCTTTGCACTGAATTTTGAACCTGCTTGTGTAGGATAGGTGGGAGGCAATGAAACTAAAACGCCAGTTTTAGCCGAGCCGCCCTTGAAATACCACCCTGGCATGTTTGGAGTTCTAACCTCGGGCCGTAAACCGGTTCAGGGACAGTGTATGGTGGGTAGTTTGACTGGGGCGGTCTCCTCCCAAAGAGTAACGGAGGAGCACGAAGGTACCCTAAGCATGGTCGGACATCATGCGGTTAGTGTAAAGGCACAAGGGTGCTTGACTGTGAGACAGACAAGTCGAACAGGTACGAAAGTAGGTCTTAGTGATCCGGTGGTTCTGAATGGAAGGGCCATCGCTCAACGGATAAAAGGTACTCCGGGGATAACAGGCTGATACCGCCCAAGAGTTCATATCGACGGCGGTGTTTGGCACCTTGATGTCGGCTCATCACATCCTGGGGCTGTAGTCGGTCCCAAGGGTATGGCTGTTCGCCATTTAAAGTGGTACGCGAGCTGGGTTCAGAACGTCGTGAGACAGTTCGGTCCCTATCTGCCGTGGGCGTTTGAGAATTGAGAGGAGCTGCTCCTAGTACGAGAGGACCGGAGTGGACGAACCTCTGGTGTTCCGGTTGTCACGCCAGTGGCACTGCCGGGTAGCTATGTTCGGACGGGATAACCGCTGAAAGCATCTAAGCGGGAAGCCTCCCTCAAGACGAGTTCTCACTGGGACTTAGAGTCCCCTAAAGGGCCGTTGGAGACCACGACGTTGATAGGCGGGGTGTAGAAGTTCAGTAATGGATGAAGCTAACCCGTACTAATTGCCCGTGAGGCTTGGCCATATAACCCCAAAGGGTTTAGCCGATTATTAACATGCTTGCCTGTACCTGTTTTTCCTGGTGGCAATAGCGAGTGGGAACCACCTGACCCCATCCCGAACTCAGAAGTGAAACTGCTCAGCGCCGATGATAGTGTGGCAGATGCTATGTGAAAGTAGGTCACCGCCAGGAACTTATTCCTAAAGCCTCTGCTATAGCCTAGCAGAGGCTTTTTTCGTTTGGAGAGTGTTAAGTTAACCTAAACTGAGTCAGGTCGTAGCCATCTCTATCGCCTCTTCGACATCCACTGCAACTAAGCGTGACACGCCCGCTTCATGCATAGTGACTCCAGCTAGTGTCGAAGCTAACTCCATCGTGACTTTATTATGGGTGATGAATATAAACTGCACTTGCTGAGACATCTCCCGCACCATAGCGCAAAAGCGGCCGACATTAGCCTCATCTAGTGGAGCATCGACCTCATCTAGCATACAGAAAGGGGAGGGGTTTAACTCAAAAATGGTAAATACTAACGCGACAGCGGTTAAGGCCTTCTCCCCACCCGAGAGGAGATGAATGGTGCTGTTGCGTTTGCCAGGGGGGCGGGCCATAATCGTTACCCCAGTATCGAGTAGATCCTCTCCTGTCAGCTCCAGATAGGCGCTGCCGCCGCCGAATAGGGTCGGAAAGCGCTGTTGTAGCCCCTGATTGACCTGTTCGAAGACCGTTTTAAAGCGTTGGCGGGTTTCGCGATCTATTTTTCGAATGGCACTTTCCAGAGTCTCTAGTGCGGTTTGTAAATCGTTAAACTGTGCATCTAGGTAGTTTTTTCGCTCTAGTTGCTGGTTATACTCCTCTATCGCGGCTAGATTAATGGTGCCGAGACGAGCGATGCGATCTGCTAGTTGCTGCCGCTGCTGCTCTAGGTGGGCGACGGTATCCTCTGGAGTTAGTGACTTGAGTAGCTCTTGTCGCTGCTGTGGGTCGCTATCGAGCTGTTCGAGTAGTGTCTGCTGCCGTACTCGCTGCTCCTGTAGTGTCAACTGTTCGGTGGCGAGGCGCTCTCTGAGACGATTGAGATAGACTTCGCTCTCTAGCCGCTGCTGCTCCTGCTCACCCATATTAGCCTCTATCTGTGATAGCTGCTGTCGCCGCTGCTGTAGCTCTAACTCGTTTTCAGCACGCTGTTCTAACAGTAGCTGCTGCTGCTCTAGTAGCGCCTCAATGGGGGAGCTCGTCTCGCTAAGAGTCTGTTTGAGTGTGGTGATTCGTGCCGCAATGAGTTGTAGTTGAGCCTCTCCCCGTTCACACGCTTCGCTAGCCGCCTGGTAGTGGTGTTGTGCTTGCTGCTGTTGGAGTTGTCGTTGATGTAACTGCTGCTGCTGTCGATCACGCTGGTGTCGTTGCTGCTGTAGTTGTTGGCTGTAGTGTTCCCGCTGCTGCTGTAGCTGTTGTCGCTGCTGCGCTAGCTCTTCTGTCTGCGCTAGGGCACGGTGTAGCTGCTGTTGTGAGGCGACTAGCTGTTGATTATCGAGCTGCTGCTGCTGCTCTAGCTCGGTTAACTCCTGCGCTAGCTGCTGCTGTCGCTGTTGTAGATGTTCGATTCGGGCCTGTTTGGTCTGTAGTTTACCCTCTAGTAGATGGGTTTGGCGTTGAGATTGGATCAGTTGCTGCTGTTGTAGCTGCTGCTGTTGTTGTAACTCGGCTAACAGCTCCTCGTCGTTTTGGTGCTGCTGTTGGAGCTGCTCTAGCCTCTCTTTGTGCAGGGCAACCGCCGCCTCACTCGCTTCGAGCTGCTGTTGGCGCTGTAGAATATTACCGTTCTGCGCTTGCTGCTCTGGCCATGCAATCCACTCTTGACCAACGATGATCGCCTCGGGGGTAACCATTGTGTGGTGTTGAGGGAGTTGTGGTTGCCACTCTAGTGCCTGATCAAGGCTCTCAACCGCAATCACCCCTTGTAGTAGCGATAGCTCCCTCCAGCTTCCATCGACATAGTCGCTCAACCAGCGACCGAAAGGGGGGGGCTGGTGGGGAGCCGCTTTGGGAGGAAAGATGACCATGGTATTGGTGAGCTGGTCGAACTGAGACCAGTTAACGCTCTTTCCATCAATGAGACAGATAGCGTTAAAGGCATGCTGCAAAATCGCTTCGACTGCCGGTTGCCATGCCGCTGCGGCGATGAGGAGTTGTGGCAGACGCAGATCGTCAGCGATGCCGAGCTGTTGTAGGTGGGGCGGCAGGGGCGAGTCGGGGTTATTGAGCGCCGCCTGCTGTAGGGTTCGTAGCGAGCTTAGCTGCCCCTGCTGTTCACTAAGCTGCTGTCTGATCAGATTGAGCTGCTGTTCAAGCTGTCGAAGGGTATGGTGCTGGTGCTGCTGTTCATCGTCGAGCTGTGCTAGCTGCTGCTGCTGCTCCTGTCGCTTTAGGTCACTCTCCTCATACTCAAACTGTAGCTGTTGCAGCTCCTGCTCTAGCTGGATCAGGTTGAGCTGCTGCCGCTCCTGTTCGAGTCGTTGCTGTCGCTCTCTTCGCTGCTGCTGTTGCTGCTCTAATTGGCCGATACGCTGCCGTTCGAGATCGGCGGTGCGTATCGGCTCAGCCGCCTGCTGATGAAACTGCTCCCATCGCTGTTGCCACTGCTGCTGCTGTGACTCACTCTGTTCGAGTTGCAGCTGTAACTCTTCAAACTGCTGCTGCTGTCGTTGTAGTTCGGGGGTAAGCTGTTGTAGCTCTAGTTGGTGGGATATCTGCTGCTGCTGATCACCTTGTAACTGCTGGGCTAGCTGCTGATACTGCTGATCTAGCTGCTCTAATTGTTGCTGCTGTTGTCGGCTCTGCTCCTGTTTATGGTGAATCGTCTGTTCGCACCGAACCAGTTCGCTGCCGAGGCGATAGAGCTCTGCTTGGCTCTCTTGGGTCGCCTGTTGCTGCTGCTGTTGCTGTTGGCGTAGCTGTTCGAGTAGGGTATCGGTGTGGGTGAGGCGAGCAGTTAACTGCGCCTGCTGGAGCTGGTGTTGTGTCAGTTGCTGCTCCATGCCGATAGCGAGTTGTTCAATATCGTCCCAGCGACGCATGAGGAGTTGCCGGCCGAGCTGCTGTTGCTGCTGTTGCAGGGCTTGGTAACGGCGAGCCGTGTCGGCTTGGCGCTGTAGTTTGTCGAGCTGTTTTTGTAGCTCCTCCCGAATATCGTTTAAACGCTCTAGGTTGTCGCGGGTCTGGGTCATGCGCCGCTCGGTCTCTTTGCGTCGCTCTTTATATTTGGAAATCCCAGCCGCCTCCTCTAGGAGTTGGCGTAGCTCTTCTGGTCGAGCCTCAATGAGTCGTGAAATCATCCCCTGTTCGATAATGGCGTAGCTGCGTGGTCCTAGACCGGTGCCTAAAAAGATGTCGGTAATATCTCGGCGGCGACAGCGGGTGCCGTTAAGAGAGTAGATCGATTGGCCGTCACGATTTAACTGCCGTCGAATCGAAATGTCGTTAAAGGCGGCATACTCCCCAGTGAGGGTGTGATCGCTATTATCAAAAATCAGTTCGATAGCGGCCTGTCCTACCGGCTTACGAGCGGTGGAGCCGTTAAAAATGACATCGGTCATCGAGTCGCCACGCAGATGTTTAGCCGAACTCTCCCCCATCACCCAGCGCACAGCATCGATAATATTCGATTTACCACAGCCATTTGGTCCTACCACTCCAGTTAGGTTAGTTGGAAATGGCACAGTGGTCGGATCGACAAACGATTTAAACCCGGCTAGTTTGATTCTGCTCAGGCGCATAGTGGTAAGGAGTGGTCTTTTTCCATGTTTAAAGAGGGAGAGGTGCAGAGGGTACTATGAAAAGGTGGCTCGTGCCACTGCCCACACCTCAACTGTGGTCGCTCCGGCGTTAAGTAGGGTTGAAACGGCTTCATTCACTGTGGTTGCGGTGGTTACGACATCATCGAGCAGGGCGATTCGTTGCGGCCAGTGGGTGAGGCGAGGCGAGGTGGCAAAGACCCCTCTAAGGTTGAGTTGGCGGGCGGTACGGCTATGGAGTGTTGTTTGTGGTTGGGTCGGGCGAATACGGCGCAGTGCCTTAGTCTCGAAATCGATAGCACCAAGCTTAGCTAGGTGGCGACCGATCTCTTCGGTTTGGTTAAAACCGCGCTCTGCCATGCGACGGTGGTGGAGCGGGATCGGTAGCAGCAGATCGGGGAGCGGTCGGGGTAGAGTGAGTGCCATTAGCTCTGCGAGTAAGGGGGCATGGCTTAGTTGGTGTTGAAATTTAAGCCCGATAATGAGCTGTTTTAGGGGAGCTTGGTAGAGCCACGGGGCATAGATACGGCTAAAGAGCGGTGGGTTGACGCTACATTGACTACAGATCTGGGCCGATTCAGCGTGGATCGGCAGGGCGCATCGTTGGCAGTAGCCCACATTAGGGCGCAGAGAGGCAAAGCAGCCGCGACAGAGGTTATCGACACCCGAATCGAGCGGGGACGAGCTACCGCAGAGTAGGCAGCGAGAGGGGAAGAGGCGCGATGGAAGCTGTCTAATGAGCGTGCGCAACTTGGGGGGTGGCCAGTTTGGCGACTAGCTCCTCTAACTGCCACCAAGCTAAGTCGCTCTCCTCCGACTTGCCAAGGCGATCAATGGCGGCGGTTCGAATGAGTGCCTGCTGCCAGAAGAGCTCTGAGTGGCTCTGTAGGAGCTTTTCGGTGGCAGGACGCAGGGAGTTGAATAGATTTCTCTCTTGCCATAGTGGCTGTAGCGACTGGCGACGGCTCAGATAGCTACTCGCCTCGACCATGCAGGTCAGCTCCCGCTCTATAAGCCATAGGAGTTGTGGTACCGCCTCCCCTTCTGCTCTGAGTGTCTGAACTATCTGTACCGCTCTTTGGGGATTGCGCTCTAAAATAGCATCCCACAGGGCGAATGGGGTGTAGTGGGCACTCTGTTGCAGCGTTTTAAGCTGCTCAATATCGAACTGCTGTCGTTCAGGGTCGTTTAGCTGTAACTTTTGCAGCTCTTGGATGGCGGCAATGAGATTGCCTTCGGTTAACTGTGCGAGTCGTCGAGCCGCCTCGGTCGTCAAGGTTATCCGCTGTTGGCGAGCCCGTTGCTGTAGCCAATTGGGGAGTTTATAGGGGGGGATCTTTTTGATCTGAATGAGCAGCAGGGTATCGGGTAGCCTCTTTACCCAGGCTAGCTTTTTAGTTGGTGTTCCCTCGGCAACGGCATAGCTTAACAGCAGTAGTTTATCGGCGGGCCATGAGGTGATCGCTTGAGTTATCTGTTTTAGTGTTGCGGCATCGGGGGGGTGGTGGAGTCGAACATCAACTACCGTTTTAGCGGCGAAGAGCGACTTCATACGGCTATTGGCAAAGAGTGCCTCCCAGTTAAATCCCGGTTCGACATCATAGACCTCTCGCTCCCCATATCCCTGCTGTCGTGCGCTTTGGCGTAGCTGGTCGAGGGTTTCATTAAATTGTAGCGGCTCATCACCGATCACCCAAATGGCACCGGAGAGCGTGCGGTTTTGGAGCTCAATCGACATGGCGGCTTAGGTGTTGCATCAGCTCTGTGGCCGCCTCATCGGCTAGCTGTTGGCGTACATAACGCTCTTGAGCACTAATGGCTAGCGGACTATCCGCCAGTGCCGAGTAGTCTCGTTCTAGTCTCTGTGTGAATCGCTGTGGCTGTGACTGCTGCTGGTGGGTGAGGGTGCAGCTTAGCTCTAGGGCTAGCTCATAGAGCGCCTGCTCACCGCTCTGTCGATAGAGTAGGGTGTTAGACCAGCGGGGAGGGGTACAGTCAAGTTGCCATGGGGCAACTGGCGTTTGGGTGATGCCTAGCAATTGCCACTGACGCTGCAAGGCTCGATAGAGCGGTGAGCCGTAGTGCAGCCCCTGTAGGGTAAGAGTTGTGGGAGGAGGGGGGGCGATGTCACTGCTGCCGCGTAGCTGATAGCCGCTACAGCCGGTTAACAGTAGCAGCAGTAGCGGTAGCAGGGTGTTTTTGGGCATAGAGATCCCGTTACGCCCACTCTGGCTTGATAAACGGCTGGCTGCTATCGCCCCGATAGTGGATGGCAATAATGGTATAATGCCCTCTTCCTCGGGGGAGCACGACCTCAATCTCATCATCTAGTGAGCGTCCGAGCAGCGCTTTTGCCATCGGGGAGTGGAGGCTAATCCAGTGACGAGCCGGATCGTACTCATCACTACCGACTAGTCGGTAGCACTGCGCTTGACCCTGTTCATCTTCGATGGTAACCCAAGCGCCAAAGAAGACTCGGCTCTGATCTTGCGGCGGTTCGTGAACGATCGTGAGCTCATCGAGCCGCTTGCTCAGAAAGCGTACTCGCTTATCTATCTCTCGTAGCTGCTTTTTGCCATAGATATAGTCGGCATTTTCTGAGCGATCACCTAACGCTGCCGCCGCAGAGACGGCTCGGGTGACAGCAGGGCGCTTCTCTTTCCAGAGAAAATTGAGCTCCTGCTGTAACCGCTGTGCCCCCTCGTAGGTAATGTAGTGAGACGGTGAGGCCATAGACTAAGACTGGAGTAACGCTAGGGCGGCTCGGCTATTCACTCCCTGTCAAGGTTTTTGCTGGGGGTGTCATTCCCCCTTGGTGGTGCATCGGCATTGGGGGGCGCTTGCCATTAATCACCGCCAGACGCCCCTTCTGCTCCTCACTGAGGGTGGCGACGAGCTCATCATAGGCTGTGGCGACCGCTTGAACCTGCTCTAGGTGGCTCTGCATCATGGCTACCCGGGCAGCAAACGGATTGTCGTTGTCTGAGTTTGCCCTCTTCATGTGCCGGTGGGAGCGATGGGAGCGGTGAGCCATTTGCTCCTGTTGTAGCGCTGTCGCAAAGCTCTCCCATGCTGCCTGTTGTTCGTCACTAATTTGCAGATAGTGGTAGGCGCGAGCCATAAAGTCGCCGCCGGGGGCACTCATGCCGCTAGGGCCGTCCATTCCCCCTTTACCGGGACAGGCAAAGGCGCTACTCGTGGTGAACAGGGTTGCGGCAAGGGCGAGTGTGAGTGGTTTTAACATAAGCTAAGCTCCATTTGAGTGGTAAGTGTCATAAATTCCGCGCTGGGGCAGAGTCGGCGTTGATGAACCGAACAGGGGGAGAATGGTACACGCCAACGGTACGATTTGCACCCTTCTTGGTCGATATCGTTGCATCTACTGCGCAGACCCCCTACTCTTTAGGGACTTCATCGTTTTTTAGAGAACTTAAAATATGGCCAAACTGCAGCAGTTAAATGTCCGTTATGATCCGACCGAAGATAGGCTACTGGTCACCTTAAGAGATAGTGACTTAAGTGATATCTATCTTTACTTTACTCGCCGCTTCAGTCAGCTATTAATGCGGGTGCTAGAGCAGGTAACGCGCAAAAATCTAGCGCGAGAGTATCGTCCGGCAGAGGGGGAGCTCGAAGGGGGGCAGCTAGCGCAGGCGCTACCCGGTATCGCCCAGTTTGAGCGCCAGCAGGCGCTACAGCAACTCGACTTCTCCACGCCAACAGCGGCTCACACCCCGCCGGCAGCGACACCGCTAGGTAAGAGCCCACTGTTAGCTAACCGCATCGACTACCACCTACAGAGCAGTGGTGCGCTACAGTTAACGGTCGTGACGATCAAGCAGCAGAGCATCAATATGAGCTTGGATCAAAAGATGATCTTTGGATTGCAGAAGCTGCTCCACGACGGCATCACTCGGGCTGAGTGGAATCTTAGCACCGCTGTGAACCATGCCGAAAAAGAGGTGACCGAGCCCTCTAGGCTGCTCCATTGAGCGCAACGACTATTCCCCCTAACCACTGTCTATCCACTATCTATACGTATATGAGGAGTTTAATATGCTTGAAGGGTTACTGCTGTCGCTAGTGAATACGCTAGCCTCATTTCTATTTGAACAGTATCTGAAATCGACCACCGAAGTGGAGGTTGATGGCGCACCTAGATGGTACTATCACGAGGAGGCGAGCAAATTTTGTACATTTAACTTTATTGATGGCGACTACTATCTGTTAGAGCGGGCGAAAAGTGCCAATAAGCAGCTTATGGTGCAGCGGATAGAGAGGCTGACCGATGTCGTGGTCTATGAGAATCTGCACCAAGTGCGCACCGTAGAGGAGCGGCAGATGGTCAATCAGTTTAAGCAAGACCCACAGCTACCGCTCTTTGTCGAGGCGAAGATGAACTTTATTAAAATTAGTTATGAGGAGGAGGTGGAGCGGGTCTTTGTGAAAGGGTGTATCGATAAAACCACCCTTGAGGCGTATGAGAAGCAGCGTCTTATCGATATCTCCCACCGCTTAAGCCGCTATCGGGCCGGTAACGCCTTCGATGAGTTAGAGGGGCAGCGAGAGAGTCAGGGGGCGTTTAAGGAGCTAGAGCAGTCACTGCCAGAGTAGCCGAGCGACCGACGGGCTATAGTGGCGAGACTCCCTCCCGCTCTAGCATCGCGATAAGCGCAATCAGCGGCAGACCGATTAGCGTATTGGGATCCTCCCCCTCTAGTTTAGAGAAGAGGGCGATCCCTAACCCCTCCGATTTAAAACTGCCGGCGCACTGATAGGGCTGCTCTAACGCTAAGTAGCGTTCGAGCTGGGCGATAGGGAGCTGGCGAAAATAGACTGTAAACGGCACCACCTGGCTCTGTATCTGGCCTGTACGGCCATTCAATAGCGCTAGAGCGGTCTGAAACACCACTTTTTGCCCCTGACACGCCGTTAGCTGCTGTAGCGCCGTGGCGTGATCGCCCGGTTTACCCAACACGCTCTCCCCTAGTGTCGCTACCTGATCGGAGCCGATAATCAGCCCATCGGGGTGGGCTGTGGCAACGGCCTCTGCCTTCGCTCTCGCTAGCCGCTCAACCAGTGCGGTGGCCGATTCACCGGCGATAGCCGACTCATCAATCGCCGGTGCGGCGCAGAGAAAAGGTAGCCTAAGTTTCTGTAGCAGTTCGCGCCTAAAGGGGGAGGTAGAGGCGAGTATGAGTGGTTGCATGGTCAATGTATCAATTTGGCAGCGGTTATCGAGACCGCCTATTGTAGTCAACCTCTCTGTTTAGGCCAATCTTTTCTTTTGACACAGCTACGCTCTACCAGTATGATTCGCGCCCTATGAAAAGCGAGCGTTTGCCGGTACGGCTTGATCCTTGGCGCTCTGCCCGTAAGCAGGAGCGTTTTCGGGGGAGCTTACCTCTAGCCACAATGTCGCGGCTAGGAGAGCTGCTCCATGGCCACCATGGTGAGGTTCGGCTGCGGTTAGAGTGTGGTGTCGATCTGACGGGGATTCACTACTGGCGCGGTGAATTAGACACAGAGCTAGAGCTGCTGTGTCAGCGCTGTCTAACCCCGTTTGTGTGGCCGCTTCAGTTGCAGTTTCATTTAGCGCTGGTCGATTCGGAGAGAGCGGTCGCAGCACTGGATCCGTCTTATGAACCGCTGCTGGTGACCGATGGCCTGATTACCGTGGCCGATGTGATCGAGGAGGAGCTGCTATTAGCGTTACCGCTAATTGCGCTACACTCTGAGAGCGATTGTCCGCAACAGAGGTCTTGATCTATTTGCCAAGCGATGGTAGTTAACTGGTGTAGTGCTCGCTGTTGTAACATCAATTTTTGAAAATTTTTAGCTAGTTCGAGGTATAACCCATGGCTGTTCAGCAAAACAAGAAATCTCCTTCCCGTCGCGGTATGCGTCGCGCGCACGATGCGCTGTCGAAGCCGACACTCTCCATTGAGCCGACAACCGGTGAGACCCATCGTCGCCACCATATCAGTGCCGATGGCTACTACCGTGGCCGCAAGGTGGTGGATGTTCAATCGTGATCCTAATGGTTCAAGACTATCGTCGTGTAGTGGCTTCCTCTGAACTGTCCCTTTAAGACAGGCTGTGCGGCGACTCTTTTGTGGTCGTGAGAATAGATCCCGGTTTAACCGGGATTTATTGTCTGTAAGCCTGCTAAACTGCCAAAAATAGAGGCACCTTAACTCTCAACTATGCAAAAGATGACCATCGCTATTGACGCTATGGGGGGCGATTTTGGGCCAGAGGTGACTGTGCCTGCCGCTGTCGAGTGTTGTCGGCAGCAGCCGGAGCTACAGCTACTGCTAGTCGGTGATCAAGCTCAAATTGAGCAGCAGCTGCAGAGTAGTCGCTACGCCGGCAGTGCTATTGAGGTGGTGCACACCTCTCAAGTTGTTACCATGGATGAGCTCCCCTCTAAGGCGCTACGAAACAAAAAAGACTCCTCTATGCGAGTAGCGATAGACTTAGTCAAAACGGGGCGAGCTAAGGCGTGTGTGAGCGCGGGTAATACCGGTGCGTTAATGGCCACCTCTCGCTTTGTCCTAAAGACGCTCGCCGGTGTTGACCGACCGGCAATTATTACCGCCCTGCCGACCATTAGTGGCCATACTCACATGCTTGATTTAGGCGCGAATGTCGATAGCGATGCGACGATTCTCTACCAGTTCGCCCTCATGGGGTCGGTGCTGACGAGTGCCGTAGATAGTATTGAGCGCCCCTCTATTGGCCTACTCAATGTTGGCGAAGAGGAGATCAAGGGGAATGAGCAGGTAAAACGGACGCACCAACTGCTGCAACAGAGCGAGCTAAACTATATTGGCTATGTCGAGGGGGATGCCATCTACCGTGGCGGAGTCGATGTCATTGTCGCCGATGGTTTTGTTGGCAATGTCGCCCTCAAAACCAGTGAGGGGTTAGCGAAGATGATTAGCCACACCATGCGGCAGGAGTTTAAGCGTAACTGGCTGACCCGTTTGAGCGGCTTGGCGGCACTGCCGGTACTACGAGCCTTTCGGCGTCGGATCGATCCTCGCGCCTATAACGGGGCAAGTTTAGTCGGCCTGAACGGTATTGTGATTAAGAGCCACGGCAGCGCCGATATCTTCTCCTATACAACCGCCATTCGCGAAGCGGTAATTGAAATAGAGAAGAATGTCCCAGAGCAGATTCGGCATCGACTACTCGAACTCCATGCCGTGAAATAGCCCCCTTAATGGGGTGGGAGTATTATCACTTATCATGCGTTATACAAAGATAACCGCGACCGGCAGCTACCTGCCCGAGCGGATTTTAACCAATGCCGATCTCGAACAGATGGTCGATACTACCGATGAGTGGATTACGACTCGTACGGGGATTAAGCAGCGACACTTAGTCAGTAGCGGGCAGAGTACCGTCGATCTGGCCGAGCAGGCGGCGCAACAGGCGCTACAGGCGGCCGATATGAGCGCCGCAGAGCTCGATCTGATTATCGTGGCGACCACGACCCCAGATCAGATCTTTCCTAGCACCGCCTGTCTGCTACAACAGCGGCTCGATAACCATGGCGCGGCGGCGTTTGATGTCCAGGCGGTCTGTACCGGCTTTATCTACGCCCTAACGGTTGCCGATAAATTTATTCAGAGCGGCAGCCATAAAAAGGTGCTGGTAGTGGGGGCCGAGACGATGTCGGCAATTACCGACTGGAGTGATCGCGGCACCTCAATTCTGTTTGGTGATGGTGCCGGCGCGGTGGTGCTAGAGCCCTCTGACGAGGCGGGGATTCTCTCTACCCATCTTCACGCCGATGGCCAATATAAAGATCTACTTCAGATACAGGCTGGTGTCTCGACCGACTATAGCGCGATTTTGGCGGGTAGTGCCTATGTGGAGATGCGTGGTAACGAGGTCTTTAAAGTGGCGGTGAATACCCTAGGACAGATTGTCGATGAGACGCTAGCGGCGAACTGTATGGATCGGGGCGATATCGACTGGTTAGTCCCCCATCAGGCCAATATTCGCATTATTCAGGCCACCGCCAAAAAGCTGAAGATGGGGATGGAGAGGGTTGTCGTGACAGTGGATCGCCACGGGAATACCTCGGGCGCATCGGTGCCGCTAGCGCTCGATACTGCGGTGAGAGATGGGCGTATTCAGCGGGGCGAAGTGTTACTACTAGAGGCGTTTGGTGGTGGGTTTACTTGGGGATCGGTCTTGGTTCGCTATTAGCGCCATCGCCACGGGTAGTTCGGTTTGAAGTAACTTTTTTTAGTGAGGTCGTGTCAAACGCATGAGTGTAGCGGTACTCTTCCCGGGACAGGGTTCCCAGTCAGTAGGTATGTTAACCGAGTTGGCGGCGCACTATCCGCAGCTTAAAGAGACGGTGGCCGAGGCCTCGGCAGCACTTGGCGAAGATCTGTGGCAGCTGATGAGTCAGGGGCCGGAGGCGCAGTTAAACCGTACCGATCTAACCCAGCCGGTGATGCTCACCGCTGGAGTAGCCGTGTGGCGCCTATGGCAGCAGCAGGGGGTAACCCCCGCCTATCTAGCTGGCCACAGCCTCGGCGAGTACACCGCCTTAGTTGCAGCCGGTAGCCTAGGGCTTGCCGAGGCGGTGGTGCTGGTCGCCGAACGGGGTAAACTGATGCAGCAGGCGGTGCCCGATGGTGTGGGTGCGATGGCGGCGATTATGGGGCTCGATAGCGAGCCGGTCGTTAAGCTCTGTGCCGAGATATCGACCCCCGAATCGCTGGTAAGTGCGGTGAACTTTAACTCACCACAACAGATAGTGATCGCCGGTCATCGCGATGCGGTGGAGGCAGCGTCAGTCGCTGCTAAAGCGGCCGGCGCTAAACGCGCCAAACGGCTACCGGTGAGTGTGCCATCCCACTGCGCATTAATGGCCCCTGCGGCAGAGCAGCTAGCACAAAAGTTGGCTAAGACGACGATAACGGCACCTGAGATTGCCGTCATTAACAATGTCGATGTCGCCTGCGAATTTGAGCCTGAGGCGATTAAATTGGCGCTAGTGCGACAGCTCTATAGCCCCGTACGCTGGGTGGAGATAGTCTCAATGTTAGCCGATAAGGGCGTTACGACAGCGTTAGAGCTCGGTAGTGGTAAGGTGTTGGCCGGATTAAATAAGCGCATTACCACGGTGGTGAGCACCGTGTCGGTGTTCGATTCAGAGACACTGCACCAAGCACTAAAGTTACATTGAGACTAGAGACGAGAGAAGGTGACAATGATGAGATTTGATTTAAGTCAGGAGGTGGCGCTAGTCACCGGTGCGAGTCGTGGCATTGGTCAGGCGATCGCCTTGCAGCTTGGTCAGATGGGGGCGACCGTTATCGGTACCGCCACCTCTGAGAGAGGGGCGGCGGCGATAGGCGAGGGGCTGCGTCAAGCCGACCTTCGGGGCGAAGGTCGCGTGCTCAATGTGACCGACCCCGAGTCGATTGAGACGACGCTTAAAGCGATCACCGAGCTGTTCTCAGCGCCGACGATTTTGGTTAATAACGCCGGTATTACCCGTGATAACCTGCTAATGCGGATGAAGGAGAGTGAGTGGGAGGAGATTATCGATACCAATCTCTCCTCCATTTATCGCCTCTCTAAGGCGGTCATTCGCGGCATGATGAAGGCTAAACGGGGGCGGATTATCAGCATCGCCTCAGTCGTCGGTGTCAGCGGCAATGCCGGCCAGAGCAACTACGCAGCGGCGAAGGCGGGGATGATCGGTTTTTCTAAATCGCTAGCGCGCGAGGTCGGTTCGCGCGGTATTACCGTGAATTGTGTCGCGCCGGGGTTTATCGATACCGATATGACTCGTGCGTTAGCTGAGGAACAGAAGCAGGCGCTATTGACCCAAATTCCGTTAGCGCGACTGGGCAGGGCGGAGGAGATCGCCGCCACAGTTGCCTTTTTGGCCTCACCGGCAGCGAGCTACATTAGCGGCGAGACCATTCATGTGAACGGCGGGATGTATATGGCCTGAGGGCTAATCGTTAAGCGCAAGCTGCGACTGCTGGTAGCGCTCTAGCAGGGTCTGTAGCCTAGTCGCCTGCGCTAAAAAGGTGCTACGGTAGCGCGGTTCAATCGGTTCGGCATCGGGAAACTTGACCGTAAGCGGGTTTTTGTGAGTGCCGTTGACTCTGAACTCGTAGTGGAGATGGGGGCCGGTTGCCAGTCCGGTTGAGCCAACATAGCCGATAATCTCCCCCTGAGAGACCCTTTCCCCTTTGCGTAACCCGCGCTTAAAACGCGACATGTGGCCATAGAGGGTGGTGAACTGGCCACCGTGTTGCAGAATAACGGTATTACCGTAGCCCCCTTTTTTACCGACAAAGAGCACCTTGCCATCACCGGCGGCCTTAATTGGCGTGCCTGTTGCCGCCGCATAATCAACCCCGCGGTGGGGCCGTTTGACCCCCAGCACTGGGTGGTAGCGTTCGGGCTGAAAGCGGGAGGAGATGCGGCGAAAATCGACCGGACTACGCAAAAATGCTTTGCGCATACTCTGCCCTTCGGCATCAAAGTATTGTGCATCGCCGTTGCTGGTTAGATGACGAAAGGCCTGATATTTATGGCTGCGATTCGTGAACTCGGCGGCGATGATCTGGCCATCACGCACCTTGTTGCCATCTAAATAGAGCTCCTCATAGTGGACGATAAATTGATCGCCTTTGCGAATATCGAGCGCAAAGTCGATATCCCACCCGAAGAGGTTAGCGAGCTCCATAATTAAATTATCGCTCAACCCTGCCGCTACGCCGCTCTTATAGAGTGACTCCTCAATGGTGGCGGCGGCGAATGTGGTCTGAATATCGTGTTCGCGTTCAATTTTTTGGTAGTCGAACTTATCGGCGTCATTGCGCTCAAATTTGGCGGTCACAAGGGGTGAGATGCGGTAGTGTAGCGACAGTAGTGCCCCCTCATTAGTGGCCAGTTGCAGCTTTTGGCCGATACGCAGCTTGTGTAGCAGCTTATCGTGGCGCTTATCGATCGCTAGAAGCTCGGCGACTGTGGCAGCACCTAAATTGAAACGGGAGAAGATGAGAGTTAAGTTGTCACCACTGCTGACAGTCGCCTCATGCCATTTGATAGGGGAGGGGGGGGGGGGAGGGGCCGCTTCTGCCGCCTGAGGGCTCTCCTCTGCCGTGGAGAGGAGGAGGGCCTCTGGTTGTAGCGGCTGGCTCTCCATCTGTGCCGGCTTAAAGGGGGGAGCCCTGAGCTCAAGGGAGGCTAGATGGAGCGAGTCGGTAGGCAGTGTGGAGGCCTGCTGCTCCGCCTCTGTCTGCTGTTGCAGCGCTATTTTTGAGAGCGAAACGCTCTGAAGTACCGGAGGGGCCTGTAGCAGTTCGGTAAAGGCGTAGGCTAGACCTGCGGTGGAGATGAGCAGCACCAGAAACAGATTTCGCGCAGCTCGGCGGCGCTTGATATGAATCGGCTGGTCGATGAATTTAAGATCTTTATTTAACAAGACTCTCTAATCCTATGTTGTTGCAACGGTTTTTAGGGCTATTCTAGCGTACAAATTGCAGATGTCTAGGGGTAAAACCAAAATTGGGCGATAATTTTAAAATATCAGCAAAGCTTAATATAGAGGGTATTGAGGTAAACTGGGTGTGAAATCATTCACAAATTACTGTTAGACTTATTTTTTGTTGTCAGCTTGGTATACTGCCCGTTGGGTTAATCTTTTGTTAAGGAGGCTATATGTTAACAAGCCATATTCGTAAAGCGGTGCTGCCGGTTGCCGGTTTAGGGACGCGATTTTTGCCGGCAACTAAAGCGATCCCCAAAGAGCTACTGCCGGTGGTCGATAAACCGCTGATACAGTATATCGTTGAAGAGGCGGCCGAGGCGGGGATTACCGATATTATCCTAGTCACTCACTCTGATAAGAGCGCCATTGAGAACCACTTTGATAAGAACTACGAGCTAGAGGCGGAGCTCCGGCGTCGTGGAAAGGAGGAGCTGCTAAAAATTAAGCAGTCGATTCTGCCCAAAGGGGTGCGCATTATCAGTGTGCGCCAGCCGGAGGCGCTAGGGCTAGGGCACGCTGTCCTATGTGCCGAACCTGCACTCGGTAACGAACCGTTCGCGGTGCTCCTACCTGATGTGGTGATGTACCACCCTAAACAGGGCTGTTTAAAGCAGATGGTCGATCTGTACCGCCGTACCCACACCTCCATTATTGCCTTAGAGGAGGTGCCGACTAGCGAGGTGCATAAGTATGGGATTGTCGATCTGGATGATAGTGGTCGTGATCTGCGGGTTAAGGGGCTAGTCGAGAAGCCGAAGGCGGAGGAGGCTCCGTCGAACCTCTCAGTGGTCGGGCGCTATATCTTTACCCCTAGGATTATCGATCTGCTCCACCAGACCCATCCTGGGGCCGGTGGTGAGATTCAACTCACCGATGCGATGGCGCAGCTATTGGAGTTTGAGATTATGTTCGGCTTCAAATTTGATGGCATAAGCTACGACTGCGGCGATAAGCTCGGCTTTTTGCAGGCCAATGTTGAATATGCACTACGAGATCCTAAGCTAGGTGGGCCCTTTAAGCAGTGGTTGGGCGACTATGTGGGAAACCATTTGCTGAAGACAACTAAAGGTGGCAAGGAAAAGAGTGGTTGATGAGCTAAAGCCGCTGGTGATCGGGGTCTCGTCACGAGCGCTATTTGACCTAGAGATTGAACACGAGATATTTCTGCAAGGGAGTTTGACCGAGTATCGACAGTATCAACTCGATAATGAGGCGGTCATTCTCGCTAAGGGAACGGCGTTTCATCTAGTCGAGGCGCTGCTGCGACTCAATCAGTTGACCGATCAGCGTCTGGTGGAGGTGGTGGTGATGTCGAAAAATACCCCCGATACCGGCTTACGGATCCATAACTCGATTAAACACTATCAGATCGACATCAGTCGCTCCGCCTTCTCTGGTGGTGAGTCTCTCGCCCCCTTTTTGAAGGCCTTTAGCGTCGATCTGCTACTTACCCGCGATCCGCGCGATGTGCAGACCGCGATCGATACCGAGGAGTGCGCTGCGGCGGTGATCTACGATCCACCACAGAACTTTCAGCCCGATCAGGAGCGGATTCGGCTCGCTTTTGATGCCGATGCGGTGATTATTAGCGACGATTCGGAGTATATCTATCGCACAGAGGGGCTCGATACCTTTCAGCGCCATGAGGAGGAGAATGAGGATATCGAGCTGCGTCAGGGGCCGTTTACCAAACTAGTGAAGGTGCTATCGCAAATTAATCAGCAGCTAGGGCCGGAGCGATCACCGCTTAAGCTGGCGATTGTCACCGCCCGTAATACCTCAGCCCACGTTCGGGTGATTAAAACTTTGCGGCAGTGGGGGATTATCGTCGATCAGGCTTTTGCACTAGCCGGTCTCCCTAAAGAGCAGGTGCTACAGGCGCTCAGACCACACATCTATTTTGACGATCAGCCAGCGCACCTGATTTCGGCCTCACAGCATATTCCGGCCAGTCAGGTTCCCTATCGTTCCGACTCCAAATTGAAGAGGTTGGAGCAGAACTCCCCTATAAATGAAGAGGATAATTGAGATGAATTATAGTGCGGTGGTGCGAATCGTGTCATTAAACTCCCCCTTTTTTGCGGCGCTGTTGACCACCGTCATCGCCCTGTCGCTGCTCGGTTACCTAGCACTACTGGATCAGCGAGAGCCGTGGTTTGCCGCCTCAGTGATCTACTTTATTCTCGCTGCCATTGCGCTAACACTAATGAGCGGTGGGCGTACTTTAGGCGCTAGTAGCGGCCTCTCATGGCAGCGGGTAGGGAGGGTGGCACTGTTCGCTACCCTACTAACGGCACTGATTTGGAGCTCGGTGGGGATCGAATTTCGGGTATTGGCCGATGAGACCAACCTTTTGGCGACCAGTCGCACCCTCTTTACCGATCTGGCACTGAAAAATGTGACCGAGACGCTCCACTACTACGATAGCGAGTCGGTGATTCACGCCGATACCGCCCATCGGCCGGGGCTGTTTGCCACTGTGACGGCGCTGCTGCACTTTATTAGCGGTTTTCACTGGCTTAACGCTTTTATCACCAATCTACTCGTCTCTATCGTGACACTGAGTGCGGTGGTGCTCTTCTTTCAGCGTACCCTCTCACTCCGTTTCGGAGTGGTGGCGGCCCTGCTACTCGCCTCTTTCCCTATCTACCAGCTCAATATCACCTCGGCCGGCTACGACGCTTTGAATATGTTGATGGTGATGCTGTTCTATATGCAGCTATGGCGTTTTATGCACCGTCCCTCGGGGGGGGAGATGGAGCTACTGCTGCTATTAGCGCTATTAGCCTCCTACGCCCGCTACGAGTCGGCAGCGGTGGTGCTGGTAGCGCTAGTGGCTATCCTACTCCACTGGCGGCAGCTACTCCAGTGGCGCTATTCGCTGCTTCTGCCGCTGATTCCGCTACTCTATCTGCCGGTGGTGTGGCAGAAGATAGTCTCTAGTAACTTTGCGAATGCTGGCGATGATCCGACCCAAGCGTTCAATTTAGGTGGCATTGGCGAAAACTGGCTCAATATGTGGCGCTACTTTAGTGACTGGAGCGGTGCCGGTCTGCCGACCCATCTCTGGATTGTGGCGCTGGCGCTCATCGGCGGGGTGATCTTTTTAGGCTGGGGGTGGCGACAGCGTAGCCAGCGCCGTGGCCTATTGGCGTTTGGGTTGCTACTCTTGGCGCAGAGCCTAATTTCTATCGCCCACTTCGCCTACTACTTCGGTGACTATCAGCTAGCGTGGATTAACCGTTTAGCGCAGATACAGCTATTGTGGCTGGTGCCGCTAGCGACCACTCCTCTGATCTGGCTCAGTCGCAGTTGGCAGGGGTGGCGTCAGGGTTGGTTAGTACTGGGGCTGCTGTTTATCTACCTAACTGGCAATGTGGTGGCACGAGAGAACAAGGTGGGTAAGTCGCTCACGCTGTTTCGAGAGTATAAGCAGGTACGACACTATCTACAGCAGCACTATCCGCTGCAAGGAACAGTCGTGATTAACGAGCGCAGTGGCCTCTATACTGCGCTAGGCTACTCAGCGATAAAGCCTCACACCCTGATGCAGCGCCAAGCTATCCTTGTGAGCAATCTGGAGCGGGGGCTGTTTCAGCAGCTCCTCTTTGTGAGTAAGTTTGATAACGACAAGCGGCGGTTACAGGATAAGATAGCGCCCCGATTTGAGGCTGAGCTGTTAAAACGGTTACAGTTCGATGGTAGCCGTTCGGTCGATATCTACCGGCTGACGGTAAAAACCAAATAAAAAACCCGCTCCTAAGAGCGGGTGAAACACCCCGGGGGGAAGGAGGGAGGTGGGGTGTTTACTTCGCTGCGGCAGGCGCCGCAGGTTGCTGGGGGGCAGCAGCTGCTGGCGGTACCGGAGCATAACCGTAGGGGCCGTAGCCGTAAGGGGCCTGGCCATAGTAAGGGGCGTAGCCATAGTAAGGGGCGTAGCCGTAGTAAGGGGCGTAACCGTAGTAGTTGTTGCCGTAGCCGTAGCCGCGGCCATAGCCACGCCCTTCAGTACGAGCAGAGGAGCGGCCTGAAAAGTTCATGTTAAAGTCCATGTCACCAGCGCCGTCACCGAAGAAGTCGCCCATGGTATCGCCCCAACCGTTACCCCAGCCATTGTTATAACCATCGTTATCAAAAGGCCCCCACCACGCTTGGGAGGCGGTAGTGACAGTTAACAGAGCCGTCGCGGCTAACAGATTACGAATTTTCATATTTAAAAATCTCCTAAAATTTAGATTCAACCCAGAGACCGTTGGCGTGATTGCCGCTGCCTCAACATGGGTATTAGTATATTAGCAAATTCTAACTAATCAAGAAAAAAATCACCTTCCATGGCTATTTTTTTTGCCAACCTAGTGACTTGTTATCTATGTCTCTGTTCTGGAACCAAAAATAGCACTACCAATTCGGACATGAGTTGCTCCGGCGGCAATCGCCAGTTCAAAATCGCCACTCATACCCATCGAGAGGTGGCGCATATTGAGCTCAGGTTGCTGTTGGTGTAACTGCGCTGATAACGCAGCCATGGAGTGAAACAGTCGTTGCAGCTCCGCCGGCGAAGCGTGGAGAGGAGCCATCGTCATGAGCCCCATCGGCTGTAGCTGGGAGAGTGGCGCTAAAGCGGCAATAAACTGCTGTAGCTGTTGCCACTGCTGACGATTGTGTTGCCACTGATGACAAGGTAGGCCGCTTTTACTCACCTCGCCGGAGATATTAATTTGGATGAAGAGCGGCAGCCGGCGCTCCAATCGTTGGAGATGGCTGTTAAGTCGGGTAGCAATCTTTAGGCGATCTAGCGCGTGAAAATAGTCGGCATAACGGGCGACCTCTTCGCTCTGACGACTCTGTAACTGGCCGATAAAGTGCCATCGAATCTCGGGCAGATGGCGTAGCGCTTCGCGCTTTTTAACTAGCTCTTCGGTACGATTTTCACCGAAATGGCGCACGCCGGCCTCATAGGCGGCGATAATGGCGTCAATCGGTTTTCGTTTACTGACAGCAATCAGCTCAATCGTCGTCGGCGAACGGTTAGCAGCGGTGGCTGCGGCAGAGATACGCTCACGAATATCGGTTAAGGGCTGTGGGGGGGTGGCGATCATAAACTGCTCCTCTGTTGGGCTGAAGGCTCTGCTTGAGCGGGTCAATCATGCTAAGATAGCGCCCCTGCCTCTAAAGGCGCAGGCTGTAATAACTAACCGACATTTTAATGGTGTTTATGTGAAACCGTCCATAGCGCAAAAACTGGAGACCCTCTCCGAACGCTTTATAGAGATTAGCGCGTTACTCTCTGAGCCGGAGATTATCGCTGATCAGAACCGTTTTCGTGAGCTATCGCAAGAGTATGCGCAGCTAAAACCGGTCGTTGACTGTTTTAACAGCTACCAGCGGGCGCTTGAGGATTGCGCTACGGCCACTGAGATGTTGCGCGAGGAGGAGGCCGAGCTGCGACAGATGGCAGAGGAGGAGCTAGCGCAGGCTAAACAGCAGCGCGATGAGCTATCGCTGCAACTACAGAAGCTACTGCTCCCTAAAGACCCTAACGATAACAAAAACATCTATCTGGAGGTTCGGGCGGGAACCGGAGGCGATGAGGCAGCTATCTTCGCCGGTGATCTGTTCAAAATGTATGCCCGTTACGCCGAGCTGCGCCGCTGGCAGGTGGAGATTATTAACGAAAGCTACGGTGAACATGGGGGCTATAAAGAGGTGATCGCCCGTCTGGTCGGTCAGGGGGCCTACTCTAGGCTCAAATTTGAGTCGGGGGCCCATCGGGTGCAGCGGGTACCGGAGACCGAATCGCAGGGGCGAATCCACACATCGGCCTGTACGGTGGCGATTATGCCGGAGGTCGATGATATTGAAGCGATCGATATCAATAGCGCCGATCTAAAAGTCGATACCTTTCGCTCATCGGGGGCGGGGGGACAGCATGTCAATAAGACCGACTCGGCAATTCGAATTACCCACCTTCCTAGCGGCATTGTCGTCGAGTGCCAAGATGAGCGCTCACAACATAAAAACCGCGCCAAAGCGATGTCAGTGCTACAGGCGAAGCTGTTGAGCAAAGAGCAGGAGAAGCTCGTCTCGGAGCAGGCGCAAAATCGTAAACTACAGGTCGGTAGCGGTGATCGCTCTGAGCGGATTCGCACCTATAACTATCCGCAGGGGCGGGTGACCGACCATCGGATTAACCTAACCCTCTATAAGCTAGATGAGTTTATGCAGGGGACGCTCGATATGGTGATCGAACCGCTTATCAATGAGTACCAAGCCGAGCTGTTAGCCTCGTTGAGCGAATCGTAACCGGCGGGGAGTCTGCGGTGAGAGATGGCTGAGCTGCCCCCTACCATCGCCGCTGTGCTAAAGCAGGCGGCACCTACGCTACAAGGTGTGAGTGAGCGTGGCCGTTTCGAGGCCGAGCTGTTGCTAGCCGAGGTACTCGGTAGAGATCGCAGCTACTTGCACACCTGGCCCGAAAGGGTACTAACGGCCACTGAACAGCGCCACTTTCACCAGTGGTTACAGCAGCGACAGCAGGGGGTGCCGGTGGCCTATATTCTTGGTCGGCGCGACTTTTGGAGACTCACCCTAAGCGTCAATCGCGATACCCTAATTCCGCGTCCTGAGACCGAAACTCTGCTAGAGCAGGCGCTATTGCGTCTGCCACTAGCGCAGGAGCGGCGGGTAGTCGATTTAGGCTGTGGTAGTGGTGCGATTGCCCTAGCGTTAGCGCAGGAGCGGCCACAGTGCGACATTCACGCCGTAGAGCTTGCCGAGGCGACTTTAGCGGTCGCTAAACAGAACGGGATGGCGAATGGCTTGTCGGTCTCGTGGCACAACGGTAGCTGGTTTGAGCCACTGCGGGGAATGAGCTTCGATATGGTCGTGGCCAACCCCCCCTATCTCGCCGCCGACTCACCGTGGTTAGCTGCGGGGGATCTCCGTTTTGAGCCGCGAGGGGCGCTAGTCGCCGCTGAGGCGGGGCTAGCCGATTTAAAGCACATTATTGATCAAGCAGGTGACTATTTGCTTGCGGGAGGTTGGCTACTGGTGGAACAGGGGTATAATCAGGCCGAAGCGGTAAAGAGGCTGTTTATCGATAGCGGCTTCTTTAACATCGGTCATGCCGTCGATCTACAGGGGATTGTACGGGTGACATTCGGCCAGTGGCAAGCGAGGGGAGAGAGCGATGAGTGGGGATGAGGATCGAATCAAACAGCGCGAGATCCATTTTAACCGCCTGCGTCAGGACGATCAGGTCAGTCGAGCGATGGAGCTGCTGCGGGGCATTGACGGGGTGATTACGGTCGAGAGAGTCTCGGAGCTGGTCATGGTGGTGGGCTATGATCTGCGCCGCCTAAGCTACGCAACCATGGAGCAGGCGCTGACCGAGCTGGGCTACCACCTCGATAACTCACTGATGGAGAAGATGCGCCGCGCCCTCTACCACTATCTGGAGAGTAACGAGCGTGAGGCTCTCTGTGGTGGTAAGTGTCAGGATGTCTCTACCCAAGTCTTTATCAACCGCTATGCTCATCTAAAACACGGCTGTCACGATCAACGGCCGGAGCACTGGCGCACCTATCTTTGAGTCGCTTTGACATGAACGATAGCGAGCTGTTGCGCTACAGTCGGCAGATTATGCTGCCGCAGATTGACATCGACGGACAGCAACGGTTAGGGCGGGCTAAGGTAGCGCTTGTCGGTCTCGGCGGCTTAGGGGTGCCGGCTGCCACCTACCTCGCTAGCGCCGGCGTGGGGTCGCTGACACTGATCGATTTTGACACGATTGAGCTGAGTAATTTACAAAGGCAGCCGCTCTATCGTGACCGCGACTGTGGTCGTTACAAGGTCGAAGTGGCAGCAGAGCGGCTGCGGCAGCTAGCGCCAGCGCTTAGCTGTACGACTATTGAGCGCCGACTAGCGGCCGAAGAGCTTGATGACATCTTGAATGGCCACCAGCTAATCCTCGACTGTAGTGATAACTTTGCCACCCGCTTTGCCATTAATCGTAGCTGTTATCGCCTGAGAGTACCACTGATCTCTGCGGCGGCAACCGCCTTTGAGGCGCAGTTAACTCTGTTCGATTATAATCGGGGCACAGGGTGCTATCGCTGTCTCTACCCTGATGAGGCAGCCATTGAGGAGCAGAGCTGTGCGACCACCGGAGTGGTTGCCCCGCTGGTTGGGATCTTTGGAGCGATGCAGGCGCTAGAGGCGATTAAGTGGTTAACGGGGGCAGGGGAGCCGCTAGTTGGGCGGTTATTGATTGCCGATCTGCTCTACCAGCAGTGGCGTACGATAGGATTACGAGCCGATCCGGACTGTCCAGTCTGTGGCGGAGAATAGAGCGAAACACACAAGGAGTATGAACCATGGCAGAGACGATTAATGAGTTAACCATCAGCTATAAAGAGGGTGAGCTAGAGACGCTAAAGGAGCTCGATAAGGTGGTATTGAGCAAGGGGGCGTGGTCAACCATTCTCTATCGCTATCAGGAGTGGAACCAGAACAAAGAGTGCTACAGTGACGATAAATATACTATTCGCCGCTACCAAAAACGCAATGGCGAGTATCAACAGAAGTCGAAGTTCAATATCTCCAGCCGAGATCAGGCTAGAGCGATCATTACCGCGCTTGAAAAGTGGCTAAATGAGTAGGCCTACCGCCTCTACTGCATCGCAGTTGTTGCCGATGCCACAGCGCATCTATGCGCTACGGATGGCCATTATGGTGGCGATGAGTGGCAGCCTCTTTAGCGCCATCGGCTATGCGCTCATCCATATTCTGCTGCCGCTAACGCTATTAGAGCAGCAGAGCTACCTCCCTTGGTTAATCCTGTGCGGGGGATTGATCGTCACCGCGATGTTTGCCGTGCTGCAATACCGAACGGTGATTAAAGCGGTCAGCCAGGTGGTAGATAGTAAACGGCGTCTGCTTGAGACGCAGGCGCAGGAGCACGATTTAGCACTCTTCTCTGAGCGGCTCTCGTTAGCGACCCGCACCGCCATGGTGGGGATATGGGACTTCGATATTACCCGCAATCGCCTGATTTGGGATGAGTCGATGTTTAGCCTGTTCGGGGTACAAAACTGCTCGAAAATCGTCTCGCTAGAGACTTGGCAGATGGCGATCCACCCCGATGATTTTGCCCGCGCTGACGAGGCGATGTACCAGTCGCTTCAAAGTGGAGCTAACTTCGATATCGAGTATCGTATTATCCGCCCCGATGGGGAGATCCGTTACCTGCACGCGATGGCTGCGGTGCGCTGTGATGAGTTAGGGCGGGCGCAGCGGCTAGTAGGGGTGAATATCGATATTAGCCGCAGTAAACTAGCAGAGCAGGCGTTGCAAGAGGAGCGGCAGCTCTTCGTCGCCGGCCCCACCGTGGTCTTTAAGTGGCTACCGCAAGAGGGGTGGCCGGTGCGCTATGTGTCACAAAATGTCGATAAGGTGCTCGGCTATCGTGCTGAGGAGTTGATGTCGGGTGCTATCAGCTACCCCGCACTACTTCACCCCGATGATCTGCCGACCGTGGCGCAAGATATCGATGGCTATATTGCCGATCCTAGTATGGCCCACTTTCAGCAGTGTTACCGGCTACAGCGTCGCAATGGAGAGTTTTTTTGGGTAGATGACTTCACCTATATGGTTCGCAGCAAGAGCGGCGAAGTGGTCGCCCTGAACGGTTACATTCTCGATGTGACCGAGCGAATTAAGCTACAGCAGCAGCAGCGGCAGACATTAGAGCAGGCCGAGGAGCTAAACGCTAAACTGGAGCAGCAGACGCTTCAGGCAGAGGCAGCGAGTCGGGCTAAAAGCGAGTTTTTAGCCAATATGAGCCATGAGATTCGCACCCCCATGAATGGCGTGATCGGCATGGCGGAACTGCTGCTGCAAAGCCAGCTCGATCAGCATCAGCAGCGCTACGCGCGTATCGCCTGGTCGAGTGCTAAGTCGCTGCTAGATATTATTAACGATATTCTCGACTTTTCCAAAATTGAGGCCGGCAAGATGGAGCTTGAGCGGGTGAGCTACAACCTGCGTGACTTTATCGATGAGTTGGTGGCGATGATGGCGGTTCGTAGCCTCGAAAAGGGGCTAGAGCTGGTGATGCTGGTCTCACCAGAGCTGCCGGAGTGGATTGAGGGCGATCCGGTACGGACTCGGCAGGTGTTGGTTAATCTCATTGGTAATGCGATAAAATTTACCCATCAGGGCGATATTGTGGTGCGGTTAGAGCCAACACTTGGCTCTGATGGCGAGCCGCAGCTCTACTGCACCGTAGAGGATAGCGGTATAGGTATTTCGGAGCGGAGGCTAAAGCAGCTATTTCAAGCCTTTAGTCAAGCGGAGCACTCTACCACCCGCGAGTATGGCGGTACCGGACTGGGGCTAGCGATTAGTCGGCAGCTAGTCCTGCTTCAGGGGGGGGAGATAGGGGTGCAGAGTCGGGAGGGGAGAGGGAGTCGGTTTTGGTTTACCCTGCCGCTCTATCCGGTGGTTAACGCCCCCTCTAAACCGCTACCCGACTTTAGTCGCTACAGCGTACTGTTGTGTGAGCCGCACGCCGTTGCGGCTGAGGCGCTGCAGCAACTGTTGCTGCGTCTGCACTTTCGTAGCTTCTATCGGGAGAGGTGGCAAGGTTTAACCGAAACAGAGCTACCAGAGGCTCTCGATTTGGTGATGGTTAGTATCGATAGCGAAGCCGATATTGCGCCGCTGTTGCAGCCACAGAGCTGGTGGCAAGGGGCGGCTCCCCACCTATTGATTTTAAGCAAAATCCAGTTGCCGCAGCCATTACCGGCTGGGGAGGGGGGCACTTGGGCGTCGGTCGATTGGTTACCGAAACCGGTATCGCAGTTTGATCTGCTCCACTTTTTACGACGCTTATCCGATGAAGCGCCCTCTCTGCGTCAGCATGAGATAGCCGACTCGTCACAACAAGCGGATCGGGGGGCGCTGCCGCTGTTACTCGTCGATGATAATCGGGTTAATCAGCTTGTAGGTGAGGAGATGTTAAAACAGCTCGGCTATCGGTGCGAGATCGCCGCAGAGGGGGCTGCGGCGCTGCAAAAGTTGCAGCAGTTTGACTACGGCCTAGTGCTCATGGATGTCAATATGCCAGTGATGGATGGCCTAGAGGCGACGCAGCGTATTCGTGCCCCTGAGACACCCGTGCGTCGTCACGATATCCCCATTGTGGCGATGACTGCTAATGCGATGAGTGGTGATCGGGAGCGCTGTCTGGAAGCCGGCATGGATGATTACTTAAGTAAACCGCTTCAGCTTAACTCGCTACAGCTAATGTTGGAGCGTTGGTTACAGCAGCCGCAGCTAGCGGACGAGGGCGTGAGGGAGCAGAGTGGCGAGAGTGGGGGGAGTCCTCGTCCCGTTATGCCGCTGTTTGAGTTGAGTCGTCTTGAGTACTGCTTTGGCAGTTGTGAGCGATCTGAGTTGATGGCGGTGATGGTGCGATATCAGCGCGAGCTGCCTCTGCTACTGCAGCAGCTACACCCCCTGCTTGCGGCAGAGGTCGAGCCGAGGCTGCTTGAGGGGAGGATGCAGCTATTGATAGCACTGCTCGAACGCGCCGGCGCACCGCCGCTTTTGCTTGGAGCTAAAGAGCTACAGCAGCAGTTGCAGGCGCAGCACTGGGCTGAGGCGGCGCTGCAGCTACGGCAGCTACAGCGACTGACCGAACAGTGGTGCAGTGAAGTGGGACGATGGCTTGCTCAATAAGGCCTTGTTACCCCCTCAATCCATTCACTCTCCCTCCTTAATCTCCCTCTCCCGGCGGGAGAGGGTTGGGGTGAGGGGTTACCTACTCCTTGGTTGGGGGCTCTATCGACTCTGCGGGGAGGGGGGGCGTGGCGATATCGGCTTCGGGCTCCGGATTGGGAACAAACGCTAATTCACCGTTGGCGGAGGGGGGGCGATTGGTGCGGCGATTACGGCTGCGGCTGCGTAGAGTCCGACTGCGTGGTTTGCGGGGGGCTGTTTTGCGTTCAAAAGACTCCTCCTCTTCGCCCTCTTCGACCGCAGCGGGTGCCTCTGTTGGGGCCTGTTGCGCTAGTTCGATCTCGGGTTCGATCTCGGGTTCGCTAGTGGTAGGGGTCGTTGCGGCCGGTTCTGGTTCTGGTTCTGGTTCTGGTTCTGGTTCTGGTTCATAGTCGGCCACGGCTGTCGGCGGCTCTACCGTCGTGGTTGCCGCTTCGCTCTCCGGTGGTGTCGGCGGCTCTACCGTCGTGGTGGCGTTCTCACTCTCACTCTCACTCTCACTCTTCACTTCGGTGGAGAGGACTACCTCGGCTACCTCGGCTACCTCGGGTGTCGGTGGTTCATTGCGGTCGGTGTCGCTAGTTTCCGCTGCGGTGGGCGCAGCTCTCTGTTGGGGAGGCGAGATGTCGGCGACTGCGGCAGATGTGTTGTGTCCGCTCTCCTCACGCGCCTTTTTTTCGCTAGCTTTGCGACCGGTTCCGCGTCGGCGGCGGTTATGGCTGCCCTCTTCTGTCGTGTCGGTTGAGCCGTTTTGGGGTTCCTTCTCCTTCTCCTCCTCCTTCGGCTCGGCCTTCTCAAGGGGGGGCTCTTTGGGATGTGACTTAGCAGGAGCGCTATGCTTCTCTGCTTTTGAGCTATCGGACGGCTTTGGGGGGGGGGTCTCCTCCTCTATGACCGACTCTCTGTCGCTGTCACGACTACCCTCTAGGGCGGCGCTATTGTCATTGCTACTGTCGCGGTTCGATTTTTTGCGATTGTTACGGCGACGACGATTGCGGCTGTTACTGCTGCCGTTGTCACTTTGGGCGTTGGTACCGTTTTGGCTGCTGCTAGGTGTTGGCGCGGCGGCGACCTCTTGAGCGGTTTGGGGCTGCTTGTTTGTCTCAGTGGTGGGGTTATCGTCTTTAATAAACAGCGTTGACATTAGGCGGCGTAAAAAGCCCCCTCGCTGTTCGCGACCACTCGTCGAGACGGGTTGGGGGGGGATCTCATCGCCTATCAGTGTCGAAGGGGGTGGGCGAAGCGGATCGGGAAGGCGAGCGAGGGCCGGTTGGCTGCGGCTGGTGAGTGGCTGTTGATAGTCGAGTTCGTAGGCGCTGGTAAGCGTCTCATCTACCATATCGAAACTAGCGTCATCCTCCTCCCGAGCGGAGATGTCGCGGTGGCGAATACGATTCAGTTCATAGCTAGGGGTGTCGAGATGGGAGTTGGGGATCAGGACAATACGGATCCCGAGCCGGCGCTCGATCTCGCTAATGGCATAGCGCTTCTCATTAAGTAGATAGGTAGCGACCGAAATCGGTAGCTGCGCCTGAATCTCACCAGTCTTCTCTTTATTCGCCTCCTCCTCAATCAGACGCAGAATCGATAAGGCTAGCGATTTGGTGGTACGGATGGTGCCTTGGCCACTACAGCGTGGGCAGGTGATGGAGCTAGAGTCGCCTAGGGAGGTGCGAATGCGCTGTCGTGACATCTCTAACAGTCCGAAGCGGGAGATCCGTCCGACCTGTACCCGAGCACGATCGAGCTTAAGGCAGTCGCGTAGTCTATTCTCGACCTCGCGTTGGTTGCGGGTAGGGGTCATATCGATAAAGTCGATGACAATCAGACCGCCAATGTCTCGTAGCCGTAGTTGGCGGGCGATCTCCTCTGCCGCCTCCAGATTGGTCGTTAGGGCGGTCTCCTCAATATCGCTACCGCGAGTGGAGCGGGCCGAGTTGATGTCGATGGAGACGAGTGCCTCTGTGTGATCTATCACAATCGCCCCGCCGGAGGGGAGGGTCAGTTCGCGCATAAATGCCGTTTCGATCTGCGATTCGATCTGGTAACGGGTAAAGAGGGGGATGGGGTCGTCATAAAATTTGATTTTATTCAAATTTTTTGGCATCACCCGCTGCATGAACTCTTGCGCTTCGATAAACATCTGCTTTTGGTCGATAATGACCTCATTAATATCGTTGCGCAGATAGTCACGAATCGCTCTAAGGATAACATTGCCCTCCTGAAAGATAAGGGCGGGAGCCTTTTCGCGCTCGCTAGCATCGATAATGGCCTGGTAGAGCTGTAGCAGGTAGTCGAGATCCCACTGTAGATCTTCAATATTTTTACCCACGCCCGCAGTGCGGACGATGACGCCCATATCATCGGGGATCTGTAACTGCCCCATAATGGAGCGAATCTCTCCCCGCTCATCGCCCTCAATGCGGCGTGAAACACCGCCCGCACGAGGATTATTGGGCATCAGCACTAGATAGCGACCGGCGAGACTTAAAAAGGTTGTCAGCGCAGCGCCTTTGTTGCCACGCTCCTCCTTTTTAACCTGAATGAGCACCTCGGTGCCCTCTCGCATCACCTCTTTGATATCGATGCGGCTACCCGGTTTCATATCGGAACTAAAGTAGCTGCGAGATATCTCCTTTAGCGGCAGAAAGCCGTGGCGTTCGGCGCCATAGTCAACGAAGGCGGCCTCAAGGCTCGACTCAATGCGGGTAATCTTCCCTTTATAGATATTGGATTTTTTCTGCTCAGAAGAGGAGCTTTCGATATCCAGATCGTAGAGCCGCTGGCCATCGACCAGCGCTAAGCGTAACTCTTCCGGTTGAGTTGCGTTAAAAAGCATTTTTTTCATTGGTTATTTCCATCAGTCTCCACACCAACATCGGCGGTGATGGATAAAAAGCGGGCGGTTAGATTGGGTTTGCGGCAATCAGCCGCTCAGGCGAGTTTTAAATGAAAACCGGGCTTAACTTGAGTCACCGACCAGCCTGAGCTTTGTTATCCATCACGGCGTGAGGTGGTATGGGAAACTGTAACATAGGGCGTCACTCAACTATCGTGACTGCCGGTTAATCCCACACCAAGATCGGAGGATAGTCCGATCCGGGCAAATTCGTTCAATACAGAGCGCCGACCTACCAAGTGGTTCAACTTTTAGCAAGCGTTGGCAGCCGTCACTGCTGTGGCTGGAATATACCAGCAGTGACGGCAAGGTTCAATGGTCGGGATAGATCAATTTTGGTGACTAATCTTGATCGAGAAAGGTTCTCAGGTGCTCCGCCCGACTCGGATGGCGCAGTTTGCGCAGCGCTTTGGCCTCAATTTGGCGAATCCGCTCCCGGGTGACATCAAACTGTTTGCCGACCTCTTCGAGGGTGTGGTCGGTGTTCATATCGATGCCAAAGCGCATTCTCAGTACCTTTGACTCTCTGGCCGTTAGCCCCTCAAGCACCAATTGGGTGCTCTCTTTTAGCCCCTCAATCGTTGCCGCATCAATGGGGGAGAGGGCGTTATTATCCTCGATAAAGTCGCCTAGATGTGAATCTTCATCATCGCCTATTGGGGTCTCCATTGAGATCGGCTCTTTGGCGATTTTGAGCACCTTGCGAATCTTATCCTCTGGTATATCCATTCTAACCGCCAACTCCTCTGGCGTCGGTTCACGACCCATCTCCTGCAACATCTGACGGGAGATACGGTTGAGTTTATTAATCGTCTCAATCATGTGGACCGGAATCCGAATGGTGCGCGCCTGATCGGCAATCGAGCGGGTAATCGCTTGACGAATCCACCAGGTGGCGTAGGTGGAGAATTTGTAGCCGCGACGATACTCAAACTTATCGACCGCCTTCATCAGGCCGATGTTACCCTCCTGAATGAGGTCGAGAAACTGTAGTCCGCGGTTGGTGTACTTTTTGGCGATTGAGATCACCAGCCGCAGATTGGCTTCGATCATCTCTTTTTTAGCTCGCCGCGCCTTCGCCTCACCTATCGACATCTGACGGTTAATCTCTTTAACATGGTTAATGGTCATGCCGCAGTTCTTCTCCATACCGCGCAGCTTCTCTTGTAGCATAACGATATTGTCGCGCTGCGGTTCGAGACGAGTGCGATAGGTCTCATTTGCCGCTAACAGGGCATCGAACCAGTCGAGGTTGGTCTCGTTGTTGGTAAAGGCGTTGACAAAGTGCTGTTTGCGCATACCGCCCTGATTGACGCAAATGGCCATAATCTTGCGCTCTACGGTGCGGATATTGTTAATGTTGGTGCGAACTAGGTTAATCAGGGTATCGATCACGCGGGGAGTGAGTTTTAGCTCCAGAAACTGCTCACTCAGTTGGCGCAGCATCGCTTCTGGTCGTTGGCCGCTGACGGCACTCTTTTTGCACTCCTCCATGAGGCGGCTATAGATAGCCTCTAGCGCGACCATCTTTTGGTGCACTTCATGTAGATCGAGAGCCGCCTCTTTGATAGCGCTATCGTCATCCTCTTCGACCTCAAGCGCTCCCTTTTTGTCGTTGCTACTCTCTTCTGAGTCGCTCTCTTCGATTGCCTCCTCCTCTAGTTGCAAGGTGGTAAAACCGGAGATGAGATCGAGTACCTTGTTATCTCCCGGTTCGAGTGTCTGGTAGAGCTTAATCAGTTCAGCAATACAGATAGGTTGGCTGCTGAGGGCGATATGGACTTGGCGAGTCCCCTCTTCGATGCGCTTAGCGATGGCTATCTCCCCTTCACGGGTCAATAGTTCAACGGCGCCCATTTCACGCATATACATTCGTACCGGATCGGTGGTGCGACCGAACTCGCTGTCAACGGCGGCGAGGGCGGCGGCAGCCTCTTCTGCTGCGTCGTCGTCATCGTTAACCGAGTTGTCGGCCAGAATCAGGCTGTCAGCATCGGGGGCGACCTCATGGACAGTAATGCCCATGTCGTTAATCATGCCGATAATATCTTCAATCTGTTCCGGTTCAACGATATCACCGGGGAGGTGATCGTTAACTTCAGAGTAGGTGAGATAGCCCTGCTCTTTGCCGCGGGCAATAAGAAGCTTGATTTGGGAGGTCTGTTGTTCCAGCATTCAATACAACTCTCACAGGTGGGGGTCAGAAAAATGGGTCTCTATTGTGCGCGAAGCAGAACCGCGAGATTATAGCGGAAATAGTGCGCTGATGTCGGGGCGGGACAACTTTTTTTCAGAACTGACCAGTTTTGGGGGCAGTGCTTCGCTTTTCAAGAGCTATCGGGTAGATAGTTGCTAGGATTGACTGCGCCTTGGCACTGTAGCCGGATAAATTGGGGTTGCGGTGTATCGAGTCGCATGGCGGTTAGCTCCCCTCCCCAGAGGCAGCCGGTATCGATACCATAGACATGATGGTGACGATAGAGTTTAAGGGTTGACCAGTGGCCAAAGATAACTCTCTCTGTTGCAGAGCGGCGCTGCGGGTGGCTAAACCAAGGGAGAAGATCGGGATGGTGGCTCCTAATGCCGACTTTTTGTTTAAAATCGAGCCCCCCTTGATGATCGCAAAAACGGATTCGGGTCAGCGCATTGACGATAAATCGGAGTCGCTCCCAGCCGCTGAGACTCTCGCTCCAGTAGCGCGGCTCGTTGCCGTAGAGGTGGTGCAGCAGATCGGCGAAACTATCTGAACGAAGCTGCTGCGCTACCTCCTGTGCGAGCGCGGCGGCTCGGTCAAGACTCCACGGCGGTGCTAGGCCGGCGTGGACGAGGGTATAGCCGAGTCTGGCATCGTGGTGGAGCAGGGGGCGGCGGCGTAGCCACTGTAGCAGCAGCTCGCAGTCGGGAGCCTCAAGCACCGCTTGGAGTAAGGGGGAGGGGGTGAACTGCTCTGTCACCTGTTGCCACTGCGCGAGTAGGTGGAAGTCGTGGTTGCCGAGCACTGTGACCGCGGCCTCTCCTAGTGAGTGGACTAGGCGCAGTACTTGCAGCGAATCGGGGCCGCGATTAACCAAGTCGCCGGCAAACCAGAGGGTGTCGGCCGCTTGGTCAAATTTTAGCTGCTCTAAGAGTCGGTTGAGCTCATTGTAGCAGCCTTGGATATCGCCAATAGCGTAGATGGCCATCGTCGGGGTTAATCTTCTTCGTGTCGGGTAAGTTAATGGAGTAGGTTGGGGCAGCTAAGGGCAAACATCGCAATTGGGGCATCAAAACGCTGCTGTAGATCGTTAATCATCTGATAGCTCCCCTCCATGGTACCGTAGGGGGTCTCTAATATCGCCCCGCTAGTATATTGGTAGCTCTCTTTCGGCTGGAGATAGGGCTGCTCGCCGACAACCCCCTCGCCAAAGACCTCCTGTAGCTGGTTATTGCCATCGGTAATACGCCAGTGGCGGCTTAAGAGCTGGGCGGCGATAGTGCCCCGATTGGTGAGGGTAATGGTATAGCTGAAGACATATTGCATATTGGCAGGATCGGACTGTTCGGCTAAATAGTGAGTGGAGACTTTAATATCGATGTGGTTAATGGGGTGCTGCTGAGGACTCATACGAGGTCATCCTCTGCGTGACGCGCCTTGACCTGTGTGATGGCCGTTTTAATCTCCTGAATGACCCGATGCTGCATCTGTAGCCGTTCGTGGCTAGTCAGAAAAAAGGCCATATCGACATCGTGGCGAATATAGCGCGCCGGCAGACGGTTAAGGGCAATACAGGCAACATCGACTATCAAATCTGAGTCGGTAAGCTGGTGCTCTTGAATGGCAGTCTCAACTAGATAGTTGATCACCAGCTGCTCATAGTAGTTGTGAATTTCATCAAAATTCATCGCAAACTCCTCCAGAGGTAAACAGTTGCGCCATAGTAATGCTATTTATCACTCTCTGCCAGCGCCTTGTTGCCGCTTAGGGGGGGAATGGCATAAAGTATGCGCCTTTAAATTAACGACCAAGGGGAGCCGGGTGGACGCCGCTTTTTTGCAACTTGAACGATTGACTAAGCGCTATGGTCGCCACACTGTGGTGAGTGACTTCTCTTTAACGGTTGATCAGGGGGAGTTTTTAACCCTGCTCGGCCCCTCCGGTTGCGGTAAAACCACGATTTTACGCCTAATCGCGGGGCTAGAGAGGGCCGATGGGGGCGAGATACGGTTACGAGGAGAGTCGGTGACGATGCTAGCCGCTGAGCATCGGCCATTTAATACCGTCTTTCAAAGTTATGCGCTCTTCCCCCATATGACCCTCTTTGACAATGTCGCCTTTGGGCTTAAGATGGCCGGCGTGGCAGCGGCGGAGCGCCAAGCTAGAGTGGAGGAGGCGCTGGCGCTGGTGCGGCTAGAGCAGATGGCGCAGCGGCATCCCCATCAGCTATCGGGGGGGCAGCAGCAGCGGGTGGCAATCGCTAGGGCGGTGGTTAATCGCCCCGCGATGCTGCTACTCGATGAGTCGTTAAGTGCGCTTGATCATAAACTGCGGCAGCAGATGCAGATTGAGCTAAAACAGCTACAGCGTAAACTGGGGATTACCTTTTTGTTTGTGACCCATGATCAGGAGGAGGCGCTGTCGATGTCAGATCGCATCGTGGTGATGCGAGAGGGGCGGATCGAGCAGAGCGGCACCCCGCGTGAGATCTACGAAACCCCGCTTAACCGCTTTGTGGCCGGTTTTATCGGTGAGAGCAATCTGCTGCCGGCTACGATTCTCGAACCGATAGCGGGTGGCTATCTCGCCTCTATTGAGGGGCAGGTGTGGCCGCTGCAGAGCCCTCACAAGCTTAGCTCGGGGGCGCGGGTGGAGGTGCTGTTGCGCCCCGAAGATCTGCGTATTGAGACGATAGAGGAGTATCAGGGGGAGGGGCTCTATCTGAGCGGTACGATAGTGGAGCGAAACTACCGTGGTAAGACGCTCGATTCGCTCATTCGCCTCGCCTCTGGGACTGAAATTACCGCCTCAGAGTTTTTTGATGAGGAGGATCCCGATTTCGACTATCGGCTCAATCAGCCGGTGGCGGTCAATTGGGTGCCGGGGTGGGAGGTGGTTCTGATCGATGAGAGTTAGTTTTCGTGGTGTGACGCTAACGCTGGTGGTCGGCTGGTTAGTGCTATTTGCGCTGCTCCCTAACCTACTGGTTATCGGTAGTAGTCTGCTTAACCGTTCGGTGGAGAGCTTTGTCGCGTGGCCGCCGACGCTAGAGGCGTATCGGCGGCTGTTTGATCCAATCTATTGGGAGATTCTACTCCACTCGCTCAAGCTGGCGGCAATGGCAACGGTGATTGCGCTGCTGCTAGGCTATCCTCTGGCGGTGGTGATGGCGCGAGCGGGGCGGCGCTGGCAGCTATGGCTGCTCTTGCTGCTGATTTTGCCCTTTTGGACGAACTCTTTAGTGAGGGTCTATGCGATTAAGTCGATTTTAGGCACTCGCGGGTTAATTAATACGACATTGCTCGATTTAGGGTTAATTGAACAGCCGTTAAATCTACTCTATACCGAGTTTGCGGTCGTTTTTGGGCTGGTCTATGTGCTGTTCCCCTTTATGGTGCTGCCGCTCTACGCCTCGCTTGAGCGACTCGATCCGCGACTGTTGGAGGCTGGACGCGACTTAGGGGCTAACGCGCTACAGCGGCTGTGGCGGATTACCCTACCGCTGACGCTGCCGGGGATTATCGCCGGATCGCTCATGGTCTTTCTGCCGGCGATGGGAATGTTCTATATCGCTGATCTGTTGGGGGGAGCTAAAAATATGTTGCTAGGGAGTGTGATTAAAAATCAGTTTCTCTCTAGTAACGACTGGCCGTTAGGCAGTGCGCTTAGTGTGGCGCTGATGGTGATGCTGGGGGGGATGTTATGGCTCTACTGGCGGGCGGTGCGTTACAGTCGGACGAAAGGGGGGCTCGATAGTGGCCATTTTTAGGATAGGGTGGGCGAGTGGGCTCTTTTTTATCCTCTATCTGCCGATTGCGCTGCTCATGATTAACTCATTTAATAGCTCCCGCTACGGCTTTAGCTGGCAAGGGTTTAGTTGGAAGTGGTACCAGAAGCTGTGGGAGAACGATGCCCTACTGCAGGCGACGCTCAACTCATTGACGATCGCCTCACTGTCGGCCTCGCTAGCGACCTTGATTGGGTTGCTAACGGCGATTTTGCTCTATCGTTACCGCTTTTGGGGGGAGCGGGGGGTGACGGGGACGCTGTTTATATTGCTCGTTACCCCCGATATTGTGATGGCGATCTCCTTTTTGGCGATCTTTATGCTGCTAGAAATTGAACTCGGTTTTTGGTCACTGCTCATCGCCCACACCACCTTCTCGCTCCCCTTTGTCGCGGTGACTCTCTACGCTCGACTACAGGGATTCGATCCGGCTCTCATTGAGGCGGCGCGAGATTTGGGGGCGGCCGAGACGACTATTTTAGGGCGAATTATTCTGCCACTGTTACTACCGGCACTCGCCTCCGGTTGGCTACTCGCCTTTACGCTGTCGATGGATGATGTCATTGTCAGCTCCTTTGTCACCGGGCCTGGGTATGAGATTCTGCCACTGAAGGTCTATTCTATGGTCAAGGTGGGGGTGTCGCCGGAGGTTAACGCTATCTCCACCCTGCTGCTGCTCGCCTCGGTGATTTTAGTTATCGTCGCGCAGCTACTGTTACGCCTCTATCGTAGAGCGTAATGGGGGGGCGAGGGTGATCCGAATAGAGCGGTTATGGTATCGCTCCTCGCTCCACCCGCTACTGTGGCCGCTGTTACCACTGTCGTGGCTGTTTCGAATACTGGTGGCGATACGGCGCTGCTACTACCGCTTTCGGCCCTCGGCCCCCCTACCGCTGCCGGTGATCATTGTAGGTAATATCAGCGTGGGGGGGAGTGGCAAAACCCCACTGGTCGCCCAGTTAGTACAGAAGCTTACCCAGTCGGGCTGGCGGGTGGGTATCGTCAGTCGTGGTTATGGTGGCAAGGGGGGCGAGGCTATCCAGCGGGTGAGTGCCGACTCCGATCCGGCTCTGGTCGGCGACGAGCCGCGGCTGCTGGCCGAATTATGCGCTGTGCCGCTAGTGGTGGGGAGAGATCGACGACAGGCGGCTCTCTACCTATGGCGCCATTTTGAGGTTGATCTAGTCATTAGCGATGATGGCCTACAGCACTATCGACTCCCTCGTGATATGGAGCTCGTGGTGGTGGATGGCGAACGCCGGTTCGGTAATGGCCATCTGTTGCCGGTCGGGCCGCTACGGGAGCCCCCCGCGCGGCTAAAAGAGGCCGATATGGTGATCTGTCACCGAGGGGCGGCGGCGGCGGGGGAGTGGCCGATGGTGTCGGGTTTGGCCGATGTGGTGAATTTAGTCAGTGGCGAGACTCGAACGCTCGCCGCCTTTAGGCGGCGACGGGTACACGCTGTGGCGGCTATCGGCTATCCGCAGCGCTTTTTTGTCGCGCTTGAGGAGGCGGGCCTGATCGTCGAGTCGCACCCCTTTGCCGACCACCACCCCTTTATTGAGGACGATTTGGCATTTAATGACTCGTTGCCGGTATTAATGACCGCTAAAGATGGCGTAAAATGTCGCTCCTTTGCCTCTGATAACTGGTGGGTAGTGGCGCTAGAGTCGGCGTTACCCGAGCCATTTTGGGAGGCGTTAAAGCAACAACTAGCGCGTGTACGGAGGTGAGGTTGTGGATATGAAGCTGTTAGAGATTTTAGTCTGCCCTATCTGTAAGGGGAAGTTAAGCTATCAAAAAAGGGCGCAGGAGCTGATCTGTAAAGTCGATCGACTCGCCTATCCGATTCGGGACGACATTCCGGTTATGCTAGTCGATGAGGCGCGGCAGCTCCCCGCCGATGAAGAGGTGGCGTAGCCTTTGAAGATCCCCTTTCGGGTTATTATTCCGGCACGATATCTCTCTAGCCGTCTGCCGGGCAAGCCGCTACTCGATATCGGTGGCCAGACGATGCTGGAGCGAGTCTATCGTCAGGCGATCGCTAGTGGTGCCACCTCGGTCGCGATCGCTACCGATGATGATAGGATTGGTGCCGCCATGCGAATTTTAGGCGCCACCGTGGTGATGACCTCTGTGAAACACCAAAGTGGCACGGATCGTATCGCTGAGGCGGCAAAAAAGTTACAGCTACGAGATAATGCGATTGTGGTCAATGTGCAGGGAGATGAGCCACTCATTCCTCCGGCGCTCATTCGCCAGTGCGCCGAGCTGCTCCATCGTCAGAGTGGGGCGGTGGTGGCGACGCTGGCCACCCCCATCGTTACCGCCGGGGAGCTACAAGATCCCAATGTGGTTAAGGTGGTAGTCCGTGGCGATGGTATGGCGCTCTACTTTAGCCGAGCGGTGGTGCCGTGGCGGCGAGAGGCCTTTGCCGCCAACGGCGTGAAGCCCGATACCGCGCTACCCCACCTGCGCCACTTAGGCATTTACGCCTACCGAGTCGGCTTTTTGAAGCGCTTCTCTGCGCTCTCACCGGCGGCGATTGAGCAGGCTGAAGCGTTAGAACAGTTACGCATTTTATGGCACGGTGAGCAGATTGCGGTCACTAAAGCGATCGAAGCGCCACCGCCGGGGGTCGATACCGAAGCCGATTTAGAGCAGGTACGACGAGTGGTGGCACGAAGCTAACCCCCCCCCTATTTTTTTTAACACACGACTCTGGAATCGAAACAGATGAACTCAACTGACACTGTGGTGGCGCGGAACTTTATTCGCCAAATTATCGATAACGATCTAGCACAGGGGAGGCATCAGCAGATTGTTACCCGCTTCCCGCCGGAGCCCAATGGCTACCTCCATATTGGCCACGCTAAATCGATCTGTCTTAACTTTGGTATCGCCCGCGACTACCAAGGGCAGTGTAACCTGCGCTTCGATGATACCAATCCAGCCAAAGAGGATCAGGAGTTTGTCGAATCGATTCAGGAGGATATTCGCTGGCTCGGCTTTGAGTGGGGCGAGCACCGCTACTATGCCTCCAACTACTTTGAACAGCTCTATCAATTTGCACTGGAGCTTATCGATAAGGGGCTCGCCTATGTCTGTGATCAGACGGGGGAGCAGATGCGCCACTATCGGGGCACCCTAACCGAGCCGGGCCAAAATAGCCCCTATCGCGACCGCTCTGTGGCAGAGAACAGAGCGCTGTTTGAGCAGATGCGAGCCGGTGCCTTTGCGGATGGCAGCCGCGTCTTGCGGGCTAAAATTGATATGGCCTCCCCCAATATCAATCTACGAGATCCGACCCTCTATCGGATTCGTCACGGGGTCATTCACCATCAGACTGGTAGTGAGTGGTGTCTCTATCCGATGTACGACTATACCCACCCCATTTCGGATGCCTTAGAGGGGGTGACCCACTCGCTCTGCACGCTGGAGTTTGAAGATCACCGCCCGCTCTACGACTGGGTGCTCAATCACATCACGGTGCCCTGCCACCCGCGTCAAATTGAGTTCGCCCGCCTTAATCTGCAATATACCGTGGTTAGCAAACGCAAGTTGACCCAACTGGTGAGCGAGGGTCATGTCGATGGCTGGAGTGATCCCCGTATGCCGACACTAGCCGGTCTGCGTCGTCGTGGCTATACCCCAAGCTCCATTCGCACCTTTTGTGACCGCATCGGGGTGGCTAAGGCCGATAATTCGGTCGAGATGGAGCTACTGGAGAGTACCTTGCGCGATGATCTCAATCCGATCGCCCCAAGACGGATGGCGGTCTTAAAGCCGCTCAAGCTGGTGCTGACGAACTATCCCGACGGCGAGGTGGAGTGGCTAACGGCCGCTAACCACCCCCAAAACGAGGCGCTAGGGAGTCGGCAGATTCCGTGGGGGCGTGAAATATGGATTGATCGCGAGGACTTTATGGAGGTCAAACCGAACAAAAAGTTCAAGCGACTTGTCAGCGGCGGCGAGGTACGGCTCCGTTACGGCTATGTCATCTGCTGTGATGAGGTGATAAAAGATGAGCATGGCGAGATTATTGAGCTGCGCTGTCGCTACGATCCTGCGACTTTAGGTAAAAACCCAGCGGATCGAAAGGTCGCGGGGGTGATCCACTGGGTCTCGGTAGCGCATGCCGTGACGGCGGAGGTGCGGCTCTATGATCGCCTCTTTGCCCGACCTAATCCCGATCAGGTGGCTGAGGGGGGGAGCTTTCTCGATGCGATTAATCCCGATTCACTACAAAAATTAGCCTCATGCTACCTAGAGCCCTCTCTAGCAGAGCTCTCTATCGGCGAGGTGGTTCAGTTTGAGCGCGAGGGTTACTTCTGCCGCGATAGTCGTCATAACGAACGGCAGGTCTGGAACCGTACCGTGACGCTGCGTGATTCGTGGGCGAAGATGAGTGGTGTTGGGGAACCTTCATTGGGGTAGGTCGTTACATTTTTATGGAGTTAAAACAGGATGCAAAGTTTGTGGAATGAGCGTGATGCCGCTGAGCTAGCCGGTGATGAGCTGGCGCTGAGGGTCTATAGTTCGCGCCTTTTGGGTCAGGAGCCGAGGTTAGTGCTGCATGGGGGGGGGAATACTTCGGTAAAACTGAGCGAGCCCGATCTCTTTGGCGAGCAAAGAGAGCTGCTCTATGTGAAGGGGAGTGGTTGGGATTTGGCGACGATTGAGAAGGGGGGCTTTGCACCGGTCGAACTGCGCTATCTGCAACGGTTAGCCACACTGCCCTCACTCTCCGATCCCGATATGGTCAATGAGCTGGTCAGTCATACTGTTCGCGCCTCAGCACCGACCCCGTCGGTGGAGGCGATTTTGCATGCCATTTTGCCGTGGCGCTATGTCGATCACACCCACGCTGATGCCATCGTCACCCTCACCAATAGCCCTGAGGGGGAGGCGCGTATTCGGCAAATTTATGGGACTAAGGTGGTGGTGATCCCCTATGTGATGCCCGGTTTTGATCTCGCCCGACTCTGCGCCGAGCGCTATCAGGCGCAGGCGAGTGAGGAGACTATCGGCATGGTATTGATGAACCACGGTCTCTTCTCCTTCGGTCATACCGCTAAAGAGTCTTATGAACGGATGATTGGGCTGGTCACCTTAGCCGAGGCGTATCTACAGCAGCAGGGGGCGTGGCAGTTAGCCTCGTCATCAGAGGGGGTTGTGCCGACGGCGGCTCTGGCGCAAAACCAGGCTCAACTTCGGGCCGAGATATCTGCAGCGGCTGGTCGGGCGCTGCTGCTAGTCGGCTATCATGATCCTCACAGTGCCGCGTTTGCTCGTCATGAGAGGGTGGAGAGCATAGCTAATCGTGGTCCGGCAACGCCCGATCATGTGATTCGCACCAAGCGGTTGCCCCTCATTGGGCGCGATCTTGAGAGCTATGTCGGCGCTTATCAGGCCTACTTCGATCGCTATGAGCCTGAGGCGCAAGAGCGTAAACAGCGACTCGATCCGGCCCCAAGAGTGGTGCTAGATAGGGAGCTGGGGCTCTGCACGGTCGGCAAAAGTGGCCGTGAGGCACGCATTGTGGCCGATATCTACCAGCAGACGATCGATATTATTTTACGAGCTGAAATGTTGGGCGGCTATCAGGCGCTGCCGGCGGGTGATATCTTCAAGGTAGAGTATTGGGATTTAGAGCAGGCGAAGTTACGCAAAGGGGGGGCTGCGCCGCTGTTTGCAGGCGAGGTGGCGCTGGTGACCGGGGCGGCTAGCGGTATTGGTCGCGCCGTGGTTAAATCGCTGTTGCAGCGCGGGGCGGCGGTGGTCGGGGTAGATATCGACCCGACCATTGGCGAGCTTAACGGCGATAATGCGCTGGGTCTGTGTGGTGATATTACCGATGAGAGTGCGCTCTCTGACTTGATCTATCAGGCGGTACGCCGTTTTGGAGGGCTCGATATGGTGGTGGCCAACGCCGGGCTCTTTAGTGCCGGTTGTCGGATTGAGTCGCTCAGTGGTGAGGTGTGGCGGCGGACGATGGCGGTCAATCTCGACGCCAATTTAACTCTGCTGCGGCTCTGTTACCCCTTTTTAAAACTGGCGTTAAATGGCGGTCGGGTGGTCGTTATCGGCTCTAAAAATGTGCCGGCACCGGGGCCGGGGGCGGCGGCCTACTCCGCCTCTAAAGCGGCGCTCAATCAGCTAATGCGGGTTGCAGCGTTAGAGTGGGGAGGAGAGAATATTCGTCTTAACACACTCCATCCTAATGGCGTGTTTGATACCGCGCTCTGGAGCGAGGCGGTGCTACAGGCGCGGGCAGAACACTACGGTCTGACTGTGGAGCAGTATAAGAGTAATAATCTGTTAAAAACCGAAGTCACTAGCCGCGATGTAGCCGAGTTGGCCGCCGAGATGTGTGGGCCGCTGTTTGCTAAAACGACCGCAGCCCAAGTGCCGGTCGATGGTGGCAATGAGCGAGTCGTGTAGCGTCGGTTTGCGGGTGATGATCCTCGCCGCCGGTCGCGGCGAGCGGCTGCGGCCCTTAACCGATCATACCCCTAAGCCATTAATCGAAGTGGCCGGCCAGCCGCTACTGGTGCACCAGCTACACCATTTGGTCGCCCTTGGGGTGAGTCACATTGTGATCAATACCGCCTGGCTAGGGGAGCAGCTTGAGGCGGCGTTGGGGGATGGCGGGCGTTATGGCTGTTCGATTCAATATAGTCGCGAAGCTGAGGCGCTAGAGACGGCGGGGGGGATTGTTCAGGCGCTGCCGCTGTTAGGCGAAGCGCCGTTTGGGGTGGTCAATGGCGATATTTTTTGCCGCGTTAAGTTAACGCAGCTCTCACTAGCGCCCGAACAGCTAGCCCACTTGGTGCTGGTGCCTAATCCTTCCCACCATCAGCGGGGGGATTTCTACCTACGCGATGGGCTGGCCGCTTGTGAGGGTGAGGAGGGGGAGTCGCGCTACACCTTTGCCGGTATCGGCCTCTATCGGCCAGAGCTATTTGTCGGGCTGAGGGCAGGAAAGCGGCCGTTAGCACCACTATTAATGGCAGCTGCGGCAGAGGGGAGGGTGGCTGCGACCCTCTATGAGGGGCTCTGGTGCGATGTCGGCACCCTCGAACGCTTAAACGGGTTAGAGCGCTCTTTAGCTGGGACTGAGGTAGAAAGAGAAAACCGGCTCCAGCAGCTTTCAACGCTGCCAGCTGGGCGAGAGCTGGGTTGAAGTGAGGGGACGCGTTGAAGGTTGATGCGCCACTGTAGCCGGTTACCCAAGTATAGCGTCTTTTGGGGGCAATGGTTAAATTTTTTCTGTTTAACTCTGTTATTTTTCAATGTTCTGCAATCTTATGTTAAAGCTTAATCTAAAATAGTTATGTCAAATTCGGTGCAACACCATACAATAGACATCGGCAGTGTTGGCCAGCGGCTGGATAATTTTTTGGTGAAAATTCTCAAAGGGGTGCCCAAAAGCCATATCTATCGACTGGTGCGCAAGGGCGAGGTGCGGGTGAATCGTAAACGGGTTAAGGTCGATTATCGCCTCTGTGAAGGGGATCAGGTGAGGTTACCGCCGATACGCCAATCACCCACCGCTGCTACAGCGCTGCCGACAGAGAGGGTTTTACAGCAGCTACAGCAGGCGACTATTTTTGAAGATGGCCACTTTTTAGTCCTAAATAAGCCTAGTGGGATTGCGGTGCATGGCGGCAGTGGCCTCAGCTATGGAGTGATTGAGGGTTTGAGGGCGCTACGACCAGAGGCACCCTATCTGGAGCTGGCGCATCGACTCGATCGGGAGACCTCTGGCTGTCTGCTCATTGCCAAAAAGCGCAGCGCGCTAAGGGCGTTCCAGGCACTACTTCGTGACCACCAGCAGGTAGAGAAACACTATTTAGCGCTAGTGAAGGGGCAGTGGCGGTTACCAAAACAGGGGCTACAGGTTGAGATTCGGCTGCGCAAGAACCAGTTAAGTTCTGGTGAACGGCTGGTTAAGGTCGATGAGGCCGGCAAACTAGCCCGCAGTCGCTTTTTTAGCCGGGGTAACTATTGCGATCAGAGCCTAATTGAGATTCAGCTCGATACCGGTAGAACCCACCAAATTCGGGTGCAGTGCCAGCAGCAGGGCCACCCGTTAGCGATGGATGAGAAGTATGGCGATAGTGATTTTAATCGCAGCCAGCGGCAATTGGGACTAAAACGGCTCTTTTTGCACGCCTCACGGCTGCGCTTTACCCTGCCGAACGAACAGACTTATGACTTTACCGCCCCACTAGCGGCCGATTTAACCGACTTTTTAACCCGATTGGAGCAGACGCCATGACCCCACACCGCTATCAGCTACTGGTTTTCGACTGGGATGGCACCCTAATGGATTCAGAAGCGACCATTGTCCACTGCCTAGAGTTGGCAATTGAGCAGCTACAGCTACCTAGCCGTCGTCGTGATGAGTTAAAGAATATTATCGGGCTAGGGCTGCGTGAGGCGGTTGAGAGCCTCTATCCGGGAGAGAGTGAGAGCTTTTTTAATCAGTTTGTCACCGCCTACCGCCACCACTTTTTGGGGGGGCACTGTCAGGAGTCGGCTCTGTTTGAGGGGGTGGTGGATCTGTTGCGACTACTCCAGCGGCGCGGCTATCTGCTAGCGATTGCGACGGGTAAGGGGCGCAAGGGGCTTGATCGAGAGCTAGAACGCACGGGGCTAGGCGAGCTATTTGTGACCAGTCGCTGCGCCGATGAGTCGTTTTCTAAACCCCACCCGCAGATGCTGCTTGATATTATCGATTTTTGTGGCTGTGAAGTGGAGCAGACGCTCATGATCGGCGATACGGAGTACGATCTGGAGATGGCAGTTAACGCCGGTACCGATTCGATGGGAGTCAGTTATGGAGTGCACGCTAAAGAGCGGTTACTGAACCATAATCCGCTCTTAATTATGGATAGTTTAACCGAGCTACCACAGTGGCTCGATAGTGAATAGTTTGAATTAATTGGGTGTAGATTACAGATATGTGGAGAAGATTAGTGGCTAGTGGTGAGCAAGTGGATAATCCGCAGTGGCAGCGTAAGTTGATTGAGACTTTAAGCCTAGAGAGTCTGAAGGAGCAGCGGCGACGGCGTCGTTGGGGGATTTTGTTTAAACTACTGCTGTTTATCTATCTATTTGCGCTATTAGGGTTAACGCTGTGGCGTACCGATTTAAGTGGCGAGGGGCTAGGTGGCAGCGAACATACGGCTCGGGTCGATCTGGTAGGGCTGATTGCCGATGGGGGCGAGAGTAGTGCCGATGGAGTGATGAAGGGGTTACAACGCGCCTTTGAAGATGAGATGACCAAAGGGGTGGTGCTCTATATCAATAGCCCCGGCGGCAGTCCGGTGCAGTCAGATCTCATCTATCGTGAAATTAAGCGTCTGCGACAGGCGCATGAGGCGATCCCCCTCTATGCAGTGATCACCGATATCGGTGCCTCGGGTGCTTACTATATCGCCGCAGCGGCTGACAAAATCTATGTTAACCCCTCCTCGCTAGTGGGATCGATTGGGGTCTTGATGAACGGCTTTGGCTTTACCGCCGCGATGGATAAACTCGGTATTGAGCGGCGGCTGCTGACCGCAGGGGAGCATAAGGGGGGGCTTGATCCCTTCTCGCCGCTAGAGGAGCAGGCCGTTACCCATATTCAGCAAGTTTTGGATGATATTCATACCGCTTTTATCGACTCGGTGAAGCAGGGTCGAGGCGATCGATTGCGGCAGAGTGAGGCGCTCTTTAGCGGCCGCATCTGGAGTGGTCGCCGAGCGATTGAGCTGGGGCTGGTCGATGAGATTGGGGATCTACATAAGGTTGCTCGCGAGGTGGTGGGGGTTGAGAAGATTGTCAACTTTACCCCAGAGGAGGGTCTTTTGACCCGCTTTGCAGATCGATTGGGTGCGGCGATAGCCGCCACCGTGGTGCAGCCGCTACAGCAGACCACGCTCTATTAAACGATGGTTCAATACACGCCACTCTCTCCTCGCCGTCTCTACGCTGTCTAGAATCTGGGGGGGATGGGGCTGCAATGGCTAACTGGCAATGGCGTACCAAGTGGGGTATGCTAGCGACTCAAGAAGAGCGGTACTGAGACGCTAACTTTGAGTAATGCTTAAAAAATACCCCGCGATAGCTAGAGGAGAGATTCTCTCCGTAAAGATGGCTGTCGATGGCGGTAGCGTGTCTCAATGTCAGGGGTGAGTGAAACTGTCAACTAGCCATCAAATATGGGATTGTCGTTGAAGAAACAGATGATAAGTGGCTTTATGGTGCGGTTTCAACCGGCAATGTGTGGCAGTTTAGCCGTCTGCATCCGGTTGAAAAGCAGATTGAGCAGGATCTGAATCCGTTCCGGGTTCCGGGCGATTTAGAACCACTGCTACGGGTACTCGTTGCTGTCATGAGTGAAACATGATCCCTTACGGTCGTCAAACCGTTAGTCGGGCCGATATTGCCGCCGTTGAAGCGGTGCTACGCTCCGATTTTTTAACTCAGGGGCCGGTGGTACCCGCTTTTGAGCAGGCGCTATGTGATTACTGCGGCGCAGCGTATGGGGTGGCAGTGAACAGTGCGACCTCAGCGCTGCACTTAGCTTGCCTTGCTTTAGGACTAGGAGCGGGCGATTGGCTCTGGACTACACCGATTACCTTTGTCGCTTCAGCTAACTGTGGCCGCTACTGCGGTGCAGAGATCGATTTTGTCGACATCGACCCTAAAACCTACAATCTTTCGGTTGATGCTCTGGAGTATAAGCTGCAACAGGCAGAGCGTGTCGGAAAGTTGCCTAAAATCGTGATTCCGGTTCACTTTGCCGGCCTGAGCTGCGATATGGCAGCGATATATGCGCTATCGCAACGATATGGCTTTGCCATTATTGAAGACGCTTCGCATGCGTTAGGGGGAGCGTATCGGGGGGATAAGATTGGCGGCAGCCGCTATAGCGATATTACCGTGTTTAGCTTCCATCCGGTTAAGATGATTACCACCGGTGAGGGGGGCGTGGCGATGACTAACCGCGCCGAACTGGCCGATAAGATGGCACGACTACGCAGCCACGGTATTACTCGTGATCCAGCGTTAATGACCCACTCGCCGGATGGATCCTGGTACTACCAACAGCTTGAGCTCGGTTTTAACTACCGTATGACCGATATTCAGGCGGCATTAGGTCTAAGCCAGCTACAGCGGTTGGATCAGTTTATTGCCAAGCGCCGTGATATTGCAGCACAATACCGGCAGCAGCTGCAGGGGCTACCCTTAACTTGGCAGCAGGTCGGGGACGATTTCAGTTCGTCATGGCATCTGTTTGTAATTGAAGTATTAGCGGGTAGAGCGCAGCGGGATTCGCTGTTTAACCATCTACGAAAGAGTGACATCGGGGTTAATTTGCACTATATCCCACTCTATCATCAGCCCTACTATCAGCAGGCGGTGGTAGAGTACTCCAGTTTTAATGCCGCAGAGTGTTACTATCAACGGGCGTTGTCGCTACCGCTGTTTCCTGAATTAACTGACGCGGCGCAGCAGGTGGTGATTAAGCAGATTTATGAGTCATGTCCCGATGACCAAAATAGAGAGTCATGATGAAACCAGAAGTCTATATTGGTGGGAGAGACAACAGCAACACTTTGAAATCTATATCTCAGAAGCAGTGATAGCAGAAGCCGCTCGTGGCGATCCACAAGCGGCGGAAAAAAGATTAACCGCTATTCAAGGTTTGACTGAGCTCTCTGTTACCCCAGAGAGTAAACAACTCGCAACTGCTTTTATTGACGCAGGATCGTTACCGGTTAAAGCAGAACTTGATGCACTGCCTATCGCTAACGCTATTATGCGTCCAAAGATCGAAAGAGTCTGCTTACACCACGGCTACCAACCACCGATTATTTGTACTCCATCAGAGCTGTTTGAGGAATAACCTATGTGGGATGATCCTATTATCGCCGAAACCCGAAAATTAAGAGAAGAGTATGCAAAAGAGCATCACCATAATCTTGATGAAATTGTAAATGATTTAATGCAACGCCAACAGCAGACAGAGCGTAAAGTGGTATCACGACCACCTAAAAAGCCTGAGCTTAGATTTCGGTGATAGTTTACTAAATACGGCCTCGTTCCGAATGGGAGAAAAAGCAAATTCCCTATACGCAATATCAAAAAAACTGGCGTGTAAATGTCAAATCACGAAACAAAAATCGGGAAAATTTATTGGAGGAAAATGCTTAGGCAATTCGATAGCTTGGGTGATCATCATTGGCATATCCAGCCTAATCGGGGGCGTGCCCTGATGTTGGCCAAACGCCAACTGGCAGAGTTGGTCTGCGATGCGGTGAACCTGGAGGGGCTGCCCTTCACTCTACCCGAGATTCAAACACTGCTCGACGGGGTTACCGTTGGAGGGCACCGCTTATCGGATCAACAGATTGCGCTAAATCAGGCTAATGCGTGGCGTGAACTGTTTGCGTTGTTAGAGCAGGATGTTTTTAGCGTAACTATCGACAGTGTTTGTGCGCTGCACTGTATTGCCGCGAAACAGGAGGCGTTACAGTGGGGCACCTTTCGAACCGGTAGCGTAACGATTGCTGGTAGTGACTATCTCCCCCCTAAAGCGGCTGAACTACCACGGCTATTTGAACAGATGGTGGCGCAGCAGAGTCAGTTTAACGATATTTATGACTATGCAATTCATCTGTTTCTGACTATGGCACGATATCAGTTCTTTTATGATGTCAATAAACGGATGGGGCGCTTAGTGATGAATGGGGTTCTGCTCAATCAGGGTTATCCGGCGATTAACCTTCCGGCAAAGAGGCAGCTAGAGTTTAACCAATTAATGCTCGACTTTTACCATAGTGGCGAGCAGCGTGAGATGAATCGGTTTATGCGATCCTGTTTAGACCCTCGCGTGATTGCGATTATGCAAGAGTAGGCTTGATGGCTTATCGTGATTTTACCCTAAAACAGGTTAAGGAGCAGTTTGAGCTCACTATTATAGAGAATGAATGGCTATTTAGTGATCTTAAGCCGTATGCTCTACCCGTAACATTTAAGCAGTCGTTAGCGGAATCAGTCGCACTTGCTTTAGCCATTAATACTGAAAAAGCGCGATCAGAGTTTATTATTGCACCGTTGTTAATGGAGCTAAAACGCACTTTATCGCATCGTATTAGTCTCTTTTCCGGTATCCATTTCGATGTAAATAGCGAACAGGGCTTAGTCGGCTTTTGTGATTTTTTACTCAGCTACTCGACAGAGCAGCTCTATGTATCCGCACCGGTTATTACAATTGTTGAGGCTAAAAACGAAAATATAATTAGTGGCTTAGGTCAGTGCTTGGCTGAAATGGTCGCTGCACAGCAGTTTAACCGAAAAGAGGACAGCGCGATTGACTCAATTTACGGTGCGGTAACGACCGGCAGTGTGTGGCGGTTTTTATGGCTTAACCGACAAACGGTTAAAATTGATCAAGCAGAATACCATATTGATCAGGTAGAGAAGATTATGGCGATATTAGTGATGATTCTTTCATCGGTGAGTAGGGAGTTATTAAGATGAAACTGACAGTGATAGCGTTATTATTGGTTGGAATGCAGAGTGTTTATGCCGTTGATGTGGCACCACGGTTAACAGATCGAGAAATTATCGAATCGTTAGGTGATTTAAAGAGTGACATTGCGGTAGTTAATCAGCGTATTGACGCAGTGAATCATCGTATTGAAGCCGTGAATCAGCGCTTTGATGCAGTAAATCAGCGCTTTGATGCAGTAAATCAGCGCTTCGACATGGTAAACCAACGTATTGATGCATTGGAGAAGCAGACCGCAGAGCGGTTTGACATAATGGAAAAGCAGTTCGGGGAGCGTTTTGACGCAATGGAGAAGCAGGTTAGTGCGCGTTTTGATGCGGTGAATCAGCGTATTGATTCGTTAGAGAAGCAGACAAATCAGCGTTTTGACCAAATGAATAATCAGTTCGATAAGATATGGAATCTGATGTTGGTGATGATTGCGGGTATATTTGGTTTAATTGGTTTTATCGTGTGGGATCGTAAAACGGCGTTGAAGCCGTTAGAGCAGCGGTTAGATCGGATAGAGCTAGGGCTGCAGCAAGATTTTGAGATTCAGCATGAGCAGGGCTCGAAGATGACTCGTTTAGTGGGGGCGTTGAAAGAGCTAGCGCAGAGCGATCCTAAGTTGCAGGGAGTGTTGCGGAGTTTTTCGCTGTTGTAATGGGACGCGGTAAGGGAGGGCTCTTTTCCTTGCTTGTTACCCCCTGAAATCGACTGTTGCGTTATCCTGAGGCCTGATTTGTATGCATAGATTACCGTAAATATTCAGAAATATTATGCGTTTAAGCAATTCCCAAATTGAGCTAATTAAACAGACAGTTACAGAGATGATCGATGATGAAGCGATTATCATACTCTTTGGTAGCCGGGTTGATGATGATTTGCGCGGTGGTGATATTGACCTACTGGTTTTAACGGATAAGTGTTTACCGCAACGGTTAGCATTACAGCTAAGATTAGCTGCGACGCTAATCATAAAGATGGAGGGTATTGAGGTGGATCTTATACTGCAAGATGCTACTGTAGCCGAAACACCGTTTCATCAGCACGCTAAACAGACAGGAGTTTTACTTTAACGTGGCACAACAGAAATCCGCAGCAGTGGTTGGAGCTTAGGTTGTTACGCAATAGTCTGATGCATGAATATGTGACTAACGAGCAATCACTGCTGGACGCAATATTACAAGCAATTGATGGCGTTAAGGTTTTACAGCATGTGCAGGCGCGAATGAGAGATGAAGCGTTAAAGCTTAAAGGCGAAAAATGAAACTATCAACTGGCCATAAAATGTGGGATCAAGGTGAGCATAATGCCTTTACCGATCTGATTCGGTTTAAGCATCAATGGTACTGCTGTTTTCGTGAAGGTGGTGAGCATGTTTGCAACCATGGGAAACTACGCCTGCTTCGTTCTGATGATTTTAAAAAGTGGCAATCTATTGCTCTTTTATCAGATAGTCGAGGCGATCTACGCGATCCTAAACTCTCAGTGACGCATCATGATGAGCTGATGTTAAATGGTGTTATACGCTTTATCGAACCGGTTGACGGAGAGGGAATGCAATCGCTAAGTTGGCTCTCAACCGATGGCGTAAACTGGAGTGGTTCGTTCAGTTGTGCAACAGGGCTAGGGAGTTGGCGCTGGAGTACCACATGGCAGCAAAATTATGGTTATAGTGTTGCTTATAGCGGCAAAGATAGTCATGGTTGCCTCTACCGAACCGAAGATGGTAAATCGTGGCAAATAGTCAAAGAACACTTTTTTCCTGAAGCGGATATCTACTCTAACGAAACTTCACTCCTCTTTTTAAACGATCAACGCGTGCTCTGTTTATTAAGGCGTGATAGTCGTGATCCGGATGAGACAGTTGCCTGTTTAGGTGAGGCCTCACCCCCTTATACCACTTGGCAGTGGCAAAAACTGGATCGGCGTATTGGTGGCCCCAAAATGATACAGCTTAAATCGGGCGAATTAATTGCGGTTATTCGTCTTTATGATGAGCGAGTCCGAACCTCTGTGTGTCAAATCGATAGTGGCACCGGTCATGTTATTGAGCTATTAGCTCTTCCGTCCGGTGGGGATTGTAGCTATGCCGGTGTGGTTGAGTATCAGCAACAACTCTATATTAGCTACTACTCCTCCCATGAGGAGGATAAGAGCGCTATCTATAGTGCAGTAGTGACGCTATAGCTGCTATCGAAGCTGATGAATGATAACCCTATCTATACAGCCAATTTAGCCCTGATTGAGCGGCGTTGGCCACAACTTGCCGCAGAGTTAGAACGGGCCGGTAGTTATGATGCGACCTTGGAGGAGCGGGGCAGTGTTGCATCGTTAATCGTGGATGGGATCCATTTAAGTAGCAGTTTTGATCCCATGGCAGAAGCGATCGCATTAGCTAAGCCTTTACTGCAGCAGGAGAGAACGGCGCAGCAGCTATATGTTTATGGCGAAAATAATGGCGCTGTTATTGACTATCTACTAGAGCAGACGGCTAATGAGTCAAAGCTAATACTAGTATTAATGAACCTGCGTCTGTTTAACCTCTACGCCACTCACTACGACTTTAGTCGTTGGTTAAATCAGTCACGAGTCGATTTAACTGTCGCTACAGCAGATGAGCAGCTACGCTATCCCTTTGCAACAGCACCTTCGGCATTGCGGTTTGAAAATAGTCGCTGTCCGAAACTCTATCGTGCCATACAAACGGCTTTAAATGACGACTATGTCACACAGAACATGCGTAGCCGTGATAGTCAGTATCTGGAGCAGATAGCACAAAATCGCCCTTTTTTGGAACAGGATGCCCGTTTACCCGCGCTGCTGCGGCAAATAGGCTCAAAGCGAGCCCATGTCATTGGTGCAGGCCCGACTTTAGCCGATCACTTCGAGCCGCTAAAAGCCGTGCAGGGTAAAGAGACGATTATTGCAGTCGATACCTCACTGAAAACACTGGATCATGCAGGTATAGTTCCTGATGTAGCTGTAGTGATTGAGGCAAATTTAGATATTATTCGCGCCTTTGCCGATTTATCAACCAATATGAGGCAAACCCGACTTCTCTATTTTCCTGCTGTGCCGATTCAGGTACTTAATGTATGGTTAGGCCAGCGCTACTGGGGCTGCTCTAACTCTGTTGTCTATCAGCAGGCCGGATTTAACAATCGCGCATGGCAACTCTTTAGCTCTGGTAGTGTGATTCATCCAGCCATCGATTTAGCGGTAAAGGCGGGGGCTAAAGAGGTTGTCTTCTATGGCACCGACTTTGGCTACTATAATGATCAATCTCATGTAAATAACTCCGATTTTAGCCATAAAATAGTAACTCATGTCGATTGGGTGATTAATGGTTATGGCGAGCGTATTGGGACACTGCCTAATCTAAAAAGCTATTTAAGTGATCTGGAATCCTATATAGCCTTAAAGTCAAAAGTGAAATTTTTTAATAGCGATAGGCGTGGTGCTAAAATTGAGGGGTGTCACTACTTTGAGTGAAGATAGTATTAGTTTTTGCCAGAAAGTGGTCGCTACAGCAGTTGCTTATCGCTGTGGCCATTTAGGTGAGGCTAACCAACTCTTTATTGATGTGTTAGATGAGATCAATAATCTAATAGTACAGCTAGATGAGAGTGATAAAGCTAAAGCATTACAGATGTTGATAGTCGAGTTGTTTGATGCGCAGCAGCGACAGGATAGTGTTTGGATGGCTGATTTAATGGAGTATCTTTTACACGGTTATTTAGATTGTAGGGGCGAGTTTGTGTAGCATGAGAGAGTGCGCATTAGATCACGGGCAATCAATGCAGCTTACCGATCAAAATCCACGACAACTTGATGTCATTAAGTCATAAAACTGAGAGGTAAAAGATTTTGTTTAATAATAAGAATATTCTAATTACTGGGGGGACAGGCTCCTTTGGTAGAAAATATACCCAAACCCTACTAGAGCGCTATCAGCCTAATAAAATTATCATCTACTCACGAGATGAGCTAAAACAGTTTGAGATGCAGCAGGATTTTAATCACTCCTGCATGCGTTACTTTATTGGTGATGTGCGAGATCCTAGCAGAATTAGATTAGCCATGCAGGGGGTTGATTATGTGATTCATGCTGCGGCACTTAAGCAGGTACCTGCCGCAGAATATAATCCGATGGAGTGTATCAAGACCAATATTCATGGCGCAGAGAATGTGATCAATGCAGCCCTCGATAATAATGTTGATAAGGTGATTGCACTGTCAACTGATAAAGCGGCCAATCCGATTAATCTCTATGGGGCGACTAAATTGGCATCAGATAAACTGTTTGTTGCCGCGAATAACATGGCTGGCGGACACCGTACCCGCTTCTCTGTTGTACGCTATGGTAATGTGGTTGGGTCTAGGGGATCTGTTGTCCCCTACTTTAAGAAGTTAATCGCTGAAGGGAGCGACCATCTTCCCATTACCCATCCCGACATGACCCGGTTTTGGATTACCCTGCAACAAGGGGTTGATTTTGTTCTGAAAAATTTTTCCAGAATGCATGGCGGGGAGATGTTTATCCCTAAAATTCCATCGGTTCGTATTGTCGATTTAGCCACCGCGATGGCACCAAATTTGCAACAGCGAGTAGTTGGTATTCGCCCAGGTGAGAAATTACATGAGATTATGTGCCCAGCAGATGATTCTCATCTAACCATCGATTTTGATACCTTCTATCTTATTGCCCCTAGCATTACATTTACCAGCCGAACTAATGATTTTGATACCACACAGTTAGGTGAGAAAGGAGTGCGAGTCGAGCAGGGGTTTGAGTACAATTCAGGGACTAATGCAACTTTTCTCGATTTGGGGCAGATTACCCAATTTGATAAGCTAGCAGAGTGTGTCTGAGTTTTATTGGCGCTTAACATGAATTGGGAGAGAGCCTTGGAGAGTGGAGACCGAGCCGTTGCTATTATTCCTGCCCGAGGAGGCAGTAAGCGAATTCCTAAAAAAAATATCAAACCATTTCTTGGCAAACCGATAATCTGCTATACGATTGAGGCTGCGCTTAAAACTGCACTGTTTGATAAAATTATCGTCTCGACCGACGATGAACAGATCGCGGAGGTTGCTATTGGTGCTGGTGCAACAGTCCCCTTTATGCGACCTAAAGAGTTGGCTGATGATTATGTGACTTCGGGGGAAGCTGTTAGCTATACCTTAAACAGATTGCAGCAGGAGGGGGATTCCTTTCGCTACCTCTGTACCCTCTATGCGACAGCACCGTTAATGGATGCTCGCTATATTCGGCAAGGGTTAGAACAGTTAAAGCAGCGGCCAGATCAGGCCAGTACTTTTTCAGCTGCATCGATGCCATTTCCAGTACAACGGAGCTTTAAAATTAACGATAAAGGCGAAGCGGAGATGTTTTGGCCGGAGTATTTCACTTACCGATCGCAAGATCTAGATGAGGGATATATGGATGCCGGACAGTTCTATTGGAACGACTTAGATAGGGTTAATCAACCGCAATATCAGCGTGCCACTCTAGGCTTTGCAGGTATTCCGATTATTTTGCCTCGTTACCGAGTTCAGGATATCGATACTGAAGAGGATTGGCGTGTCGCTGAGCTGCTCTATCAAGTGATTACCCAGCAGCAAGAGTTGGAGTCATCGGATCGTATGCCAGTATGAGTGGTTACATTAGCGAAAAAAAATTAATTGATAACTTATTTGATCGGTTATGGCCCTTAACTCGAAGTATTACTGGTCCAGGATTAGAGCAGTCACTGGCCTATTTTAGTGAGCAGATGGATCTTAGGGTCGAAAAAATCCCGACAGGTAGTAAAGTTTTCGATTGGATTGTCCCTCCAGAGTGGCACTTCTCTCATGCTCGACTGACGGGGCCTGATGGCGAAGTTGTCTGTGATAGTCGGGACTCTAATCTGCATGTAGTGAACTACTCTGAGCCGGTCGATGAATACTTTGAACTGGATCGGTTACAACAAAATCTACATAGTCTTCCCGCTTTACCTAGTGCAATTCCGTATGTTACCAGTTATTACAAAAGAAGCTGGGGGTTCTGTCTCTCTGATCAGAAGCGTCAACAGTTAAAACCGGGGCGTTATCACGCCAAAATTGAGGCACAATTCATCTCCGGTGGCGTTCCGTTTGGACATACGCTTCTACCCGGTGAGAGTCAACGGGAAGTGCTGCTCAGCAGTTATCTGTGCCACCCCTCACTCGCTAACAATGAGCTCTCTGGGCCGTTAACACTACTACTGCTCTATCTTCGTCTAGCGACTTGGAAAAAAAGGCGGTTTAGTTATCGGTTTCTATTAAATCCAGAGACGATTGGCTCGCTATGTTTTTTGTCAAAATATCATCGACATCTTAAAGAGTCGCTTGCTTATGGTCTTATTTTAACCTGTGTCGGCGGTTCAGCTACCTCGCTGCGTTATAAAATGAGTCGTTCAGCAGATAGCATACTCGATAAGGTGATTAAAAACATATCTAACAATCAACTAGATAGTATTGAATCTGTTAGATATGAAGCTTTTTCGCCCATAGGCGGTTCAGATGAACGGCAATATGGCGCACCTGGATTTAAGCTACCGGTCGGGCAGATATCAAGAACAGTATATGGACACTATCTTGGGTATCATAACTCACTAGATACTAAAGAGTTTATGGATGTGGATGCCTTAATTAGAAGTGCTGATACGATTGAGCAGATATTGCGTTATGCTGAGTGGTGTGGCTATCCGATTAACTGTTCTCCTTATGGTGAACCACAATTAGGGCCGAGAGGACTCTACCCTAACATGAATTCCGAAGAGACAAGAGCAAGCTCTTCGGATAGTCGGTTTGATTCCCGCCTACAGTTAAATCGTATGCTACTTGTTCTAAGTATGGCTGATGGTACAAATAGTCTATTTGATATTGCCAACGCAGCAGGGTGTTGTGTTGAAGAGCTACGAGTGGTGATTGAGAAATTAGAGAATAGTGGTTTAATTAAGTATGGAATCGATTTTATAGAGTGATGAAATTAGTATTTGCTGCAGGCTCTCATCCCCGTCACGCATTTATTGCAAGAAAACTTCACGATTTAGGTCTATTAGATGGTTTGGTGATTGAGCAGAGGGAGGTTCATGTGCCAAAACCACCAACTGATTTACCGCTAGAGACAGCCAATTTATTTAACCACCACTTTAAGCAGCGGCAGAAGATCGAGCTAGACTTTTTTGAACATGCTGACTTTCCTAGGGTACCTAAAATAGTCGTTTCCCGAGCTGAAATTAATAGTGAACAGGTACGACAATTTTTACAGAAGATAGCTCCCACTCTCTTTATCAGCTACGGTATTCATATATTGAATAATGCAACGCTCGCCTGTGTGACGGGTGAAAAATGGAATATCCATGGGGGATTATCTCCATGGTATCGTGGTTGTATTACCCATTTTTGGCCTAGCTATCTACTGGAGCCACAGATGACAGGTATGACAATTCATGAACTAACTGATCAACTAGATGCCGGTGATATTGTACAGCAGAACTGTGCACCCTTGGTGGCTGGTGATGGCCTGCATCATCTCTCATGTCGAGCTGTGAGTTCGATGGTTGATGAGTTTGAAATGTTATTTAAAATATTTGATAAACAGCGATATGTCATTAAGAAAAAACACAAGAGTAGTGGGCGAATTTGGCGCTCTTCTGATTGGCATCCTCACCATTTGCATCTAATTTATGACTATTATAATGACGCTGTTGTCGATCACTATTTGTCTGGCCATCTGAACAAAAAAACTCCAAAGTTATTTAGGCAATTTTAGTCATGGGTGTCGCTATGGATATGGTACAAAAGCACTATGTTATGGAACCTGCTCATATAGATGAGCAGTGGGATAGATTTATTTTGCGCTCCCCCTTGGTGAGCGGTTTTTTTCTCTCCTCTTATTTGAAGGCATTATCTGGGGTATTCCACACCTATTATTGTGTTAAAGGCCGAGAAAAAGTGGCTGTTGTTCTCTTGGCAGTGTCATTAGATGAGACCCAAGTTATTGGCCATGGCACTTTGATTCATGATGGAATATTAATGGGTCATTTACCTAATTTAAATCGTGCTCAGATTCATTCGGAGTATTTCGATATATTGACCTTTTTTTCGACATGGTTAGTATCTAAATATAATCAAATAAAATTAAAACTGTTGCCACAATTGCAGGATATTAGACCTTTTCAGTGGTGTAACTACCATATTGCTGCACCCAAATATTCGATTGAGGTGCGATATACTTCAATTGTTGATATTACCTCGTTTACCGACAATAGCATATTAACCGAGTCACCTTTATACCAAAATGCATCAGTATCGAGAAAACAGCAGATTCGTTATGGCTATCGTGATCAGATCACCGTTTGTGAGTCAAATGATGTAGCGCAATTTGTCGATTTTTATAAACTAACAATGTTGCGGCAGAATATTGCGATGAGTGAAGCGGATTTGATGTTTTTATCATCGTTGGCGATGAGTCTGTTAGGCAGCCGAATCGGACATCTATTCGTGGCTAAGGACAAGATGGGTAGCGCAGGAAGTTATGCCCTGTTTTTGATTGCCGGCCTAAGGGCTTACTATCTATTTGGAGCTAACAACTCGCAAATGCGTTCTAGCTCTACCGGAACTGCCGTATTATGGCAGGCCTTTTCGATGTTAGCGAAAAAAGGGGTGACAGAGGTTGATTTAGAGGGAGTGAATAGTCCACAGCGGGGGTGGTTTAAACTCAGTTTTGGTGGCTCTATCCAGCCCTATTTTTGGTGCTCTTATTCAAATTCAAATTCAAATTAAAATTTGATTAAGTGGAGGTAACTATGGAAACCGCTGTAAATATACAATTAATCGATAGTATTGAGAATCGGCCATATATTAATGGGCAGTATTGTAGTTTGTCTGATTCTCTATTGCTAAGTAAAAAATCACCACTGCGGCAGTTACAGTTAAAGCCACTATTTGATTGCACTGCTTGTGAAGTCGATGAAGCTGTTAATGCCGCTAACGCAAGTTATTTGAGTCGGGTTTGGTGCGATAAACCCGTTAGAGAGCGGAAGCAGATTATCTTTGCCTGGGCAGATATCATTGAAGCTAACCTAACCTATTTAGCTCAACTCGATACTTTGGAGACCGGTCGAGCCTATCGTAATTTTATCGAAGATTCGATTCCTAAAGCGATTAGTGTCGTGCGCTGGTTTGCTGAAGCTGTGGATAAAGTTCACGATGAGTCTTATCAGCCTAACTCTCAGGAGTTAGCCTTAGTTGCTCGTGAACCCTTAGGTGTTGTGGCGGCGATTCTGCCTTGGAATGATCCGTTAGTGGTAGCCGCTTGGAAGATCGCGCCGGCACTGCTCATGGGGAACTCTGTGGTGATAAAACCGGCTGAGGAGGCAAGCTATTCTATTTTAGCGATTGCGGCTATGGCAACCTCAGCGGGGTTGCCAGATGGTGTGCTAAATGTTGTTACCGGCCGTGGCGAGGTGACTGGCGAGGCCTTGGCTCGACACCCTAAAGTGCGTGGACTCTTCTTTACTGGCTCATCGGCTGTGGGTAAAAAGATGTTGTTCTATGCCGGCGAATCAAATATGAAAAAGATAGGGTTGGAGTGTGGCGGCAAAAGCCCATTTATCTTGACCCGAAACTATGCTAATTTACCTCACGCAGCTGAAGTTCTAGCAAAAAATATTTTCTATAATCAAGGCCAAATATGTTCATCTCCTTCACGCCTAATCATTGATAAAGAGATAAAAAAGAGCTTTTTATCGCTATTGTATCGTGCCGCAAAAATCTATGTACCTGCCGATCCATTTAACCCTCAGACAACAGTCGGCTCGATTGTGAGTCAGGAGCAGTATCAGCGTATTCAGGGCTTTATTCAACGAGCGAAACAAGCAGGCATTGAGCCTGTAGTCATAGAGGGCGATGCAGCTATTCCTACTAACGGTTACTACATTGCCCCCACGATTTTTGATGAAGTGACCCCCGATAGTGAATTGGCGCAACAGGAGATATTTGGGCCAGTATTGATCATTCATAGTTATGAGCATATTGAGGAGGCGCTCCATTTAGCTAACAATACCCACTATGGCTTGGCAGCCTCGGTATGGACTAACGATATTAATGAGGCATTTTTTTGCAGTCGGAGATTAGAGGCGGGGATGGTTCATGTCAACAGCTATGGTGATGATGATAATGCGGTTCCGTTTGGAGGGGTGAAAGAGTCTGGAATTGGTAAGGATAAATCATTGCACGCCTTGAATGAATATTGTGAACTGAAGACAACTTGGATTAAGTTAAATTGATGACTGCTTTTTGTGTAGAAGCTCACGGTTTATGAACTTGACATTGCTTTGGTCTAATTTTCGTAGAGTGATTAGGCGGATATATTACAAAGGGTTACGCGAATCATATATCTTCTTTCGTGACGAATACCGTTTTGATAAAAAGCGTAATAATATAGAGACTCGTCATGTAGTTGATTTAGAGCATCTTGGGGTTAATAATTACGATGGCTGCTACATGTATATGGGGGTTGTTGAGTCGGTGTTTCTATCGGCATGTGGAGAGCTTCCCGATGAAATTATCAAAACCTATGAGTTTGTTGATATAGGTTCAGGCAAGGGGCGCGGTCTCATTTTGGCGCATGAGTGTGGTTTTTCTACCATTACTGGCTATGAGCATTCAGTCTATCTGAATCGGATTGCTAGAGATAATTTAAGACGGCTAAATATAGAGGGTGTTACTATTCATGAGTGCGATATACGCATGGCAAGTTACACTGCTAACAATAAGGTCATCTTTGCCTATAATCCATTTAATGAGGCATTGTTTCGCTGTTTTTTGTTAGGGCTTGCTACGCATATTATTAATAACGCAATAGGCGCTTATTTTATCTATGTCAATCCTCTGCATGAAGATATGTTAGCATCTTTTGGTTTTAGTAAGATTGTTGAGCATAGATCTGATAGCAACTGCTCCTATGTTATTTATGGAATCAATATCTCTTGAAAGTATCCATGCAGCTACTATTTTATGTCTAAGCGAGCACTACTCATTGGCGGAACCCCCTCCGATCTGTTGTTGATTGAGAGGGCTAAAAACGAAGGGTATCTTATCAGTGCCGTCAACAATATGCCGGATATCGCAGTCAACCGACAATTGGAGGCACACTTTAATCTCGATTATAGTCAACCTCAAGCGATATTGGCGTTAGCGCAAAAGGAGTGCTTTGATCGAGTCATTGCCGGTAGCAATGATACCGCCTACCAAACGGCTGCGTTTGTGGCCGAGCGGCTTGGGTTGCCCGGCTATGATAGTGTGACAACCGCTAGAGTGATCCATGAGAAGGATCTCTATCGCGACTTTTGTCGTCAAATTGGTGTCAGTAGTCCTAGCTATTGCGCTGTGGATAGGCAGAGTGATTTAGAGGCCTTAATAGCCGATTGGTCAATCCCTCTACCGGTGATTGTTAAGCCGGTGGATCGCTCCGGCGGTAAGGGAATCACAACCGTTTTCGATAGTATGCAGCTTAAATCTGCCATAGAGAGGGCGTTAGCAAGCTCACTAAGTCAGCGCTGCGTGGTTGAGGAGTATATTGAGGGGAGTATGCACAGCTTCTCTAGTTTTATCGTCAACCAAAAGGTGGTTTTTGACTACTATGACAGCGAATATCACTGGCTGAATCCTTACCAAATTGCCTACTCCTCTGGCCCCTACCACCCCTCTGCAGATCATAAAAGCTATCTGCGTGGCGTTGTGGAGCGTATCGCCTCAGAGTTAAAACTAACCGATGGCTTGATTCATGGCCAATACCTGCAACAGGGTGATCAGCTCTATATTATTGAGTTTACTCGCCGTACACCAGGGGATTGGTATGCTATACCGGTTGAGTACCTAACCCAATTTAGCTATACGCTCAATACTCTAAACGGTTATCTTGGGCAGCCGCTAACCTTGGCCTCTCAATCAATAAAAACGGGCCATTATGTGATCCGTTACGCTCCGATGGCGTCTCGAAACGGGATCTTGGTCGATTTAACGCTCAATGAGCGCTTGCAGCCTCATCTACTCACTGGGTATGCCTATCTACAGTCAGGCGATCGAATTGATGATTATAGACGGCAGCGCTTGGGAGTCTATCTATTTAAGTTTAATAGTTATAGTTCGATGATGGCAATTTTGGCTGACATTAATCGCCTGTTTGTATGTGAACTAGAGGAGGAGATCCAATGAGACCGGTAACAATAGGAGATAGAGCGATTGGTGAGGAACAGCCTGTCTATACAATTGCTGAAATATCCGGTAATCATGCAGGCCAACTTGATATTGCGCTACAAATGATAGAGGCAGCTCATAAAGCGGGTGCTGATGCGATTAAAATACAGGTCTATCGTCCTGACACCATTACCATAAACTCCAACAAAGCCGATTTTATGATTGCCGAAGATAACCCTTGGCACAGCTATGGTAATTTATATAATCTATTCGAATATGCTCATACACCATGGCAGTGGCTGCCTGCTCTTTTTAGTCGTGCTAACGAACTGGGTGTGGAGCTGTTTGGTTCAGTATTCGATCCAACATCGGTAGATGAGTTGGAGAAATACCATGTTCGAGCCTATAAAATCGCCTCACCAGAGGTGTTGGATCTTCCCTTGCTAAAAAAGGTTGCGGCCACCGGTAAGCCCGTCATTCTCTCAACCGGTCTGGTTAATGTGGCAGAACTCGCTGAAGCAATAGCGACTCTGAAAGAGGCCGGATGCGAAGAGATTGTGCTGTTAAAGTGCACCACGGCCTACCCAACCCCCATCTCGGAAGTAAACCTGAAGACAATTCCCCATCTGGAACAGATGTTTAGATTGCCAGTTGGGCTTTCAGATCATACGCCTGGTATGGGGGTTTCCATCGGTGCAGTGGCTCTGGGCGCAAAGGTGATTGAAAAGCATATTATTCTGGATGAGACGATAGAGTCGGTGGATAGTTTCTTCTCACTCACTATCGAGCAGTTTCAGGCGATGGTGACCGAAATCCGGCGAGTTGAAGAGGCTCTGGGAGATGTGGAGTATAGTGTGACTCCTGCTGCGAGCAAGAATTTGCAGGGAAAACGATCACTCTACGCGATTGCTCCGATCAAAGCCGGTGAGCCCTTTAGCGCCCAAAATATTAAGTCGGTCAGACCTGGTTTTGGTCTGTCACCTAAATACTACGATATTGTGCTGTCAAAAAAAGCAGCTTATGATTTAGAGGTGGGTGACCCTGTGACTTGGGACTGCTTGGGTGGGGTGCAAAAGTAAATGATGATCGCTTATGAGCAAGATGTTTTAGAATGGGCAAATGAGCAAGCGCAGCTTTTAAGAGATAGACAGTTTGAACTGCTTGATATTGAACATTTAGCTGAAGAGATAGAGGATGTGGGAAAGAGCGAACAGAGAGAGTTAGCATCAAGAATGGCAGCTCTTATAGCTCATTTGCTTAAGTGGGAATATCAGCCCGAAAGGCGTGGAAAGAGTTGGTTGAGAACGATTCAAACTCAAAGACGGGCCATAGCGCTTCACCTAAAAGAGGTGCCTAGCCTTAAACCACGGCTTGCTGATCCCGATTGGTTGGATAAGGTGTGGAATGATGCCGTATCGATTGCTGTGAATGAGACGGGGATAGCAGACTTTCCGGAACTATTTTGTTGGCAGATGGATGAATTGCTAGGGGACGATTGGCTACCTGGTGAACAATAGTCATAACGATTTAGGTCGATGCAGGGCTTAATAGTTGCTTAATCGCCAGCGAAATTCGATCAGATCCTTTACCATCAATAGAACAACGGGCGTTGCGGTAGGATTGTTCCAATTTTGAGTAATTTTGACAGAATTGTTCACAACTTCGTACCAATCCCTCCAGCCAATCCCATGGAGGGCTGTTACTATGAAAAAAATGACCAAAATCGTGTACATGGGATAGCGGAATGTGCTGGTTATCGGCAATGGTAAAGGTGATAGCGGGCAGTTGACAGGCAAAGGCTTCATACATTGAGGTACCCGCAGCTCCGACAAATAGATCGGATTTCAGATAGCAGGGGTATAGAGAGGGTACATTTTCGATGGTATCGATCGTCACGCGACTATGGCCTGATTGTATTTTTTGCCGAGGTAAATTTCCGCTAACAATATTGAGTTGTAGATGAGTTGTGAGGCTCCAATAATGACTGAAGGCATCAGTTAACTGCTCGATTTGATCTAACCTAGGAGAACCTCCTAGTGAAATAAGAATTGTGAACGGGTTAGGAGCAAGGGATGCTTTTCTCTCCGGTAGAGCTGCTTGATACTCCCTAGAGAGGATAAAATAGTCGGGACCTAATAGTGTTTGTGTCGATGCAGGCAGACAATGGTCATAACTTAGCGCTGTTTCAGCACCACGCCATTTGGAGTCGATGAGTAGATCACATTGATGTTGCCTAACCAAATCATCAATCACAATGATCCGATACCCTTGCTGCTGAAACACCTCCTCCCAAGCTGAGCCTAGCTGATAGTCATCGACCATAATTGCCTTAATCGATGGGTATCTTCGTACTATGTGAAGTGTGTTGTCTGCATCCTCTAGCAGGTTATTTTCGCTGTGAATTAGTGTTAGAGCGGTAAAATTAAAGTAGGACGGAAGTTCTGTGAGTTGCAGAGGGGTATTGATAATGAATAGTGGTTCGATGCAATACTGCTGTAGCGCTTGAGCCAAGGCTGTCAAGCGCTTGAGGTGACCCATGCCGGTTGAACCACCACAACTGGTACGAATAGCAAGCGTAAAGAGTGGCATCAGAGACACTTATTTGTCAATATCAAGCTCTACGCTTTGCGACAGCTCTCCTTTATACGAGTAATATCTTGTATTACCATCATCACTGACAATCCAGATTTCTCTAGCTTCTTTTGCCAAATACAATTCAATTTTTTCTTCAATTTCCTCTTTAGGGTTAGAGGGAGATACAATTTCAACGCAGATTTCTGGGGCACAACTATAAGGCGTTTCAAAATCATATTTTTCAATGAATTCATCTGATACCCATGCAACATCAGCCACTTTTACCCCTTGGCTTGTTTGTACAGAAAATTCGGTGATTATTTCACCTTTACCTCTCTTTTCAGGCTCAATCCTAGAACCCGTTTTATATTGTAAATTTCCGTGACTATTACTTGCAGGACTCATGAGTATTTGCCCCCATTTATTAAGTTCAATCTTAAATGGAAGGTTTTTAAGTAACGGATTGTTTATAACAGCAGCCCATTCCATTTTATATCTCCTATAATAGACATGTTTCTTTTTTTAAATCAATGGGTTAGCGAGAGAGAAATTCCAGATTCCAGCGCATATTCCTAGTATTTTGCTATATAACTTGACGGAATGAGTTCTTAATCTATCAGCTAAAGCTCTAAAACGTTTTAGCCCACCAATGCTATGTTCAACGAAAATCCTCTCAGAACCAACCATTTTATTTTCTGCTTTTTGCTCATCTGTCAATGAGCCATTTTTAGGTTTTTTATGTGGAATTTTTATTGAGTTAAAATCATAAACAGACTCAATACCAAGAAACCCTAAATCAACATTTGCATTCATATTTTCAAACCAGTTTTCCATCGGATCAAATTCTTGCTTCATCATTGAAAAATCATGTACACTACCTGCATATGGCATACTTATATATGGGATATTTCTTCCAGAGGTTGCAATCACTAAAGCCTTTACTGTATGCCTTTTTTTTTACCTGAAAAATGTTCTTTTTGTCTATCATATTCTGATGGTCTTTGTTTCGGTTGCTCGGTTGCGTCTATGAGTATGTTTTCGATATTATTTTTCTCAAAAAACTCTTTAAATTCAGTGGGATCCTTAAATTTTCTAATTGGCATACATTCTAACTCATTTAATGCGTGCTCCAAAACAGAGAGACCAAATGCTTGAATTTTGTGCGCATAAGATGATGATATTCCAGCCACAAAACCCAAGTTATCATAAGTTAATCCACTCTTTAAACTGAACAGCGTAAAAAATAAAAGTTCCTCTGTGTTTTTGATACAGAATTCATCACCAATTTCAATCGTATTTTTAAGTAATTTCGATTCGATAATACTAGAGTGGCTTTTTTCGAAAGTTTCCAAAATTAAGTAAAACTGCTTTTTCTTTATGCCAGTAGCAGCAGCCCAACCTCTATCAGTATTTAACTCTGATGTGCTAAATTTCATCATTAAAACCTTTCAAAAAATTGTTTAAAAAAATTAATTATAAACTATATGGTTTGATTGGGAAACAACTTTAATAGATGTTATTAGCACTAGGCATAAGGCCATAATCGTGATTTGACAGTTCAGTATCCTTGAGACAGAGAGTAAACACCTTTTTTCGAACGGGTTGTCAAGATTAAATAAATCGATCAAACTCATCAATAGTCGCTATGGAATCCCCCTGCTCCAGTGCACTCATTATAGCAATAGTTTCAAGGTTGGACAGGTGGCGTAAGCAGTGAAAGTTGCACTGTTTACCCGCATCAAGGTAGTCCATCACTTCAGTGCGGCGTTGGCCATGCCAGAGCGCTTGAAAAGATTGATCGTGCAGTTGCCCCATGTTGTATTGAATTTTGCCGCGCCAATAGGGGCAGACAAAAACACCTGATGGTGCAATGAGGGTACGAAGAATGGTAGCCGGACAAGCTGTTCATGAATGAGCTCCTGAGCCATTTTTTCCACATCACTCTATGATGATTAATTGCTATTCCGGTTGCGCAGGTTTTCCCTTTGGGTTTACGACAGATTCGGTTAAACTGACCTCCGACATGATGTTGCCTCCTTTTGGTGATTAAGTGGTCTTCATTAACTGATTTTACCTCTAAGGGGGATGTGTGTCATGTCATTTGTGTGCTGAGAAACATTACCAATTTTGGCTCTTAGCTGACGAAACTATGAACAAGGCCTTATTTGGCATAACTAAATCAGGATAGATTATGGATAACTCAAAAATATTATGGGAGTCGATGGTTGCAGAAGCAAAGCAGCGAGAACAGCTTCTACTAGGAGAATATACTTCGGAAATTTATCGCGTAGACCCGCGTCATCTCTGTTATGTGTTGTCTAGGTATAAATTTTGTTCCAGTATGTTGCAGGGCATGGATCGAGTGATTGAGGTTGGTATCGGGGATGGTTTTGGTTCGCCTTTGGTCGCAAGTAGGGTCAAGCAACTAATTTGTACCGATATCGATCAAGATATGCTGGATAAAACACGGACACGAAACAGTTTTCTGGAAAATGTCCGCTTCGAATACTTCGATTTTATACACGCCTCATTTCCTGAAAAGGTTGATGGCATCTTTCTTGTCGATGTCATTGAACATGTTTTTCCAAATGAGGAGTCTGCATTTGTTGGAAACTTGGTCGATTCACTGAATCATAAAGGGGTAATAATTATGGGAACTCCTAACAAGGCTGCGAGTCAATACGCCTCTCATGCATCCAAAGAGGGTCATGTTAATTTAAAAGACGCAACCGCATTAAAAGATTTGGGTTATCAATATTTTAATAATGTGTTTCTTTTTGGAATGAACGATGAGGTGCTGCATACAGGGTTTCCCAGTATGTGCCATTATTTGTGGGTAATTTGTTCGAGTCCAAAGAGGTCTTAGGCTCAAAAGGTTAAATAAATCGATCAAACTCATCAACGGTCGCTATGGGATTCCCCTGCTCCAGTGCATTCGTTATAGCAATAGTTTCAAGATTGGATAGGTGTCGTAGGCAGTGAAAGTTACACTGTTTTCCGGCATCAAGGTAGTTCATTACTTCAGCGCGGCATTGGCCATGCCATAGCGATTGAAAAGATTGATCGTGCAATTGCCCCATGTTGTATTGAATTTTCCCACGCCAATAGGGGCAGACAAAAACGCCCGATGGCGCAATCAGGGTGCGAAGAATGGAAGCCGGACAGCGTTTGTAGTCCTTTGGTTGTGGTTCATTAATGCCATTTAGAGATGCATCTAGGTTAATCGCCTTAATAATACTAAAGCTATCGGTCTCTAGCTCATCAAGTCGTTCAATTTCAGCTCGCGCTTGATCCATCTTCTCTTGAGAGTGTTTCATCAATGCATGCTCGATGCCCTTACGAAATTGGTAGCTCGGTTTAACTTCAAAGTAGTCACAGCCGATATCGCGTGCTAACTCTGCGGCTGCATATATTTCGTGAATATTGGGGACAACGCCATTACCATCGGCTTCCGTTTGAATGAGATAAGAATAGCCCAGTTTACCCTGTTTAACTTTGGCTAATTGCCGCATATTGGCGATAATTTGGTCGAATTTCGATTTTCCTCCTTTGGAGGGTCGTAGTTTTTGGAATAGCTTGTTCGTTGCAGCGTCCATAGAGACTCTGGTCCATGACGAGTATTTGGCAATTGGTTCCAGATATTTGTGGATAAAGGTGCCATTAGTGGTGATGCCAATGTGGATATCATGGGTGCCAAAGTAGTCAATTAACTCACCAACAGCGGGGTGGGCTAGGGGTTCGCCGCCCCCAATAAGGACAACGGCTTTAACGCCCGCATCGTAGAGTTCCTCTCCGAGTTGTAGTAGTCTTTCGTTGGAGAAACGAGCGCCGTTTTGGACAATATCTTCGCTAATACAGCCGGGGCAGGCGAGATCACAGGCCTCGGTGGTGTCGAGTTCGACGACGAGGGGATAGGTTTTTGGTGCTAAAGAGTCGGATTGTGAAATGCGCTCTAGTATCAGCGGTTGATGTAGCTTGTTGGTTAGGTTCATTTTTTTTGGCATTGCAGAGTCTCTCTTGGTTGACAAATAAATATAGTATATGTAACTTTAATTAAGGATATGATATATAAATGACAGCGGTTTTAAAAAAAAAAACTTAAGTTTTTTTTTGTAAGACGCTAAATTGAAGGATAAACAAGTCATAATTGCAGATTGATTTTTTTAATTTGGCTGTTTACGGTTGTAGTTTGGAGTGGGTCTTCTTGGTAGTAAGTTAATGATTATGAATGAAAAAATAGTGGTGATTGGCAGTAATTCTTTTTCGGGAGCGAGTTTTGTCGATTTTGGCTTAAATATGGGTTACTCAGTAATTGGAGTTAGCCGTTCTCAGCCACCTAATAGACTTTTTTTGCCGTACATTAATAACAGGTTAGTGGATGAATATTACACTTTTTATCAGATGGATCTCAATCATGATCTAGATAAAATTGCTGATTTGATGGAAAAAGAAAAACCTGACTATATCGTGAATTTTGCTGCTCAGGGTATGGTGGCTGAGAGTTGGTTACATCCTGAACATTGGTTTATGACGAATGCTGTTGCTGTGACAAGGCTATTTAATAGGTTAAAAGATTTTGATTTTATAAAAAAATATGTTCATATTGCAACGCCAGAAGTTTATGGTAATTGTCCTAACTATGTTAGGGAAGATCAGCCTTATAACCCTAGTACGCCCTATGCTGCCTCTAGAGCAGCTGGCGATATGAGTTTGAAAACATTTATTGATAATTATAATTTTCCAGCAGTTTATACTCGTGCAGCGAATGTTTACGGGATTGGTCAGCAACTCTATCGGATTATTCCTCGAACTATCATGTATATAAAGCAAAAAAGGCGTTTGCAGCTCCATGGCGGTGGTATTTCAGAGAGATCATTCGTGCATATAAGGGATGTTGCAGATGCTACATTAAAGGTGGCTTTACAAGGTGATATCGGTGATGTTTACCATATAGCTACTGAGTCAACTGTAACTATTAAGAGTATAGTTGAAATGATATGTAATAAAATGGGAGTTGACTTTTATGATGTGGTCGATATAGCTGATGAAAGGCTCGGAAAAGATGCAGCTTATTTGATTGATAGTACCAAAATTAGAAAAAATATTGGCTGGAGTGATGTTGTAAGTCTTGAACAAGGTGTTGATGAAGTTATAGAGTGGATTGATTCTAATTTTGATGTATTAAAAAATCAGAATGATACATACATCCACAAGCCATAATTGTTCTATTACTTTATTGTAAATTATATTGATTATTATGCAGTACGACCAACTGAAACAGATTGCTTGTGTTTTAAGAAAACAAATTATTGAGAATTCCCACAAGAGCCATACGCCTCATTTAGGTTCATGCCTCTCTTGTGTTGATATTTTGGTAGCTCTATATTTTTCGAAATTGAGAATCAATCCTTCTAAAGCAACAGATCCATTGAGAGATCGTTGTATTTTGAGCAAAGGTCATGGGGCACCAGCATTATTTCATGTGCTAGCAAAACGCGGTTATTATCATTCGGATTGTCTTAATGATTACGGTAAGGATGGTGGGTTGTTTGCGGAACATCCTCCTACGCCGGATAAATTACCTGGAATTGAGGCTGCGACTGGTTCGTTAGGTCATGGTTTACCCATAGGATTGGGAATTGCATTGGCGGCACGCATGCAAAAGAGAGAGTATAATGTTTATGTTGTGCTGGGAGATGGGGAGTGTAATGAAGGCTCTATTTGGGAAGCAGCTATGCTGGCTGCTGGACAAAAAGTATCTAACCTATGTGTGATTGTTGATTTTAATAAATGGCAGGCAACTGGTCGTAGTCAGGAAATCCTCTCTCTCGATCCTATGATTGATAAATGGCGTGCATTCGGCTGGGAATCTGTTGAAGTTGATGGACATAATTACTCTGAGCTGTTATTTGAATTAGATCGTTTTACCTCGAAAAAAGAGAAACCAACTGCAATTATTGCGCATACGACGAAAGGGAAAGGAGTCTCCTTTATGGAGGATGATAATAATTGGCACTATCGTATACCTACCGCTGAAGAGGTGTTATTAGCACAGGACGAGCTTGGAGAGTGCAAATGAGAAATGCATTTGCTGATGAGTTAACGCAACTATCTAAAGTGGATGAACGGCTTGTTCTTTTATCGGGTGATATTGGTAATAGACTATTTGATAAATTTAAAGATATAGATGAAAAGCGGTTTCTCAATTGCGGTATCGCTGAAGCCAATATGATGGGGGTTGCTGCCGGATTGGCGCTTTCGGGTCTGCGCCCATTTGTGTACACCATTACTCCGTTTACAACAACTCGCTGCTTTGAGCAAATCCGAGTGGATGTTTGTTATCAAAATGTTCCGGTAGTGATTGTTGGGACTGGATCCGGTCTCTCTTACGCAGAGCTTGGTCCAACTCACCATTCGCTCGAAGATCTAGCCATTATGAGAACTTTGCCCGGCATGCAGATATTTGCGCCTTGTGATACAAACGAGCTGCGTATGATCATGCGAGCAGTGTTACAGTCTGATAAGCCGGCCTATATCCGAATTGGTAAAAAAGGTGAACCGGATATTCATTCAAAATCACTACGATTGACAACCGGCGAAGCTATCATTGTTCGTCCCGGGGAGCGAATTGCCTTGTTGTCAGTAGGTAGTATGATGGAAGAGTCACTGAAAGCGGCGGATATCCTTGCTGAACAGGGAGTCTTGGCGGAAATAGTTAGCTTTCATACCGTAAAACCTCTTGATGTGACCTATCTTTCAGGGGCTATGGAGCGTTTTGAACTGATTGCAACCGTAGAAGAGCATAGTTTGTTGGGAGGCTTTGGCAGCGCTGTGGCTGAGTGGATGGTAGCGACCGAAAATAGGATTCCCCTTGTCAATTTTGGTACTGCAGATGAATTTATGCATGAAGTAGGCCATCAGGCGTATGCTCGTCAAAAGTATGGTTTAACCGCTAAAAACATAGCATATCAAATTTTGTCACGCATTTAGTGGTAGTTTTGATTGCGTTATTAAAGCGAGGAATTGGATGTATATTGGAATTGATTTTGACAATACCATAGCCTGTTATGATGAAATTTTTTATAAAGTTGCACTAGAACAGGGGGTGATAAATTCTGATATGCCAGTCAATAAAATTGCCATACGCGATTACTTGCGCGGTATAGATCAGGAGCCTGTATGGACAGAGATGCAGGGATATGTTTACGGTAAACGAATGAGTGAGGCAAGTGCTTTTCCTGGTGTGGTGGCTTTCATCGCAGCAGCCGTTGAACAGGGGCATGTTATCAATATCATTAGTCATAAGACACAATATCCTGTCATTGGTTTACCCTATGATCTACATGCCGCAGCTAGAGGATGGATTAATGAGAATCTTGTTTGGAATAACCGGAAATTATTTAGCGATGAACAGCTTTTCTTTGAATTAACACGCGATACTAAATTGGCACAGATTGAACGGTGTGGATGTGACTGCTTTATTGATGATTTGCCTGAAATATTGACCGCGCAAAAGTTCCCTAAAAATATTATCTCCATTCTGTTTGATCCCGAAGAACACTATTCACTTTCTTTGATGCCTACTTTTGCAACTTGGCAGGATATAGGGAAGTATCTTGGGATAGAGTGTTAATGGAAAATCTTATCCACGAGGCACAACTATACAGTATATCTTCGCAACTGTTGGTACGAGCCGCAGCAGAGGATACAGAAATAGAGCGAATATCTCTTTTGTGTATGGGGGGGAATAATCGAAGTTACTGTATTGAGTCAGGTGAGAATCATCAAAAATATCTGTTGAAGCACTATTTTCAGCACGATGGTGATAATCGCAATCGGTTACAGACCGAATATGATTTTCTGGTGTATGCAAATCATGTTTGTCCAGGCAGTGTACCCGCACCATTAGCGTTGAGTGCTGAAAATGGTATGGCTCTTTACGAGTATATTGACGGAGAACATCTACAACCAGATGAGTTGGGGCAACAGGAAGTTGATGCAGCCATTAATTTTCTGAATGGACTCAACCAACCCATAATGCGTTACTATGCAGAGAAACTGCCTCCTGCATCTGAATCGCCTTCGTCATTGATTGGGCACTTGAATATTACTGCTCGGCGTATTCAACAGCTGCTAGCGATTGATGATGATGGTATTGGCGGTAAAGGTGTTGACTTTATCAACGAGTTGGCCAAGTTTTGGAAATGGTGTCGTGAGTCGATTGAACAGCAGGCATATAGGCGTGGATGGGCAATGGATGCACTATTTTCACAAGGGCAGTGTTGCGTATCACCGTCCGATTTTGGCTTTCATAACGCCTTACGAACAGATAAAGGAGAGATTTACTTTATCGATTTTGAATATGCGGGGTGGGATGATCCAGTTAAGACGGTTATAGATTTTTTTCTACAACCCGCCGTTCAGGTTCCGATGAAATATTACCAATATTTTATTGATCGCAGCCAACATTTATTTGCTGATGTTGATGATTTTAGGACGCGGATTCAAATGTTGTATCCGGTTTATCAAGTAAAATGGTGTTGTATTATGCTCAATATTTTTTTGCCAGTGCATATGAAAAGAAGGAAATTTGCAAATCCTATGTTAGATGAAACAGCACTTAAAATAGCTCAGCTAACAAAAGCACAGACAGTTTTTCAATCAATTAAGGAATATGATTATGGCATATATTGATTTTATGTCTAAAGTACATAAAAGCACTCAGCGCGACTATTTGGCTCGGGTAAATGATCCGGAATATCCCAAGGCAAAAGCGGCAATGCTAGCTAAAAAATGGGCGCATGACTATTGGGATGGCGATCGTCGCATAAACTATGGTGGATATCGCTACATGGCTGGTCGTTGGGCACCTGTTGGAGAGGCAATGATTCAACACTATGGATTAAAACCTGGCGATAAAATACTTGATATTGGATGTGGTAAGGGTTATCAACTTTATGAATTGACACAACTATTGCCTGGACTAGATGTTTACGGAATCGATATCTCCGATTATGCAATAGAAAATGGTAAGGAAGAGATAAAAGATCGGTTACAGATTGGGAATGCTAATCATCTTCCCTTTCCGGATGACCATTTTGATTTTGTTTTTTCCATTACCACGCTGCATAACTTACATAACTACGATCTGGATAAAGCTCTAAGAGAGATGGAACGGGTCGGAAAAAAGTATAAATATCTCTGTGTAGAGTCGTACCGAAATGAGGAGGAGAAGGCTAATCTGCTCTATTGGCAGGTGACTTGTGAGGCTTTTTGTACTCCAGAAGAGTGGGACTGGTGGTTCAAGCAGACGGGTTATAGTGGTGATTACTCCTACATCTACTTTGAGTGAATGATAGATGATACCAAAAACAATGAAAGCGGCTATTTTAGTCGAGCAGCGTAAACCACTGGTTATTGAAGAGATAATGTTGCCTGAATCACTGGAGGTGGGACAGGTATTGGTTAAAATTCATTTCAGCGGTATTTGTGGTTCTCAAATTGGAGAGATAGATGGTGCAAAAGGTGAAGATAGATTTTTGCCTCATTTATTAGGACATGAAGCCTCTGCAACAGTGATTGAGATTGGTGCTGGGGTAAGAACTGTTAAAGTTGGGGATATCGTTGTATTGCATTGGCGTAAAGGGAGTGGAATCGAGTCTGCTCCACCTAAATACCAATGGCGAGAAAAAACGGTAAACGCCGGTTGGGTAACGACATTTAGCGAATACTCGATTGTGTCGGAAAACCGCATGACAGCAATCCCATTAGATAGTGATATGGAGGTCGCGGCTTTATTTGGTTGTGCCGTGACAACTGGGTTTGGTGTGGTGGAAAATGATGCAAATGTGCGTATTGGTGAGTCGGTAGTGGTTTATGGTGCTGGAGGTGTGGGACTGAATATTGTTCAGGCTGCTAGTCTAGTTGGTGCCTATCCCATTATTGCGGTTGATCTGTATGACAATAGATTGGAATTAGCGAAGAAGATGGGTGCTACCCATACGATTAATGCTAATGTTGTTGATGCAAAAGAGACGATTAGCCAAATTTTGGATTCCAATGGTGTTGATGTGTTTATTGATAATACAGGTAAACCGGCCATTATTGAAATGGGTTATCAACTGAGTAAACCACAAGGACGTGTTATATTGGTTGGAGTTCCTAAAAAAGGAGATAATATTAATATTTATTCTCTCCCAATGCATTTTGGGAAATATATTACAGGTTCTCATGGTGGAGAGAGTCGTCCTGAACTGGATATACCACGCTATCACGCGCTATATCGAGCAGGAAGAATACAGTTGCGGGAATTGTTTACCGATTATTATTCTCTGGAAAATATTAATGATGCTCTTGATGATATGCGTTCTGGAAAAAGTAGTGGGCGCTGTCTAATAAAATTTAAAAGTTAAAAATTCACTATGATAAATAAAGATAGAGGTGAAAAATAGGTGAAAATAGTATTTATTCTTCCTAAATTGGTATACAGCCAAAAAGAATTTTATGACTTGCCATTGGGTATTCTGTATGTCGCTACTTATCTTAAGAGTAACGGATACGATGTATCGATCCTCAATCTAAACTCATATGCAGATAGATCAGAGAGAGATGTGATTGAAAATTATCTTTCTTTACATGAGGTTAATATTATGATGTGCGGTGGACTTTCTGCCGCCTATCAAAGTATAAAAAATATATTTGATATATTTAAGAATTTGGAGTCTTCTATATTAACCGTGCTTGGAGGGGGGATTGTAACTAGTGATAAAGAGTTTATCTGCAATCATATAAAACCTGATTATGCTGTTCTAGGGGAGGGTGAAATTACATCGTTGGAGCTGGTTCATGCTCTGGAAAAAGGTAGTTCTGTTGCTGCAATTAAAGGACTTGTACATAAGCAGAATGGTAGCTATGTATATAATACGGAACGGGAAGCAAATGAGTGTATTGACCAGCTTCCATATCCTGATTTCACACTTATCGATATTGAAGAATATTTTCGGCGACAATATCCTTCTGCTAGAACTTCATTTTATCCATTTGATTTTCCGCGCGCTATTCCTATTATTACTAGTCGTTCCTGTCCACTAAAGTGTACTTTCTGCTTCCATCCGATTGGTCAAAAATACAGAATGAGAAACCTTGATAATGTTTTCGATGAAATTGATATCCTTGTGAATAAATATAATGTTAATATCATTGCAGTACTTGATGAAATGATGTCGGCTAGTAAACGGAGATTAATCGAATTTTCCGAGCGTATAATGAAATACAATATTTTATGGACTTGTCAGTTATGGCCTGGTTCAGTGGATGATAAGACATTAAAATTTATGCGTGATTCAGGTTGTTATGAGGTAAGCTTTGGCTTGGAAAGCATAAATGATGATGTTCTTAAGAGTATGCAGAAGCATGGTGTAACAAGAAAAAATATTGAAAGTGCACTTAGATGTGCCGTCGATAATAGGGTAACAATACAAGGTAATTTTATTTTTGGCGATCCAGCAGAAACTTACGAAACAAGCCAAGAGACCATAGCTTGGTGGAAGCAGCATCCAGAATATAAAATTAATCTTGGAAAAATATCACCTTATCCAGGAACGCCTTTGTATAAAATGGCTCTGGAAAAGGGTATTGTAACCGATAAGCTGAAATTTATTCGTTCTGGTTCACCCGCTCTTAATCTTTCTCGAATGAGTGATGATGAGTATCGTAATGTTGTCGCTGAAATTGAGAAAATTTCAGCAGAGGCAAGACAGTATTGTAAAGTGAAATCAGTAAAGTTAGATAAGCGTACTGAACATGAAGCCTATATTTGTGAGCTTGAGTGTCCTAACTGTAGTAGTGTTGTTGAATATGGGAATATACAGGTCTCAACACCACGCATTATACGTCTTGGATGTCGTCAGTGTTCACTGAGATTTGATTTTAATCCGTCATCGCTGCCTAATTTAAGAAGGAAAATACAGCAGCAAAAAGAACTATTGTTGGATGTCAATAATCGGTACAAAAAAATAATTATTAGCCCTAGAGTTTACGAAGATATATTTTTGGAGTATTTTGATCTGCTTGAATTGAACTATCAAGATATGAATATTGTAGCTATAGTTGATAATAATGATACATTTCATGGCGCTAAATATTTGGGTGAATATACAATTTATAAGCGTGATGATGAATTGATAGATAAATTTGCAGACGCAGCAATATTAGTTATGCAGTCAATTTATAAATATGATATTATTCATCAATTTAAAGAGTTGGGTTTTAGAGATAATGATATCTATACAACAGCATTTGAGAATGAAAATATACACTAAATTTAATAGTGCTAATTTTATAGTCATATGATGATTGTACAACAAAAATGTTTAGTTGTTGGCGCAGATGGTACATTAGGTCATGCATTGATAAACTATTTAACGCATCAAGGATGGTCTGTTACAGGTACTACGAGACGTAGAGATAACGAGAAACTACTATATCTCGATTTATCTTCAGAACCATCAAGCTGGGTGTTGCCAAATTCTGTTGATTTAGCTGTGATATGTGCAGGGATTAGCGATGTGGTTCAATGTCAACATCAACCAGAAATAACAGCGCAGATCAATGTGGCAGCAACCATGAGGCTTATTGAAATACTATGGGAGAGGGGAGCCACAGTGGTTTATCCATCGACTAATTTGGTATTTAATGGCGAGCTACCCAAAGTTAAGTCGATGACGACTGTCTCTCCATCTATTGAGTACGGGAGACAAAAGGCAGTCATTGAATCTCTGCTTTTAACCGGAGCCGGTGCGGTATTACGCCTTGGAAAGGTTATTGATGGACCGATGAATGTAATACATGGATGGCAACGAGCTCTTGACCGGGGTGAAGCTATACGAGCCTTTGTTGATTATGTTTTTTCTCCTGTATCAATACAGCGAACATTATGGGTGATTGCTATGCTGATGGAGCAGCGTCTTAGGGGTGTCTTTCAGATGACTGCGGAAGATGAGATGAGTTATTTTGAGTTAGCTCGAACTTGGGCGCAGAGTCGTGGGTTGAGTGTGGATATAGAGTCAGTGCAGGTTTCAGAGACTAACCTAGGTTTTTTAGCTCGTCAACATGCAACCTTAGATGATTATGAGGTAAAAAAAATATTAGACATTAATTCTGAGAAATGTAGTGAATTATTACCTGTAATGATTGGGATTGATTATAGATGACCAGTGCCAATTCGTTTTATTTTTGATGTTTTTCGGATGGTGTTTAATGAGTGACAAACCAATATTAGTACTATGTTATCCCAATCAAAGATGGGTAAAAGATGATGTGGTAACAACATGGGACCTTCCACCAACGACGCTATGTCTGTTAGCGACAATGGTTGAGGACATTGTTGATGTTAAGATTGTCGATGCTCAAAAATATAACCTTTCAATAGGCGATTTTGTTGAGATTGTTAAGGGCTTTTCGCCTAAATACTTCGGTGTTTCAGTAATTACATCAGAGTATGCGGAAACATTGGATATCGCTGCTAATGAGTTAAAAAATGCTCTTCCAGATGTTACGGTTATAGCTGGAGGTGTTCATATTACTACCGATCCAGTGACGGTTATGGCTAACACTAATATTGATTATGGTTGTAATGGCGAAGGTGAGTATCTGTTAAGAGAGTTATTATTATATCTGGAAAACAGAGGTGAGATTCCAGCTAAAGGATTGCTGTATCGTGATGATTTAAATCGATTAACTATCCAAGATCGTGCGTTGATTGATGATCTAGATCAACTACCATTCCCTAATTATGACTATGTAAATCTCGATGATTATTTGAAGAAAGATGGGCGATATGGGTTTAATCGTGCGCCTGAATTACCAGGAATTGCATTAACGATTAGCAGGGGGTGCCCGTATCCCTGTACTTTTTGTCAGGTTCCATTTATCTCAGGACGCAAGATACGGGTGCCCTCACCTGATAAAGTTGTTGATCATCTCGAATTTTTTGTTAGGAACTTTGGACTGAAATCATTTGTGATTCAGGATGATAATCTTTTTGCAGCCAAACCAAAGGCAAAAGCGATATTGAATGAATTGATTCGGCGGCAACTAAATCTTAAATGGGTTGCCATTGCGCTGCCAATATTTGCAATTGATGATGAGATGCTAGATTTAATGAAAGAGTCTGGTTGTGTCGGCGCTAATGTTGCTATTGAATCGGGAGATGAACGAGTTTTAAGAGATATTATTAAAAAGCCGATAAAAAATCTTCCTGAAATTCCGGCAAAAATTCAGAATATTAAAGACAGGGGTATGTATGTTTTAGCAAATTTTGTTATCGGAAACCCCGGTGAAACTTGGGAGGAGATAAGAAAAACTATTTGGTTTGCTGAGCACTGTAATGCTGACTATATCAAAATTTTTGTTATGGTTCCCATTAAGGGAACAACAATATATGACATTGCCTTAGCTACGAATGCTATGGATGTTGAGAATGAAGAGAGCTATAAGATTGATTGGAGATATTCAAAGGTCAAATCAAATGAGTGGACGGGAAAGGATGTCAGTATATTGAGAGTTTATGAGTGGGATAGAATTAATTTTTCTCCGGAACGGATTGAACGCATATCCGAGTTGTGGGGCATGTCTATCGAAGATATTTCAGAGCTTAGGAAAAAAACGAGAGATAATCTTGTTTTTAATACTTAAAGTTCGTTTATGATTATGCATTTTAAATTATAAATTCTATGTTTTACTTGGCTGTAGATTGCTTATGGTGCGCGTATGATTAAGGGGATAAAATGAAAAATGGTCTTTCCATTTTGTTGCTTACATCCAAAAGTTGGGCAGGGTTTAATATTTCTCCACCATTAGGTCTTTATAATCTTAAGACTGCAGTAGAGGCACATAATCACTGTTGTGAAATCTTTGATTATGACATAGATGACGAAAATTTATTAAAAACAAGGGTGAAATCTGGAGCTTATGATATTATTGGAATGAGTGTCACCCATGTGAATATGAGTATGGATTTGGATGCGATTCTAGAACTCCGTCAACTTGCTCTTTCAGCACATGATACATTGATGATTGCCGGTGGCCAAGAAGCCACTATGAATTACGAACAATGGTTGAGAACTAAATTACTGGACATTTGTTTTCTAGGTTTTGCAGATAAAACCTTTGCTAATTTTTGTGATCATTTGTTTTTATTTGATCGCAAATATCATGAGGGGAATTCACTGTCAACAAATTTATTGACACTTTTACAAAACACATCAGGAGTTGCTTATCTAGCACCGATGCTGAAGACTGAGCGTGTAGATATGGGGATGCAAACGGTTTACCAACCATCACCAACATTGACTAGAGAAGAGTTTAGCGAGTTATTTTATGTTAATGGGTTGAAAAATAATATTCCATATTATCGTTACTGGGATATTATGAGAGCACGCAAAAATAATGCGTTTAATAATGCCTCATTTACCGTGGAAACAACGCGTCTCTATACAGTCAGCCATTGTCCTCGTCGCTGTGGTTTTTGTAGTTCACAGAATTTTCTTCCGTTGTCGCAAGATAAGAAAATCACCATCATCATGCTGTCTGCACAAGAAGTTTATGAACTTGTGGAGCACTACGCTAATAATGTAGGTGCACGAGCATTTATGTTCAGTGACGATGATTTTCCTGTAGGCAACGCTCAGGGTATATTGCGCCTAAAAGAGTTCTGTCAAAAGGTTATTGAGGGTAAGAGTTCGGGCGAACTACCCAGCGATCTACAATTTTTTTGTCAGGCTCGTGTACTTGATTTTTTGTATCGTCAGTCAGACGGCACAAAAATTTTACGTTCTGAATTACTACAGCTAATGAAATTAGCAGGGTTTCATAATATCGGATTGGGTATCGAGTCGTTTAGTGAACGACTGCTTCATATGCCATCGGTCAATAAGATTGGTGTAACATTGGATGATTACCGTATCGTCATTGATGAGTTATTAAGGCTAGGAATTACTCCTCAGATGTTTATTATTATTGGCATACCTGAAAGTACGGTAGAGGATTTAATGGACTCCATTACTGTGGCGACCGAATATATCCATAAGGGGGCTGATGTGGCGGTTATTTCCACCATGCGTGTCTATCCGGGGAGTCCTCTCACGCAAAACGGTGATTACCCACTAGTAACCAAGCCGTGGATTAATCCTGTTACTGGCCAACAAACCGATATTCTCGATTTTTTTATTCCAGAAAATAAAGAGATAGCTGGTATTGTTGATATGATTGATGAGGCTGCGGCTGAAGAACAGGTGTCTCTCAAACGCCGTTATGGCTGGAGTGAGGATGCCATGCTCTCCAAATCACTGATCGGTACCATTCAGTTTATTGCAGTGGCTAAGCTTCTTGAACGACATGATGTTGCGACGCGACTCTATAAAATGGTTGATGAAAATTTAGAAAGTAGTAGTTATGCCGCTTGACAGATTGGCCTTGTTCATCGTTTCGTCAGCCGCAACCATGTACAGCGACTGATACCGGTGACGGGAATACTCCATCCCTCCTTGGGAAAAGGGATTTCCATTCCGCGCTTAGGCTGGCTGGAGTTCCTATTGCAGCCAAGCCTGACGAAACGATGAACAAGGCCGACAGATTTATAAATAAGAGAGGTTTTGTTTCTGGAATTGATAGGCTCTTACAAAGAGAGGAAGATTTGTGAGGAAGATATTAATACTTGGATATACGGGTAAGTTAGGTAACGCACTACATTATGTATTAGCGGATAGTTTTCAGGTGACTGGTGTTAACTCGCAAACTCTGGATGCTAGGGATTTTGATGCAGTGCAATCGCTACTCGACACTGAAAATTTTGATGTTGTTATCAATTGTGTAGCGCGTATTGGCGTGGATGCCTGTGAACAACATTCAGAGGAAACTTTTCGACTGAATGCTTATCTGCCTAGATTGTTAGCGCGTCTGACAGCGGCAAGTGGTGGTGTTTTTATCAATTTCAGTAGTGAAACAGTCTTTAGTGGCAAGCTACGACGGCCACTAGATGAACGGGATGAACCCGATCCGATTAATATTTATGGCCATGCTAAATATTTTGCTGATGTACTGGTTCGTGATATAACGCCGGCACACTATATTTTTCGATTGCCGGTTCTGTTTGGGCCTTCATTACATAATAAGCAGCTAGTTGAACGCCTACTTGACAAGGTTGCTCAAGGAGAGCGGGTATTGAGGCTGGCGGATGATATTATCTCTAGCCCACTCTATACCCTAGACGCTGCCAAAGTGGTCAAGAGAGCGCTTAATGAGGCATTGCCGTATGGTACTTACCATCTGGCTAATGAGGGTTCTGCATCGTTATATGATTTAATGAGTGAAATCGTGCGCCAAAAACAGTTAAATGTTATTGTGGAACGGGCGACTTGGCGTGATTTTCCTCCATGTGGTAATAAAAATCTCTATACACCATTAGTTTCTCACAAACTCGAAAAGTTGCGGCCGTGGCAAGAAGCGGTTGCTGAATGGGTTTCACAATAAGCGAGGTTATCTATTTCTATGTCCACACACCCATTATACAGCCATCTTAAATTTATAGCCTACCCTGATCGACTTGATGCCTTGCTGCATGGTGAGTTAGCTGCACCGGTGCATGTGCGCATCAAACCCTATAATCACTGCAACCATGACTGTTGGTATTGCGCCTATCGAATGAGTTCGGTGCAAATTGGTGGAGGAATGGATACATCCGAGGCATTGCCCGAAACTAAGATGTATGAGATTGTCGAAGATCTTATCGAGATGAATGTTGCAGCGGTTACATTCTCTGGCGGTGGCGAGCCGCTACTCTATAAGCCACTTCCTAAGGTGATTAAGCGCCTTTATGAGGGAGGAATTAAGGTAGGATCACTCACCAATGCTTCTAACCTTAAAGGTGCAATGGCCGACAGTTTTGCCGAGTATGGCACCTGGCTTCGAGTCTCCATTGATGCGGTAGATGGGGAGCACTACGGCAAGGTTCGTGGTATATCAAATAACGAGTTTGGCCGGGTACTTCGCAACATGGAGCAATTTGCAGCTCGAGGCAGTTCTTGCGTTTTGGGCGTTAGTTTTATTATTTGTCACGAGAACCATCACCAAGTTTATGAAGCATGTCGTCTGTTTAAACAGATAGGTGTTCATAATGTAAGCTTAAGTGGAGTTTATGTTGAGAATGATGGAGCTCAATCGAATGCTTATCACGATGAAATACGCTCTTCGGTCGAAGAGCAGATCGAGCGAGCACAACGGGAGTTAGTCGATGCAAAATATCAAATTAATGATAATTATGGAGAGTTAAACACTCGATTCGATATGGATTTTCACTCTTGCCCCTTTTTACAATTTCAGACGGTGATTGGAGCAGACGGCATAGTTTACACTTGTCATGATAAGGCGTTTACTGAAGGGGGGAAATTGGGATCTATTCTGGAACGCTCTTTTAAGGATTTTTGGTTTTCAGAAGAAAATCGCCAAAAAATATATGCGATTGATCCAGCTAAGGATTGCAAACACCATTGTGGTTCACGGTCGCGTAATGAGCTAATTCTTGAATACCTTGGATTGGATCGTGAACATATTACTTTTGTGTAATATTGATTGAAAAAAGTAAAAAATTATGAAAAATGATTTCCTCTCTTTTTCGGTGTTTATGTCGAACTATAATCAGGGAAGTTTCATTGAGGAGGCATTGGACGCCATATTAGCTCAGGAGTTGTTACCTAATCGTATTGTTTTGGTTAATGATGGCTCTACGGATGGTAGTGATGAAATTATGAGGCGCTATACTAAACAGAGTGACTATGCATTTGATTTTATCAACTTAAGTAGAAACCGCGGTCCATTTAATATTGATATTGGGCTTCAGGTGATGGATACTGATTATTTTATCCATGTTTGTCCTGATGATCCGGTGAGGCCTCATATGTTTGAGGCTGCTATGGATCTATTGTCGCGTTATCCACGAGCTGGCATTTGTTTTTCTGATGCGACTCGAAGATTACCTAATGGCGAGAGTTCTGAAGTAAAGCACTATTTAAGTGAACAGCCTCGTTGGTTTAGTTCCGATGATTTTGCCGATGCGATTGATAAACAGCCTCGATTCAGTATTGCTACCAGCACCTCATTTTTGGCCCGTGAACACTTTGATGCAGCTTGGAATGCTCATCCCAATATTCGTAAGTTGCGCTGGCACTACGATTGGTTTCTCTATTTTGTAATGGCATTTCGTTATGGTGTCTGTTACTCACCAAAATCGTACCAGTTTGTTCGTATCAATCCAAACTCATATTCTATGGCAGGAAGTCAGTCTGATGGCCAAGAAGATGTGTTGCGAACTATGTTAGCTTTATTGGAATTACCCGAATTTGCAGACGTCAAGCCCTATTTTCGTATCCCGGCGGTATTCGCCCGTTTTGGTAGTCAGATGATTGAATTAATGCGAGAAACCCCAGCTTATCACTACTACCTCTCTGATAGATTAATTGAGTTTGCACAGCGTGCTGATGAATATAACGCTCAGCGACATCAGCAATTTTCGCAGGCATGCTCCTGATGAAAGCGGTGATACTGGGTGGGTCAGGGTTTATCGGATCACGTATTGTTGATGATTTTGAGTCGAAGGGTATTGATTGCATCTCCTTCTCCTCATCTCAGTGTAATCTAGAGGATTTATCGGCTGCCCGTGCAGTACTGATACATCATCTGACTGATGCCATTTTGGTTATCGCAGTGGGTATTCCCAGATTAAAGGCGGATAACACTGAAACGCTATGTCGTAATATTCAGATGATCTCGCATTTAGCAGAAATACTGGAGGAGTTTCCGCCTGTAGGCATACTCTTTTTGAGTACGATTGAGGTGTATGGTACCCCAGAAGGTGTGCTGACCGAGGATTCTCCAATTCATCCTGATACCCAATATGGGGTGGCTAAATATACCTGCGAACTTATTTTGCAGCGTCTGCAACGTCGGATTTCAGTACCGTTGGATATTCTGCGTTTACCTGGCGTGTATGGTCGTGGTGATAAAGGGCGTGGGATGATTGGAGCGGTTATAGGTGCAATTGAACAAAAGCAGACCTTTACTTTATATGGTGATGGAACCGATTTGCGTGATTTTCTCTTTGTTGGTGATATTCCAAGGATTATTGAGCAACTCTATTTAACTGCTACCGAAAGTCGATGTGGAATCTTTAACATTGCCTCAGGTTACAGCCAGCCTATTGGAGAAATCCTCCATAAAATAATGCTTCGATACGGAAAGTGTCCGCTGAAAAGAGAAAGTCCATACCGTCCTCCAGTTCATTTGGAATTTGATAATAGACGCTTACTAAATCGATTGCCAGATTTGGTGATGACACCACTGGAACAAGGGATAGAGGATTATGCAGCAACAGTGGAGTAAGATGTAATGGGCGTGATTGAATCAAGCAATGTTGATGGAATCAGTTATCTTGATTCCAATACATTGACTAAATTGAAAAAAGAGGCGACTTGTGCCACTCATTTTCGTTCACGGTTGTGTTTACATCAAAATTTAATATCTCCGGTGCAAGAGATGATTAATGTCTTTTGTAGTGAGTGTTATCTACGGCCACATCGTCATCCTGTCGGTAAAACCGAATCGTATCATCTGATTGAAGGGACATTACGGATCTATCTATTTGATGATCACGGCTTGGTTACTTCTCAAATAGATTTGCGATGTGGTGATAAACAATTCCCATTTTTTTTTCATCAACAAGGTGGGATATGGCACATGCCGGTTGCGATCACTCCCTTTGTTGTGTTTCACGAGGTATATATGGGACCTTTTGAAAAGGATATAGATGTGGAATTCGCACCTTGGAGTCCTGAATATGATGATTTTGTTGCTATTAAACAATTTATGGCGGCAATAAAATAATGAAGATTTACGAGAAAATAAAAATTCGTGAGCATAAGCAGTTATTGTCAGCAATTTCTTCGCAAGAGAAAGCAATTCCTGTTCATGTTCGTATTGAGCCGACAGAAATATGCAACTTGCGTTGTACCTTTTGTTGGTGGCATGCTCCAGAAAGAAGGATATCGCTCGATAATGTCAATTTAAATGGGCGTGAGCGTTTGGTTAATAGTCGATTTCTAGCTCTTATTGATGAATTAGCAGAGATTGGCGTAAGAGCACTTTCATTTACTGGTGCGGGTGACCCTTTATGTCACAATGGTATGGAAATAATTTTAGAAAGGGTTGTCAGCAAAAGGTTCTATTGGGGGATTACCTCAAATATGGGGTTACCACTCTCAGATAAAATGATTGAGCTTCTTGCCCAAGCTCAGTGGGTGCGTTGGAGTTTAAATGCAGGTAGCAGTAACGGGTATCAGATAGTTAATCGTCCTCGTGCAAATGGACAAAAAACTTTTGAGTTGGCATGCGAAAATATAGCTCGACTTCATCGCAAACGTAAGGAAATGAATCAAGGATGTGTTTTGACCTCAAGCTTTATTATACATAATAATGCAGATGAAATAGTTAAAGCTGCGGAACTTTCATCTGAATTAGGCGTTGATGCTATAGCTTATCGACCTGATACTCCATATATTCGTCAAGAAACGCCTGCCCGTTTTTCATTAGCAGTTCAGAAAGCTATGGAAGAAGCCAAATATCAATTTAACTCAGAAAGATTTACAGTTGATATTTGTGATATCAGATTGAAAGATGTAGTATCGTTTCCACCTGATGTGCTTTGTTACTATGCTAATCATTCTACCTACATTGATGCACGAGGCGATATGTACCCATGCTGTTACACACGTTATGATGCAAAATATGTTATTGGTAATGTTATGGATCAATCGTTTGATATGCTGTGGTGGTCTCAACACAGGCAGGATTATTTTAAACAATTATCGATGCGTGAGTGCCCTTCCTGCCCTCATGGAAGAACTAATGAGGTACTCAAGGCACACTATGATGGTTGTGCCGAGATTGATGGGAGAAATGAAGTATTGCTTCCGTCAGATTTTTTTATTTAACCCCTGAAGTATAGATATGATTGTTGGGTTAACAATACATACATAAATTATAGAGCACATGAGAAATTTATGATTAATGAAAAGAGTCGACGCATTCTTTTAGCTAACTTAAGCCATGTAAATACTAATCAAAGAGTTTACCCTCTTGGTGTTGCCTATTGTGCGGCTTATGCTAAACAGGAATTAAATGATGCTATCTCAGTCGAGTTGTATCGTGCTGTTGAAGAACTTTCAGATGCCTTTTTTACTCAGCCTGCTGATGTTGTTGCGTTAAGCTATTTCCTTTGGAATGCTCAATTAACCTATCAGATAATTAAAAGGATAAAGAAGCACTCACCTAAAACAGTTATTATTGTTGGAGGGGTTAACTATCCAGATGATACTGAGCGCCAAAAAAATTTTTTAGCAGAAAATCCGGGGATTGATTTTTATATCTACCGCGAGGGTGAAATTAGCTTTGTTAAGCTGCTCTTAGCTCTTGAACGTTTTGATTATGATGTTTCATTATTGCGAGCTAGTGAAGAGTCTATTAATGGTGTTCACTACTTGCATGATGGCAGGTTAATTGCTGGTGAACCTCCATTAAAAATAAAGAATCTTGATGAGTTGCCCTCTCCATATTTAACAGGACTATTAGATAAATTTATAGCTGATCCCACACTGCAACCGGTTATGCAGTTTAAGCGAGGCTGTCCGTTTACTTGTACATTTTGTTTAGAAGGGAATCGGTACTACACAAAATTAGGTAAGATGTCGATTATGCGATTTATGAATGAGATGAAATATGTGGCACAACGACTCCAAGGGAAACCAACACTCTATTTGGCTGATGCCAACTTTGGTATGTATAAAGATGATATCGCATTGGCTGAAGAGATAGCCCAAGTGCAACATGAATTTGGCTGGCCGGAGAAAGTCAGTGTCGCTACAGGTAAAAACATGAAAGAGAGAGTACTTAAAACTTCGGCAATACTGGGAGGAGCTGTTTCGTTAGGGGCTTCGATTCAGTCATCCGATCCTGTTGTACTCTCAGCAATTAAGCGCTCCAATATATCGACAGATGCGTTAATGGAGGCGGGTAAGCAGGTTGAAGATTCAGGAGATAGCTCTTTTACTGAGATTATATTAGGTCTGCCAGAGGATTCAGTTGAACGACACTTGGGCTCAATAAAAATGGCTGTGGATGCATCAATCGAACAAATTTTGCTCTACAATTTAGTGCTTTTTCCTGGTTCAGAGATGGAATCTAATGCGGATCGGGAAAAATATGGATTGAGAACTAAATATCGTATTCCTCCAACTTCTTATGGCGTGTATCGTTTTGGTGATGAAAGCTTCCCCTGTGCAGAGTATAACGAAGTTGTTGTCGCATCGAATACTTTAAGCTATGAAGAGTATATTTACTGCAAGCAATTTCATTTGTCTGTTGGCCTATTTTATGAACAAGGTTATTTTCGTGAAATTACTTCATTGTTTAAGCATATGGGGTTCTCTGTATTTGATTTTATTGTCTCATGCCATCAACATTGGAATGAGTCTGCTGAAGATCTTCAAGAGATCTATCATGGAATCGCGGCAGGTATTGAAGAGGAATATTGCTGGGAGATATCTGACCTTGAGGAGGTGGTTAATGATGTAAGTATTTTTTCTTTGCAACCAGATCGTGATGTACGAAATAGTTTGGCAACAGCAAAAGCGGTAGGCATAGTCAAGTGTACCGATTCAATTCATAAGTTGGCACAGAAAGCTGCAATTAGCTATTTTAGCGGAAAAGGGTGTCTGACTGAAGATATGGAACAGTATATAGTTGAGGCGATTCGTTTTAGTTATTGTCGCAAGTCTCATCTATTAAATTCAAATTATTGTCCACGAGAGAAGTTCTCTTTTCGATTTGATCAATTGTCTGCTGTTGATTTTAAGGAAAACCCATTCGATGAGATTTATCGGGTAGAAAAAGCTGTATTAATAGAGTTTCGACATACTAATGAACAATCTGATTTTATAAGTAAGTTAAATTCAAAATATAATAAAGAAATATTAAATATACGTAACATAATTTTCTATGAAAACAGCCCTCCACCCTCAAGACTTTGGCGAAAAGTTTTTTTGGTTAAGTAAATATTATTGGAGATTAATGGATGGGTTTGTTAAGAACAGCGATTGATATTCATAAGGGAGAGCCATTTTATATTTCTCCAGCAGGAAATTCTGCAGAAAAATTTGCGTTAAAGCTAATTGAGTTATATCCTGAGTTGAGCTTTTTGGGATTTATTGATTCATTTAAATCAAACTTTGAGTCAGGGGGGAATATTTATAGGGTTGATCAGGTGAAGCCCGAGAATAAGAGTAACAATGTTATCATTGTTATTGAAAAAAATATGATTCGTAAAAAAATTATGGATACATTGAAAAAAAATGGATTTAGTAATCTAAGCTGGATTGAGTGTAATTTCGTTTTTGAACCAAAAGCTAATGATGATAATCACAAAGACATTTTGTGTTTTTTTTATGATCTCAATGTTAATACACTTACTTTCGAATTTGTTAATGCACTAGTTCATGCTGAAGCTGAACGCCGAAAACGAGAGTTAAAATGGTTGCATACAGTTATTGTTCCAAAGAGTCCCGACTCGGTTTTTGACTTTTCTAGAGAGAGCATTTTAAGAAATAACAAGAATGCTTTAATTGAATCAGATAATCAATGGTTTTTATACAATGTTATTGTTCCTTCAGTGACGCTTGTTCCTTCCAATCAAGGAATATCAATATGTAGTTTGCGAGATGAAGCTCGTATATTGGCTGAACACTATTCTGGAAGAGTATTTCCTGAAAATTACTCAGTTGATAACCCTATGGAACTTGATAGCTCTTATCGTGTAACAGATACAAGATATAACGGTTCTAGTTATGGGCTACCTCTTAAGAGTGGAAAAACTGCAATTTCATTTGTGAAGCAATGGTGTAATGCTAGAGCTATTGATTTAAATAAAGTTGTTTCAATTACTATGCGAGAGTATACTCTGGAAAAAGATAGAAATAGTGATATTTCTGCGTGGAAATGTTTTGCTAATAGAGTAAAGTCTAGAGGACTTATTCCTGTCTTTGTAAAAGACACTTATGCTGATTTTAATATGGATGATCTTGGTGATTACTATGTTTTTCATGTGGCTGCATGGAATATTATGATTAGAATGGCATTTTATGAATGCGTTTATTTTAATATGGCGGTTAATACAGGACCTGCTATTCTTTCTTCATTTAATCCTAATGTTAAGTATTTGAATTTTATCTATGTTTCTGAAGATGATTATGCGGGTTCTTCTATATACTTCGAAGGATTAGGTCATGAGATAGGTGGTCAGTATCCAGATAGAACTCCTTTTCAATTTTCAGTTTGGGGTGGAAGTCGTGACTGTAATAAAATTTTTGATGCATTTGAAGCCATGTGCGAGCTAATTGATAATGATGGATAAATTTAAGATTGATAGCCATAAATTAAGCTATCACCCCCAACGAGTGGCTCAATGGCTAGATGGTAGAGAGGATTGGGAACAGCTTAAGTTGATCTATCCACTCTATATGGAAATTTCCCCGATTGGTGCCTGTAATCACCGCTGCAAATTTTGTGCAGTTGACTATATTGGCTACCAAACGGTGCGTCTGGATGAAAAGCTATTGGCTGACCGATTGCAAGAGATGGGTGAGAAAGGGGTGAAGAGTGTTATGTATGCCGGTGAAGGCGAACCGATGTTGCATAAACAGATAACATCAATAGTTGAAGCGGCTGCCCGAAGCGGAATAGATAATGCTTTTACGACTAATGGTACGGTGATTCGAGATGATTTTTTAGAGCGAGGTTTGAAACTAACTTCATGGATAAAAGTCTCTATGAACGCTGGAACAGCGGCTAGTTATGCTGCTATTCATCAGACAAAAGAGAGAGATTTTGAGACTGTTAAGCAGAATCTTAAGCGTCTAGTTAATGAGCGTAATCAGCAGGGATCCGCTTGTACGCTTGGAGCTCAATCGCTGTTACTGCCCGAAAACCGTGATGAGATGGTGACACTAGCTCGACTCTGTCGTGATGAGTTAGGTCTCGATTACCTTGTGGTTAAGCCCTATTCACAGCACGGTTTTAGTCTGACTCATGAGTATGAATCGGTCGATTATTCACAGATGTTTGAGTTAGAGGAGGCGCTTCACGCTGAAAATCGAGACAACTTTTCTGTGGTATTTCGACAGCGAACTATGAAAAAATCTCTACAGGATGAGGGGCAGCGTTACCTAAAGTGTTATTCTACTCCTTTCTTTTGGGGCTATATTATGGCTAATGGCGATCTCTATGGTTGTAGCGCCTATCTTCAGAATGAGCAGTTCTGTTACGGTAATATTAATGAACAGTGCTTCAGTGAAATTTGGGAAGGGGAGCGTCGTCAGCAGAGTTGGCGTTACATCTCTAAATATCTTGATATTCATCACTGTCGCAAAAATTGTCGCATGGATGAGGTGAATCGTTACCTCTATGCTTTGAAGGATGATACTCCACCACATGTCAACTTTATCTAATCAGATCGATAAGCACTCTGCTCGGATGTTATTTACCGAGCGGAATGAAAATTTTTTTCAACGGCTACAACAGGCTAAATTTACTAACGCTGATGGAGGGCAGATAGAGCTGGAGACGGCTATTACGACTCTATTACAGCAGCTAATTAACCTACGATCAGAGAGGCGGCGGCTGTTTGTCATCGGTAATGGTGGCAGTGCTGCGGTTGCAGGCCACATTGTCAACGATTTTTGTAATACCGGTGGCTTAATTGCGTCAACGATTCATGAGCCGGCACTTTTGACCTGTTACAGTAACGACTACGGATATGAACAGGGTTATTCGCGTCAGTTACAGACCCAATTTAGTTCTGGTGATATGTTGATTGCTATCAGTAGCTCAGGAGAGTCAGCTAATATATTGAATGCAGTGGCTGTTGCCATAGAGCAAAAGGGGTTTTGTTTAACTCTAAGTGGTTTTGAGATAGATAACTCTTTAAAAAAGTTGGGTGATATTAATTACTGGCTTCCTAGTTGCTATTATGGGGAAGTTGAGATTGGTCACTTGTTTATGTTGCACCACATTGCAGACTGTTTAAGCCAATGTTAGAGAAGATAAAAAGTGTAGAAGAGCTAATTGCTCTTAGAAAAGAGGCAGTAGATAGGCAGCAGAAGGTGGTGCTCTGTCACGGTACCTTTGATCTACTGCATACTGGCCATATTCGTCACCTACAGGCAGCGAAAAGGGCAGCGGATATTTTGATAGCTACCTTAACAGCAGATGAGTTCGTGACGAAAGGGCCAGGACGGCCTGTTTTTAATGAGAAGTTGCGAGCAGGAAATCTTGCAGCATTGCAGTGTGTCGATTTTGTGGCGATTATTCGTGCTAAAACAGCGGTCGAGCTATTATATCAGCTAAAACCGGATATTTATGCTAAAGGAAGTGAGTTTAAAGATGAGTCGATTGATGTTGCCGGTTATATTAGTGCTGAACGGGAAGTGTTGCAGAGTTATGGTGGCGAGATATTATTGACTGATGAGGTAACTTTTAGCTCTACTCAGTTGCTTAATAACCATTTCGATATCTTTTCAGCCGAGGTTCGTCTCTATCTGGATGAAATTAAGAAGTACTATACACCAAGCTTGGTGGCCTCTGAACTTGATAGGCTTAAAAATTTAAAAGTTTTAGTTGTTGGTGAGGCAATTATTGATGAGTACCACTATACAAATGATTTAGGTCAAAGTGGTAAATCGCATACATTGGTCGTTCAACACAAACATACTGAAAGATTTGCTGGGGGCTCATTAGCAGTTGCAAATCATATTGCCGGTTTTTGTCAACAGGTGGAGTTGCTGACCGTCATTGGTGATTGGTTTGATGATGAGAACTTTATTCGAGCTAATCTTAAATCGAATGTTACGCCCCATTTTTACTATTTGGATAGTAAACCCACATTGACCAAAGCTAGATTTGTTAATGGTGATATGTCGAAATTGTTTGAGGTTTACTATAATGGTTTGGAGTATTTGAATGAGGAGACAGAGCAACAAATTAATGGGTGGTTAGATAAATATCTTAATCAGTATGATTGTGTGGTTGTCTCTGATTTTGGCAACGGCTTTATCTCTCGAAAGATGGTGGAGCGATTAGTTGATAAGAGTAGATTCCTTGCCGTTAACACTCAAATTAATAGCGGTAATCGCGGCTTTCATGTGATTACTCGCTACCCGAAGGCTAATTTTATCTCCTTAAATGAGCCAGAGATAAGGCTTGCAGCGCATAATCGTCATGATCCTATCGAGGAGGTGGCGGAAAATATTGGTGAGAAATTAGGGGTTCGATATATCGCTATCACTCAGGGAGAACGAGGCGCTACCTATGTAGATAGGGTTAAACAGCAGAGTGTTGTAGTCCCTGCGCTATCAACTCAGGTTGTTGATCGTATCGGCGCCGGTGATGCTGTGTTGTCGATTACCTCTATTCTATTGTCCTGTGGAGTTGACTTAAATGTTGTTGGGTTGTTAGGAAATGCGGCGGGTGCGCTAAAGATTAAACGGGTCTGTAATAGTCATCCAATAGAGATGTCAGACTTGATAAAATATCTGAAGACTCTATTGAGCTAAATTTCGTGTTTCGATTTTTTATTTAGATAGTGAGGTAGGCATACATTGGTGGCATCCATATTAAATGAGGGTTATGTTCAAAATAAATTTGGTGAGTTATATCTTAGATCGGTAAATAACTTATCATTTGATAAGAAGGATTCAAAAACAATTTATGATGAGCTATATAAAGATTTTTTTCAAGAGAGAACTTTTTATTTTGTTTATGGTACCGATAGCGGTTTGCTAGTTGATTATCTATTTGCGCATGGGATTCCGCAAGATAGTGTCTATCTTTTTATTGAGCCACCTATTGTACTTGAGCGATTGGTCGAGAAGTTGTCTAGCTATAATCGTGATGACGATCAGGTGATTGTTACATCAGAAAATAGTTACCTAAATTTTGTTAACTCTGAGTCTAAGTATAAATATTACCTCTCTTGCAATAGGGTTAAGCATATAAAATCGTTGGCATTGATCGATGGCCAAAGTTTATATGTCAGTATGTATGAGAGCTGCTTGCAAACGATAAATGAATTGACTTTTGTTATTAATATTACTGTCAATTCGACTCGTCATACAGAGATGATATTGGTTAACGCTTGTCATAATTTACATCCAATATCAAGGTTAAAAGATAATTTTGTGGGCGCGACTGCTATTATTTTGGCAGGAGGGCCATCTTTGTCATCTATTCTTGATTGGGTAAAAGCTAATCGTGAACGGGTGATTGTTTTTGCGGTATCTAGAATTGCCAAAATTCTCCAGGATAACGCTATTTTTCCTGACTTTTTTGTATCGGTTGATCCCTACGATGTAAGTTATAATGTCTCTTTTAATATGCTTTACTTTGCTCGGGACTCTATCTTTTTGCATACTCAGTATGCTGATTATCGTCTGCTCTCTGGTTGGGGGGGGAAACACTATTTTATTGGTCCAGGATTTAGTGATCATGAACAGTTGCGAGCGCCTGGAAATTTGGATTCTACTGGTACAACAGTGACTAATACCACAATTAATGCGGCAATTTACTTGGGGTGTCGGACTATTATCTTAGCGGGGGCTGATTTTGCCTTTTCACCTGACGGCTTTACACATGCGAAGAGTGGTAATATTGAGGATGGTATGAACTCTTTGCTGAGAGATGCTGATAGAGTCGTTATGGCTAACTCCGGGGAGATGGTTCAAACCGAAAGGGCCTATTTGCTCTCAGCGAAACATGTTGAGAGAGTTGCCTTGCATAACAAAAAAAATATTAAATTTTATAACATATCTAAGCATGCTGTTAAATTGAGATCGGTAAAATTTTCTTCCATTGAAAAAATAAAAATTCATACGCCAAAATCTTCTTTAGAGAAGTTGGCTAATATAAAACGGGATAATTGGAGTAAGTTTGAGCTAGAAATGTTAACCATTTTGATCGGCTACATGGAAGATAAATTAATGCTAATGGAGAGCGTTAAGCAATTGTTTACAGAGCATGAGCCAACTGATTTAAGTTGTGAAGAGATAAAAGAGAAACTCTCTGACTTGTCAAAGTACGACTTCTCAACTGCACAGCTATTTAAGTTTCCGAACATTAGTGAAGTTGAAATTAACACCGCCCTTGACGATAAAGAGAAGAGAGAGAAGCTATTTAATACCTACCGTTTAGGTTATGAGACACTAGAGAGCTGTTATCGGCAATCAATTGATCGATGCAGGATGCTTTTGAGTGAGAAAAAACAACAGCCTGTTTCAGAGCTGATTTCGCAATGGTCTTCGCTATCTATTGGGGCGTGGAGAGCGTTTGCATGGAAACTTGAGCACGGTATCGTTATTACGAAATTGGATGAAAAAGATCAAATGTTATATCAAGCATTGATTGCGCAAAAGGCTCTTTATGATGATGATATCATGCAAAAAAATAGTAGTCTCTATAGAGTTAACGACATAACTTCAACTGATACTCAACAGCGTAATATTAATGCTTTAATGGAAAGAGCCAGACGATATATGCAGGAGGGGCAGCGAGAAGGGATAAGACTTATGGTTAGTATTATGGAGAAATGGGATATCCTGCATGATGTTGCTCACATGCTCAGGGCCTTATTGTTTGAGTCAGAAAAAAAATATCTTGAGGCAAATGGTGAGCTATTTAAAGTCGAAAGCTTAATTCCTAAAGAGGATATTCCACTTAGAATTTTTAACAACTATATTGCTGCTGGCAAAACTCAAGAGGCACTTGCGTTTATGTCTAAAATATATAACCAAGACAAGCAGTATGCTCAGTTTTACGCAAAAGCGCTTAAAATATCTGGCGATGTAGTTGGGGCAATCGATGTATATAATGAATATCTACGGCAATATTCGGAAGATGTGTCAGCTTACTATGAGTTAGGATTAATATATAAGGAGCTGGGATTAGCAGAGGGTGTTGAGTGGATCATTAATCAATTAATGCTACTGGATCAAGATAATAAGTGGATAGCTAACCTGCGTTAGTTGCTGTTATATTCACAAAGCCCCTTTCGGGGCTTTGTGAAAATGAAGCTATCTCAATAGAGAGAGTATATTATTTGGCGTCTGATTCGCCTGCGCCAACATTGCTATCCCTGCCTGTTGAAGTATTTGCATTTTGGTAAAATTCGCTGTCTCGGTTGCGTAGTCAGTATCCTGAATTCTTCCTAACGCCGCAGCGGTCTGTTCTGATGAACCTCGCAGAATGTTAATAGTCGAGTCAAATCGACTCTGCATTGCACCATAGGTAGCTTGTTGCGCAGTGATATTATCAATCGCTGTATCTATTGCCGATATTGCATTGAGTGCAGTAGATACTGTGCCTACACTACCTGCATTTGCAACGCCTGAGGCTGTGACGCCAGAGATTGCGTCAAAGTTAACCGTAATTTGGTTGCCTGAGCTGTTGTCAGCACCGATTTGAATTTTCACGGAACCTGCGGAACCGTTTAATAGAGTTTTGCCATTATACTCGGTAGAGGAGATAACTCGACCGATTTCAGTATTTAACTGATCATACTCACTCTGCAGATTCGTTCTATCCGAGGTGCTGAGTGTTCCATTAGCTGCTTGTACAGCTAACTCGCGCATCCTTTGCAGCATATCTCCGGCTTGACCAAGCGCATTTTCAGCTGTTTGAGCCATTGATATACCATCTGATGCATTTCTCATAGCAACATTCATGCCACGAACTTGAGCATCTAGTCTGCGAGAGATGGCTAATCCAGAAGCATCATCTTGAGCACTGTTAATGCGGAGCCCTGATGAGAGTCTCTGCATACTGGTCTGCATCAAGTTGTTTGAATAGGATAAGCTATTTTGTGCCGATAGTGAGGCAATATTTGTGTAAATTGAAAGAGACATAATCCTCTCCTGATTTCTCAAGAATAGGTGAATTTCCAACGGATATCTCTTGAATGAGCCTGTCTATCAAGAATTCATTACCGTTACCATACAGGAGTAGCTCGTGAGCGAAACGAGGTACCCCTAAGTCAGTTAGCGGCTAGTAATACTAATACTTGATAAAAAGTTTACTATATTTTTTATAAATATTATTTATTTAAAGAATATTTTATTTATGACAGGCAAATAAAAAAGGCCCCAATTGGGGCCTTTTTGGTTAGTGAGCTGTTTAACGGAGCAGTGAGAGAACAGTCTGTGGTGCCTGATTTGCTTGCGCAAGCATAGCTACCCCCGCTTGTTGCAATATCTGCATTTTGGTCAAGTTGGCCGTTTCAGACGCGAAATCGGTATCTTGGATTCGTCCTTTAGAGGCCTCGACCTGCTCTTGAGAGCCTCTTAAGACATTAATCGCTGATTCAAACCGACTTTGAATTGCGCCAAATTCAGCACGCTTGGTGGTGATAGCATCGATTGCTGTGTCGATCGTACTAATTGCAGCTAGAGCAGCTGATGTTCCTGTACCGGTAATCGATGCGGTTATACCAGTAGTACCCCCAGCCGTCGTTGAGAGGCCGCCAGCTTGAATGGTGCTAGCAGACATATTTAAGTCAATCTTATTGGTAGAGACATTATTTGCGCCCACCTGGATTCTGATATTGCTCTCAGTGCCATTAAGGACATTTTTGCCATTATACTCAGTCGAATCGATAACGCGCTTAATTTCACTATTCAATTGCTGAAATTCATCGTTAAGGTTGTTTCGATCTGCTGAACCAAGTGTTCCATTGGAGGCCTGAACAGCTAGCTCACGCATCCTCTGCATCATGTCGCCAATTTGACCTAAAGCATTTTCAGCCGTTTGGGCCATGGAGACACCATCGGAGGCATTACGGATTGCAACACCCATCCCTCGTGATTGTGCATCCATACGACGAGTAATTGCTAACCCAGACGCATCATCTTGAGCTGAGTTAATTCTCAGACCAGACGATAGCTTTTGCATGCTGCTAGCCATCATTGATTGTGAGTTGGCAACATTACGCTGCGCACTCATTGAGGCAACATTAGTGTAAATTGAAAGTGCCATTTTAAATCTCCTTACAATATATATGTAATTGAGATGAATAATAGACGGATATTACGTAGACAGGCTAAATAACCATTTCGTGAATTACCGTCACCGCGAAAACAAGTTGTTGCTTGTTGCCTAAAATAGCGTGCCGAATGGCAATTTCTTGAGCGATTTCTCTTTTTTTGCTGGCGATTGGCGCTAAGGGGGGCTATTTTTGAGGGAGGCATCCTTAATATAGGCACCAAGTGAGGTTGGCCTATTTTGTTCTCAAGAATCACTTTTTGGCAACGCTATTAACCATAACGGCGGTAAACTTGGACAGATACCGAAGTATCCGCCTTGAGTTTAAATAATATTTTCAAGAGGATAGAAAGATGAGCCTGTCAATTTATACAAATGTAGCTTCGATGAGTGCGCAGCGGAATGTAGCTAACTCTCAAACAAATATGGCTAATGTCATGCAGAAACTCTCTTCCGGATTGAGAGTCAACAGTGCTAAGGATGATGCTTCCGGTTTTGCCATTGCTCGCCGGATGGAGGCCCAAAATCGCGGCATGCAGGTAGCGATTCGTAATGCTTCAGACGGTATCTCCATGGCGCAAACGGCTGAAAATGCGCTTGGACAAATGGGTGATATGCTCCAAAGAATGCGTGAGCTTGCCGTTCAATCTGCCAACGGTACTTTGGGGACTGCGGATAGATCTAACTTGAATGATGAGTTTCAGCAGTTAAATCGTGAGGTTAAACGGGTTATTGATTCTACTGAGTATAATGGTAAAAATGTGGTTAATGGTTCTGGAGCCGGTGTAGGTACCAGTTTGGTAAGAATACAGGTAGGTCCAGATAATCTTTCTACTAATAAGATAGACATTAATCTTGGTGCGGCTGATTTGATTGCTGGAAGCATTAATGTGAATGCGGGAAGCACAGCACTAACGGGCGTCGCTGTTGGGGGGGCAGATGGCTCAAGTGCGCTTAACGCTATTGACAGAATTGATGCGGCAATTGATGCTATCACCACAAAACGAGCAGAGTTTGGCGCTGTTCAAAGTCGCTTTGAATCGGCCATTAATGTTCTCAGAGGATCCTCTGAGCAGGTGACAGCCTCTCGCGGACGGATTATGGATACCGACTTTGCCTATGAGACCGCGCAGTTAACGAAAATGCAGATTCTGCAGCAAGCGGGTGTGGCGATGCTGTCGCAGGCGAATCAGGCACCGCAATCAATTATGTCTCTACTTCAATAGATTATAGCAATTTTTCAAGGATTACAATTTCGTATTTGAACTGACAGGGAGGTTCTGACTAGTTCAGACAGGCTTTTGCCCGAAGCTGTTGTTTCGGGCATTTTTTCAAAATTTTATTGGGTGCGGCTAAAGATGACAGATTTTGGGCCGTTAATCTCTGCAAGGGTTAAATTAATGGTGTAAACTAAATTGATTGCAGATCAATTTTAGAGGGTTTACGGAGGTGAGAGAGATGATTAGTGCAGTGACAGAGAGCGTTAGTGTCCAAAATTTTACACCGCATCAAGCCAGTACCGCTGGCAGAGTTAGCGCAGAGTCGAAAGTTACGGCAGAAGCTAAAGTTGGTAGTGGTAATGATAGATCTGGTATTGATCGTTTATTAGAACGGACTCGTGCTGAGCAAAAACAGGATGAAAAGGGTGATCGAACACAAGATGATCTCTCTTCCATCCTTTCTGAGCTAGATAGCTATGTCCAAAAGGTTCGCAGTGAACTGCAATTTCTAAGAGATAACGACAACGGCTCTATGGTGATTAAGGTTGTCAACAGTGAGACTAATGAGGTGATTCGCCAAATTCCCTCAGAAGAGATTCAACAGTTGCATAAGCGACTAGATGAGGCGGCAGGCATTATTATTCGCGCTAAAGCATAATTAGTTTTTTCTGTTGCGGTTACAAGAGGAGTTAGAGAGATGGCTGTTTTAAGTGCAGGTGGAATTGGTTCTGGTCTGGATACTCAGGCAATTATTAACGCCTTGATGGATTATGAGCGCCGTCCGCTAAGGCTGTTGGAGCAGCGTCAGCAGGAGTATCAAGATCAGATTAGTGCTTATGGGAAACTGAAGAGCTCAATCGACTCATTTAAATCGGCGATGGATGGTTTGAATAGCATTGAGAGTTTTCAACTGTTTAAATCAACTCTCTCTAACGAGTTAGATGGCAGTGGCAATAGTACAGAGGGGGTGTTAACGGTTACTGCTGACAAAAATGCATTGCAGGGTAGTTATGCTGTTAGCGTGAATGAAATTGCCCAAAAGCATAAAATGTCAGTCGGTGCTCAATACGCAGATACAGATACTTTTGGGGTAGGTGGTTTTAAGATAACTTTAAATGATGCCTCATCGACAGAGATCGATTTAGGTGATATTAGTGGTATGACACTGTCTGATGTCCGCGATGCGATTAATAGTCATGCTAATAATGACGATAACTTAACGGCAACAATTATTAATGGGACATTAGGCCAACAGCTCATTTTAACCTCAACTGAAACCGGTACTGATGCGGCTATTGCCAGCGTTACCGGAACCTCAAATTTGGTGGCCGATGGCGTCTCTACCTTAAATAAGAGTGCTTCTGGAGCGACTATTGTCGATTTAGCCGATTTAGATGCCTCTATTACTGTCGATGGGGTTGATGTTAGTAGTGCGACTAATGAGTTTAATAGTGTCATTGATGGCCTCGATATCACTGCTAATAAAATAGGTTCAGCGACTTTGGATATCTCCCGCGATGAAGCAGGCGTTAAAGAGGCAGTTAATAATTTTGTTAATGGCTACAATGGGGTGATCTCTAAGGTTCGTGAGCTAAGAGGGGGTGATCTAAGTAATGATAGTACTTTACGCACTATTGAGTCCCAGTTGCGTGGCATTTTAAACACCGGTTCAACAACAACTTCGGGAGCCTTTAGTCATCTTTCACAAATGGGTATTACGACTAACAAAGATAATGGGCAGTTAACGCTTAATAGTACTACTCTGACTGATGCGATGAATACCAATTTTGCGGCAGTGGCCGAGCTGTTTGGTAATACGACTGATGGTTATGCGAGTCGTTTCTATAATTTAGCCAATAGTATGCTTGATAGTACCGATGGTTTGTTGGCCTCTCGGACTAAGGGCCTAAATAGTAGTGTAGATCGACTTCAGGATCGGCAGTTGGATATGGAGTATCGATTGGCGTTGGTTCAAAAGAGGTTTGAGAATCAATTCAATGCGCTTGACGGGCTAATGTCGCAGATGAATTCAACCAGTAGCTATCTAACCCAGCAGTTAGCAGCCTTTTAAATTACATTAAATTTTTTATTGCATTGAAGTGAAGTGAGGTGAATAGCGATGACATATAACCAGATTAATAATGTGATTCAGCAGTACGGCCAAATTGCTAATACTGGTGGCGTTCAGGATGCTTCACCACATAAGTTGGTGCAGATGTTGCTTAATGGCGCGATAGATCGAATTGCTAGTGCTAAAGGGCATATGTTACGCGGTAATATCCCCGAAAAGACGCGCTTTATTAATAGTGCAATTAATATAATTGGTGGTTTGCGGGAGAGCGTCAATAAAGATAGGGGAGGCGATTTAGGTCAGAATCTGTTTTCACTCTATGAGTATATGGAGACACGCCTTTTCGATGCGAATTTGAAAAATGATCCTACGCTATTAGATGAGGTCACTAATCTGATTGGCGAAATTCGTGAAGCGTGGGATCAGATCCCGGCTGAAAAGCGCACCATGAGCTATATGCAGGCGGCATCGGCTTCGATGTCGGCGATGGCGGGCTAAAATTAGGCATCTACCGTTATGGGAAGAGTGGCAACGGATGTTATCTTAACATCCTATGATAGTTGGCTCGATTATAGAAAAGAGCGCATAGAGCAATCAGCAATAAAACAGGTTAAGCTGAAAGATATTATTGTCGACAGTGGCGCTTCGATGATGTGTCTTTCGAAAAAATTAATTGACCAGCTGGGTTTAGAGTTGTTAAAGATAACCAAAGTGAACACGGCTGAGGGGATTACTGAACGCGGCATTTACGGCCCGGTGATCTATGAGATTCAGGGACGAATCGCTCGGGGGGATGTGCTGGAGCTATCGCACCCTAAAATTGAGGCGTTAGTGGGGCAAATTCCGTTAGAGCAGCTCGATTTTTTAATTAATCCGGCCTCAAATCGTTTAATTCCTAATCCTGAACATGAGGGCGAGCTTATTTTGGATCAGCTGATTCTCTCTGATATGCTGCGCTGTCAACCATTAAAGGTTGAGTGATGGTTGACAGAGAGTCGTTGTGGCAACTGTTGCAGCAGCACCTACAGCAGTTAAAGACTGAGATTGAGGCCGAAGATTATATTGCGGCGCAGCAGATCGCTGCTCAAATTCATCAAGGCCTGAGTGATTTTTTTACCCATGCCGAAGAGATCGATAAAACCGAGTGGCAGCCGCGTTTAACCGATTTTAATCAGCAATATAGTGGGCTGTTGCAGCAACTGCATCAGCGCAGTTCGGCGATCTATGCCGACTCTCGTGCACTGGAGCTGGGGCGAGAGGCAGTGCAGCGCTATCGTCAAACCGAACAACAGTCGTGATGGACGGCCTTGTTTATCGTCTCGTCACCCTCATGAGGTATGATTCCCCACAATAGCTAGACTGTTCTTACTAAACTGTAGAGCTGTAGCAGGCGATGGCTATCTTCATAAACTCTTAGCTTGGCACTTAGGGCAGAAGTAGCTCGCCCTTTGCCCTAAAACTATCTTCTTTATCGTGCTTGCACAGTGGCCGCACGGCTCCCCTTCACGACCATAGACCATGAGCTGTTGCTGAAAGTAGCCTGGTTTGCCATCGCCCCCGACAAAATCTTTTAAAGTGGTTCCGCCGGCCTCAATGGCACGGGTGAGCGTCGCCTTGATTGCGGTGCTGAGTGCGCTGATTTGGGCCGAGCTGAGGTTGCCTGCCGCTTGTTGTGGCGCGATCCGTGCTTGAAACAGCGCCTCATTGGCGTAGATATTACCTACGCCGACGACGATACGGTTATCCATAATAGCCAGTTTAATCGCGCGGCGCTTATTGGCAACCGCCTGTTGCAGTGTGTGGTGGGTAAACGCATCAGAGAGTGGCTCCGGCCCTAACGGTTGTAGTAGCGGGTGCAGGGTATCACCTTCACTCCAGAGTACGGCACCGAAGCGGCGCGGATCGGTGAGCCGTAGTAGCAGGTGATTACTCCAACCGATATCGAGGTGGTCGTGTCTATGGGGCGGTTGAGTGCAAGGGACTAGTTTGAGGCTGCCTGACATACCAAGATGGATAAGCAGCGTCCCGGAAGGGAAGCTAAACAGGAGATATTTACCGCGCCGCTGTAGCTCTCGTAGCGGCTTACCAATCAGCGTCTGGAGTGGTTGAGCGGCAATCGGCCAGCGCAGTTTGGGTTGGCGTATGGTGAGGGTGGTGACGGTTTGACCGACAATATGCGGGGCTAGACCGCGTCGGGTGGTCTCAACTTCGGGGAGTTCTGGCATCTCGATTCCAAAGAAAAATCGCCGACTAGATAATAGTATCGGCGATTTTCTACGCTATAAAAATTATATGATCCCGGCGGGTCGCTCTCCCTCCGGGATCGGTCTATATACGATAGACAGGCTCATATTCAACGGAGATTATCCGTGGGCATTTAACTCTTTCACTCAATGTCTCATGCTTACCCATCTTATCGGATCTGAAAATCTAATCTTTAATTTGATTGTGATATTTTTTGTGATGAGTATCACACTATGGTGCGGCAACGGTTCCAAAGACCTTTTTTAACAGCTCGGTGGAGCGGGCTGCTGGATTGGTGCGAATCTGCCGCTCCTCGATGGCAATATAGTCGAAGAGGGCGTCGAGTGATTGGTCGGTGACATAGTGGTCGAGATCAACCGCTTTTGTTACTCCGCTAGCAAAGCTAGAGAGTGGGCCGAGGCTGTTTAGTACCCCGCCGGCACTATCGACTAGATTTTTATAGGCAGCGGTGACGCCGGCTGTACCGGTCTCCTGTTTAATAATCGGGAGCAGTTTTTGCTGTAGCGATTGGCGCGATACTCTCTCGAAGTAGCGGGTGGCGGCATCATCGGGGCCGCTGATAATCTGCTCGACATCGGTGACGCTCATTTGACGAATAGCATCGCCCAAAATGGCTGAGGCTTCGGGAACCGCCTTCTCGGCAGCGCGATTGATGGAGGTGATGAATTGGTCGGCGTAGTGGCCCTGACCGCTCTTACGCGCTAGCTGTTCGACTGAGGCTAATGAGGGTGGCATGGGAATTTTGACCAAGGCGTTACCTAAAAAGCCGTCTGGCTGCCCTAGGGTCGTGATGGCCGATTCGACACCGCTAGCGAGCGCCTCTTTCATAGCGGTCGCCATCTCCGATTGGGAGAGTGCCGCTGTGGCCGCCTCTTCGAGTTGGGGTTGGGTGAGAATTTTTTGCGCAGTGCCGAGTAGCTCTTGCCAGCTCTCGGCGTGGAGTGGGGGGGATAGCGTTGGTAGAAGGAGTAATCCGATTAAGAGTGGCTTGTTTGACACAGGTGTCGTCTCCAGAGGTTTCATTAAGGTGAGTCGTTGATATAGGCGAGGCGGGCAGGGGGGCTTAGATTAACGGTGACTCTCATCTTGCTCAATGCGTTTGCCGTTTTTATCGCGACCTCTCGGACCGCCGGGGCGGTTTTTGGTCTCGTTACTAAAGACAAAGCGGCCGAAGAGAACACACCCCTTCATGCCAGGATCGCAGGGGCGATTCTCCACTCGTTGGCACTTCCCTTCAAATTCGTGAGGACATCCCCAGCAGCCCATGCTCTTTGACTACGCTTTTTGGTAAACTTCCGCCCCGCTGCGGGTAAACTCGACCGACTTCTCCTCCATACCCGCTTGCAGGGCGATATTTTCGTCTAAGCCGTGTTCGCGGGCGTAGTCACGCACATCTTGGGTGATTTTCATGGAGCAGAAGTGGGGGCCACACATGGAGCAGAAGTGGGCTACCTTGGCCGACTCTTTCGGTAGCGTCTCATCGTGGTACTCCTGTGCTCGATCGGGATCAAGTCCTAGCGCAAACTGATCGTGCCAGCGAAACTCGAAGCGTGCTTTGGACATCGCGTTATCCTGCAGTTGAGCTCCCGGATGACCCTTGGCTAGATCGGCGGCATGGGCGGCAATTTTGTAGGTGATAATCCCCTCCCGTACATCCTCTTTATTGGGTAGCCCTAGATGCTCTTTGGGAGTGACATAGCAGAGCATCGCGGTACCATACCAGCCAATTTGGGCGGCACCGATGCCGGAGGTGATATGATCATAACCCGGCGCAATATCGGTCACCAGTGGGCCGAGGGTGTAGAAGGGGGCCTCAAAGCAGTCGCGCAGCTCCTTGTCAACATTCTCTTTAATCATCTGCATCGGCACATGGCCGGGGCCTTCAATCATCACCTGTACTTCGCGCTCCCAAGCGCGTTGGGTTAACTGGCCGAGTGTCTCTAGTTCGGCAAACTGGGCGGCATCATTCGCATCGGCTAGAGAGCCGGGTCTGAGGCCATCGCCTAAACTAAAAGAGACATCGTAGGCCTGCATAATGTCGCAAATGTCGTCAAAGTGGGTGTAGAGGAAGTTCTCCTGGTGGTGGGCTAGGCACCATTTGGCCATAATGGAGCCGCCACGGGAGACGATACCGGTGAGGCGATTGGCAGTTAACGGCACATAGCGCAGCAGTACTCCGGCATGAATCGTAAAGTAATCGACCCCCTGTTCGGCCTGCTCAATTAGGGTATCGCGCATGATCTCCCAACTCAGCTCCTCTGCCTTGCCATCGACCTTCTCTAAGGCTTGATAGATAGGGACGGTGCCAATTGGCATCGGGGCGTTGCGCAGAATCCATTCGCGAGTTTCGTGAATATTTTTGCCGGTGGAGAGATCCATTAGGGTATCGCCACCCCAACGCGCTGACCAAGCCATCTTCTCGACCTCTTCGGCAATCGATGAGGTGACCGCCGAGTTACCGACATTGGTATTAATTTTGACCCGAAAGTTGCGGCCGATAACCATCGGCTCCAGTTCGGGGTGGTTAATATTGGCCGGAATAATCGCCCGACCGGCGGCCACTTCACCACGGACAAACTCGGGGGTGACTCGATCTGGAATTGAGGCACCAAAGCTCTCGCCCCGATGTTGTTGTAGTAGCGCTTGATAGCGGGGATCTTGGCGTAACTCATCAAGGCGCATATTTTCGCGAATCGCGACGAACTCCATCTCTGGTGTAACGACTCCTTGGCGAGCGTAGTGCATTTGGGTGACATTCTGTCCCGCTTTGGCGCGGCGTGGTGGGCGAATATGTTCAAAACGGAGATAGTCAAGTTCGGCATCTCCTTGTCGCTTCTGTCCATAACTGGAGCTAGGGCCGGAGAGCTGTTCGGTATCTTCGCGCTCCTCAATCCAGCGGCCGCGTAGATCGGGCATCCCTTTGAGGAGATCGACTGGGTGGTCGGGATCGGTAAAAGGGCCGGAGGTGTCATAGACCACAATCGGGGGATTCTGCTCCTCGCCGCTACGGGTGATTGTGGCGCTCTGGCTCACCTCCCGCATCGGTACGCGAATATCGTCGCGGCTCCCGGTAAGATAGATCTTGCGTGACTGCGGAAAGGGGCGGGTAACCGATTCGGATAGCTGGCTGGTTCGCTGGATAAAGTCTTGCGGCATTGCGCTCATGGAGAGCCTCTCTAAAAGTCGTCTGTGGTCTGAAGCATCGGGGTGGCAATCGAGTGCCACAGGGGCCTATTATCGGGGCGACTGGTGGAAATTGCCAGCTTTCTATGACAGTGAATGGTATCTGATGGCACGATTTATCGCTATAATGGCGCTTTCACTACCCGTATTGAGCTTGGGGAACGCCAACATGTCCGATATGAACCTGCAACAGGCGCGGCACAACATGGTGCTGCAACAGATTCGCCCTTGGAACCTGCACGATGATCGTGTCCTAGAGGCGATCGATTCGCTAGCGCGAGACAATTTTGTCCCCGAAAACTATCGCGCAGTCGCCTATAGTGACTGCGCCATTCCGCTAGGGTACGGTGCTACCATGCTGCCCCCTCGGATTGAGGCTCACATGGTGCAGAGCGTCTCACTAAGAGATAGCGACTCGGTGCTGGTTATCGGCAGTGGTAGTGGCTACCTGATGGCGCTTGCCGCTCGTCTTGCTCGCCATGTCACTGGTGTGGAGCTAGTGCCGGAGCTGACCGAGCTGGCGCGAGAGAATCTACAGCGGGAGGCGATTATCAATGTGACCCTCCACACGGGCGATGGCGGCCATGGTTGGAGTCCGAAGGGGGAGCTCTATGAGGCGATCTTGGTGACCGGCTCACTGCCGCAGCTACCGCAACAGCTACTCGATAACCTATCTCCTAACGGACGGCTCTTTGTGGTTGTCGGTGAGGGAGTCGCTATGCAGGCGCTACGAATTGAGCGCACCAGTGCGGTGAACTGGCAGCAGCAGGAGCTATTTGAGACGCAACTGCCGCCGTTGCAAAACTTCTCCTTTAGGCGTCAATTTAGCCTGTAGTGGCCTCTATCAATCTGAACCGGAGCTAAATAAAGCGCATGCGTTATCCTATTTTATCGCTATCTATTTTGTTACTGTCGTTAGCCCCCTCACTCTTGTGGGCTGACGATCTACTCCAGATCTACCAAACCGCCAAAGAGCAGGATAGGCAGCTTGAGGCGGCTCGATTGGGGCTGCTAGCTCAAACCGAACAGCGCAATCAGGCCAGAGCGGCGGTGATGCCGACGGTGGCAGCCTCGGCCTCTATCGACTACAGTGACCACTCGCTCCAAGGCGACAATTTGGGTCAAACCGGCGCGTTAGTGGTACAGCAGCCGCTCTACCATAAACCGGTACTCAAACGGATGGATCAGGTCGAGGCGGAGATTATCGCTAGCGAACTACAGTATCGTCAGGCGCAGCAGGCGCTGATTCAGCGGGTGGCCAGTGCCTATTTTGATGTTCTGGCGGCGCAAGATAGCCTCACCCTGTCGCAACAGGAGCTTAAAGCGATTGAACTACAACTGAATCAGACCAAACAGCGGTTCGATGTCGGTATGTCACCGATTACCGATGTCTATGAGGCGCAGGCCCGTTTCGACTTAGCCTCGGCGCAGTTACTCTCCTCGCGGGCGGCACTCGATAGTAGTCGCGAAGCGCTACGGGAGATCATTAATCGCTCCATGGGCGAGCTAGCGACACTACAGCAGGAGCTACCCCTCATCCTACCTGAGCCGGTGGGGGTCGAGCCGTGGATTGCGCAGGCTTTAGAGCACAATCTTGAACTGGCGCTACAGCAGGCGCAGATCGATATTTTACAAACTGCCATAGAGCAGGCTGAAGCGGGCGATGCTCCTAGTGTCGATCTAACCGCACGGCTGGCCCGTTCACTCAATAATCACAACGCCGATGCCACCACTCAATCGCTTGGAGTGCAGCTTAACTGGCCGCTCTATACGGGTGGTTTAACCGACTCTATGGTCGCAGAGCTACGCTACCAGCAGCAGCAGGCGGAGGCAAATTTAGTGCGACTGCAACGCTCAACCATCCGTTCGGTGCGCTCAGCTTGGTTAGGGATCGAGACTGCGATTGAGCTGGTTAAGGCACGGAAACAGGCGCTCTCATCGGCGGAGACGGCGCTTAAAGCGACCGAAACCGGCCTACATGTCGGCACCCGAACTTTAGTCGATCTACTTAACTCACAAAAAGATCGCTTTAGCGCTCAGCGAGACTATACCAAAGCGCGTTACGATCTAATTTTAGCCAATTTGGGGCTAAAACAGGCCGCAGGGGTATTGCAACAGGAGGATTTAGTCCAAATTAACCGGCTGTTACAGTAAGTGAACCGGAGATTAGCCCAATGAGTTCCCCCTTTCCTGAGATAGCTCCCGACTTTACCCAACCGCTAGCGCTGCTACGCACCTGCCACGATAAGATCCTCCACCACTGTGAACTGCTAGAGCAGCTACTGACAGAGCTCAATGGTGATAAGATCGATATGGCGACCATGACCACGGCGCAAAAAATCTACAAATATTTTCACAAAAGCGCACCCGAGCACCACCAAGATGAGGAGCAGCAGCTCTTTGTGTCGCTAGCACGCCAATCGCTCAAACTGGCCGATAGAGTCCATCGCTGTAAAAAGGAGCACCAGCAGCTAGAGGCGCTCTGGGCACAAATCGGGCCACAAATACAGCGCCCTAACTTAATCAAAGAGTGGCAACCCTTCTTGGCACAGTGTCGTGAGTTTATTCAAGTGCAGCGCGAGCATGTCGCTTATGAAAACGAAGAGCTGCTCGATATGGCGCAACATATCTTCGGTCAACGGGAGTTGGAGAAGATGGGACGGGCGATGGCGGAGCGGCGGGGTATTTTAGTTCGGTAGATCGCTAAAACAGTTCGATATCATCCTCTTGACTGTCCTCTGCCTGAGAGCGAATGTAGCAGCTAATCGCCTCATCGAGCGAGAGACCGGAGAGGATAGCATCGAACATGGCTCGATCAGATTCGGTGGTATATCGCTGCCGAATCGCCTCGATTAGCTGGTGCCACTCCCCCGGATTATAGAGTCGGGAGGCGTCATTCACCAGCTCACTCAATAGCCTTAGACTACTGGCAAGGTGGTTCATTCGTTGAGTTAGCCGATCGTAGAACTGAAAGGCGATAATCGCTTGGTGCATCCGCTGCTCAATATCGTTAGCCGCAGAGATAATCGCCTCGCTCTGCTGCGGGTTATCGTGCTGTACCATCTGCTTAATCTGCGAGGCTTCGTTGACCATGGTGGTAAACGATTCGCTGAGGGTATTGATCGACTCATCGCTATCGGTCAAGCTCCACTCGATCTGGTGGGCGGCAACATTGAGCAGTGAGACCGTCTCACGCACCTGACTCCAATCGAGATCAGGGCGGAGAGCGGAGGAGGGGCGAGGCGTCGTCGAATCGGCGGCTGTCATGGTAAATCGGAGGCTAATTAGTAGCTATAGCTTGGCCCGGGGCGCATCCGATTCTGATACTGATAGCGGTAGTGGCTGACCGCGCTCAGGCCGTTGGCAATCACATCGACCACGCGCCACCCTTGGGGGCCGTTGTGCAGTCGAAACGCGAGTTGTAGCGATCTGGGCTGGTTCGGATAGTTTAGCTCTGCCCGCAGCAGCACCTGATTGCCGTGGTGGCGAGCGGCTGGGTAGTAGCGAATTTCGCTATCGCGATACTGGTTAAGCCCCTTGGCTACCGTCGTTAGCACCTCATTTTGGAGCAGCTTGCGCAGGTAGTCGCGCTGTGTGGGGTTTAGGCGACGATAGAGTGGGCCGGCCACTTGGCGCGCCATGGCTTCGAAGTCGAAATAGGGGACAAGATGCTGTTCCAGATAGCGCTGTAGCTCCATAGGTGAGCTTTGGGGGGGGTTAGCAAGGGTCTCAATCCCCTGTTGCAGTACTAGCGCTGGGTTTTGACTCCGTTCGGAGGGGGTTGCATAGGCCGCTACGGTGGCCAACAGCAGTGAGAGAATCATCAGTGGATAGGCGAGTCGTAACATAAGGGTCACCTCGTTGGTTGTTCAGGTTTTTGAAATTTTAAGGCCGCTTTAGGGTTCAGAGAGCGACTGCGATGGAGCATAGCACAACTAGAGAGGGGGGGGAATGGCGTTGAGCAGAGATTATTGGGCTAATCTCGGGGCAGCCTGGGGCAGAGCCATACCGGGGAGGATGCGCATAATCTCCTCACCACTGGTGAGGCCTGAGGCGAGCAGGCGGGCGGCAGAGAGGGCGAGGGGCTGTAGTCCCTGCTTATAGGCCTGTAGCCGTAGCGCTTTTAAATCGGCCTGATCGGTGATAAGTCGAGCTAACAGCTCATCGATCGGCAGCATTTCGTAGATAGCGGTACGGCCATGGTAGCCGGTGTTGCGACACTCATGACACCCTTGGGCGGTAAAGATCTCTGCTGGCGGTTTGACCCGCCAAGGGGTGGTGAGTGACTGCCATAGCCCTTGCGGTAGCTGCGCCCTACTCTTACAGTGGGGGCAGAGGGTTCTGAGTAGCCGCTGGGCGAGCACCCCTCGTAAGCTGGCCTTAATTTGGTAGGCTGGCAGGCCGATATCGGTGAGACGAATAATGGCCGAGACCGAGTCGTTAGTATGTAGCGTCGAGAGGACAAGATGGCCGGTAAGAGCGGCTTGGGCGGCCATCTCCGCTGTCTCCTGATCACGGATCTCACCGACCATAATAATGTCGGGATCTTGGCGCATGAGGGTGCGAATACCGGTGGCGAAGGTGATACCAATCTCGGGTGCTACCTGCATCTGGTTAAATTCGTTGACAATCGTCTCAATCGGATCTTCAACTGTACAGAGGTTAATTTCCGAAGTGGCTAACTGTTTTAAGCTAGAGTAGAGGGTGGTCGTCTTACCTGAGCCGGTAGGGCCGGTGACCAGAATAATACCGTTTTGCTGGGCTAATAGCTGTTGCCACTGCTGCTGTAGCTCGACTGAGAAGCCGAGCTCAGTAAACGACTTAAGCATTAGCTGTGGATTAAAAATTCGCATTACCAGCTTTTCGCCAAAGGCGGTTGGCATGGTCGAGAGACGCATCTCGAACTCACTACCGTTGCGGGTACGGCTCTTAATACGGCCATCTTGGGGGCGGCGCTTCTCCGCCACATCCATACGAGCCAAAATTTTAATACGACTGGTAATCGTGGTCACAATCTGCATCGGCATGGCGTAAACGGTCTGTAGCTGGCCATCGATACGAAAGCGAACTATCCCCTCCTCGCGTCGCGGTTCGAGGTGAATATCGCTAGCGCGTTGCTCAAAGGCGTACTGTAGCAGCCAGTCAACAATATTGACCACATGGCGGCTATTGGTATCGACCTGACCCGATTTTCCCAGCTCCATTAGCTGCTCTAGATCACGCAACTTACCGTAGCGGTTCCGATTTTGGTGCTCTTCAGCCCCCTTAATCGAGTGGCTTAAGTGGTAGAAGTCGTGCAGATAGCGGTTAAGATCGACTGGATTGACCAGCACCGCCACCACCGACTTTTGCAAAATCGGCTCCAACTCCTCCACCCACTGTAGTTGAAACGGCTCGGCGGTGGCAACAACCAGCTCATGGTCACTAATCTGTAGCGGCAGAATATGGTGGCGGTTGGCATAAGCCTCTGAGACCTGCGTGGTGACTCGGGCGACATCAATTTTTAATGGATCGATACGGCGATAGCCGATACCAGCTCGTTTAGCGAGCCACTGACAGAGATACTCCGTCGTCAGCACGACAGTTGGGCTCTGGGCATGGCGCCACTGTCGTTCGCCTAGTGTGATTAAAGGGTGGGTCTGTAGGGAGTGGGTGGCGTGCTCCCCGGTCGGCACCAAATCGAGCCGCTGTAGGGAGGTAATCAGGCCATCGCTCTCTAGCGCCTCAAGTAACCAAGCGAGGGTGAGATAGGTAGGAGGGTGCTGTGACACGCGGTTTAGATCCCAGTCGGGAGAGGTAGGGTAGGGGAGGGAATGCTAAATCTCCTTAACAGTTAAAGCGACACACCTAAGCCCATAGACCCAAGCGCCACCCCCCCAGTATAAAACAACTGGCGCAAGGGTGAATAGAGGCGAAACTTAGAGCAGAAGTAACCCGCCGTTATAGTAGCTGTGTAGCGCAATGGCTGGGATAACCGTGCGATAGCGCTCCCGCACCGCCCCAAAGATCAGCCCGGGCACAAAGGTGAGCAGCGCCCACAAGCTAGGCTGGGCGTAGAGGTGGAGCAGCGCAAATAGTAACGCCGTCACCAAATTCGCATAGCTAAGATAGCCGCAGCGGTGTCCACCCCAGCGCTGCTGGAGTAGATAGCCCTGTATCGCTCCACGAAAAGCGAGCTCCTCGACCACCGGTGCGACCAATAACAGTAGCCACAACGGCGTTAGCGGCGGCTCACTAAACGGGGCGAGCAGCAGCCAGAGCGGAATAGGGGCTACTAATGCTGACCAAAGTAGCTGGTGATCTTTGAATTGAAAATTTTTTAGCGGCATGTTTTTGATTTAAAAAATTGAGGAGGGCAAGGGGCTAAGGTGATAAGCTTAAGTGACGAAACAGTAAGCGAACACCGGAGCCCCAGCCCATGCCAGACATTATGCTACTGTTAACCTGTTTAAGCTACGAATTAGGAAAAACAGATCCGCGTCGTTTAGTGCGAGTCGCTGAAGCGATGCTGTCCATGACAGGCCGAGTCACTATATCACCCTGTTAGGACTTTCACGCTGGGGATGCGGCCAGAGTCGATTATAAAAGAGGTAGGAGCGAGCCGCGTTAAAGAAAAAGAGGCGGCCGACTCTGTTGCCAACACGACTAGCGGAACTGTCTCATTTGCAGCCGGTGAGACTAGCAAAGAGGTGGTCGTGCAGCGAGTGGGTGATGGGCTGCGTGAGGGGAGTGCAACGCTATAGACGGTAGTCACCGGGGGTGACAATAGCTAGCGGGGTCGATATTGATATCGTCGCTAACCGTAGCGATGTCATGGTGACTATAGCATGACTATTGTCGCTTCCAATTTGAGCTAAACTGAGGAGTGGAACGAGTTATGAGCGAGATAATTAATGAGTCGATGATGATCGAAACGATTCGGCGTCACCTGCCGGAGATCCTGCAGTACGATCCGGCACTGCGCGACTATATTATGGAGATCGCGAAAAGGGATTTTGCTAGTAAAGACTATGTCGATGATCGTATTGGCCGGTTAATTAATGAACTGCGGCAGGAGCGGCAGGAGTGGGACCGCAAGTGGGAGGAGGAGAGGAGGGAGCAAAATCGAAAGTGGGAGGAGCAGAATCGAAAGTGGAATGTCCAAATGGAGGAGAACCGTCGCATACAAAAGTTTCATGAACGCGCTATCGGTGCGCTTGGTTCTCGTTGGGGCCTGCGGTCAGAGCGCTCGTTTCGTAATGCTCTAGCGGCGATTTTGCAAGATAGCTTTGAGGTTGAAGTACTCAATGTCAATGAGTATGACCATGAGGGGATGGTCTTTGGTCGTCCCGATCAGGTCGAGATGGATGTGGTGATTAGAAATGGAATGACGATTATCTGTGAGTTGAAATCGTCCTGCGATAAGGCGGCGATGTATATCTTTGAGCGCAAAGCACGCTTTTTTGAGAAGCAGCATCAGCGTCCGGTGACGCGGATGCTGATGATCTCACCGATGATCGACTCACGAGCCTTGGAAGTGGCTAAACGACTCGGGATTGAGGTTTACGGTCAGCCAGAAGATGTCACCGCAGAGGCGCAATCGGTAGAGAAGTGCATTGACGATTATTGATTGATAGAGTACGGGCGCTATTGGAGCAGAACCCTGTCGCACCACACATTATCTATCGTAACGAAGTCTGGAGCCGATACCGCTTCTATCAGTGGGTTACCTAAGGCGGCGCAGAGGTTTTTGGGTTCGGTTTTCATGGCTGTGTCGGCTCGATGCTAGCCAGAGCTGAGGCGCGGCTACTGTTTAAACAGCTATGGGTGCCGTCCTATCGTTTAAGCTGGTGTGACTCAAAGCCGCACTGGGGGGAGAGTACGCTGTTGCGGCGGCTGGCTAAGTTGAGTGTGGTTTGGCGGTAGGTGTCGATCAGTGGGGCACTGTTGCCCCTCTCCTCTTTCTCAATCCACCTAAAACGGCCACCACCACGGGCCGCGATCAAATTCACCGGCACACTGCTTTAACTGCGCACCGTAGCGACCGGCGCTACTTTTGACCTTGCGAGCCACTTTTATCAGCCACGGCTTTTTGAGATAGCTTTTGCGCTTATAACCGGTATGCCCCTCGTGGTAGGCGAGATACTGTTTATAGGCATCCCACTTCGATATCCCCAGAGTTTTATGGGAGAGGTCGACATACCAGCCGATAAAGTTAACTGCATCGCCAAAGTCGTCCCGATCATCGCCGTAGCGGCCAGTTTTATCACGATACCACTCCCATGTCTCATCTTTAATTTGGGCATAGCCATAGGCGCTAGAGGGGCGAAACCAGGGGATAAAACCGAGCAGACGCTCCCGTTCAGGGCGGGCGTCGTGTAAAAAGGCTGACTCTTGGCGCACAAAGGCGAGCTGAATTTGAATCGGTACGCCATAGCGTTCGGAGACATCCGAGGCATCGCTATACCACCCCGATTTTTCGCGAAAAATTTCGCAAGCGTTGTCGATATGCTTAGGGGGAGCGGTGGCGCAGCCGCCTAGAAGAGCGAGGAGGAGAATCAGAGAGGTAACTTTCAGCACGGTAGCGGTTAAATGCTCCTTTGGCTTGGGTCTAAAAGAGAGTGGGTCGTATTATGCTACAGCTTGGCGGTTGCGGCTACCCTTGGTTGCGGTATTATAGATAGGATTCAGAACTTCGGGTAGAATGTCGATAGTGTAAGTGAGGTGTGTACTGTCGCGTAGGAGAGGAGAGAGGATGGCTGCTTCGAGGATATACTCGTTTGATGCCTATGATAAAAATTTTCGGCTGAAGATGCCGATCATGGTCATGATGGCGATGCTTTTTGGCATTAAAGATCTGATTTTGGTATTTTTAGCCTATGGGCCGAGCCGCTTAGCCGGTTCTGGCCACGAAATTTTTCGTGAAGTGATTGAGGTCTGGCTTCTGTTGCCTAACTTGCTGCTAGTACCGCTAATCGTTGCGTGGATTTTTCGGCATAAAACGACTCGTCTATTGTGGCTTACTGTCTGGTCTCATGGACGGGTGATACTTCTGTGGGCCTACGCGATACATTTTTTGATGGTTGCGGTGCAATTTTTTCGTGTTGACCATCTGCTGCATAAAAATAGTGGCACGCTGATGTTAATTGTGCTGCTGCTTGATTTTATTTTTTGGTTCTATATTTGGCATAGGCCGATTGTCGTAGATCTGTTTAAAGATTATGCTAAAGAGTAGAGTCTATCATCTAGCTGGAGTGACTGTTTAAACTGGTGATAGAGTCGATGGGCTATTTTTGATGTTTTTACTAAAAGGGGGCTAATGTGAGCTATAAATATACTATTGTTATTCCAACCAGAAACCGTCAACGCTACTGCATTGAGGCAGTTCAAACTGTAACTCGTTTAAATAGGGATGATGTGCAAATCATTGTGTACGCCCGGCATGGGTATGAGCTAATGAGGTGAAAGTCCTCTGTAGGAAGGTCACCGTTATTCACTGAGGAGTGAAAAGACGATAACTACTAGCGAAAGGCAAGGGCTAATCCGCGAGGAGAGGTCTGAAGGAAGCCGGCCGCAAAACTGCGAGCTGATGAACAAGAACATCATCTGAGGCGTATTCTGGAGGCGAGATGGCACAAGACATCGAAGCCGTGTGATCTAACGGACAACGTAAATGATGCAGCAGTGCAGAGAAAGTTCATGTTCTTATCCGGGGAGGTCTGCTTAACAAGCGATCGTGAAAAGACCTGTTGAGGTTCAGGTTTATCAATCTCGGCCCCTTTGAATCCATCGACGAAGGGAGAGCAAATAGATGGAAAGCGATAGCGCCTCATGGGGCAACCGATGAGGAGATTAAGCAGAAGTCAGCAGAGGCCATAGTAGCCAAACGCCTGCTGTAATGGGCAGGACAAGGTGAAGGGCCGAACATTTAGATAAAGGAGGAGCCATGAGCGACTTGAACGAACAAACGCCGACCGGCGGAAGCTGTCAAGCAATTTGAGACCAGTTGTTAAAAAAATAAAGCTCTAAATCTAGCCGGTGATTGCCACTGCCCTCACCGGCAAATTTCGCCTATGTTGAGTCATGACGCAACAAGGAGCGAACATGACCCTCATGGCCCTTTGCCGCAAGAGCCAAGCCCTTCAGCAAGGGGGAGCTGCAAGGCGAACTGCAACCCCTAATCTAGGAACCTCCCTCCTGCACCGCGTTACCCACAGCCCGCCCCCCTACGATAATAAGGGGGTCTCCGGGGGGCGGGCTATGGATAACGCTCTGTCATTCAGCCACCACAACCGGCTAAAGCCATCGACGATAGACCCACTAGCGGCACCGTCACTCATCTCTCCTTCGCTCTATTCAGGGTTGGATAGTTGACCTCCAGCGACCCCACCCCCTCCTCCGGTAGAGCGGGGTTAATCCATACCTCAGTAGGGGGTTGCTTAACCTTGGGCTCACCATGAATAAAGCGTTTCGGATGCTGCTGATAGGCCTGCTTCAGCGCCTGTTCACGCTGCTCGCTAACCTCCTTGTAACGACCGGTAAATACCTGCTCTGGAGTGAACCACGCAATCCCTCGATGGTGGTGGTGGAAACAGTACCAGTCAACATAGTCACTAAACCATATTCTGGCATGGTCAACTCCTGTCAATCGTTGAGGATAATCGGGTTGTTGCTTGAGTGTTTTAAATTGACTCTCGCTAAACGGATTGTCGTTACTGACTCGTGGACGGCTGTGGGAGCAGGTGATCCCCAGTTCGGCCATCAAGTCGAGATAGCCTCTGGCGGTCATCGGCACACCTCTATCCTGATGCAGTGTTAAGCCACTGAGCGCGACCCGATAGCGAGCCGCTGCGTCACTGATTAACAGCTTGGAGAGCTCACTATTCTCCTTCCTTGAGACCATCCAAGCCACAATAAAACGGCTGTAGAGATCCATCACCACATAGAGATTCAAGAAGTTACCCTGCTCTGTGGTGGGAAGCTTAGTGATATCCCATGTCCAAACCTCATTCGGTCGGGTCGCCCGTAATCGGGGGATAGCGTGTGATTTGGCCGGTTTTTGAGCTCGCCGCTCTCCCGTCTGTTGATTAGCACGAAGGATCCGATACATCGTACTGATTGAACAGTAATATTTCCCTTCATCCAGCAGGCTAGCATAGATCTCTGCCGGAGGTTGGTCATAGAATCGTTCGCTGTTCAAAAGCCCCAGAACGGCTTGCCTCTCTGCCTCACTCAGCGCATTGGCTGCGACGGGTCTTGGAAGGCTCGCTCGGGGGGAGACAACCGGAGCCTGTCGGCGGTAGTAGCCTGCACGCGAGAGCGCTAGGCTATCGCAAGCGGCTCTTATGCTCACCGAACTGGGGCACTCTTTTTCAACTAATCTCATAAGCTTATCTCTGTGTTCATCTGCTCCAATAAGCTGAAGGCTTTTTTTTGGAGCGCAATCACCCCTTCGGTCTGCTGTAACCGTTGGCTAAGACGCTGAATTTCCTTCTTTAAACGCTCTATCTCCTTATCTCGCTTGTCTAGGCTCGGTTTGCGACCACTCTGTTTCCCTTTCAGGCCAGCCTGCCCCTGTGCTTGCAGTTGTCGGCGCCATTTGGTCAGATGGGAGCTGTAGATCTGCTCTTTGCGCAGCAGCTCGCCTAGCTGACCCGGCTCCTTGCACTGCTCTGCTTCTGCTAGGATCCGAAGCTTCTCTTCCTCACTAAATTTGCGGTAGGAGCGCTTCTCTTCATCGGGGTCGGTAACCTCGTTGGAGGGTAAAACGGTAGTATCTTTGGGCATCGTGTATCTCCTCTGTTGCCCCCCTGATTCTACATTCATTTCTCATCAGGGGTGGTCTCAGGGTATCTTGACACTCAGGGGCGTAGTTAGCTTTAAAATTTTATCAGATTTACTCTGATGCATATCGGCAATTAACTCAACCACTTCTCTTATTATCAATGGTTCACCAGAGCTAATATTAATTATACCCGCTGTATTTTTTTTTGCCAGTATTAAGAATGCGTGTGCTACATCGGATACATGCAAAAAATCGCGATAGCTATTAGCGTTAACTCCAAATGGTTTTTTTTCATTGCGAAATACAGAAAATAATGATGGGATTAACCGGGTTTCTGGTTCCCCCTTACCATACGGGAAAAAGACTAGTCCCCATGCTAACGGTACATTATGCTTGTTACAGATAATTTTGATTAACTGTCTGGTTGCATCTTTAGGCCTTGTTCATCGTTCCGTCAAGCTTGCGGTTTCTATTATGCCCCTCCAACCAAGTGTGATTCAAACCGTGCTTTTTAAACGACCATCTCTTCCGGTAATCCACGGCGTGTAGGGGCGGGTTTCAAACCCGCCCCTACGAAACCCGGGTCTTGTTCATCGTCTCGTCACCCTCATGAGGCATGATTCCCTCGCCTTCCCTCTCCGCCTTTCCCAGAGGGAAGGGGGTGGAGGGGAGCTGACGAAGAGATGAACAAGGCCCATCTTTAGCAATACCATAAACTGTACTTGGATTGGTTGGGGTTAACTCTTCGTCACAATAGCCATAACTCCAATCATACTCAGCACAGGTACCCGAAACAGTAATATGTTCTCCGCCATGTTCTCAAAACGCTTCGACTAATCGTGTTGTAGCCTGCATCCAATCTAAGTTAAGTGGCGATGACCAATACTTTCCATGTTCGGCATACCATGCTAAATGGATTAGATGTGTTGCCTGAGCTGTTTTGACAATATCGGCAAAGTCGGATGTTGCTAATAGATCAGCTGTAATGTGATTTCTGTATCTATCTGGATTACTCCTGCCAAGAGTGACAAAGTCGATCGCTTGCTGTTGTAACTCTTGTACAATATAACGACCTATAAAGCCGGTTGCGCCTGTCAGTAAAATTCGCATAATTAAATCTTAATTATAGACACCGGAATCTGTAATAGGAATTTGGAAAATTCTAGAATTCATACATTCATACTCACCTACAAATATCCCCGACTGCTCCACTTTACCGGTTACATTAAAAATCTGCATCCTCTCCAATCCTTCAAAGCGATTGATATAGGCATAACATTGATCGCCCCAGCCATTCGCTGCTGCATCAGTAGCATATTTAACTTCAAGCTCTGTAATCGAAGGCTTAGTATAGAGAATTCTTGGCTTCATAATGTCACCTCACCAAAACCATTTGCATCCAACTGTACTGAAACAAAGGCGACAGTCCCAACCTCATCAATTTCAGCATATTTTTCGCTCCATTCATGACAGCCATTTTGTGTCGCCCTATCTGTTTTGATTAGAACCGGATCCGTACTATTCTGCCCTAACTTTTCAGTTTGATAACCGATAACACATTGTACCTTACCAGAAAGGGTTATCTCCAGCACTCCGGCAATCGCTTTTGCGTGCAGCCATGCACCGTGCCACTGCTGCTTTATCTTGCTCCACTCTTTAGATTTTACCTGCTTTTTTAGCTCAATCAGCGTGATTCCCCAACGCCCTCCCTCTTCCTGCTGAAACAGAATCCCATCCGCTCTTTTCGGGTTACTGAAAATGAACGAAGTATTAGGCGAGTACTGGAACAATACCCCCCTCGTTTTCAGGTTGAGCGTCATCTCAGCGAAGCCATCATTCGCTTTTTCAATAGCCTTAAGCTGCCGTCCTTGTGACCAAGCCTCTTTCTGAAAGCGTTCAGTTTTCATTGAGTCGCATCGATCGCTGCGTTAATTGAGAGCGTCTGCTGACTCAGGCGAATCAGCGTTTCATTAAATGAGGTTGCCGCAATGCCATCTAGGGAGATGCTTAAGGGTGTAATACCCGTTTTATGGTGTGCATCGCTGACAGCAAAATAGTAGCCCCTCACATCATCGGGTTTGATACACTCCTCTTTCTGGTATCCGTGCTCTCCTCTTTGTGCGTTATTGAGTGAGGATGCCTTAACCTGATTACTTAGCTGTTGCAAGAAATTATCACCATGAGTGGTGAGCCAAACCGGTAGGCCTGCGTTAACAAGTTGAATCAGTGCCTTGGCAAGTACAATCTGCGCCTCAGGGTGCAGATGCGCTTCTGGTTCTTCAATCAGCAGGGTTCTGAAATCCTCACGGCTGCGCAAAAAAATGAGTAGAGGCGCTAGCTCTGTCACCATGGAAGAGGTAAGCCATATCGGCAGGTTCAGATCTGTTTGGTTAACAGGACTATATTGGTAGTCTGGCAGCGGCGCACCATCGGGTCGAATGGTGCCCATCACAATCTCCTGCTCGATTCTATCCGCCACATCGGAATGCGTCCCTTTTTCATGGAAACTGAGACCAAATAGTCGTTGTAAAAATCGTCGGACAGGCAAAATAAGTGGCATGGCGTGTTCTGCTCCCGGCAGACTAGCAATGCCCATCGTGGCAGTTGCTAATGTTTTACGCATTAACATAAAACCGGTACGCGCTGCGGGCAGATAGAGGATCTCCCCCCGTGGCGCAGCACCAAATGGCTGTGTTGGCGGAAACAGTGGCGCACTCAGGTCGTCCATTACCAGCTTCCAGGTAAGATAGCGAATCATACGATAGCGGGCAGCCTTGCCGATTTTTTTTTCATTTAATGGAAAACGGACATAATCTTTGCCTGCAGAGAAACGCGAAGTTGAATCCCGTTGTCCTTCATCCCAGCGTAATTTCAGCGGAACCGTGCGCTGATAATCTTTTATACGCAGACTTTTAAGCGGAACCTGACCCTCTCCAAAGAGTGCATCAGTGAGCTTGCCTCGGTGTTGATTTAGCGATTCACTAAACCAAGCGATAAACATATTGGCAATCGCCTCATCAATAGGGACACCTTGACCAATTTTTTCTGATAGCCACTCATCACAGCGTTGGTAGGCTGTGTTTTCAGGAACATCTTCCGGAAATAACTCGCGCCCTAATGCGATGACGCCCCACAGCAGAGCCATAACATAACTTTTTCCGGTGTTGTTCTGACCGGTAAAGATCATCATAGGGGCGAGAGTAATCTCACCTCGATCGATACGACCTAAACTTTCAAATTGTAGTGTCCAACGCTGTTTCACTGTAATCCTTGCGAGATAGTTTTGTTACACGATCGTTAAGCTCGGCACCGCTACCACAAACTTTCCACCCCATTCACGAATGTAGGTTAGCTGTTTTTGTACTTCCGGAGCAATGTTCCACGGCAAAATCAGAATAAAATCGGGCTTTGCTTGCTGAATCGCCTCTGGCGCTAAAATGGGTATGTGGCTTCCTGGCATATATTTACCCTGTTTAGCTTGGGCTGCATCGCAGACAAACGGGAGTAAATCGGGCTTTACACCACCATAGTTTAACAGAGTATTGCCTTTTGCCGCAGCCCCATAAGCCGCAACCGTTTTACCTGCCCCTTTCTGTTCAATTAGAAACTGTAGCAGCTCATTTTTTACCCGATCTGCGTTCTGTTGAAATTGGGTATAGGTAGTGACTTGCTGTAAGCTACTTTGGATCTCTTGTGCTAACAGTTCGTTTACCGCAACTGTCGTTGCACGCTTATCTTCATCGTGGCAACCATAGATTCTCAGGCTGCCACCGTGGGTTGATAACTGTTCGACATCCCAAATGCGTAATCCAACACTCTGGAAAATCTGACTGACGGTTTGTAACGATAAGTAGGAGAAGTGCTCATGATAGATCGTATCGAACTGGTTATACTTCGACTGGGCATATCGGCAAAGACGGCGACATTTTCGTAAAAGCCGATCCGCTCTATCGGGGTATCTCGGCTGCGTTGCATTTCGACGACAATATCGCCATGGCTGCCCGCTATACCACTGCGCTCTAGCTGTAACTCCAAAGTGTTGTAGCGCTCGGTAACCGCTTGTGGCACGGTCTTAATTTCGCTAATTGCTACCTGTGGTGGCGGAGTGCGGTAGTTAACCACAACCGGAATGGAGACCGACATCTGCATATTCAGTTGGAACTGCAGCCCCTCGGCGTTCTCCATGGTTGAGACTGAAGTGGGTTCAGAGATATCGCTTTGGACTTTAAACAGCAGATGGGTACGGTATTCACCCGGCTGCATATTAGCCGAAGGCTGAAACTGTACCCGCACGCTTTGGTTGGAGTTAGCCGGTACAGTAATCCGTCGTGGTGAGACCCGCAGCCATCTTTGGGCACTATTGTAGTTCGGTTTTGCATCACCGCGAAGTGTACTATACACACCGCTACTATTCATATTCTTTTCAACCCAGTCTAATAGATAGGTTCTGGAACCGTCACTGGTATTATTAATCGTAACCGAGGCGACACGGCTGTTTTCGTCCAAATCGACCCGAATCGGGCTGACTAACATCTCTGCCGAGAGCGGTGTTAGCCAAAGTAGGATGACAACTAGGGTCATTTTTTGTAACAGATTGTTTTGAAATGTTAGTAGTTGACTTTTCATGTTGGTTTTTGCTCCTTACCTAAACAGAGTGGTCGATTAACGGAATCGGCCCTAATACTACCGTCAGAGGGAGTTGGAGTCCACCTGTTAGTCGGCTATTTCACGACAATCGAGCATCGCCTCTCCCAGGCGCTAAGTCGCTTGTGGCTGTTAAGTGCTCTCTCCCTAAATAGTGGTAGATTAACGGAATGAGCATTAGTGTTACCGGTAACGAGGTGGTGAGTCCACTAATGAGTGTCGTGGCGAGTGGTTGTAACATCTCCGCTCCTGAGCCCTGATTGAGCGCTAGCGGTAGCATACCTAGAACGGTGGTAAGGGTGGTCATTAATATCGGTCGCAGTCGCAGGCGAGCCGCCTCTAAAATCGCCTCCTGTTTGCTAAGCCCCTGTCGATGGCCGATTTCAAAATATTCGACTAATAAGATGGCGTTATTAACCACAATACCGGTGAGCATAATGGTGCCCAAAATCACCGGCATCGAGAGTGGCATCGCAAACAGCTCTAGCCCGCCCGCAACGCCGAGTAGGGCAAACGGGATGGCTAGTAGAATAATGATCGGGTTACGAAGCGATTCGTACTGTACTGCCATCACCACAAAGACTAAAAAGATCGCTAATAGCACTAGTACCTGCCCCCGCTGCTGGCTCTGCTCAATCTCCTCACGAGCTCCCGACTCATAGATAGTGTAGCCTTCGGGCAATTCTAGAGTGGTCATGAGCTCATCGAGCTGTTGATAGAGCCGATCTTGGTTAACATCGCCACGAATGGCGGCGGTGACCTCAACCACTCGCTGCTGGTTATCGTGCAAAATTTCGGCGGCCATGGTGGTTAGCCCTAGTTGAGCGACCTGGTGGAGATAGAGGGGGGTCTGTTCGATTTGGCCTACGACCAGATTTTGCAATAGCTCTAAATCGACCTGTTGTGGTGGGGTGAGGCGTAGCTCCATCTCTATCGGATATTGACCGCTGAGAAGATCGCCGGCCCGTCGCCCCTGTAGGGCGTCGCGAATGGTCTGATTGAGCTCATCGACGGCAATGCCGAAGCGTTGCAGTGCGGCTAGATCGGGCTGAATCTCTATCTGTTGTAGTCTATCTTCAACGCTATGGCCGATATTACTCAGCCCCTCAATGTTATTAGCTAACTCGCTACTTAGTTTTAGCGCTAGAGTGGCTAGGGTATCGAGGTTATCGCCCTGAATGCGCAAGGTGAGATCTTCATCGCCACCGCCGAGCCGAATGCCGCGAATCCCGCGGGCAAAGACCCGTATCCGAAAGCCGGTTAAATCGAGCCCTTTAAGCGCTTGGTTAAATTGATCGACCCACTGTTCGACTGTCAGTGGCCGTTCGGCGCGGGGGAGTAGGGTGACATTGAAGAAGCTGCGGTTAGAGCGCTCAATGGTGGTGCGGCCAAAGATAAAGCCGCCCACCACGACCCCTTGGGTGGCGACATGGTGATCTTGAGCTAATTTAGCTTCGATTTGGCTTACCATCGCATCCATATCGGCCAGTGAGGTGCCGGGATCGGAGCTAATGCTAATCACCACATCGCCGTTATCGATGGCGGGAAGAAACTGCTCAATACCGCCCATTAGCCGAGGTACCGCCAACCACATGCCAGCTAGCAGGGCAGCGATGAAGAGTAGTTGCAGCGTCTTTAACCGAAGTAGGGCGCGTAGCAGGGCGCTATAACCGTTTTGTAATAGGGCCATGAAGGCGTTAAAGAGCTGCTGTAGCCGGTGGGCTGAGCTACGGCTGTGCATCTGGCTAGAGAGTGCCGGTACGAGGGTTAAGGAGAGGAGTAGCGAGGCGAGTAGGGCGGCGGTAATGGTTAAAATGAGCTCCCGAAACAGCAGCCCTATCAGGCCGCCGATGAGTAGAAACGGTAGCAGCGCCGCCAGGTTGGTCGAGGTCGAGGCGACGATTGCACTCTGAATCTCAGCGGCTGCTAGCGCCGCCTTCTGCTGCTTGTTCCCCTTCGGATCTTGTTGGTGGCGGTGGATATTCTCTAACATCACAATGGTATTATCGAGCAGTAGTCCAACACCGAGCGCCAGACCGCCTAGGGTCATAATATTGAGACTTAGACCGCTGCTAGCCATGAGGATAAAGGTGATCATCATTGCAAACGGAATCGCGGTGCCGATGATGAGGGTTCGACGCCAGTCGCCTAAAAAGAGATAGATAATCGACATCGCCAATAGAATCGCGCTCATGCCGGCCATTTGGGTGCTATGGATGGCGGCAGCGACAAAGCTCCCCTGCTCCTGGATAAAATCGATGCGAATATCGTCAGCAAAGAGCCCCTGCTGGCGCAGGTCGGTGAGTTTAGCGCGCACGCCATCGACGACGGCGACACTATTGGCTAGCGGCAGCTTTTGAATGGAGAGCTTAATCCCCGATTCGCCATTGAGCCGTACTTTGATGCGCTCTTCGCTCCCCCCGGGCCAGATTTGGGCGAGCTCTGCGAGAGCCACGCTTTGCTGGTTGCCGAGTGGGATGGGGAGCTGGCGTAGCTGTTCGAGGGAGGTGAAGCGGTTGTTAATATAGCTCTCTATCTCAAAGTTGCTAAAGCGGATGACGCCGGTTGACTGCTGTCGGTTGGCGCTAGTTATCGCCTCAGTTAGCTCATCGAGTGTGAGTTGGTAGTGGAGTAGTTTGAGCGGGTCGGGGAGGATAGTGATGCGCCGCTCGCCGCCGCCGCCGATTTCGGTCGAGGCCACCCCGGGAATGGTTAAAAAGTGGCGCGACAATTGATACTCCACCCAGTGGCGTAGCTCGGCAGTTGGTCGGGTCGGGCTGCTAATAATCAGTTCGGCGACGGCGATTTGGGAGGGATCGCGCTTAAAGATGATCGGCTGTTCCGCCTCATCGGGTAGGAAGCGCTTGGCGCGATCGAGGCGGGTGCTAGCGTCACGCAGGGCGATATCAATATCGTATTCGTAGGGGAAGGTGAGATCGATGGCGCTACGGCTGTTGCTGGTGTCGGAGCTCATTGAGATAACCCCTTCGGTAATCGCTAGCTGCTCTTCGAGTTGGCGGGTAATCTTATCCTCAATTTCGACCGGCGTACTCGCTTCGGTGGAGACGCGAATGCTGATCTCAGGGTAGATAATCTGTGGCAGTAGATCGATCGCCAGTCGATCGAAGCCGAACCAACCGAGTACCAAGATGGTTAGCGCCAACATGGAGACCCCAACTGGGTGGTAAACCGACCAGCGGGTGAGACCGGAGCCTGTTGCTGTGGCCATTGTATAGTATAGAGTCGTGTGGTTTAGTGGGGTTGCGTTAGGGTGCGGCTAATCGAGACCGGCCGCTTTGGTGCTAACGAGGAGAGGCCGGAGACGATGACCCGCTCCCCCCCCTCTAACCCAGCGATAATGGTCGCTCCCGCCGAGAGGAGTTGGCCGATGGTGACGCTGCGCCGCTCGACCCTGTTGTCGCTATCGACTAGATAGAGGTAGCTCCCCTCTAAATCGTTTTGCAGGGCGTTGAGCGGTACCATGAGTTGCGGGGGGTGTTGTAACTCTAGTGTCGCCTCTAGCCACTCCCCCAATTGGTAGGGAGGGGTGGTCGGCGGCAGGGTGAGATCGATGTGTGGCAGTAACTCTCCAGAGACTATCAGAGGGTAGCTCTGTTTGAGTGTCGTGGTGAGCGTGGTGCCATTAAGACGGCGTAGCGTTAGCGGGTGGGCCGGCTGTAGCTGCTGTAGTAGGGGGAGGGGCAGGGTGAGGCGGGCGACTAAGCTCTCGGTGGCGATAAGCTCTAGTAGGGGCGTGCCGCTACTGATCCAGCTCCCCGGCTCCTGTAGCCGTTGTGTCACCTGTGAGGCAAAGGGGGCGGTCACGCGGTGGAGTGCTAACCGGTGGCGCAGAGCGGCAAGAGTCTGCTGCTGAATCGTCACCTCGGTGCGGGCGGCTAGAACCTGCTCTTCGCTGGCGATTTTACTCTGTGCTAACTGCTGTTGCCGTTTTAGATTCACCTCGGCCTGCTCTAATCGTCCGCGGGTGGTGGCGATGTCACTCTCAATGGCTGTGGTATCGAAGCGGGCGATAAGCGCCCCCGGTGAGAGCCTCTCCCCCTCCTGCGGGGTGAGCTGTTCTAGTCGGGCCGCCACCGGAGCGATGAGCCGACTCTGTTGCAGTGCCACCACCTTACCGTAGAGGGTATAGCGCTCTGTCGGCTGCTGCAAGGTTGTCTCAACCACCTCTACTGGTGTGGGAGGGCGCTCTTTACCGGCAGGAGGGGCGGCGATGAGTGGGGTGGTCAGCAGCAATAGGATCCAGGGTAGCGGTCTCACCTGTTGCTCAATTCATAAACATCGCTAATTTGCGCTGGTACTGTTTTACCATCGGATCGTCGCTGCCTAAGAGCCCAAAGATAACTAGCATCGCTTTGCGACCGGCTTGATCTTGGTAGTTTTTATCGAGTTGCACCACTTTTAGGAAGCTGGCTAGGGCGGTTGAGTAGTCGCCATCGAGTGCGGCACAGGCCCCTTCGGCGTAGTGGCTAGCTACCCCCGCTGCGGCACTATCTCGTTGTTGGCAGGCGCGGTTAAAGTGGCTCATGGTGAGTAGATTTTGGGCAGCATCGTAGTGATCATCGCCCATTTTGATGGCGGAGAGGAGTTCAGTGCCCTCATCGGTCTCGCCCTGTTCAAACAGGAAGCGGGCGACATCGAGTTTAAGCGCACTATGGTGCGGATGTTTAGCCATCAACGCCTCATATCCAGCTTTGGCAGCGACTATATCGCCGCTCTGTGCTAGCGTGTTGAGAGTGTCGAGCTCACGGCCAAGTGCCGAGCGCATATATTTTTCTAAGAAGGCGCGAATCTCACTCTCGGGCAAGGCGCCTGAGAAGTTATCAACGAGCTGGCCGTTATAGTAGAGCCGCACATCGGGAATGCCGCGAATGCCATGTTCGGCCGCTAGCTGCTGCTCCTGCTCGGTATCTATTTTGGCTAGGGTATAGCCATACTCTGGGGCGAGCTGCTCTAGTAGCGGTTTGAGAACTTTACAGGGGTTACACCAAGGTGCCCAAAAATCGACGACGACATAGTGGTCGGCAGAGCCTTCGATAACGATCTGTTGAAAGTTACTGGCGTTCACATCGATAAGTTGACTCATCTAGCTCTCTCTCCTTACGGTTTGTGTTAGTCACGAAAATGCATAATTTTATGGATGTTGACTAGCTGATTTTCGGTATCACTCTGCAGTAGCACTTCACCATCATAGTGGTAGAGGTTGGAGAGCTTATCGGCAGCGCGAAAGGCTTCAATCTGGCTAGCCGCATTCATCACATGCAGTAGTTTGCCGCTCTGTTCGTGGTAGGTAATCGACCAGTGGCCCTGATAGACACGGATTCTTAGCGGCCATTTGCTGTAACTTGGCTCTTTCATGGCGGGTATCGGGTAGATCAGGCGTCGGGTGCGACTAGATGATCCAGCTCTCCCTCCATGTGCAGCTCTGTGAGTTCGCTAAAGCCGCCAATCCAGCGATCATCGATCACTATTTGTGGCACTGAGCGGGCGTGGTTAGTCTGCTCTAACATCTGCTTTAGCTGCTCACGATCGATATCGACCCGCGCTTCATGGTAGGGGATCTCCCACTTAGAGAGCAGGGCTTTAGTTTTATCGCAGATCGGGCAGGTGCCGGTGCTGTAGATTTTAACGCGCGGTTGAGACATGGTTAAGGCTCCTTTAACTAGCTTATTGAAGCGGAATGATCGGTGGGGTAGAGGGGGATTTGGGGGGGGTAGGCTCCGGTTGCAACTGCTGCATCAGCCCCATGGCGGCAAAGGCGGAGATAATGTCGAGATTGGTGTTAAGTGAGTGGCCGGCACCACTACCGCTGCCGGCGACATAGTTAGTTGGCATCTCGATCTTAAAGTGGCGCAGATTTTGGTAGAGCTCGGCGGCAATATCGCGATTAATTTCAGCTAAATAGACCTCTTTATTGGCACCATAGGCGGTATATTTGGCGGCGATAATCGTCGCCTCGGCGTTCCCTTTGGCTAAGATCGCTTCGGCCTCAAATTTGGCCGACTCGGCGTTGGCCTTTTGAATATTGCGGTTCGCTTCGGCAATCTCTAGCTCCTTCTGTTTTTGAATGACCGCTAGATCTTTGAGTTTCTGCTGTTCGACCCGCTCCCTTTCTGCGATCTGCTTGGCGATTTCGACCTCTTTTTGTTGGGCGATAATCGCTAGCTCTTTAACGCGCTGGGCATCTTGTACGGCACGGGTGCGCTCAATCTCTTTCTTTAGCTGCTCGGTTTTAGCTTGCGCTTTGGCGGTCTCCTGCTCCTGAATGGTCTTGATGCGTTCGGCGACTAGCCGTTTTTTGTCGGTTAGGAGTGTGTTGAGTTGCGGCTCCGGCATTGGATCGCCTACGGTGACCTGGGTTACCTGAATGCCATACTGATCTAGCGGGTTGACTTGGCGTTGCAAGGTGCCGTCGTCATTTAATAGCGGTACCGTTTTCCAGACTAGCTGTTGGGTGCGGCGCAGTTTGGTTGAGTCGTCCTGATCCATGCCGACCGGGGCGAGATCGGTCTGCTCTATCTCCACCTGTTTGCGTTCGGTAATATAGATGCCGTTGCGTAGCTGATCCTCCATTTTGGCCTTAAACTGGTTTAATCCCCCCTGAAAAAACTCCTCGCCGGTATATTGGGTCGCGGTAATGACGGTGACATTGCGGGCGTTTTTAACTAGCATCGAATCGACGAGATTCTCAAAGTTACGAAACTCACGATGCATCTGCATCAGCTTCTCCGGATTGGGAGAGAGTTTAAAGCGGAAGGTGGCTGGAATGGTGCCGGTATAGGTGTCGGCAAAGCGGACGCCGATAGCATCGAGCTGGCGGGTGGTAATATCGCTATCGGGGTGGCCGAAGGAGAGGGTCATTACCTGTTTATACTCAGTCACGCGAGAGAAGCCGGGCAGGCGAAAGTGGATACCCGGTTCGGTATAGACCGAGAGTTGGCCAGAGATGTTGTTTTGATAGACATAGGTGTAGCCGGCATCGGTCTGAAACCAAGCGCTGTTAATGAACAGAAACGCAACTAGAATCGCAATGGCGGGGATAACACCGAGTTTGATAATGTTGGCGGTACGGTTAGATTGGGCGGTATCGCTCATGCTGTTAATTGCTCCTTCGGTTTCAAATGAGGGCCGGTTTCACTTCTCGTTGCGTTCACGCATCATCTGCGAGCGAAACCAAGCCAGTTTATCGTGCAGTTTGACCACATGGCCGACAATAATTAGCGTCGGCGGCAGTACCTCTTCGTGGGCTATGATCTCGGCCATTGTCGCTAGGGTGCCGGTAAATTGGCGCTGTCTTGGGGTGGTGGCCTGCTGTACTAGGGCAATCGGGGTGTCGCTCGCTAGGCCGTGCTGCTGTAGCTGTTGGCAGAGAATCGGCAGCCCCTTGAGCCCCATATAGAAGACTACGGTCTGGTTGGGTTGGGCTAGTGCCGGCCAGTTGAGGTTCATGGTGCCATCTTTTAGGTGTCCGGTGACAAAGATGGCCGACTGAGAGTAGTCGCGGTGGGTTAGGGGGATACCGGCATAGGCGGAGGTGCCGAGAGCGGCGGTAATGCCGGGAACGACCTGAAAATTGACGCCGTGGGCGGCGAGGGTCTCAATCTCTTCGCCGCCGCGACCAAAGACAAACGGATCGCCCCCCTTAAGCCGGCAGACGCGCCGCCCCTGTTTGGCGAGATCGACTAACAGTTGGTTAATCTGATCTTGCGGGACACTGTGGTGGTTGCGCTCTTTGCCGACATAGATGCGTTGGGCGTCGCGGCGGGTCAGTTCGAGTACTTCGGTCGAGATGAGTCTGTCGTGGACGATGACATCGGCCTGCTGCATCAATCTTAGGGCGCGAAAGGTGAGTAGATCGGGATCGCCCGGCCCGCCACCGACGAGATAGACTTCGCCGGCAGGGAGCGTATCTCCCGTCTCAATCGCCTCGCGGAGTGTCGCCTCGGCCTGCTCCTCCTTGCCGGCAAATATCTGCTCGGCGACCTCGCCTTGCAGGACTCCTTCCCAGAAGTGGCGTCGCTGGTTGACCGACTCAAACCGGCCCTTAACCTGCTCCCGAAACCTCTCTACCAAGGTCGCGAGTCGGCCATAGGCGGCGGGGAGGGTCGATTCGAGTCGTGAACGCAGCAGTCGCGCCAATACCGGCGAGGCACCACCGGTCGAGATGGCAATCTGTACCGGGGAGCGATCAATGATTGAGGGCATAATAAAGCTGCCGCTATCGGGGTTATCGACCACATTGACCGGAATATGGGCTGCGGTAGCGAGGGTGGCGATCTTTTGGTTAATCTGGGCATCATTGGTCGCGGCGAAGACTAGATCGCACTGCTGTAGGTGGCTCTCGTCAAATGGATTTTTAATGAGTGTGACCCGATTATCTTCGGCCATCTGCGCCATCGCCTCAGTAAAGCGGGGGCTGACCACTGTGACGCGGCTGCCGGCTTCGAGTAGCAGGGCGACTTTACGGGTTGCGACATCGCCGCCACCGACAACCAGAGCCTGGCGGCTCGCCATATTCAGAAAAATGGGTAAAAAATCCATGCCGTTTCCATTAGGTTAGAGTCACTTATAGATAGTCGTTTTTTAGTTCACAGTAGTGCTGCGCCGAGTAGGCGAGCCACTGCTGTTCGGCCTCGGTCAGTGGCCGATACTTTTTGGCCGGTGCGCCGACCCAAAGATAGCCGCCTGTCAGCACCTTTCCAGGCGGTACTAAGCTGCCGGCACCGAGCAGCACCCCCTCCTCCAGTACCGCGCCATCGAGTACGGTAGAGCCCATGCCGACCAGTACCCGATTGTGGATAGTGCAGCCATGCAGGGTGGCGTTGTGGCCGACGGTGACCTCATCGCCAATAGTTAACCTAAACCCCTCCGGCGGGGCGGCAGAGTGGGCGTGGGTGACATGGAGTACCGAGCCGTCCTGAATATTGGTACGGTGGCCGATACGAATATGGTTCACATCAGCGCGAATTGAGACCATCGGCCAGATAGAGCAGTCGTGGCCGATGATGACATCGCCGATAACGGTTGCCATCGGATCGATATAGCTGCGCTCGCCGATGGTCGGCAGAGTGCCGCGAAAGGGGCGTAGGGTGTGGCTCATCGCAGGGTCACCAGCTCTTCGCTACTGGTAGGGTGGATTGCGACGGTATTATCGAGATCGCTTTTAGTGGCCCCCATTTTAATCGCTACCGCGAAGCCTTGTAACATCTCATCGACCCCATGGCCAATGATATGGCAGCCGACCACTCGCTCTTTGGCACCGACACAGACCAGTTTCATCGCGGTACGCGGCTGGCGTTCGGTGATGGCGCTATACATCGGCGTAAAGCGGGTTTGGTAGATCTTAACCGCATCGCCGTGGCGCTCCCGCGCTTCGCCCTCGGTGAGACCTATCGTGCCGATAGGGGGGTGGCTAAACATGACCGTGGGGATATTGTCGTAGTCGAGATGGCGTTCGGGCTGGTGGTTAAATAGCCGGTCGCTTAGCCGCCGCGCAGCGGCGATGGCCACGGGGGTAAGCTGTGCTCTGCCGGTGACATCACCGACCGCATAGATGTGACTTACATGGGTGTTCTGGTAGCGATCGGTCGGAATATAGCCGTTGCTGTCGGTCTCGATACCTGCGGCAGCTAAATTGAGCGCCTCACTGTTAGGTTGGCGACCGATGGCCCAAATGAGGGTGTCAAAGCCCCCTATTTGGTGCCCGTTTTGGGCGTAGAGGGTTAATAGACCCTCCTGCCCCTTTTCAACCCGCTCAAGGGCGATATTGGGCAGAATGTTGACGCCATCGTTAACCATCTCCTCCATGAGGGTTTCGCGCAGCATCGCATCGAAGTTGCCTAAAAAGTGCTGCCGTCTTAGCAGGAGATCGACCTCGCTGCCGAGTGCGTTAAGTAACCCCGCTAGCTCGACTGCAATATAGCCGGCACCGACGATGGCGACCCGTTTCGGTTGCTGTTGCAGCGCAAAAAAGCCATCTGAGGTGATGCCGTGGTCGGCACCGGGGATATCGGGGATCGAGGGGTAGCTTCCGGGGGCGATGACAATATGATCGGCGCTGTAGTGTTGGCCATTGACCTCAACGGTACGGCTGTCGATAAATCGCGCCTGACCACGGAGCCAGTCGATATTGGAATCTTTTAGATAGTTGCCGTACCAGTCGTTAATGCCGTTAATGTAGTTTTCCCGCTTTTGTACCAAATCGGGCCAACTAAAGCCGTTGAGGGTGAGATCAAAGCCATATCCTTTCGCGTCGTGGAGGGCGTGGGCGATGGTGGCTGCATTCCACATCACTTTTTTAGGTACGCAGCCGACATTAACGCAGGTGCCGCCGATGCGGCCCATTTCGACCACTGCGGTGGTCTTTCCGTAGAGAGCGGCGCGTTCGGCGGCCGAGAGGCCACCGCTGCCGCCACCAATGGCTAGAAGATCGTAGTGTTTGCTCATGCCGAGGGCTCCGTGCAGGTGGGGTTAGAGAGATAGGTGCAGGGGGGAGATGGTAGCAGACTAACGGAGGGTGTCAATTGGTAGTTCTAGGCTGAGTTAGAGGGCCGCTCGGGGTTAACCGAATTTATCCCAGCTGAGCAGGAGGATAATGGTCAGCATGATCGCGAAGATCATGGTATAGACCCCTTGGAGGTTAATTTTTTGGGTTTTCGCCTCCCGCAGGGCGCGGTCGCGGCGTCGGACTTCGTTTTTTAGCTCATCTTCACGGCTGTGGCTCTCTTTGAGCAGCTTTTCGTATTTGGCGATATTGCCGTTTAGCTCCTTCTTCTCTTGATCGAGCTCTTTGATGCGCATCTCCATTTTGGCATGCTGGTTGACCCACGCCTTTTCGTTCAGATCTTTGATATTGGCTGTATCTTTGTTCAACATGACCATGCCGGTGGGGGATTTGCCGGTCGCTTTGTAGTCTAGGGCATGCTCAATGGCGCGTAAACGGATGTAGTAGAAGTGATCTTCGGTGTTGCCGTCCCAATATCTTTTCTCAAAATCGTCTTTGTAATCATTAATTTGCTCTATATTTTTAATCACCAATTCATTGTAGATTTTGACATAGGCAAACGCATCTTCGGCGTAAAATGAGGGATGGCTCATAGCAGGATTCCGGTGGGTTGTCCGATTGAGTTTAAGGTCTGTTGAGTGTTAATCGACCGTCATGGGGTGAAAATTGAGGCCGATTTTAACCAAACCCTCGCCACGGTGGTAGCTTGGGAGAGATAAATTGGCGGTTGAGATTTGTCTCTGTGGCCAATAACGGCGATAATGGGCGCAAAATAACTGCTAACCCCGATTAATTGAGGAATGAAATGATGACAAAGTATGGTGTGATGGCTGCCGGTGCAGCGCTCTGTGGCTCGTTGATGGTGGCCGGTTGTGGCAGTGATGCGCCGCGCGAGATAAGTTTTAAGAGCGATGTGATGCCCATTTTGCAGAAAAATTGCGTTGAGTGTCATACTCCCCCTGCAGGTAGTGGCTATCAGGAGAGCGGGTTAGCGCTATCTAGCTACGATGAGCTGATGAAGGGGACTAAATTTGGCAAGATTGTCGAGCCGGGGAGTCCGGTAAGCAGTACCCTGAACCGTCTGATTGAGGGGAAGGCCGACCCGTCAATCACTATGCCGCACGGTAAGGAGCCGATGACTGAGCAGGAGATTGTCACGCTGAGTCAGTGGGTTGCCCAAGGCGCTAAGAATAATTGAGAAGTTCACCCCGACCCTCCCCCGCTGGGGGAGGTTGGAGGGGGGAAAGCAAGAGCAATGAACAGCTAGCCATTGCACTTTAATATGGGACGATACTTCTCCATCACTCTGGTTGAGAGCAATCCTGTCGATTCGATGTTGCTAACCAATATGTTACGCAGCGATCTGTTTCGTCTGACTCACTATCGATTGATCGATAATGCTTGGTCGGGTATGAATCAGAGCGACTATAGTGATGTCATTATTATCGATCTCGATGTCTTGCTAGTCGATAACCCATTTAATATCGATATGCTCGACTTTGTCGCCCATGTCAAGCAGAGCTATCCACGCACGGCCCTAATGGTGTTGACTTCGGTGCTCAATCGCTACGACAGTGAGCAGCTCATTAAGCAGCAGATTGCCGCTATTATGCTAAAGCCGTTTGATCCAAAGCGATTTATACACACTGTTCACCGGCAGTTAGGTGTGGTGATCGATAACTACCTGCAGCAGATTGAGCTAGAGCATCAGCAGCTATTCAGACTCTTCGCACAGCTACAGACGGCTCTTACACGGCGGCCGATGAGGGCTCAGTTATTGCAGGATCTAGGCGAGTTTGGGCAGGTGTTGCAGCGCCACTTCCATTTTGAGGAGGGGTTTATGGTCAACCATAACTACCCCGAACTGCGCCAGCATCTGCAGGCGCATCAGATTATTTTGAACCACTTTCGAACTCTAACCACGCAGACTCGTGCCGCGATAGCGGGAGGCGAGGTGCCGTTGCTGAAACTGCCGCTACTGTCGCTTCTAAATGAGCTAGGCCACGACTACCACTTTCTTGACTTTATTGCTCAGTTACAGAAGCAGTTGTTGCGACTCGATTAGGGGTTATAACACCACTAGCGGCCCTTGAGTTTGGTCATCGTTATCACTCTCATTAACGGCAGTCCAGTAGATCGCCATGTGGGCGACTGCGCGGGTAAACTGCTCTATATCGACCGGTTTGAGTACAAAGCTGTTCACTCCTAGACGGTAGGCTTCGGCACGACACGCCTCATCACCACTAGCGGTGAACATCACAATCGGTAGTAGCTCGGTGCGGGAGTGTTGGCGTAGCTGTTTTAGCACCTCCAGACCGCTTAGGTTAGGCAGATTAAGATCGAGCAGTAGCAGGTTAGGGAGGGACTCTAATTGGGGTTGATGGGGCTGCGCTGGGAGCAGATAAGCGAGCGCCTCCTCTCCGCTTTGCAGTACGGTCAATTTATCGATAGAGGGGAGGGTATGAATAATGGCTCGAATGGTGTCGATCTGGAGCAGATCATCCTCGACTAGCAGAATCTCTTTTTTAAGCGACATCCTCTTCCTCCTGTTGTGGCGCTATCTGCTCTAACCAGAGCGCTGTGGCCCCAGCGACGGCAATGGGCATAATCAGAAAGTTGATGCCGGGAATCAGGGTGGCTAGTAGAGTGGTGAGACCGTAGCTGAAACAGCTAGAGCGTCTATTGCCTAGCGAGTGTCGCTGTTGAGCAAAGGGGGTATGGTGGTTATCGAACGGGTAGGCCAGATAGGTCAATCCCACCATCCAAGCGGTAAAGAGAAACCAGAGCGGTGAGGCGATGAGGGCGAGACCGGGAATGAACATTAGTAGCAGTAGCGGAATCGCTCGGGCGAGGTAGTAGCGCAGTTTGCGCCACTCCTCTAGCAACAGATGGGGAAGCTCTTGCCATATTGGCCGCTCCAGCTCCTCACCCTCAAGGGTTCGGCGGTAGTGGCGTTCAACGGCCGCCGAGAGTAGGGCGTGAAAGGGGGCCGCAATGAGGGTACCGACGAGGGTGAGGGTAAAGTAGAGCAGCACTAGCACCACCGCCAGTGCTAGTAGCCATAGCAGGCCCTCTAGCCACTGTAACCAGGTGGGCAGTCCGCTAAGCCATTGACTAATCACCCCCTCTAACTGGCTCATCGCTAGCCAAGTGCCGCCAATAAAGAGCAGCAGATTGATTATAAGCGGCAGAATGACATAGGGGCGGATGCCCGGCTGAACAACTAGCTGTAGCCCTTTGAGCAGATAGCGGGGGCCGTGGAAAAATGGCATGGGAGTCTCCAGTGTTTAGGGGAGGGTAACAGGCTGTGGTGGTTGCCAGTTCGGGGCGCTATGTTCGGCGATAACGGTGGTATAGATCCCCCCGCGAACATTAAATTTAGCGGTGAGGCGCATAAAACGGGGCTGACACGCCTCGACTAGATCGGTCAAAATTTGGTTGGTTATCTGTTCATGAAACGCCCCCTCTTCGCGGTAGGACCAGATATAGACTTTTAGTGCTTTAAGCTCAATGCAGCTAAGATCAGCGACATACTCTATCTGCAAGGTTGCAAAATCGGGCTGTCCGGTTTTGGGGCAGAGGCAGGTAAATTCGGGAATATCGATTCGGATCGTATAGTCGCGCTCCGGCATCGGGTTGACAAAGGTCTCCAGTTCTCGGCTAGGTTGTAGTGGCATCGGTATGGTTCGCTCTCGTTTAGGTTGTGTGAATGGTGAATAGTGAATGGTTAGTTGGGATCTAGTCGCGGTAGTAGCTCATTAAGCGGTATCGGACGGCTAAAGCAGTAGCCCTGAAACTCATGGCAGTGGTGCTGCTGTAGATAGAACGCCTGCTCTTTTAGCTCAATCCCTTCGGCAATAATACGCAAATTAAAATGTTTGGCCAGATCGATGGCGCTTAATACTACCGCCTGATTATCTCTATCCGAGGTTAAATCTTCTACAAAGCTGCGATCAATTTTTAGGCAGTCGATGGGGAGATTTTTTAGATAGGCCAAACTGGAGTAGCCGGTGCCGAAGTCGTCTAGTGCAACGCTGACTCGCTGCTGCCGCAACTGGTTGAGCTGTAGAATAACCTGTTCGGCATCTTCAATAAAGGTTCCCTCGGTAACCTCTACCTCAATTAAGTCAGGGGCGATAGTGTGCCGAGTGAGTGTGGCGAGAAACTGCTTTGCAAAGTTCTCCTGTAGTAGCTGTAGCGGTGAGATGTTGATCGATAGCCGTATGGGACGCCCCGCATGGGCCAAAATCTGGCGGTGGTCGTGGAGCGCGTATTCGATAATCCACTCACCTAGGCTGACCATCAGATGGCGCTCTTCGGCGATGGGGATAAACTCATCGGGAGAGATAAGCCCTAGCTGCGGATGTTGCCAGCGTACTAACGCCTCAATGCCGATAATATGGGGCTGCTGCTGCTCGGTTAGGCCGAACTGGGGCTGGTAGAGTAGATAGAGCTGCTCTGCCTCGATCGCCTCACTGAGTGCGGTGGTAATTTGGTGGCGGCGCTGAATCGCCTGACTTAGCTCCGGTGAGGCGAGCTGTACCGGCTGGGTATGGCTACTGCGGGCATAGTGCATCGCCGCTTCGGCCTGGGCAATGAGCTCACCTTGGTTACGAGCCAGATCGGGGTAGGTCGAGATACCGCAAATGGCGCTTAAATGGACTCGCTCCTGTTCGAGATAGAGTGGCTCTTCGATGGTGCTGAGGATCGCCGCCCCCTGCTGCTGTAGCCAGTTAGGATCGATATTGCGGCTGTGGAGGGTGGCAAACTCCTCTCCGGTAATACGATAGACCGTGCCACTAGAGCCGATCCCATTTTTGATACGGTTGGCGATGCGAATCAGAATTTTATCGCCGGTCTGATAGCCGAGGGTGTGGTTAACCTCCTCCAGATGGAGCAGTCGGAACCAGAGGAGCGCTACGGGGGTTATCTGGGAGTGATCGCGCTGTAGTAGCTGTTGTAGATGTTGATCGAACGAGTGGCGATTAAACAGACCGGTGAGCGCGTCGTGGCTCTCAAGATACTCAATTTGTGCCTCAGCTGCCCTCTGTTGGCGCAGATCTTGCATTATAGTGATGTGTTGGTGCATCACCCCTGAGCTGTTCTTTAGGGTGTAGAGAATGAGGTGGGCCGGTAGGGTGGAGCCCTGTTTTTGGCGCAGTTTTACCTCGCCGCTCCAGTAGGGCAGGGTGCTTGTTGGCACCATATTACCATCGAACGGGGCGGCAAAGAGTTGTTGTAGCGGCTGGTTGAGCAGCTCTGCGGCAGCATAGCCGGTGAGCTCACCTGCGGCGCTGTTCGCGTCGATAATCTCATGGCGGTGGTTGAGGACTAAAATCGCATCGTGGCTCTGGTCAAACATATCGCTAATCATATTGACCTGGTGCGATACCGCCCTTGAGGCACCCACTAGATAGCGAATGCGCGACAAAAACTCATCGGCGACAATCGGTTTAATGACATAGTCGTTCACCCCGAGATGAAACAGCTCAATGCGGCGCGATATATCGTCAAAGCCGCTCATGGCCAGAATCGACACATCGCCACGACTATCATTAAGGCGGCGAATTTTGTTCACCAACGAGATTCCGCTCATCTTGCCGGCGAGAACAATATCGGTAATGACCAGATCGTAGCGCTTGCTGTTAAAGGCACGCCACGCCTGCTCGGCGGTGGTAAAGCTATCAACCGAGAGCCCCTTATCTCGTAGCAGCTTCAGGGTGGTTAGCCGGAGCGCCTTGTTATCTTCAATGTAGAGAACATGGCCGTTAAGGGGTTGGTACTGGAGCGTGAAGCGTTTAATGTAGGCGGTAAGTTCAGTTAAATCGGCCTGTTTCTGAAAAATATCGGTAATGCCGGCTGAGAGTGCCTGATGTTGTAACTCAGACGAGGTTTCGGAGGTAAAGAGGATAATGGGCACATAGCGATAGCTCTCAAGGGTGCGAATTTGGCGACAGAGCTCCACACCATTGCCATCTTGCAGGTGCATGGAGATACAGATAAAGGCAAAGTGTTGCTGCTGTAGTAGCCGTAGCGCCTCGTCACGGCTGTTGCAAGCGACAGCGATTAGCCCTTCGTCATCGAACAGCGTGGCGATTATCCGCTGAAACAGCTTTACATAATCAATCACAAGAACTTTCATCTTATGCACAGTGGCTTTGGCCCTATTTTGTGAACTCGGTTTGACTGTTGTTCGTCATTGTGGCGTATAGTGTAGCAAAAGGGGAAATGGGGTGGAGTGAAATTAGCGCTGAGGGTTTGATTTTAGCGCTCACCGCGTATAACTTGTAGCGGTCGAGAGGCTCTGTTCCTGCCGGCTGAGAGCCGATTGAGCCGGATACTCTTAACATTAACACATTGGATTAACAGGCCTCCGTCGCGGGGGGGTTGAGGAAGGTATGGGTCGATGCGCAGCATAAACAGAGAAGAGAATCTACCGCAATTAGGGCAGCAGAGCGAGCCTTTAGCTGAGCGAGAGGGTATGGAGGGCGTCACGGTAGTGACTTTAGCCGACGCCTCGCTGCTGCTGCAAGGGAGCTATCACCAGGTGGGGATTGATTTGGTGATTCGTATCGCCGACGCTACCGTGCAGACGATAGAGGGCTACTTTGCCACCCCGACCCCGCCCCTATTAACCACGCCGAGCGGGGCTTCACTCACCCCAGCGATGGTCAATGCCTTAGTAGGAGGGCAGCGAGAGGCGTGGCAGATCGCAGGCCCAAACACTCCACCCCACGCCGACAAGATCGGCAGCATCACTGAAATGGATGGTCAAGTGAAAGCGATTCGTCTCGACGGCAGTGAGGTGACGCTGCAAGCGGGAAGCGATATCTACAAAGGCGACCAAATTATTAGCGGCGCTGATGGGACGGCCAAAATTGAGTTCATAGATGGCACACAATACACCCTCGGCAGATCGACCCGTACCACCCTAGATGAGTATATCTACCGTCCCGAGACAACCGAAGTTAAGGTCGAAATCGGGGTTATTCATGGCGCATTTCGCTATACCAGCGGCAAAATCGGTACCCTCAAACCCGGTTACAAACACACCACCATCACCACCCCAGTTGCGATAGCTGGAGTGCGCGGCAGCTCCCTAGAGGGTAAGGTCGATCCCGACAGTGGCGAGGCCACCTTTATTCACCATGACGGCGTGATAGATATTACCGACCTGAATGGTGATGGCCTAGTGACACTGCTAGATAGCGGCACCGGTACCGTAGTAACGCTTGATAGCGGAGTCTCCAATATCTTTCAAGCCGACCAAAATACCCTACAGCTATTTCAGACCCTCTTTTCGTCTGGAGTGAGTAACCAGATCACCGGACAAGCAGCCAACCCTACCAACGAACAGGAGCAGCAAGAGCAGGCCGCTGAACCCTCGAAGGCAGAAGAGGCGACAGAACAGAGCCAAACGGAGGAGAAGGGAGAGGAGCAGGAGCCCCAAGGGGATGAAAAAGGGGGAGAAGACGAGGAGAGCGAGGCAGAAGAGCCCGAAACCGAACCGGAAGAGGAAGCAGAACCAGAGCCTGAACCAGAGCCTGAGCCTGAGCCTGAACCAGAGTCTGAACCAGAGTCTGAACCAGAGTCTGAACCAGAGTCTGAACCAGAGCCTGAACCAGAGTCTGAACCAGAGTCTGAACCAGAGCCTGAACCAGAGCCTGAACCAGAGCCTGAACCAGAGCCTGAACCAGAGCCTGAACCAGAGCCTGAACCAGAGCCTGAACCAGAGCCTGAACCAGAGCCTGAACCAGAGCCTGAACCAGAGCCTGAACCAGAGCCTGAACCAGAGTCTGAACTAGAGCCTGAACCAGAGCCAGAATCAGCACCTGAAAGCGAATCCGAAGAGGCATTAGAGACAGCCGCTACAGAGGAGTCAGAGCCACAAATTGAATCAGAATCAGAATCAGTATCAGGATCAGAATCGGAATCAGAGCCGACCACCGAACCTGCCCCGGATTTAGAGAGAGCTCCGACAACAGAGAACGGTAGCGAGACTGACAACGAAGGTCTCTCCAACACAACCGTAGAGGAGGGGGGGGCAGAGAGCCAACAGAACGACACCTCATCAAATGGCGGAACCGACAGCGGCCCAGCGATGCCGACCTCCGAGCTAGAGGGGAGAGAGGGGTTTCAAGCGACACAGCTCGACACCCTGCAATCGGAACAGCCGTGGGAGAGTGAATCGAACGGGGAAGCCTCGACCGATACCCCAAACGGTGATAACACCACCAGTAACGACCCGACTTCAGAGACCGAAACGAACAGCGAACCGAACCAAACAGTCCCCAATAGCGACGGTAACCTAGCTTCAGAGCAGGACTTCTCCCAAGGTTCAACTGTGGCTGAACCAGAACCTGAGCCGGAACCTGAGCCGGAACCTGAGCCAGAACCTGAGCCAGAACCTGAGCCAGAACCTGAGCCAGAACCTGAGCCAGAACCTGAGCCAGAACCTGAGCCAGAACCTGAGCCAGAACCTGAGCCAGAACCTGAGCCAGAACCTGAGCCAGAACCTGAGCCAGAACCTGAGCCAGAACCTGAGCCAGAACCTGAGCCAGAACCTGAGCCAGAACCTGAGCCAGAACCTGAGCCAGAACCTGAGCCTGAGCCTGAGCCAGAACCTGAGCCAGAACCTGAGCCTGATCCTGAGCCTGAGCTGATCAATACCTCCGGTATAGCCGCCAAAGGGCTACTAGCGGACGCGATCGTCTTTTACGATTTTGATGGCGACGGTAGGCTTTCAGATAGCGATCCCTCAACCACAACCCATAGTGACGGCAGTTACAACTTTAGCCTAACTACCGCCGAGAGCAGTGTAGTCACCAGTGGAGTGAATACACTAGGCAATACCCTACAACTCGTTGTGACTGGGGGCACCGACACAGTCTCCGGTACCCCCTTCAGTGGCGCGTTAAGCGCTATTGCCCCGACCAACCCGACAGAAACGGTAACTATCTCGATCTTTTCGACCCTAAAGGCCTCCGGCATGAGCGAGAGTGCGCTACAGTCACTGCTCGGCGGACGCACCCCAGAACAGCTCACCGCCGATGACTTTGACCAGAACGAGGACGCCCTTGAAGCCAGCGCGACCAAACTCTGGTCTCTAGTGAGTGAGAAAGTCACTAGCGGCGACAGCGACTCGACCCAATTTGCCATGCAAGCGGTCTCCTCAGTGCTGCAAAAAGTAGCCGAAAAGGGCGAACTAGCTACCCTCCTAGAGGGTTTCACCTCTGAAGAGCTGAACCAAGTGGTCGGTAATGCCGTAGATAGCGCCGTGATCCTCTATCAGAGCTTCGAAGCCGGAGAGATAGACACCGCGACCATCTCAACGGCCATGAGTAGCTACGCAGACGGTATGGGGGATGATTTTTACACCGCCATGGCTGCCGGCGACCTAAGCGGCGTCGAGCAGGCTGTGTCAGCGGCGCAATCTAACCTAGTGGCTATCACACCGGTTGCCACAAAACCACCCGTTGCCACTGACGATCTGCTAACCACTACCGCAGATATTACCACCGGTAACCTTCTTAGCAACGATAGCGATCCCCAAGGGGCAACCCTCACTGTGACCGCCATTAATGGTAATGACACCTTGATAGAGCAGGTGGTGAGTGGCGCTTATGGCGATATTGTTATTAACAGCAGTGGCGACTTTCTCTACCGACTTACCGTGACCGAAACAGTAAGAGCTCTGGCAGAAGGGGAGCAACTCATCGATAGCTTCAGCTATCAAATAGCCAACTCACACGATCTGAATGCTACTGCAACGCTTACCCTAACCCTAGAGGGGAGTAACCAAGCGCCACAGTTTGATTCCACTCCGATAGCCAGCGCCATAGAGGATCAAAGCTACCAATATGCAATCAGCGTCAGCGATGTCGATAACCACACCACGCTCGTTGTCAGCAGCGTCACCAAGCCCGACTGGTTGACTCTTACCGATAATGGTGATGGTACTGCGTTACTCAGCGGCACACCGACGGCGGGGGGCAGTGAAGTGATTGAGATTGCCGTCTCCGATGGCACCACGATAGTTACCCAACCGTTTACCCTGACGATTGAACCGATTAATGATATCCCCATTGCTGTTGTAGATAGCTATAGCGTGCAAGAAGATAGTGTTCTTATCACAGTAGCGGGCAGTAACGACCTGCTACAAAACGACAGCGACATCGATCTTGATACCCTTATCGTCAATACCACTCCGGTGACCGATGTTGCTCACGGTATCTTGATACTGAATAGCGATGGCAGCTTCAGCTATAGCCCGAATGCCAACTTTAATGGCACGGATAGCTTTACCTACCAAATTAGCGATGGCAATGGTGGGACTGCTCAAGCGACCGCAGTCATCACTGTTACGCCGACCTCGCCTGCTCTCATCGCCGTTGAAGATAAAGTCACCGTCGATGAAGATAGCAGCCATAGCGACAGCGTAGCGACCAACGACACCCTAGGTGAACTTCCCGCTAGCTTTGCCCTTGCAACCGATGTTGCCCATGGCAGCCTGGTATTTAACAGCGACGGCAGCTACGACTACACCCCGACTCCAGACTTTAACGGCAGTGACAGCTTTAGCTACACCGTCACCGACAGCGATGGCCAGAGCGCCAGCGCGACCGTCGCTATTACCGTGACCCCCACCTCACCGCCCCTAACCGCGCTAGACGATAGCATCACCCTTGAAGAAGATAGCAGCCACAGCGACAGCGTAGCGACCAACGACACCCTAGGTGAACTTCCCGCTAGCTTTGCCCTTGCAACCGATGTTGCCCACGGCAGCTTGGTATTTAACAGCGACGGCAGCTACGACTACACCCCGGATGCCAACTACAATGGCTCCGACAGCTTTAGCTACACCGTCACCGACAGCGATGGCCAGAGCGCCAGCGCGACCGTCACTATTACTGTGACCCCCACCTCACCGCCCCTAACCGCGCTAGACGATAGCATCACCCTTGAAGAAGATAGCAGCCATAGCGACAGCGTAGCGACCAACGACACCCTAGGCGAACTTCCCGCCAGCTTTGCCCTTGCAACCGATGTTGCCCACGGCAGCTTGGTATTTAACAGCGACGGCAGCTACGACTACACCCCGGATGCCAACTACAATGGCTCCGACAGCTTTAGCTACACCGTCACCGACAGCGATGGCCAGAGCGCCAGCGCGACCGTCACTATTACTGTGACCCCCACCTCACCGCCCCTAACCGCGCTAGACGATAGCATCACCCTTGAAGAAGATAGCAGCCATAGCGACAGCGTAGCGACCAACGACACCCTAGGCGAACTTCCCGCCAGCTTTGCCCTTGCAACCGATGTTGCCCACGGCAGCTTGGTATTTAACAGCGACGGCAGCTACGACTACACCCCGGATGCCAACTACAATGGCTCCGACAGCTTTAGCTACACCGTCACCGACAGCGATGGCCAGAGCGCCAGCGCGACCGTCACTATTACCGTGACCCCCACCTCACCGCCCCTAACCGCGCTAGACGATAGCATCACCCTTGAAGAAGATAGCAGCCATAGCGACAGCGTAGCGACCAACGACACCCTAGGCGAACTTCCCGCCAGCTTTGCCCTTGCAACCGATGTTGCCCACGGCAGCTTGGTATTTAACAGCGACGGCAGCTACGACTACACCCCAGATGCCAACTACAATGGCTCCGACAGCTTTAGCTACACCGTCACCGACAGCGATGGCCAGAGCGCCAGCGCGACCGTCACTATTACTGTGACCCCCACCTCACCGCCCCTAACCGCGCTAGACGATAGCATCACCCTTGAAGAAGATAGCAGCCATAGCGACAGCGTAGCGACCAACGACACCCTAGGCGAACTTCCCGCTAGCTTTGCCCTTGCAACCGATGTTGCCCACGGCAGCTTGGTATTTAACAGCGACGGCAGCTACGACTACACCCCGACTCCAGACTTTAACGGCAGTGACAGCTTTAGCTACACCGTCACCGACAGCGATGGCCAGAGCGCCAGCGCGACCGTCGCTATTACCGTGACCCCCACCTCACCGCCCCTAACCGCGCTAGACGATAGCATCACCCTTGAAGAAGATAGCAGCCATAGCGACAGCGTAGCGACCAACGACACCCTAGGCGAACTTCCCGCCAGCTTTGCCCTTGCAACCGATGTTGCCCACGGCAGCTTGGTATTTAACAGCGACGGCAGCTACGACTACACCCCAGATGCCAACTACAATGGCTCCGACAGCTTTAGCTACACCGTCACCGACAGCGATGGCCAGAGCGCCAGCGCGACCGTCACTATTACTGTGACCCCCACCTCACCGCCCCTAACCGCGCTAGACGATAGCATCACCCTTGAAGAAGATAGCAGCCATAGCGACAGCGTAGCGACCAACGACACCCTAGGCGAACTTCCCGCCAGCTTTGCCCTTGCAACCGATGTTGCCCACGGCAGCCTAGTATTTAACAGCGACGGCAGCTACGACTACACCCCGACTCCAGACTTTAACGGCAGTGACAGCTTTAGCTACACCGTCACCGACAGCGATGGCCAGAGCGCCAGCGCGACCGTCGCTATTACCGTGACCCCCACCTCACCGCCCCTAACCGCGCTAGACGATAGCATCACCCTTGAAGAAGATAGCAGCCATAGCGACAGCGTAGCGACCAACGACACCCTAGGCGAACTTCCCGCCAGCTTTGCCCTTGCAACCGATGTTGCCCACGGCAGCCTAGTATTTAACAGCGACGGCAGCTACGACTACACCCCGACTCCAGACTTTAACGGCAGTGACAGCTTTAGCTACACCGTCACCGACAGCGATGGCCAGAGCGCCAGCGCGACCGTCGCTATTACCGTGACCCCCACCTCACCGCCCCTAACCGCGCTAGACGATAGCATCACCCTTGAAGAAGATAGCAGCCATAGCGACAGCGTAGCGACCAACGACACCCTAGGCGAACTTCCCGCTAGCTTTGCCCTTGCAACCGATGTTGCCCATGGCAGCCTGGTATTTAACAGCGACGGCAGCTACGACTACACCCCGGATGCCAACTACAATGGCTCCGACAGCTTTAGCTACACCGTCACCGACAGCGATGGCCAGAGCGCCAGCGCGACCGTCGCTATTACCGTGACCCCCACCTCACCGCCCCTAACCGCGCTAGACGATAGCATCACCCTTGAAGAAGATAGCAGCCATAGCGACAGCGTAGCGACCAACGACACCCTAGGCGAACTTCCCGCTAGCTTTGCCCTTGCAACCGATGTTGCCCACGGCAGCCTGGTATTTAACAGCGACGGCAGCTACGACTACACCCCGGATGCCAACTACAATGGCTCCGACAGCTTTAGCTACACCGTCACCGACAGCGATGGCCAGAGCGCCAGCGCGACCGTCGCTATTACCGTGACCCCTACTAACGACCTGCCTGCGGGTAACCTGACGCTTGAAAACGAGACCCCACAACAGGGGGATACCTTGACCATCATCGACACAGTGACTGACGCCGATGGCCTCAGTCTCTCTCCCAACTACGACTGGTATGGTAGCAGTGATGGCGGCAGCAGCTGGAACCTGATAGCCAGTGGCAATACGCTAGTCATGACCCAAAGCGAAGTGGGACAGCAAATTAAAGCCAAAGGGAGCTACCTCGATGACCACGGCACCTTCGAGAGTGTGGAGTCGAATATCACCGCCGCAGTCAGCAACCTAAACGACGCCCCACGACTCTCCGGCAGCCACACCACCACCATAGAGGAGGATATCTCCACCCTCTCCATGGAGGTAGCGACCTTTTTTGCCAATGCTGTCTATGATGAGCCCGATGGTGCTCTAGAGCCTCGTGGTATCGCCGTGATAGGGTCAACCGGCAATGGCGTTTGGAGCTACTCCACCGATTTAGGAACAAGTTGGAGCCTGCTACCGACCCATTTAAGCAGCACCGCCGCGCTATTGCTGACGGAGAGAGACTATCTACGCTACGAACCCGATCAAGCCAATGGCGAGAGCGCGACCGTTACCTTCCATAGCTGGGATCAAACTGATGGCTTAAATGCAGGAGAACTCACCGATGTGAGCCTCAATGGCGGTACCACAGCCTACTCCAGTGGCACCGCGACCACCGAAGTGGTGGTGACCGATGTCAACGATGCCCCAACGGCGCTCGGCGATAGCTATACTCTCAACGAAGATGAGACTTTGACAACGATAGTCACCGTTGATGACCTGCTGCTGAACGATAGCGATGTAGATAGCGGAGATATTTTAAGCGTTAACACCACCCCGATAGCCGAGGCTGCCCACGGCCTATTGACCCTCCATAGCGATGGCAGCTTTAGCTACACCCCCGATGCTAACTACAATGGCACGGATAGCTTTATCTACCAAATTAGCGATGGTAATGGCGGCACAGCAGAGGCCGCAGTCATGCTAACGATTATCCCGCTTGACGATATGGCGATCGTTAGTGGTGATATGACAGGCGAGGGTGATGAAGATGCTCTAGTACCGATTAGCGGCGTTCTGATCGCTAGTGATAGTGAAGGCCTGAACGATGGTAGCTACTTTGCGCTGACTACCGATGGCGTTAACGGCAGCGCGACCATCGATTCTGCCAGTGGCCTCTGGAGTTATACCCCTAATGCCGACTATTTTGGCAGTGATGACTTCACCGTCACCATCACCGATGATTTGGGCGGTACCACCACTCAACTGATTGTGGTAACGGTCAATCCCATTGATGATGGCGCCACCTTTAGCGGCGACCTAACTGGCAGCGGCGATGAGGATGGAGCCAGCCCCATCACCGGTACCCTAAGTGCCAACGACATTGATGGGCTGACTAGCGGTAACCTCTTTGCTGTGACAAGCAGTGCCAGTAATGGCAGCGCGACCATCGATCCTGCCAGTGGCCTCTGGAGTTATACCCCTAATGCCGACTATTTTGGTAGTGACAGCTTCACCGTCACTGTCACCGATGACTTGGGTGGTACAACGACACAGCAGATCGATCTCACCATCCATTCGGTTGACGACGCTCCCATCATAACCAGTGGTAGCAGTGCCAGCGTCGATGAAAATAGCGACATTAGCACTGTGGTTTACACCGCTACCGCCACAGATGCAGATAGCGCCTCTGCGCTCACCTATAGCATAGCAGGCACTGATGCTAGCGCATTGACTATCGATAGCTTAACCGGCGAGCTGACCCTCAACGCTAGCGCCGACTATGAGACTCAGAGCAGCTATAGCGTCGATATTGTTGTGACAGATGATAGTAGCACTCCATTGAGTGACTCGTTGACTCTGAGCATTGAGGTGAATGACATTAACGAAGCGCCCATCGCGCAGAGTGATAGGTTGAACCTGATCCCCTTTCTCAACACGACACTGAAGATCGATACCGCCACACTACTCGCTAACGACAGCGATCCGGAGGGGGCCGCGATGCTCACCATTGAAGCCCCTAGCTCTACCAGCGGTAACATCACTCTTGAGGGTAACTGGATTAACTTGAGCACCACCGTGCCGAGCAGTTACAGCGCAATGGATCTATCGTGGCTGATGATTAATACTTTCCTTAGCGAGCTACCAACGGTGGTGGTTCATAATACCAGCGACACAACCCCGATTCTTATGGGGAGTACGCCCTTAGGTACGACGGCGCTATCGGTTACCGTTAACGCAGTGACCTATACGCTGGGCGTTGCGCCGGAGTTGACCCTGAATGATACGCTCTGGAAGCTCGATCTTAGCGGCGCGACCCCTCTCCCATCGGGGGCGTATGAGGTGGAGGTGGTGGCCGATGGCCTGAGCGATGCAACTAGCAGCGAGCTCTTGATTAGCGTTGAGGCGATGCCGGGGGTGACGATTAGCACCTATGACAGCAGCTCGCTCACGCCGACCGTGATGGGGACGATACAGCGTAGCGGCAGCGAGACACTGGTTGTCGCGCTCGACGATACCCTCTATCGTAAGGGAGATGGCTATTTGACTGTCGATGGGGAGTACTGGGTTCTCAATGTGCCTACACCGTTGACAGATCTCTCCTACTATCCTATTGAAGTTAAACTCATCAACAATCCTATCAGCTTTACTTACACCCTTAGTGATGGCGAATTGAGTAGTCTCGGTACGGTCGATCTTCTCTATCGCGAGGTGATGCTTGATGCTGGTATGTTGAAGGGGGAGGGCGTGCGTCCGCTACCGGATACCCTGAAGGTCAGCTATCTTCACGACTCGGCGACCATAGGCACTCTGGGCAGAGAGGTCGCGGTAGCTGATATTAACGGCGATGGCTATGTTGACTATCTGGTTAGTAACTCAGAGGCAGCTGGCACCACCTGGGTGATCTATGGCTCACCTACGGGGGAGACGATTGATCTCTATAACGGCTTGAGCTCCACGCAGGGGTTCGCCATCCACGGCAGTGCGGCAGGTAGCTATAGCGGTGAGACGCTGCGCACTTTAGGCGACTTTAATGGTGACGGCTTTGCCGATCTAGTCGTCAACGACAATGCTAGCCTTGATGCCTTCATCATCTTTGGTGCAAGTGATACGATTGCCCCGCTCGAACTGAGTAATCTCGGGGCACGCGGCTTGCAGTTGAGCGGTTTTAACTACCAAAGTGGCGTGATGACTCTTGGCGGTGGTGGCGATGTTAACGGCGATGGGCTAGCTGATCTGCTGCTTGGCTCTAATTTTATTGATGCTTTTGGTAGTCGTGGCGTCTTTGTCGTCTATGGCAAAAATAGCGACAATAACGCTATCAGCGGCTCAGATATCGCAGCGGGAGTGGGGGGATATCTCATTCGCAGCGATTCGCAATCGGCTGTCAGCACTGGAGCTAATGTCACCATCGTTGGCGATATTAACGGCGATGGCTTCGATGATATGCTCATTAACGGCGATAGCAATAACGCCCACCTAATCTTCGGTAGCGCTAACGGAAGTAGCCTTGATCTGGCAACTTTATCGAGTGATCGTGGGTTTGAGATTACCAGCTTACAGGATAACGATCTCAGCGGCCCAGTGGCGGCGCTCGGTGATGTGAATGGCGATGGCTATGCCGATTTTGGTCTAGTCGATAGCGCTCTTAATCGAATCTATGTGGTGTTTGGCCACCCAACCATTAGCAGTGTCTCTATTGCTGATTTCAATATGGGCTATGGGACAAGCGTCGGTTTTGAGATTATCGGCGATGGCTATCATACCATCACCACCCTTAACGGGGTTGGGGATATTAACGGTGATGGCTTTGATGATATCGCCTTCGGTGCTGGTTCTGGTGACTATAGTGATAGTTATATCGTCTTTGGAAAGGGAGGGGGGGACTATAACGCCGTCCAAAGTTCGGATCTGTTCTCTGGCGTGGAGGGCTTTGTGATTAGCGGCGAGGGGGGGGCTGTGGGTGATGCCCACGCCGGTGGCGATCTCAATGGCGACGGCTTTAGCGATCTGGTGATCGGCGGCAATGTCAACGGTGACTACGCTAGCGCCGAACTCCATGTTATCTACGGTGGCGATTTTTTAGCGCGGGTCGATACGCTAGGGAGCGCCTCGAATGATATGTTAACGGGGATGCATGTGGTTGCAGGGGCGGGGGATGACGAGATTAGTGTTCACCCTGATTGGAGCATCGCCTATGGCGGTTCTGGTAACGATCTATTCAAGCTGGTCAGCCCCAACATTACCCGTCTGGAGGGCGGCAACGGTTTCGACACGCTACTGCTAGATGGCGGCACGGTAGTGCTCGATACCCAAGCGATTCGGACGAGGGTGGAGGGGATTGAGAAGATTCAGATGGATGGTGGCGACACCCTTGGCAATAGCGCTGCTACCACTGGCTTACGCTTAGAGGATGTGTTGCAGATGAGCGATGGGGTGCAGCAGATTATTGACGATGCGACCATTTCGCATAGTGCCCACATGGTGATTGAGGGTACGGCAACCGATACTCTCAACTTAAGCCAGCAGTGGCTCGATTCGACTGATAACTATACCTTCGGTGGTCAGAGTTATAGCTACTATACAGCCGGTAGTGGGGTCGGATTGTTAGTCGATGATGAGTTAACCGTTGTACCGGTTGGGTTGGTGTAACAGATCGCAAATAGCTCGTGCAGCAGGGGCCGCACGAGCGTGATTAACCTAGCATTAGTATATTAATTAACTATAATATTTTCATTAACTTACATAAAAAAATTGATTGACAAGCGGATCAATAAGCAAGTATTGTGCTGCCTAAAGAGCGCTACGGATGATTGAGCGCTGGAAAAAAGGAGGAGAACTCATGCTAAGAAGACTATGTTGGCTGCTACTGCTGTCTATTCTGACCGTATCGGCTGCCCACGCTGCCCGAGAGAAGTACAAACCGTTCTATTTAGCCTATACAACCAATGGCGATCTAACCAAAATCGAATCGGAGGTGAAACAGAAACTAGCCGCCGGAAATTACAAAATTTTAGCGAGCTACTCCCCCTACAATGGTGCGCGAGTGGTGGTGATTACCCATCCAGAGCTGCTGCAGGTGGCGGCTAAATCGGAGTTTGGCGGCTATGGGGCGATGGTTCGAATCGGCATGACTGAGGTAGAGGGGGTGATTCAGATCAGCTACAGCAATCCTGTCTATAGCTTTCATGTCTATCGGATGGATGAGAAGTCGGAAGAGGTGGTGAAGGGGGTGACCGCACAGCTTAACTCAATTTTGGGGGCGGAGGAGCAGTTCGGATCGAATCAAGCGCTCAGTACCCGTAAGCTGCGCAGCTACAAATATATGTTTGGTATGGAGGAGTTTGACGCGATAGCTCAACACTTTCTCGCAGAGCAAGGTAGCTATAGCGATGCGGTTAAGATCGTTGAAAACAATCTCAACCAAGGTCTTGGAGGGGCGCATAAGGTCTATCGACTCGATATTCCGGGCAAAGATCAGACTATCTTCGGGGTCGATATGGATCTTAGCCGTGGCGGTTCTGAGTTAATGAGTGACGACTTCATTATGAGACAGATCGACTTTAACCCGCTTAAGGCAACCGCCCACCTGCCGGTTGAGATTTTGGTTAATGGCGATGGCAAGATCTACTCACTCTACTACCGTTTTAGGATTGCGATTAACTTTCCCGAACTATCGATGATGGGGGAGAATAGCTTTATGAATATCGTCGAGTCGCCTGAGGCCGCACGGCGGGTACTGATTGGCGTCGCCGGTGGTGAGGTGAAACAGGACTATTGGGAGTAAGTGTTGGCTTTGCCGCTGCCCCCCGTTGGGGGGTAACTATCTTTTAGGTTACAAAAAAAATCCAAAACAGAGGGGGAGGAGAGAAAAAGAGGACATTTGATGCCCGAAAGGAATCTGAATTTTCAGACAAATAAAACGGAACTTGAATAATAGAGCCCCGGTATGGGGCTTTTTTCTTTGTAGCGCCAGCCACTTTAGGGTACCCTAGCGGCCCGTTGGGCTGTGCCACCCTGTACCACCTTGAGGAGATCTAATTTTGTTTGATAGAAATGTCACCCTAAGTAGCCTTGATCCGGAGCTTTGGCAGGTCATGGATGAGGAGAGTCGTCGTCAAGAGGAGCATATTGAACTCATCGCGTCAGAAAACTACGCCAGTCCGGCGGTGATGGAGGCGCAAGGTTCGGTCCTAACCAACAAATATGCCGAAGGCTATCCCCGCAAGCGCTACTACGGCGGCTGTGACTATGTTGATCGTGCCGAAGAGCTAGCGTTAGAGCGGGTAAAGCAGCTCTTTGGTGCCGACTACGCCAATGTGCAGCCCCATTCGGGCTCCCAAGCTAATGCGGCGGTCTATATGGCGCTGCTACAGCCGGGGGAGACGGTGCTAGGGATGTCTTTAGCCCATGGCGGCCACCTGACCCACGGCTCCAAAGTGAACTTCTCCGGTAAAATTTACCATGCGGTGCAGTATGGTCTGAATGAGACAAGTGGCGAGATAGATTACGATCAAGTGGCGCAGCTAGCTAAGAGGCATCAGCCAAAGATGATTGTGGCCGGCTTTTCAGCCTACTCGCGCGTGGTTGACTGGCAGCGCTTTCGTGATATCGCCGATAGTGTCGGGGCGTGGCTACTGGTCGATATGGCCCATGTTTCGGGGCTAGTCGCGGCAGGGCTCTATCCGAATCCGGTACAGATTGCCGATGTGACTACCTCGACCACCCATAAGACACTACGAGGGCCGCGCGGGGGGATTATTCTGGCCAAAGCCAATCCGGAGTTAGAGAAAAAACTAAACTCCACTATCTTTCCCGGCACCCAAGGTGGGCCGCTGATGCATGTGATTGCCGCTAAAGCGGTGGCATTTAAAGAGGCGCTGCAGCCGGAGTTTAAGCACTACCAGCAGCAGGTGATCGATAACGCCCGCGCGATGGCAGAGGTGTTTATGCAGCGCGGTTATGAGGTCATCTCAGGCGGTACCGATAACCACCTCTTTTTGGTGAGCTTTATTAAGCAGCAGCTCACTGGTAAAGAGGTCGATCGCTGGTTAGGAGAGGCCCACATTACCGTCAATAAAAACGCCGTGCCAAACGATCCGCAGTCGCCGTTTGTCACCTCAGGCATTCGCATCGGTACACCGGCGATCACCACTCGCGGTTTTACTCGCGACGATTCGATAGCGCTAGCGGGCTGGATGTGTGACATTATTGACGCTGGTGGCGAAGCGGCGGGGATTGAGGCTGTCAGAGCGAAGGTCACCGACATCTGTTCGCGCCTACCGGTGTACGAATAGCCCCAGAGCGTGGTTGTGAGTCGCTGTGATGCACTGCCCCTTCTGCCACCGTGCCGATACCAAAGTGGTCGATTCACGCCTGAGCTGCGAGGGCGATTCGGTACGGCGGCGGCGTAGCTGTAGTGGATGTGGCGAACGCTTTACCACCTTTGAGGTGGCTGAGATGGAGATGCCGCTAGTGGTGAAAAACAGTGGCGAGCGGGTAGTTTTCGATGAGCAGAAGCTCTATAGCGGCATGATGCGGGCGCTGGAGAAGCGACCGGTGGCCGGTGATGATATCGATGCCGCGATTAAACAGATTCGACAGCAGATTCGTAATCAAGCCGAACGGGAGATTCCGTCGCGCCAAATTGGTGAGTGGGTCATGGAGCAGCTACGGCAGCTCGATGAGGTGGCCTATGTCCGCTTTGCCTCAGTCTATCGTCGCTTTAAAGATGTAAACGCCTTTCGAGAGGAGATTGAACGAATGCAGCAGCAGACTGACACGGGTGCAGAGCTGTAGCTGATGAACGAGCAGGCGTTAATGGCTCGGGCACTTCAGCTAGCGCAAAAGGGGCTCTATAGCACCGATCCGAACCCTCGGGTCGGGGCGGTATTGGCTAAAGCGGGGCAGATTATCGCCGAGGGGTGGCACCATAGTGCCGGTGGCCCACACGCTGAGATCGTGGCGCTAAATCGCGCTAAAGGGCAGGCGACAGGGGCAAGTGCCTATGTCACCCTAGAGCCGTGTGCCCATCATGGCCGTACCCCTCCCTGCTGTGACGCCCTAATCGCGGCGGGTGTGGCTCGGGTCGTTGTCGCTAGCGAAGATCCTAATCCGCAGGTCGCGGGCAGAGGGTTGCAGCGGCTACAGCAGGCAGGCATTGAGGTGGTGAGTGGGGTCTTGCAGTCGCAGGCAGAGGCGCTGAATCCCGGCTTCTTTAAACGCCACCGCAGTGCTCTGCCGTGGGTTCGTGGTAAACTGGCGATGAGTCTGGATGGCCGTACCGCGATGGCCTCGGGTGAGAGTCAGTGGATCACCGCTGAGGCGGCGCGGCTCGATGGGCAGCGGCTGCGGGCACGCAGTTCGGCGATGATGACCGGTATTGGTACTATTTTGGCGGATAACCCGCGCCTGAATGTTCGTCTTGAAGGGGTAAGCCGCCAACCGCTGCGGGTGGTACTCGATCCCCATCTAAGCACCCCGGTTAATGCCAACATTTTGCAGCCAGGGGCGAGGGTAGTCATTGCGACGACGAGTCAAGAGAGTGAGGCCTATCTGCCATTGCAACAGCAGGGGGCGGAGATTCTCTATCTACCGTCAGGAGTGGTCGATGTGATCGATTTAGCCGGTTTACTACACCAGTTGGCCGAGCGGGAGTGTAACGAGATCCACCTAGAGGCGGGGGCGACGCTGGCCGGTTCGATGTTAGTTGGCGGATTTATGGATGAGCTGGTGATCTATATGGCCCCGAAACTGCTGGGAAATAGCGCTCGGGGGCTGTTTCATCTGCCAGAGCTAACCGAACTGGCGCAGGCGATTGAGCTTGAGCTGGTCGATATTCGTCCGCTTGGCCACGACTGGCGGCTGACACTACGCCCTAAACCGAGTCGCTAGCATGTTTACCGGCATTATCGAGACAGTAGGGCGGCTGTTGGCGGTGGAGTCTAGCGGTAGAGATCGCCGCTTTACCATCGCGACAGGTCGTATCGACGCGACTCTACTGCGGTTAGGTGACAGTGTCGCGGTTAACGGCGTCTGCCTGACCGTGGAGCGGTTAGGGCAGGGGCAGTTCGAGGCCGATATTTCGGCCGAGACGCTGCACCATACCACTTTAGGGCGATTAAAGAGCGGCGATGCGGTCAATTTGGAGCAGGCGCTCACCCTCTCAACCCGCTTAGGGGGCCATTTAGTCAGTGGTCATGTCGATGGCGTCGGCGAGGTGCTATCGATCGAGGCCGATGGCCGTTCGCAGCGGCTGAGAGTTGGCGCTCAAGGCGATATTTTGCGCTATTTAGCACCGAAAGGGTCGGTGGCGATCGATGGCGCTAGTTTAACGGTCACTGGGGTCGATACGGCGAGCTTTAGCCTCAATATTGTTCCTCACACCGCCGCCGAGACGACGCTAAATAGGCTTCGTAGTGGCTCCTGGGTCAATATTGAGGTCGATCTGGTGGCCCGCTATCTGGAGCGGCTGCTCTATCCATCGACGGAGGTTACTGACAATAAAGCCTCTATGACAGAGGCATTTTTGGCGACCAATGGTTATTGGCGCCCCTAGAGTTAACTTAACAGGGTATCTATGCAACTTAATACCATTGAAGAGATTATCGAAGATATTCGTCAAGGAAAGATGGTGATCCTGATGGATGATGAGGATCGCGAAAATGAGGGCGATCTCATTATGGCCGCCTCCTGTTGTCAGGCGACAGATATTAACTTTATGGCCAAATATGGGCGCGGTCTTATCTGCCTGACCTTAACGCGAGAGCGCTGTAGGCAACTCAATCTACCGCTAATGGTCAGTACGACTAACGATGCTCACGGGACTAACTTTACCGTTAGTATCGAGGCGGCTGAGGGGGTGACTACCGGTATTTCGGCCTCAGATCGAGCACAGACGATTCAAGCCGCCGTCGCCGCAGCGGCGGGGCCGGCCGATATTGTGCAGCCGGGGCACATCTTTCCGCTCATGGCGCAGCCGGGTGGGGTGCTCAATCGGGCTGGCCATACCGAGGCGGGCTGCGATTTAGCTCGTCTGGCCGGTATGGAGCCGGCGGCGGTTATTGTCGAAATTTTAAACGAGGATGGCACCATGGCGCGTCGTCCCGATTTAGAGCTGTTTGCTAAAGAGCATCAGCTAAAGATTGGCACGGTGGCCGATCTAATTCACTATCGACTCCATAACGAGCCCTCGGTCAGACGCATTAGTGAGTGTGCGATGCCGACCGCATACGGCGATTTTCGGCTGGCGGTCTATCAGAGCGAGGTGAATCAGCAGGCCCACTTTGCGCTCATTAAGGGTGATATCTCGCCAGAGGAGTCGGTACTGGTGCGGGTACATGTACAAAACACCCTTTGTGATCTGTTTGGCAACCGGCGCGGCCACTGCGGCTGGCCGCTTAAGAGTGTGTTGAGCCAAATCGAGAGTGAGGGGAGGGGGATTGTGGTGATTCTGCGTCAGCACGAGTCGGCCGATGATCTCATTGCCCAAGTGGAGAGTTATGCCGATGACGATCGTGGCGAGCCTCCGCCCCCGACCCGTTATACCGAAGATCTATTTACCTATGGTATCGGTGCACAAATTCTGCTCGATCAGGGGGTGAAACAGATGCGGGTGATGAGTGCGCCGAAGAAGATGCACGCCCTCTCCGGTTTTGGATTGGAAGTGACTGAGTATGTTTGGAGTAGTGAAGAGTAACTAATATGATGCAAACAGCCATTAAGACCCTAGAGGGGGAGTTGACCATCAATGGGGCCAAATTTGCCTTGGTGGTCGGACGATTTAACAGTTTTGTGGTCGAGCATCTGCTCGAAGGGGCGCTAGATACCCTTAAGCGCCACGGTGCGGCGGAGGAGGATTTGACGATTATTCGTGCCCCAGGGGCGTTTGAGATCCCCTTAGTGGTCGAAAAGGTGGCAAGACGGGGGGAGGTGGATGCCATTATCGCCCTCGGCGCGGTGATTCGTGGCGGCACGCCCCACTTTGAGTATGTCGCTAGTGAGTGTACCAAGGGGCTAGCTACCGTCTCGCTTACCCACCAAATTCCGGTCGCTTTCGGTGTCTTAACTGTCGATACCATTGAGCAGGCGATCGAGCGCTCTGGTACCAAAGCGGGCAATAAGGGGGTAGAGGCGACGCTATCGGCGATAGAGATGGTCAATCTACTGCGTCATTTGGGTTAATGGTTAAAAAAGTTAAACCTAATCGTAAGCGCGAGGCGCGTCATCGGGCGCTACAGGCGCTCTATCAGTGGCAGCTCTCTGGGAGTGATTTGGCGACGATTGAGCGCCAGTTTTTGGAGGATGGGCAGCTCAATAGTGTCAATCCGGAGCTGTTTAGCCGACTGTTACATGAGATTCCGGCCAATATCAGGCAGCTCGATGATCTATGCCAGCCGCTGCTGGATCGCGATGTTGCCACTCTCGATCCGGTCGAGCTCGCGGCGCTGCGCATTGGGCTGTTTGAGTTACTCTACTGCCCCGAGCTCCCCTATCGGGTTGCGATTAGTGAGGCGGTCGAACTAGCTAAAATCTACGGTGCCGAGCAGGGACATCGTTATGTGAATGGGGTACTGCATAAACTAGCTCAACAGGTGCGAGCCGATGAGGTGGCAGCAGGGCAGCGCCGTTGACTCAACTCAATGAGTTTGCGCTAATAGAGCGCTATTTTGCCCCGCAGATAGAGGGGGAGAATCGACCACTACTCGGTATCGGCGATGATGGTGCACTGGTGGCCGTCCCATCGGCAGAGGCGCTGGTCGTGACCACCGATACCCTCATTGCGGGAGTCCACTTCCCCGAAGATGCCACCGCAGCAACTATCGGCCATAAAGCGCTAGCGGTCAATTTAAGCGATCTTGCGGCGATGGGGGCGAGACCACGCTGGTTTACCCTCTCGTTGACCCTACCTAGGGCCGATGAGCACTTTTTGGCTCCCTTTGCTGAGGCGATGCTTAGGCTGGCGCAGCGGTACCAGGTCGCCCTCATTGGTGGCGATACTGTGCGAGGCGATAGATTGGCGGTGACGATTCAGGCGCTCGGCACCGTCGTGGCCGAGAGGGCGCTGCGGCGCAGTGGCGCTAAAGTGGGCGATACTCTCTATCTCACCGGCACGATTGGCGATGCTGCCGCCGGCTTAACCCTCTGGCAGCAGCAGCAGCGCAGCGAACCTTGGCAGCAGCAGCTCATTGAGCGACTGACCTGCCCAACCCCTCGGGTGGAGGCGGGTCTAGCGCTCGCAGGGTTAGCCTCTGCGGCTATCGATATCTCTGATGGTTTGGCGGCCGATTTAGGCCACCTCTGCCGCCTAAGTGGCGTTGGTGCTAAGGTCGATATCGGTCAGCTGCCTAGATCCGTGGCGTTGCAACAGTGGTCGGGTGCGAGTCTGACCGACTGGTTTAATGGAGGCGACGACTATGAGCTCTGTTTTAGCGCCGCTGCTGAGTTAACGCCCAATATAGCGCAGTTAGCCGATAGGTTAGGGCTGGCGCTGACTGCTATTGGTGAGATTGTGGCACCGGCGCAGGGAGTCAGTTGGTGGCAGGGGGGGAGTCGAGTGGCGACGATAGTCGCTGCTGGAGGGTATCGCCATTTCTGAAAGCAACGATCAGCCCATCTCCCCCGCGGCGCTACGAGATCCGGTGGTGCTACTCGCGCTCGGCTTTGGGTCGGGGTTGGCTCCTAAGGCACCTGGAACCTTTGGCACGCTGGCGGCGCTACCGCTCTATTTTTTGATGATCTATACCCTCCCGACCCTCTACCCTTGGTTGGTGTTGGGGGCGGCGGTGGCCGGCGTTTTTATCTGCCATCAGGCGGCTAAACGGCTAGGGGTGCACGATCACCCGGCGATTGTTTGGGATGAATTTGTCGGCCTCTGGATTACCTTGCTGTGGTTGCCGCCGCACTGGGGGTGGTTGCTGGTCGCTCTGTTACTCTTTCGGCTACTCGATATTCTCAAACCGTGGCCGATTAGCTGGCTAGATCGCCATCTACTAGGGGGGGTGGGCATTATGGCGGATGATATTGTCGCCGGCTTGGTGGCCTTAGCGCTACTGCAGACTGCCGCTAGCGTTATGGGTTAGAGGGGGAGTTTGGGTAAAGAGAGATTCAATATTCTCCCCCGCTGGGGTAAACTGACGCCGTACCGCCCACCTCGATTCGATATAACTGACACTTTGTACTTAACATTATGACCGCTCCTATGACTAACTCTATCGCGCTAACTCTGCTGCTGCTGATGATGGTGATGTTGCCGCGAGCTCAGGCAGATCTATCGTTTCACGGCTATAGCGGACTGTTAAACCTCCCGACCGCCGAAGTGACCCCAACGGGTGAGTTTGAGGCTCAGTTCACTAACCAGTATAACGCCCTAGAGGGGGGGAGCGGCACCAATCCCCTAGTCGCTGGTCGTAACTTAATGTTCTCTATCGGTCTTTGGCCCCATTTTGAGCTGGGGGGGCGTCATACGGTGCGCTATCTAGCCACCGGCACCGACGCCCCCGGTTCGTGGAGCGACCAATTCAATTGGAATGAGGATAGAAACACCAACGATATCGCCGGGAATTTAAAGTGGCAGCTACCGTTACCAGAGGGGTGGATGAGACTGCCCCGCCTTGCGATTGGGGTGGAGGATTTTGCCGGTTTGGCAACTAACTTTCAAAACGAATATCTGGTCGCCACCCAGAGCTGGAGCGATTGGCAGTTGAGCTTAGGCTATCGCCACCGAAACTACCGTATCTTGCCGCGAGAGACGCGAGGGCTCTTTGCCGGCCTGCGCTGGCAGCCGATGCCGTGGCTTGGCCTGATTGGGGAGCATGAGCCGCACCAGCAGAGTGTGGGGGTGAAGCTGGCTACGCCGGCTGAGCTGCTCTCTTGGGGCAGTTTGGGAGTGGCGGCGTCGCGCTCTTTTGGTGGGTCAGCCGATGAGAGTGTGCTGGCCGCTTCACTCAAGGTGCCGATGGGGGTGGGGGATCAGGATTGGATCGCGACGCAAAAGATGCGCGATGAGCTACTGCATGAGAGCGAGGCTATCTCGACGCAGCCCCTCCCCTCCTCCCCGCCTGAGAGTCTGACACTAGATGAGGCGCTCGCTGTTGTCGAGCAGCAGCTACGCCAGCTCGGCTTCGGACAGTTACGCACCGGCTCTCTAAAGCAGCAGCTACTGGCGGTTGAGTATGAAGATCAGATCTTTGATCGTAACGCCCTTGATGGCTTAGGGGTGCTACTCGGGGTGATTGCTCAGGATGAGCGGCTACCCTTCTACTGGCTCAAGGTGCGACTGAAGCGGAACGGTATTGCGCTGTGGGATGTGCGTATTCGTCTGAACGACTACCGCGACTACCTTAATATGACCGGCTGTCGTGGGGCTCGCTGCTCAGAGCAGCCGCCGATCTTTGACACCGTTAAAGTGACCGCCCCCGATGATCGCTGGTATGAGCAGGTCGAGTGGCGGCAGAGTGAGCTACTAGGTCGCCGTCTGACCGACCTAGAGCTCTCACCGGGGCTGATCTACTTTATCGGCACCGAAGTGGGGGAGTATGATGTGGCCGCCTCGCTGCGGGCGACCCTGTCACAACCGCTCTGGGGGGGGGCGGTGGCGGCACTACAGGCCGAGACTCCGCTCTACCATTCGCGTAACTTTGAACCGCGTACCTTTTACCACCGTTTCCGCCTCTGGAGCGGGGTACGCGAACTGATGTTGCACCAGACGCTTCGGTTTAGTGACAATATCTACAATATGACCAGCATCGGTCGCTGGTTTCGTGACTTTAAAACGGTGTATAACGAAACGATGTGGCTCTCTGAGAGTGGTCACCATCGGCTGCGGCTCAATTTAGGCTACTTTAAACCCTATCTCGATAAGTGGGACTCCCCCTTTGGCTACTGGCCGGGGGAGAGCGGCGATCTCTGGCTGCTCGCCTACCGTCTGGCGCTACCGTGGCACAACACCTCACTGGAGCTGACTGGGGGGCAGTTTCTCTATCAAGATCAGGGGATTAAGTTAGAGCTAATGCGCTATATGGGCGATAACCGTATGCTGCTCTTCTTTAAAGAGAATGAGTATGAGCAGGCGGCGGGAATGGCCTTCGGCATTCCACTAGGGAGCCGTCGCTCTTGGCATAACGACTATCTAAAAATTCGTGGCAGTAGCCGCCTCGATCTGGGGCTGCAGACGACTATCTTAGATGACGGTACCAATACCCACCGCCCGCTACTGGCCATCGAACCGACCATGACCCACACTCTGGAGTCGAGCTACTTTAATCACGACCGCCTGAGCTACGACTATATTCGTGCTAATATTCACCGTATGCGCGACGCCTACTGGCGTTATGGAGCGCGATAACGGTTGGGCTGGCCACAAGTTTTCTCTCTACTTGGTATTTGGATAGGTAACTGACTATGAAGATCGCAATTGCCGGTACTGGCTATGTAGGACTATCGAATGGTGTATTGCTAGCGCAACATAACGAAGTGGTCTGCCTCGACATCGTGAAGGAGAAGGTCGAGCTGCTCAATCAGAGACTCTCTCCGATTGAAGATAGCGAAATTGAGCAGTTTTTACAGCACAAAGCGCTCAATTTTCGCGCCACACTCGATAGTGCCGAGGCCTACTCGGGTGCCGAGTGGGTAATTATCGCCACTCCCACCGACTACGATCCCGAAACTAACTACTTTAATACTCAAAGTATTGAGCAGGTCATAGAGAGCGTTCTGATCTATAACCCCAGCGCAGTGATGGTGATTAAATCGACGATTCCGGTCGGTTATACGGCTAAGACAAAAGAGCGCTTTAATACCGATAACCTTATCTTTAGCCCCGAATTTTTGCGCGAAGGGCGGGCGCTCTACGATAATCTCCACCCGAGTCGGATTATTGTGGGGGAGTGCTCTGCGCGAGCCGAAACCTTCGCTAATCTGCTCAAGCAGGGGGCGATTAAACAAGAGATCCCCACCCTATTTACCAATAGCACCGAAGCTGAGGCGATTAAACTCTTCGCCAACACCTATCTGGCGATGCGGGTCGCCTACTTTAATGAGCTCGATACCTATGCGGCGACCCACGAGCTCGATACGCGGCAGATTATCGATGGCGTGAGTCTCGACCCCCGTATCGGCAACCACTACAATAACCCCAGCTTTGGCTATGGGGGCTACTGCCTGCCTAAAGATACCAAGCAGCTATTAGCCAACTATCGTGATGTACCGCAAAATCTGATTCATGCGATTGTCGAGGCCAACAACACCCGGAAAGATTTTATCGCCGCCTCTATTATCAAACGGATTGAACCGCTGCTACTCACCCCCGAAGGGGATCACAAAATAGGTCATACTCCGGTAGTCGGCATCTATCGCTTAGTGATGAAGGCCGGATCGGATAACTTTAGAGCCTCTAGTATTCAGGGAATTATGAAACGGATTAAAGCCAAAGGGATCGAGGTGATCATCTATGAGCCGGTACTCGATGAGGCGGCGTTTTTTCACTCTAAAGTCGTTAACGATATCTCCCAATTCAAACAACTCGCAGATGTCATTGTTGCTAATCGTATCACAGATGAGATAGCCGATGTGAGCGATAAGATCTACTCTCGGGATCTATTTGGCAATGATTAATCTTAATCTAACCAGTTACCACTAAACACCTATACCTTAATAGAAAAGGAGTATATATCTATGTTATTCACCTCTGAATCGGTCTCAGAAGGCCATCCTGACAAAGTTGCCGATCAGGTATCTGATGCGATTTTAGATGCCATTTTAACCGCAGATAAACACGCTCGGGTCGCTTGCGAAACGCTAGTGAAGACCGGCATGGTGATTGTCGCCGGCGAGATCACTACCACCGCCCACATTGAGTATGAGGAGGTGATTCGGCAGACGATAAAGGAGATCGGCTACAACAGCTCCGAGATGGGGTTCGACTGGGCCTCCTGCGCGGTCATTAATGCCTTGGGCAAACAGTCACCCGATATCGCCATGGGGGTGGATCGAGAGCGAGCCGAAGATCAGGGGGCCGGTGATCAGGGGCTGATGTTCGGCTATGCGAGTAACGAGACCGAAGTGCTAATGCCGGCACCGATTACCTACGCCCATCGGCTAGTCGCCAAACAGGCTGAAGTTCGCAAGCAGGGGCAGCTGAACTGGCTGCGCCCCGATGCCAAAAGCCAAGTTACCTTCCGCTACGAGGCTGGAAAACCGGTGGGTATCGATGCGGTCGTGCTCTCTACCCAACATAACCCCGACATTAGCGAGGCGGATCTGCACGAGGCGGTGATGGAGGAGATTATCAAGCCGGTACTACCCGCCGAGTGGCTCGATAGCGGAACTAAATACTTTATCAACCCGACCGGACGGTTTGTGATTGGCGGCCCGGTCGGCGACTGCGGTTTAACTGGGCGCAAAATTATTGTCGATACCTATGGCGGTATGGCACGGCATGGGGGGGGAGCCTTTTCGGGCAAAGATCCCTCTAAAGTTGATCGTTCAGCCGCTTATGCCGGTCGCTATGTGGCCAAAAATATCGTTGCCGCAGGGTTAGCCGATCGGTGTGAAATTCAGATTAGTTACGCTATCGGGGTCGCCGAGCCGACCTCAATTAGCATCGAAACTTTCGGCACTGGTAAACTCGCCGATAGTGAGATCGAACAGCGGGTGCGTGAACACTTTGATCTGCGTCCGGTCGGTATGTTGCGGATGCTGGATCTGATTCAGCCGATCTACCGCGCCACCGCCGCCTATGGCCACTTTGGACGGGAAGATGTCGATCTGCCGTGGGAGAGACTCGATAGAGTTGAGCTTTTAAAGAGTTAGGTTGTTTGATTAACGCTCTGATCTCATCCGCTAGCGCGTGGATAGAATGAAGTCGTCGTTGGTCATGGGTTAGGGCTCTATGGTGGATCGAAAGGTGTGCCCGGGGGGGGGTTAAGGGTCGCGATGAGCTGTTGAAACGGGCGTTGTAGATAGCTCTCTTGAGGGGTGTCGGCGGCGGTTACCGCCGTACCAATCGGTCTGGCGAGAAGGATATCGAGATCGATAGGGCGATCTTTGATTTTTCGTTCAGGATCGGTGCGATCTCGACCAAGTTCGATCTCAATCTGATTGAGCTGCTGTTTTAGAGTCGCGCTGTCGCTGCTGCTCTCCAGATAGAGTACGCCATTAATAAACGGGGCGCGGCTTGTCATTCCCACCGGCTCGGTCCACTGGAGGGGGCTTAATTCGATAGTGCCAAAGCGCTGTTGCAGCAGCGTTAGCGCTCGCTGAATATTCTTTTCTGGATCGATATTGCTGCCGATACCGATAAAATAGCCCTGTTCTGTTGCCATGTCGTTAACTAGTTGCTCTGTTAATTACTCTTGAGTCGGGTGGAAGGAGACGGAGAGTCATTGCGAATGAGGGTGGGTCTGTTGAAGCCGCTTTTCAATTTCTGGCCAGTCGATTGCCGCTGCGATCTGTTCGGGATCAAACCGGTTTAAGTGGGGGGTGATCCCTAGGCAGGGGGAGGGTAACCACTGCATTAGCGTCTCGATGTTAGCCGCCATGGCCGCCATGTTAGGCTCAATTGGGTTGCCAATCCAGCCTAAGAACGGGCAGCCGCTGGCGCTTATCGCCGTTGCGGTGAGTAGTGCATGGTTGAGACACCCTAAGCGTAGCCCCACCACTAAAATCACCGGCAGTTGCCACTGTTGTGCCATATCGGCGACGGTGTGGTGGCGATTGAGAGGGACTAGCCAGCCGCCGGCGCCCTCGATAATGGTCAGTTGGTGGCTCTGTAATCGCTGTTGATAGTGGCGCTGTAGCAGGGTGAGATCGATCTCGACTCCCGCTGCGGCGGCGGCGATATGGGGAGCGATCGCCGGTTCAAACGCATAGGGGTTAATCTGCTCATAGCGAAGGGGAGGGGTAGTCAGCCGCTGTAGCTGTTGTGCATCGCGGTTTTGTAGTCCCGACTCGCTGCGCTGACAGCCGCTAGCGATAGGTTTCATGGCGGCGATACTCTTAAAGCTAGCTCTTGCCGCGACCATCACGCCGCAGCTAACCCACGTTTTGCCGACATCGGTATCGGTGCCGGTGATAAAGAGCGCTCTACTCACCGAAAAGGCCTTAGCTGCTCAAGGTTGAAGTGGAACGGCGTCGGTTCGGTGGTAGCTGGCGAGGGCTCTCGTTTCCAAGCGTGGCCATAGATCACCTCGTAGGTAGCGGGGAGGGTATTGTCGGCACGACGATAGTGTTCGTAGGCGCTATGTAGCTCTCTAAATCGGCTAGGGGCGGTTAGCTGGCGCCGCCGCTGCTGTAGGTGGTTGGTGGCGCCGATGAGGCGAATATCCTCTAGCAGTTGGTGCAGTTCAGGGTAGGTCAAGGTGAGCTGCTCCCTATCGACCACCACATCGGCTAGCCCCGCCTGCTGCATCGCATCGCCGATAAGGTGCATATCGATAAAGGGGGTAACATGGGGGAGATTGTCGATCTGCTGCCAGCTCTGGCGTAGCTCTTTGAGGGTGTCGGGGCCGAGTGTGGTAAATAGCAGTAGCCCACCGGGTTTGAGAGTGCGAACTAGTTCGTTAAAGAGCTGCGGTAGTTGCTGACACCACTGTAGGGTTAGATTGGAGAGGATAAGATCGATCGAGGCGGTCGCTATGGGGAGCTGTTCGGCATCGGCGGTCACGAAGTGGTAGCGCTGTTTGGCGCTATCTGCTAGCTCTTGCTGCGCCTGTTTAACCATACCGTGGGCGAGATCGCACAGCCATAGCTGGGCATCGGGGTAGTGGTCAGCGGCGGCGAAGCCCATCTGACCACTGCCACAGCCGAGATCGACCACTCGCTGCGGAGTGATACGAAATAGTGGTAGTCGCTCCAGTAGTCGTTCCCCAATGAGTCGCTGAATCCATGCGTGTTGACTATAGCGACTCGCTGCGCGGTTAAAGGCTGCCTTTAGGGCGGTTCTATCAAATAGGGGGGAGGAGGGGGTCATAGGGATCTATTTAGATGGGATCAGGTGTTGTTGTAGCAGTTGGCTAAACTGCTGCGGATGGGAGAGAAATGGGGCGTGTCCAGCCCCTTTGATTAGCTGGTAGTGGCTTTGGGGCAGGGGGGCTAGCCACTGATCTAAGGCGGAGGCCGGTGCGAGGCGATCCCGCTCGCCGTGAATGGCGCTAACCGGGCAGCGGATATCCTCCAGATAGGGGCGCAGATCGTCGTGAAGCAGAATAGATAACCCTGCCGTAAGTACGGCGGTCGAGGGTTCGCTATAGCGCGATATCTGCTGGCGCAGAAAACGGAGCTCCTGCTGTGCCTGCTCCGAACCTTGGGTCTGAAGTGCCAGAAAACGGAGCAGTGTGGCGTGAGGATGCTGTTGTAGCTCGTGGTAGAAGAGCTTTAGCGTCTCCTCTGAGAGGCCGTGCGGCCAGTCGTAGCGCTCACAGAAACAGGGAGTGGTGCCACAGACCACCACCTGTTGCAGTTCGAGGCCGGAGGCGGCGGCGTGCAGCGCGATCATCCCCCCTAATGACCAGCCGCACCAGATACTCTGTGGTGGTACATTGTCGGCGATATAGGCGACCATACTGTCGAGACTCCACGCCCCTTGCCAACCCTGCTGGGGGCCATAGCCGGGCAGATCGAGCAGATGGAGCCGATAGTGGGGCTCAAGTCTGGGCTTTAGGGTATGCCAAATACCGCTGTGGGTGCCCCAGCCGTGAATGAGGACTAAATTGGGAAGGTGAGGGGATGACATAGTAACTGTGACAGGCTCTTTAATTAAATGTATGGAGTTATCGTCTCTGCTAGAGCCGCTACCAGCGCCTCGATGTCGGCGGTGGTGTGGCTAGCTGAGAGGGTGATACGCAGGCGGCTTCCCCCTTCGGGAACGGTCGGGGGGCGAATAGCACTCACCCAAAAGCCGCGCTGCTGTAGCTGGGCCGACCAAGAGAGTGCGTTGGTTTCGCTACCGGTGAGTAGCGGCTGAATGGCGCTCATCGAGTCGCTTATCGGTAGCGAGAGCTGTTGAGAGAGGGTACGAAAATGGTCGATGTGGTGGTGTAGCTGCTGTCGTCGTATTGCCCCCTCCTCGCTCTCGATGAGGGCGATGCTCTGGCGTAGTCCGGCAGCGATGGCCGGCGGGAGGGCGGTGGTATAGATATAGCTACGACCACGCTGAATAAGTCGTTCAACCACCTGCTGACTCCCCGCTACAAAAGCGCCATAGACTCCGGCACCTTTGCCGAGAGTTCCCATCTGAATCACATTGTCGCGTGGTGGGAGGCCGAAGTGGGCCAAACTCCCCTCGCCTCGCGGCCCTAGCACCGCAAAAGCGTGGGCATCGTCGATAATGAGCCAACGAGGAGAGGGGGTTGACTCGGGGTCGGTTAGAGCGTAGAGCTGATCTAGCGGCGCTAGAGTACCATCCATGCTGAAGATTGAGTCGGTCGCGATGGTGGCGCTCCCCTGCCGACTCTGTTCTAGGAGTCGGCTCAATGTAGCCATATCGCGATGGGGGTAGCGTTTGATCTTAGCTCGGCTCAGACGAGCGCCATCGATGAGTGAGGCGTGGTTCAATTTGTCACAGTAGAGGGTGTCGTGGCGATCGCTAAAGGTCGTTAATAGCGCCAAATTGGCCATATAGCCGTTAGCAAAGAGTAGTGCCGCCTCCTGTCCGGTTAAGTCAGCTAGTGCCTGTTCTAACCGGTGATGGTCGTGGTTATGGCCCGAAATAAGGTGGGAGGCGCCACTGCCAGCACCGAACCTAGCGGCCCCCTGCTGCTCGGCGGCGATAAGCTGCGGATGGTGGCTTAAACCGAGATAGTCGTTACTGCAGAAGTTAAGTAGCGGCTGGCCATTAACGACCACTCGGTGGCCGTTAACCGCAGTGACCCTCTGTCGAGAGCGGTAGCGCTGCTGCTGCCGACTCTGTTGTAGCTGGTGGGCAATACTATCTGGGGTGGGACTCATACGGTTCTGACAATGGGGTTATATCGAGCCGCTGGAGCAGCCGTCTATCGCTATGAGTGGTGGCATTGGCGGCGGTTAGCAGCTTATCGCCATAAAATATCGAGTTAGCTCCCGCCATAAAGGCCAGTGCTTGGGCGCTCTCGTCCATCGATTCTCGTCCGGCGGAGAGGCGGATATAGGCGTGCGGCAGCATAAGTCGTGCTGTGGCAATGGTACGAATAAACTCAAAGATATCGACGCTTTCCGACTCGGCTAGCGGCGTCCCTTCAACCGCGACTAGACGATTGAGAGGAACACTCTGCGGTGGCGGGTCGAGATTGGCCAGTTCGGTGAGCATCGCGGCACGGTCGTGGCGGGTTTCGCCCATACCGATAATGCCGCCGCTACAGACATGAATCCCCGCCTGCTGCACCCGTGCAATCGTATCGAGTCGCTGCTGATAGCTGTGGGTGGTTACCACCTGTGGATAGTAGTCGCGGGAGGTATCGAGATTATGGTTATAGTAGTCAAGGCCTGCCTCTTTTAGCGCCGCGACCTGTCTATCGTCTAGCATGCCTAAGGTAGCGCAGCTCTCCATCCCTAGCGCCTTTACCCCCTTAACCATGGCGATAAGGGTCTCCATATCGCGCCGAGTCGGCTGCCGCCACGCCGCCCCCATACAGAAGCGGCCGGCGCCGGCAGCTTTAGCCTCGCGGGCGGCGCTCACTACCTCATCGACCGCCATGAGGTGCTCTTTTTCGACGGCAGTGTCGAAGTGGGCGCTCTGAGAGCAGTAGCCACAGTTCTCGGCACAGCCGCCGGTTTTGATATTAAGTAGCGTACTGAGCTGAATGTGGTGTGGATTGAAGTGCTGACGATGGATCTGTTGCGCCTGATAGAGCAGATCAAAAAAGGGCTGCTGCAGTAGCGCAAGCGCTTCTTCGGTACGCCATGGCTTAGTCGCGCTACCCATCAGGAGGTCGCGATAAAGGTGGTGTTAATTAGGTAGGCGGTATAGCCAACATAGCTAAGCAGCAGCACCCCCCCCTCAACACGGTTGATTCGTCCCTGTCGTCCTCTAAAACCGTAGCCGAAGATAAATAGCGATAGCGTCAGTAGAGTGACAAAGCCCATATCGCGGTAGAAGACCTCCGGCCCGACCGCCATCGGATGGATAATACCGGCGATACCGACCACAGTTAGCGTATTAAACAGATTGGAGCCTATCACATTTCCTAACGCCAGATCGTGCTCCCCCTTACGGGCTGCGGCGAGTGCCGAGGCGAGCTCTGGCAGTGAGGTACCGATGGCGACAATCGTCAGACCGATAATGAGATCGCTAACGCCAAAACCGGAGGCAATTTCGACCGCTCCCCAAACCAATACTCGCGAGCTAACGATGAGGGCGATCATGCCGATAAAGAGCCAGAGGAGTGCCCGACGGATGGGCATAGTTGCTATCTCGGGATCGAGTGACTCTTCCGCCGCTTCACAATCCCTACAGAGAGCATCTCCTCGCTGCTTTAGCCCCTGCCAGATAGTCCATCCCATCAAGAGGGCAAAGACCAGTAGTAGCACCAGTGCATCGGCGAAAGAGATCGCATTATCGGCTAGCTGCCAAGCAGCAAGTAGGGTCACGGCGGCTAATAACGGCAGCTCTTTGCGCAAAATTTTTGACTCTACCGCAATGGGGGTGATGAGCGCGGTTAGACCAAGAATGAGTGCGATATTGGCAATGTTGGAGCCGTAGGCGTTACCAAGAGCGATACCGGGGTTGCCTTGTGAGGCGGAGATGGCAGAGACTACCATCTCTGGAGCCGATGTCCCAAAACCGATAATGACCATGCCGATAAGCAGTGGCGGCATGCCGAAGTGTCGAGCAGTTGCCGCTGCTCCTTCGACAAAACGATCAGCGCTCCATACCAGTAGCGCCAATCCGGCAATAATCGCAATGAAAGCAAATAGCATAAAACTCTCCGGGTTGCTGTCGATTTCAGGCCATCATGGTAACATGACAGCCTCTAAAAGCGGTAATTTGGAGGGAAGAGGGGAGCGATTTAAACCGTGCTTTTTAAGCGGCCATTGCTACGAAACCGGTCCCTACTGGTTTGTGCAGGTGTGTCGCTCAATAGGCACCATTATCGTAGAGACCGACCCTAACGCCACCGCGACACCGTTGATACCTTGACCGATACCGATACAGTCACCACCCTCAGCGCTGGCTGGAATCTGATTAGCAGCGGCAGTCGCGCTATTGCTAGCGCCGGCTTTGTGGCACAATTCAGTGCTCAATCACTATCGTCTTAGCGCCTGTTCGCTTCTATTAACAATAGCTGGAGCTTTGCTGATGTGGCCGGCGGTAGTTACAGTAAGTTGGGGTAGGGCAGTGTTATCCGATAGTCAAACAACCTTAAAGGATCATCAATGGTAAAGATTCCGTATGGCTTGGGTCACTTTCAAACCCTCAGAGAGGAGAATGGACTCTACTTTGATCGCACCAAGTTACTGCACGACTTAGAGGCCGCAGGACGGCAGCTCCTGTTTCTACGCCCGCGCCGTTTTGGTAAAACGCTGTGGCTAACGCTGCTAGAGAGCTATTACGATATCGCTGCCGCAGATCAATTTGAGACCCTGTTTGGCGATTTAGCGATAGGCCAAAATCCGACCCCGAACCGCAATCGCTACTTTATATTAAGGTGGAACTTCTCCACCATTAATCCAAATGGCGACCATGAGCAGATCAAACAGGGGCTGTATGGCCATATCAATAACAGTATTCGAGATGCGTTACTTCGCTATCAATCGTGGTGGCCTCAAGCGGTTAGTGCAGCGGAGCTGATTGATGAAGCGGATGCTTTGCGCTCTCTTGAGAGACTAGTTAGTCGATGCCGTCATGCAGGCTATCCGCTCTACCTACTCATTGATGAGTATGACAACTTTGCTAATGAGGTACTCACCAGTCGCGAACAGGGTCGGCAGCGCTATAACGAGCTAGTTGAGAGTGAGGGGGTGATAAAAACCGTCTTTAAAGCGGTCAAAGCAGCGACCGATGGTTTAGGCTTAGAGCGAGTCTTTATCACCGGCGTCTCACCGGTGGTGATGAGCGATATCACCAGCGGCTACAATGTGGCAAAAAATATCAGTCAGCGGCCACACTTTGCCAAACTCTGCGGTTTGACTGGTGAAGAGGTGATGCAGCTTAATCAGCAGATAGCGCTAGAGTGCGAACTACCCGAGGGGGCGGCAGAGGAGGCGATGTCACTGATGCAGAACTTCTATAACGGCTACCGTTTTAGTGGTGCTGACACCACCCGGCTTTACAACCCGACGCTCTGCCTCTACTTTTGGGATGAGTGGCAGCAGCTGTGTCGCTACCCTAATGAGCTGCTAGATGACAATTTAGCGATGGACAAAAACCGGCTGCGCTATATCGCCTCACTACCGCACGGAGCGGAGGTGATTGAGGCAGCGCTTAATCCGCAGCAGCCACTACAGGTAGAAAAATTGGTACAGGACTTTGGCGTAGCGGCGATGCTCAAAGATCCGTCCGATGCCAGTTTTATCATCTCGCTACTGGTCTATTTTGGGGTATTAACGATTGACTCGGTGACTCTGTTAGGGGAGTTAACGGTGACGATTCCCAATCAAGTCGTGCGCTCGCTCTATATCGACCGCATTCAACAGCAGCTACTCAATGGCTATGAGGATAATAACCGCCAGCAGGCGGTGGCAAAACAGCTCTATACCGAGGCCGAATTTGAGCCACTGGCCGACTTTATCGAACAGCGTCTCTATCAGATATTCGATAACCGCGATATGCGCTGGAGTAACGAGTTGACGCTCAAAACCACGCTACTACTGCTGCTGACCAATGACCTCTACTACCTGCCGCGCTCAGAGCTCTCCTTAGGCGGTGGCTATAGTGACCTTCTATTTGAGATTCGCCCCGATAAACGCCAAGCACCGCTGTATGATCTGCTATTTGAGCTGAAATATCTGTCACTGAAAGATCTCAAATTGAGCGCAGAGCAGCTAAATGAGCTGAGTCGGGAGCAGCTAGCTGAGTTGGCGCCGGTGAAAAAGCTGTTAGATGACGCAGAGGTGCAGTTAGCCTCGTATCAACCGAAACTACAGCAGCTCTTTCCGGCGGTGGAGTGGCAGTTAAAACCATTTGCGGTGGTGAGTCTTGGTACCAAACGGTTGGTGTGGCGTGATGGGTGTCGGGCTATGCTGCGCTAACCCGACCTACGGTAGGCGCTTTTTGGGTTCCCACGCTTACCGTGGGAAGCGACAAACTTTGGCGAAGGTATTGTAAGGAGCAAACATGGTAAAGATTCCGTATGGCAAAGGCGATTTTAAGCGATTAAGAACCGATGGCCAGCTCTACTTTGATCGCACCGAACTGCTGCACGAGCTTGAAGCCGTTGGCGAACAGATCTTGTTTTTACGCCCGCGCCGTTTTGGTAAAACGCTGTGGCTAACGCTGCTAGAGAGCTACTACGATATCGGTGCCGCAGACCAATTTGAGACCCTGTTTGGCGATTTAGCGATAGGGCAAAACCCGACACCGAACCGTAACCGCTATTTTATGTTGAAGTGGAACTTTTCGGTCATTGATCCGCACGGCAGCCATAACGACATTGCACAACGGGTGCACGATCACATTAACGATTCGATAAACGACTTTACTATTCGCTACCAAAAGTTATTGACGCTACCGATTGCGATTCAATCTGGTAATGCACTGAGCTCCTTGAGCCGCCTGCTAGCGGCAATTCGCCCCCTTAACACGCCCCTCTACCTGTTGATTGATGAGTATGACAACTTTGCTAATGAGGTACTCACCCGCCGCGACAAGGGGCGAGAGAGCTACCATGAGCTAGTTGAGAGTGAAGGAGTGATTAAAACGGTATTTAAAGCGGTCAAAGCAGCGACCGATGGTTTAGGCTTAGAGCGAGTCTTTATCACCGGCGTCTCACCGGTAGTGATGAGCGATATCACCAGCGGCTACAATGTGGCAAAAAATATCAGTCAGCGGCCTCGTTTTGCCAGACTCTGTGGCTTCACCGGAGAGGAGGTGATGCAGCTTAATCAGCAGATAGCGCTAGAGTGCGAACTACCCGAGGGGGCGGCAGAGGAGGCGATGTCACTGATGCAGAACTTCTATAACGGCTACCGTTTTAGTGGTGCTGACACCACCCGGCTTTACAACCCGACGCTCTGCCTCTACTTTTGGGATGAGTGGCAGCAGCTGTGTCGCTACCCTAATGAGCTGCTAGATGACAATTTAGCGATGGACAAAAACCGGCTGCGCTATATCGCCTCACTACCCATGGGGCTGAGGTGATTGAATCGGCACTCAATCCGCAGCAGCCGCTGCAGGTAGCGAAGCTGGTACAGGACTTTGGCGTAGCGGCGATGCTCAAAGATCCGTCCGATGCTAGTTTTATCATCTCGCTACTGGTCTATTTTGGGGTATTGACGATTCAGGATGTCTCGCCACTAGGGAAGCTGAAGGTAGCCATTCCTAATCAAGTGGTTCGCTCGCTCTATATCGACCGCATTCAACAGCAGCTACTCAATGGCTATGAGGATAATAACCGCCAACAGGCAGTGGCGGAGCAGCTCTATACCGAGGCTGAATTTGAGCCACTGGCTGACTTTATCGAGCAACGCCTCTATCAGATATTCGATAATCGCGATATGCGCTGGAGTAACGAGTTGACGCTCAAAACAGTGCTGTTGCTCCTGTTAACTAATGATCTCTACTACCTGCCGCGCTCAGAGCTCTCCTTAGGCGGTGGCTATAGTGACCTTCTATTTGAGATTCGCCCCGATAAGCGCCAAGCACCGCTGTATGATCTGCTATTTGAACTGAAATATCTGTCACTGAAAGATCTCAAATTGAGCGCAGAACAGCTAAATGAGCTGAGTCGGGAGCAGCTAGCTGAGTTGGCGCCGGTGAAAAAGCTGTTAGATGACGCAGAGGGGCAGTTAGCCTCGTATCAACCAAAACTACAGCAGCTCTTTCCGGCGGTGGTGTGGCAGTTAAAATCATTTGCGGTGGTGAGTCTTGGTACTAAACGGTTGGTGTGGCGAGAGGGGTGTCGGGTTATGCTGCGCTAACCCGACCTACGGTAGGCGCTTTTTGTCTGGGTATTCTGGTTCTCTTGGTCACCGTGGGAATCCATACTGGCGTTATTTGAAGGTAGGTCTCCATTCCCACGCATGAGCGTGTCAACGAGTCAATTAAGGATCGTACATGATAAAGATTTCGTATGGTTTAGGTCACTTTAAAACCCTCAGAGAGGAGAACGGACTCTATTTTGATCGCACCAAGTCACTGCACGACTTAGAGGCCGCAGGACGGCAGCTCCTGTTTCTACGCCCGCGCCGCTTTGGTAAAACGCTGTGGCTAACGCTGCTAGAGAGTTACTACGATATCGGTGCCGCAGACCAATTTGAGACCCTGTTTGGCGATTTAGCGATAGGGCAAAACCCGACACCGAACCGTAACCGCTACTTTATTTTAAGGTGGAACTTTTCGATGATTGATCCGGGAGGTGATTATCAGCAGCTAGTGAGCCGTATTCATCGCCACATTAATAACTCAATCAGCTTTTTTTCGGCACGCTACCACGATTTTTTACCGGAAACGGTGCCGATTGACCCAACAGATGGGCTGGGCTCATTTGAACAGCTACTGAGTGTGGCGAAACGGTTTAATTTTCCGCTCTACCTGCTAATTGATGAGTACGATAACTTTGCTAATGAGGTGCTAACCAGTCGCGAGCAGGGTCGGCAGCGCTATAACGAGCTAGTTGAGAGTGAAGGGGTGATTAAAACGGTATTTAAAGCGGTCAAAGCGGCGACCGATGGCTTAGGCTTAGAGCGAGTCTTTATCACCGGCGTCTCACCGGTGGTGATGAGCGATATCACCAGCGGCTACAATGTGGCAAAAAATATCAGTCAGCGGCCTCGTTTTGCCAGACTCTGTGGCTTCACCGGAGAGGAGGTGATGCAGCTTAATCAGCAGATAGCGCTAGAGTGCGAACTACCCGAGGGGGCGGCAGAGGAGGCGATGTCACTGATGCAGAACTTCTATAACGGCTACTGTTTTAGTGGTGCTGACACCACCCGGCTTTACAACCCGACGCTCTGCCTCTACTTTTGGGATGAGTGGCAGCAGCTGTGTTGCTACCCTAATGAGCTGCTAGATGACAATTTAGCGATGGACAAAAACCGGCTGCGCTATATCGCCTCACTACCCCATGGGGCTGAGGTGATTGAATCGGCACTCAATCCGCAGCAGCCGCTGCAGGTAGCGAAGCTGGTACAGGACTTTGGCGTAGCGGCGATGCTCAAAGATCCGTCCGATGCTAGTTTTATCATCTCGCTACTGGTCTATTTTGGGGTATTGACGATTCAGGATGTCTCGCCACTAGGGAAGCTGAAGGTAGCCATTCCTAATCAAGTGGTTCGCTCGCTCTATATCGACCGCATTCAACAGCAGCTACTCAATGGCTATGAGGATAATAACCGCCAACAGGCAGTGGCGGAGCAGCTCTATACCGAGGCTGAATTTGAGCCACTGGCTGACTTTATCGAGCAACGCCTCTATCAGATATTCGATAACCGCGATATGCGCTGGAGTAATGAGTTGACGCTCAAAACCACGCTACTACTGCTGCTGACCAATGACCTCTACTATCTGCCGCGCTCAGAGCTCTCCTTAGGCGGCGGCTATAGTGATCTCTTATTTGAGATTCGCCCCGATAAGCGCCAAGCACCGCTGTATGATCTGCTATTTGAACTGAAGTACTTGTCACTGAAAGATCTTAAAGTAAGCTCAGAACAGCTAGCAAAGATGAGTCGGGAGCAGCTAGCTGAGTTGGCACCGGTGAAAAAGCTGTTAGATGAGGCAGAGGGGCAGTTAGCCTCGTATCAACCGAAACTACAGCAGCTCTTTCCGGCGGTGGTGTGGCAGTTAAAATCGTTTGCGGTAGTGAGTCTTGGTACCAAACGGTTGGTGTGGCGTGATGGGTGTCGGGCTATGCTGCGCTAACCCGACCTACGGTAGGCGCTTTTTGGGTTCCCACGCTTACCGTGGGAAGCGACAAACTTTGGCGAAGGTATTGTAAGGAGCAAACATGGTAAAGATTCCGTATGGCAAAGGCGATTTTAAGCGGTTAAGAACCGATGGCCAGCTCTACTTTGATCGCACCGAACTGCTGCACGAGCTTGAAGCCGTTGGCGAACAGATCTTGTTTTTACGCCCGCGCCGCTTTGGTAAAACGCTGTGGCTAACACTACTAGAGAGCTATTACGACATCGGTGCCGCAGACCAATTTGAGACCCTGTTTGGCGATTTAGCGATAGGGCAAAACCCGACCCCGAACCGCAATCGCTACTTCATATTAAGGTGGAACTTCTCCACCATTAATCCAAATGGCGACCATGAGCAGATCAAACAGGGGCTGTATGGCCATATCAATAATAGTATTCGTGATGCGTTACTTCGCTATCAATCGTGGTGGCCCACGCGATTAGTGCAGCGGAGCTGATTGATGAAGCGGATGCTTTGCGCTCTCTTGAGCGACTAGTTAGTCGATGCCGTCATGCAGGCTATCCGCTCTATCTACTCATTGATGAGTATGACAACTTTGCTAATGAGGTACTCACCCGCCGCGACAAGGGGCGAGAGAGCTACCATGAGTTAGTTGAGAGTGAAGGGGTGATTAAAACGGTATTTAAAGCGGTCAAAGCGGCGACCGATGGTTTAGGCTTAGAGCGAGTCTTTATCACCGGCGTCTCACCGGTGGTGATGAGCGATATCACCAGCGGCTACAATGTGGCAAAAAATATCAGTCAGCGGCCTCGTTTTGCCAGACTCTGCGGCTTCACCGGAGAGGAGGTGATGCAGCTTAATCAGCAGATAGCGCTAGAGTGCAAACTACCCGAGGGGGCGGCAGAGGAGGCAATGTCACTGATGCAGAACTTCTATAACGGCTACCGTTTTAGTGGTGCTGACACCACCCGGCTTTACAACCCGACGCTCTGCCTCTACTTTTGGGATGAGTGGCAGCAGCTGTGTCGCTACCCTAATGAGCTGCTAGATGACAATTTAGCGATGGACAAAAACCGGCTGCGCTATATCGCCTCACTACCGCACGGAGCGGAGGTGATTGAGGCAGCGCTTAATACGCAGCAGCCACTACAGGTAGAAAAATTGGTACAGGACTTTGGCGTAGCGGCGATGCTCAAAGATCCGTCCGATGCCAGTTTTATCATCTCGCTACTGGTCTATTTTGGGGTATTAACGATTGACTCGGTGACTCTGTTAGGGGAGTTAACGGTGACGATTCCCAATCAAGTCGTGCGCTCGCTCTATATCGACCGCATTCAACAGCAGCTACTCAATGGCTATGAGGATAATAACCGCCAACAGGCGGTGGCAAAACAGCTCTATACCGAGGCTGAATTTGAGCCACTGGCCGACTTTATCGAACAGCGCCTCTATCAGATATTCGATAATCGCGATATGCGCTGGAGTAATGAGTTGACGCTCAAAACAGTGCTGTTGCTCCTGTTAACTAATGATCTCTACTACCTGCCGCGCTCAGAGCTCTCCTTAGGCGGCGGCTATAGTGACCTTCTATTTGAGATTCGCCCCGATAAGCGCCAAGCACCGCTGTATGATCTGCTATTTGAACTGAAATATCTGTCACTGAAAGATCTCAAATTGAGTGCAGAGCAGCTATCTGATATGAGTCGGAAGCAGCTAGCTGAGTTGGCACCGGTGAAAAAGCTGTTAGATGAGGCAGAGGGGCAGTTAGCCTCGTATCAACCGAAACTACAGCAGCTCTTTCCGGCGGTGGTGTGGCAGTTAAAATCATTTGCGGTGGTGAGTCTTGGTACCAAACGGTTGGTGTGGCGTGATGGGTGTCGGGTTATGCTGCGCTAACCCGACCTACGGTAGGCGCTTTTTGGGTTCCCACGCTTACCGTGGGAAGCGACAAACTTTGGCGAAGGTATTGTAAGGAGCAAACATGGTAAAGATTCCGTATGGCAAAGGCGATTTTAAGCGGTTAAGAACCGATGGCCAGCTCTACTTTGATCGCACCGAACTGCTGCACGAGCTTGAAGCCGTTGGCGAACAGATCTTGTTTTTACGCCCGCGCCGCTTTGGTAAAACGCTGTGGCTAACACTACTAGAGAGCTATTACGACATCGGTGCCGCAGACCAATTTGAGACCCTGTTTGGCGATTTAGCGATAGGGCAAAACCCGACCCCGAACCGCAATCGCTACTTCATATTAAGGTGGAACTTCTCCACCATTAATCCAAATGGCGACCATGAGCAGATCAAACAGGGGCTGTATGGCCATATCAATAATAGTATTCGTGATGCGTTACTTCGCTATCAATCGTGGTGGCCCCACGCGATTAGTGCAGCGGAGCTGATTGATGAAGCGGATGCTTTGCGCTCTCTTGAGCGACTAGTTAGTCGATGCCGTCATGCAGGCTATCCGCTCTATCTACTCATTGATGAGTATGACAACTTTGCTAATGAGGTACTCACCCGCCGCGACAAGGGGCGAGAGAGCTACCATGAGTTAGTTGAGAGTGAAGGGGTGATTAAAACGGTATTTAAAGCGGTCAAAGCGGCGACCGATGGTTTAGGCTTAGAGCGAGTCTTTATCACCGGCGTCTCACCGGTGGTGATGAGCGATATCACCAGCGGCTACAATGTGGCAAAAAATATCAGTCAGCGGCCTCGTTTTGCCAGACTCTGCGGCTTCACCGGAGAGGAGGTGATGCAGCTTAATCAGCAGATAGCGCTAGAGTGCGAACTACCCGAGGGGGCGGCAGAGGAGGCGATGTCACTGATGCAGAACTTCTATAACGGCTACCGTTTTAGTGGTGCTGACACCACCCGGCTTTACAACCCGACGCTCTGCCTCTACTTTTGGGATGAGTGGCAGCAGCTGTGTCGCTACCCTAATGAGCTGCTAGATGACAATTTAGCGATGGACAAAAACCGGCTGCGCTATATCGCCTCACTACCGCACGGAGCGGAGGTGATTGAGGCAGCGCTTAATCCGCAGCAGCCACTACAGGTAGAAAAATTGGTACAGGACTTTGGCGTAGCGGCGATGCTCAAAGATCCGTCCGATGCTAGTTTTATCATCTCGCTACTGGTCTATTTTGGGGTATTGACGATTCAGGATGTCTCGCCACTAGGGAAGCTGAAGGTAGCCATTCCTAATCAAGTGGTTCGCTCGCTCTATATCGACCGCATTCAACAGCAGCTACTCAATGGCTATGAGGATAATAACCGCCAACAGGCAGTGGCGGAGCAACTCTATACCGAGGCCGAATTTGAGCCACTGGCCGACTTTATCGAGCAACGCCTCTATTGTGTGTTCGATAACCGCGATATGCGCTGGAGCAATGAGTTGACGCTCAAAACCACACTATTACTGCTGCTGACCAATGACCTCTACTATCTGCCGCGCTCCGAGCTCTCCTTAGGCGGTGGTTATAGTGATCTCTTATTTGAGATTCGCCCCGATAAGCGCCAAGCACCGCTGTATGATCTGCTATTTGAACTGAAATATCTGTCACTGAAAGATCTCAAATTGAGCGCAGAACAGCTAAATGAGCTGAGTCGGGAGCAGCTAGCTGAGTTGGCGCCGGTGAAAAAGCTGTTAGATGACGCAGAGGGGCAGTTAGCCTCGTATCAACCGAAACTACAGCAGCTCTTTCCGGCGGTGGTGTGGCAGTTAAAATCGTTTGCGGTGGTGAGTCTTGGTACTAAACGGTTGGTGTGGCGAGAGGGGTGTCGGGTTACACTGCGCTAACCCGACCTACGGTAGGCGCTTTTTGTCTGGGTATTCTGGTTCTCTTGGTCACCGTGGGAATCCATACTGGCGTTATTTGAAGGTAGGTCTCCATTCCCACGCATGAGCGTGTCAACGAGTCAATTAAGGATCGCACATGGTAAAGATTTCGTATGGTTTAGGTCACTTTAAAACCCTCAGAGAGGAGAACGGACTCTACTTTGATCGCACCAAGTCACTGCACGACTTAGAGGCCGCAGGACGGCAGCTCCTGTTTCTACGCCCGCGCCGCTTTGGCAAAACGCTGTGGCTAACGCTGCTAGAGAGCTACTACGATATCGGTGCCGCAGACCAATTTGAGACCCTGTTTGGCGATTTAGCGATAGGGCAAAACTCGACCCCGAACCGTAACCGCTATTTTATGTTGAAGTGGAACTTTTCGGTCATTGATCCGCACGGCAGCCATAACGACATTGCACAACGGGTGCACGATCACATTAACGATTCGATAAACGACTTTACTATTCGCTACCAAAAGTTATTGACGCTACCGATTGCGATTCAATCTGGTAATGCACTGAGCTCCTTGAGCCGCCTGCTAGCGGCAATTCGCCCCCTTAACACGCCCCTCTACCTGTTGATTGATGAGTATGACAACTTTGCTAATGAGGTACTCACCCGCCGCGACAAGGGGCGAGAGAGCTACCATGAGTTAGTTGAGAGTGAAGGGGTGATTAAAACGGTATTTAAAGCGGTCAAAGCGGCGACCGATGGCTTAGGCTTAGAGCGAGTCTTTATCACCGGCGTCTCACCGGTGGTGATGAGCGATATCACCAGCGGCTATAATGTGGCAAAAAATATCAGTCAGCGGCCTCGTTTTGCCAAACTCTGCGGCTTCACCGGAGAGGAGGTGATGCAGCTTAATCAGCAGATAGCGCTAGAGTGCGAACTACCCGAGGGGGCGGCAGAGGAGGCGATGTCACTGATGCAGAACTTCTATAACGGCTACCGTTTTAGTGGTGCTGACACCACCCGGCTTTACAACCCGACGCTCTGCCTCTACTTTTGGGATGAGTGGCAGCAGCTGTGTCGCTACCCTAATGAGCTACTAGATGACAATTTAGCGATGGACAAAAACCGGCTGCGCTATATCGCCTCACTACCGCACGGAGCGGAGGTGATTGAGGCAGCGCTTAATACGCAGCAGCCACTACAGGTAGCGAAGCTGGTACAGGACTTTGGCGTAGCGGCGATGCTCAAAGATCCGTCCGATGCTAGTTTTATCATCTCGCTACTGGTCTATTTTGGGGTATTGACGATTCAGGATGTCTCGCCACTAGGGAAGCTGAAGGTAGCCATTCCTAATCAAGTGGTTCGCTCGCTCTATATCGACCGCATTCAACAGCAGCTACTCAATGGCTATGAGGATAATAACCGCCAACAGGCAGTGGCGGAGCAGCTCTATACCGAGGCTGAATTTGAGCCACTGGCTGACTTTATCGAGCAACGCCTCTATCAGATATTCGATAATCGCGATATGCGCTGGAGTAACGAGTTGACGCTCAAAACAGTGCTGTTGCTCCTGTTAACTAATGATCTCTACTACCTGCCGCGCTCAGAGCTCTCCTTAGGCGGCGGCTATAGTGACCTTCTATTTGAGATTCGCCCCGATAAGCGCCAAGCACCGCTGTATGATCTGCTATTTGAACTGAAATATCTGTCACTGAAAGATCTCAAATTGAGTGCAGAGCAGCTATCTGATATGAGTCGGGAGCAGCTAGCTGAGTTGGCGCCGGTGAAAAAGCTGTTAGATGACGCAGAGGTGCAGTTAGCCTCGTATCAACCGAAACTACAGCAGCTCTTTCCGGCGGTGGAGTGGCAGTTAAAACCATTTGCGGTGGTGAGTCTTGGTACCAAACGGTTGGTGTGGCGTGATGGGTGTCGGGCTATGCTGCGCTAACCCGACCTACGGTAGGCGCTTTTTGGGTTCCCACGCTTACCGTGGGAAGCAACAAACTTTGGCGAAGGTATTGTAAGGAGCAAACATGGTAAAGATTCCGTATGGCAAAGGCGATTTTAAGCGGTTAAGAACCGATGGCCAGCTCTACTTTGATCGCACCGAACTGCTGCACGAGCTTGAAGCCGTTGGCGAACAGATCTTGTTTCTACGCCCGCGCCGCTTTGGTAAAACGCTGTGGCTAACGCTGCTAGAGAGCTACTACGATATCGGTGCCGCAGACCAATTTGAGACCCTGTTTGGCGATTTAGCGATAGGGCAAAACCCGACCCCGAACCGTAACCGCTACTTTATTTTAAGGTGGAATTTTTCGATGATTGATCCGGGAGGTGATTATCAGCAGCTAGTGAGCCGTATTCATCGCCACATTAATAACTCAATCAGCTTTTTTTCGGCCCGCTACCACGACTTTTTACCGGAAACGGTGCCGATCGACCCAACAGATGGGCTGGGCTCATTTGAACAGCTACTGAGTGTGGCGAAACGGTTTAATTTTCCGCTCTACCTGCTAATTGATGAGTACGATAACTTTGCTAATGAGGTGCTAACCAGTCGCGAGCAGGGTCGGCAGCGCTATAACGAGCTAGTTGAGAGTGAAGGGGTGATTAAAACGGTATTTAAAGCGGTCAAAGCGGCGACCGATGGCTTAGGCTTAGAGCGAGTCTTTATCACCGGCGTCTCACCGGTGGTGATGAGCGATATCACCAGCGGCTACAATGTGGCAAAAAATATCAGTCAGCGGCCTCGTTTTGCCAGACTCTGTGGCTTCACCGGAGAGGAGGTGATGCAGCTTAATCAGCAGATAGCGCTAGAGTGCGAACTACCCGAGGGGGCGGCAGAGGAGGCGATGTCACTGATGCAGAACTTCTATAACGGCTACTGTTTTAGTGGTGCTGACACCACCCGGCTTTACAACCCGACGCTCTGCCTCTACTTTTGGGATGAGTGGCAGCAGCTGTGTTGCTACCCTAATGAGCTGCTAGATGACAATTTAGCGATGGACAAAAACCGGCTGCGCTATATCGCCTCACTACCCCATGGGGCTGAGGTGATTGAATCGGCACTCAATCCGCAGCAGCCGCTGCAGGTAGCGAAGCTGGTACAGGACTTTGGCGTAGCGGCGATGCTCAAAGATCCGTCCGATGCTAGTTTTATCATCTCGCTACTGGTCTATTTTGGGGTATTGACGATTCAGGATGTCTCGCCACTAGGGAAGCTGAAGGTAGCCATTCCTAATCAAGTGGTTCGCTCGCTCTATATCGACCGCATTCAACAGCAGCTACTCAATGGCTATGAGGATAATAACCGCCAACAGGCAGTGGCGGAGCAGCTCTATACCGAGGCTGAATTTGAGCCACTGGCTGACTTTATCGAGCAACGCCTCTATCAGATATTCGATAACCGCGATATGCGCTGGAGTAATGAGTTGACGCTCAAAACCACGCTACTACTGCTGCTGACCAATGACCTCTACTATCTGCCGCGCTCAGAGCTCTCCTTAGGCGGCGGCTATAGTGATCTCTTATTTGAGATTCGCCCCGATAAGCGCCAAGCACCGCTGTATGATCTGCTATTTGAACTGAAATATCTGTCACTGAAAGATCTCAAATTGAGCGCAGAGCAGCTAAATGAGCTGAGTCGGGAGCAGCTAGCTGAGTTGGCGCCGGTGAAAAAGCTGTTAGATGACGCAGAGGGGCAGTTAGCCTCGTATCAACCGAAACTACAGCAGCTCTTTCCGGCGGTGGAGTGGCAGTTAAAATCATTTGCGGTGGTGAGTCTTGGTACCAAACGGTTGGTGTGGCGTGATGGGTGTCGGGCTATGCTGCGCTAACCCGACCTACGGTAGGCGCTTTTTGGGTTCCCACGCTTACCGTGGGAAGCAACAAACTTTGGCGAAGGTATTGTAAGGAGCAAACATGGTAAAGATTCCGTATGGCAAAGGCGATTTTAAGCGATTAAGAACCGATGGCCAGCTCTACTTTGATCGCACCGAACTGCTGCACGAGCTTGAAGCCGTTGGCGAACAGATCTTGTTTCTACGCCCGCGCCGCTTTGGTAAAACGCTGTGGCTAACGCTGCTAGAGAGCTACTACGATATTGGTGCCGCAGACCAATTTGAGACCCTGTTTGGCGATTTAGCGATAGGGCAAAACTCGACCCCGAACCGTAACCGCTATTTTATGTTGAAGTGGAACTTTTCGGTCATTGATCCGCACGGCAGCCATAACGACATTGCACAACGGGTGCACGATCACATTAACGATTCGATAAACGACTTTACTATTCGCTACCAAAAGTTATTGACGCTACCGATTGCGATTCAATCTGGTAATGCACTGAGCTCCTTGAGCCGCCTGCTAGCGGCAATTCGCCCCCTTAACACGCCCCTCTACCTGTTGATTGATGAGTATGACAACTTTGCTAATGAGGTACTCACCCGCCGCGACAAGGGGCGAGAGAGCTACCATGAGCTAGTTGAGAGTGAAGGGGTGATTAAAACGGTATTTAAAGCGGTCAAAGCGGCGACCGATGGCTTAGGCTTAGAGCGAGTCTTTATCACCGGCGTCTCACCGGTGGTGATGAGCGATATCACCAGCGGCTACAATGTGGCAAAAAATATCAGTCAGCGGCCTCGTTTTGCCAGACTCTGCGGCTTCACCGGAGAGGAGGTGATGCAGCTTAATCAGCAGATAGCGCTAGAGTGCGAACTACCCGAGGGGGCGGCAGAGGAGGCGATGTCACTGATGCAGAACTTCTATAACGGCTACCGTTTTAGTGGTGCTGACACCACCCGGCTTTACAACCCGACGCTCTGCCTCTACTTTTGGGATGAGTGGCAGCAGCTGTGTCGCTACCCTAATGAGCTGCTAGATGACAATTTAGCGATGGACAAAAACCGGCTGCGCTATATCGCCTCACTACCGCACGGAGCGGAGGTGATTGAGGCAGCGCTTAATCCGCAGCAGCCACTACAGGTAGAAAAATTGGTACAGGACTTTGGCGTAGCGGCGATGCTCAAAGATCCGTCCGATGCCAGTTTTATCATCTCGCTACTGGTCTATTTTGGGGTATTAACGATTGACTCGGTGACTCTGTTAGGGAGTTAACGGTGCGGATTCCAATCAAGTCGTGCGCTCGCTCTATATCGACCGCATTCAACAGCAGCTACTCAATGGCTATGAGGATAATAACCGCCAGCAGGCGGTGTCAGAAGATCGTCTATACCTAGGCTGAATTTGAGCCACTGGCCGACTTTATCGAACAGCGTCTCTATCAGATATTCGATAACCGCGATATGCGCTGGAGTAACGAGTTGACGCTCAAAACCACGCTACTACTGCTGCTGACCAATGACCTCTACTACCTGCCGCGCTCAGAGCTCTCCTTAGGCGGTGGCTATAGTGACCTTCTATTTGAGATTCGCCCCGATAAGCGCCAAGCACCGCTGTATGATCTGCTATTTGAACTGAAATATCTGTCACTGAAAGATCTCAAATTGAGCGCAGAGCAGCTAAATGAGCTGAGTCGGGAGCAGCTAGCTGAGTTGGCGCCGGTGAAAAAGCTGTTAGATGACGCAGAGGTGCAGTTAGCCTCGTATCAACCGAAACTACAGCAGCTCTTTCCGGCGGTGGAGTGGCAGTTAAAACCATTTGCGGTGGTGAGTCTTGGTACCAAACGGTTGGTGTGGCGTGATGGGTGTCGGGCTATGCTGCGCTAACCCGACCTACGGTAGGCGCTTTTTGGGTTCCCACGCTTACCGTGGGAAGCAACAAACTTTGGCGAAGGTATTGTAAGGAGCAAACATGGTAAAGATTCCGTATGGCAAAGGCGATTTTAAGCGGTTAAGAACCGATGGCCAGCTCTACTTTGATCGCACCGAACTGCTGCACGAGCTTGAAGCCGTTGGCGAACAGATCTTGTTTCTACGCCCGCGCCGCTTTGGTAAAACGCTGTGGCTAACGCTGCTAGAGAGCTACTACGATATCGGTGCCGCAGACCAATTTGAGACCCTGTTTGGCGATTTAGCGATAGGGCAAAACCCGACCCCGAACCGTAACCGCTACTTTATTTTAAGGTGGAATTTTTCGATGATTGATCCGGGAGGTGATTATCAGCAGCTAGTGAGCCGTATTCATCGCCACATTAATAACTCAATCAGCTTTTTTTCGGCCCGCTACCACGACTTTTTACCGGAAACGGTGCCGATCGACCCAACAGATGGGCTGGGCTCATTTGAACAGCTACTGAGTGTGGCGAAACGGTTTAATTTTCCGCTCTACCTGCTAATTGATGAGTACGATAACTTTGCTAATGAGGTGCTAACCAGTCGCGAGCAGGGTCGGCAGCGCTATAACGAGCTAGTTGAGAGTGAAGGGGTGATTAAAACGGTATTTAAAGCGGTCAAAGCGGCGACCGATGGCTTAGGCTTAGAGCGAGTCTTTATCACCGGCGTCTCACCGGTGGTGATGAGCGATATCACCAGCGGCTACAATGTGGCAAAAAATATCAGTCAGCGGCCTCGTTTTGCCAAACTCTGCGGCTTCACCGGAGAGGAGGTGATGCAGCTTAATCAGCAGATAGCGCTAGAGTGCGAACTACCCGAGGGGGCGGCAGAGGAGGCGATGTCACTGATGCAGAACTTCTATAACGGCTACCGTTTTAGTGGTGCTGACACCACCCGGCTTTACAACCCGACGCTCTGCCTCTACTTTTGGGATGAGTGGCAGCAGCTGTGTCGCTACCCTAATGAGCTGCTAGATGACAATTTAGCGATGGACAAAAACCGGCTGCGCTATATCGCCTCACTACCCCATGGGGCTGAGGTGATTGAATCGGCACTCAATCCGCAGCAGCCGCTGCAGGTAGCGAAGCTGGTACAGGACTTTGGCGTAGCGGCGATGCTCAAAGATCCGTCCGATGCTAGTTTTATCATCTCGCTACTGGTCTATTTTGGGGTATTAACGATTGACTCGGTGACTCTGTTAGGGGAGTTAACGGTGACGATTCCCAATCAAGTAGTGCGCTCGCTCTATATCGACCGCATTCAACAGCAGCTACTCAATGGCTATGAGGATAATAACCGCCAGCAGGCGGTGGCAAAACAGCTCTATACCAAGGCTGAATTTGAGCCACTGGCCGACTTTATCGAACAGCGCCTCTATCAGATATTCGATAATCGCGATATGCGCTGGAGTAACGAGTTGACGCTCAAAACCACACTATTACTGCTGCTGACCAATGACCTCTACTATCTGCCGCGCTCAGAGCTCTCCTTAGGCGGCGGCTATAGTGACCTTCTATTTGAGATTCGCCCCGATAAGCGCCAAGCACCGCTGTATGATCTGCTATTTGAGCTGAAATATCTGGCACTGAAAGATCTCAAATTGAGCGCAGAGCAGCTAAATGAGCTGAGTCGGGAGCAGCTAGCTGAGTTGGCGCCGGTGAAAAAGCTGTTAGATGAGGCAGAGGGGCAGTTAGCCTCGTATCAACCGAAACTACAGCAGCTCTTTCCGGCGGTGGAGTGGAAATTAAAATCGTTTGCGGTGGTGAGTCTTGGTACCAAACGGTTGGTGTGGCGAGAGGGGTGTCGGGTTACACCGCGCTAACCCGACCTGTGGTATGCGCTTTTCTCGTTCCCTTGCTCCGGCATAGGAATACAGTCATAAGGTTGTTTCATTAAGCCTATTACAGGTAGAATGGCCGCTCTTAATATTGAATATGAAGGAGACTCACTCGGGAGAGTTGAGACCTATCGTGACGCCTGATGAAATCATACCGAGGGAAGAGTGCGACCTATGCTGCCAACGAGTCGATCAAATCGGGGGGCTCTTATCACGCTAGAGGGGGGCGAAGGGGCGGGAAAATCGACCGCTATCGTCTCCATCGGTAAGATATTACAGCAAGCTGGGATAGCCTATATGACTACCCGTGAGCCAGGGGGGACTCCGTTAGGGGAGTCGATACGGCAGCTACTGTTGCAGCCCGACGCCGTTGATGCCCAAACTGAACTGCTGCTGATGTTCGCCGCTCGTCGGCAGCACTGGGTGGAGAAGATCGCTCCTGCGTTAGCCGAGGGGGTGTGGGTGGTGAGTGATCGCTTTATCGACGCCTCGTTTGCCTATCAAGGGGCGGGGCGGGGCCTCTCTTGGTCGATGATCAGTCAGTTAGTCGAGTGGACTGTAGAGGGGGCGGTTCCCGACTTGACCCTCTATCTCGATATCGATGTGGCTAATGGGCGGCAACGGATCGCGCAGCGAGGGGCGCTAGATCGGTTTGAGCAGGAGGCGCTACCCTTTTTTGAGCGGGTGCGTCAAGGTTATCTACAGCGTATTCGTAGTGAACCGGAGCGGTTTATCTCTATCGATGCGTCTAAACCGCTGTCGTGCGTCGATAAAACGATTAGTGAGGAGTTAGGACGGTGGTTACAGAGCCGTTAATTTACCCGTGGCAAAAGCGGCAGTGGCAGCAGCTACAGCAGCAGTTTAGCGCCAAACGGGTGCCCCATGCGATCCACTTTGTAGCATCGCATGGGGATGGGGTAGCGCCGTTTGCGTTACAGGTGGCACAGGGGCTCATCTGTCGTGCCACGATCGATCTTACGCCCTGTCACCAGTGTGATGCGTGTCGCTATGTCGAGGCGGGCCACTCGCCGGCGCTCTGGTTGGCCGATGAGGATGAGTCGGGGGGACGACCGCTGCTGGTGGATCAGATTCGGCAGTTAACTGAGTGGATGCATACCCGCCAGACCGGTACAACCCGTATCGCCTGGCTCGACGGCGCAGAGATGATGCTGCCAGCTGCGGCTAATGCGCTTCTTAAATCGCTGGAGGAGCCGCCGCAGGGGGTGGTACTGCTGCTATTTACGCCGCGACCAGAGCAGCTACCGCTGACGCTCGCGAGTCGCTGTCAGCGGGTGAGTGTTAAACCGACCCTCTCCGATGAGGCGGCTGTCGTATCGTGGCTACAGCCACAACTGCCGCAGTGTGGGACGAGGGAGTTAAGCGAGCTTTTGCGTCTCGCGAATGGACAGCCGCTATTGGCGCTGGAGTATGGCCAAGGGAGGGTGGCGGCTGAGTGGCCCCGTTTTGTGGATGACTTTGTGGCGCTATGGCAGCAGCATTTGAGCGTGGTTGAGTTTGTGAAACGGCAGCAGCAGATCTCCCTTATCGACTGGCTGGAGCATCTAGCGGCCGAGCTGATACGAGAACAGAGTGGGTTTCGGGCTGGGCAAGGGGTCGGCTTCGATGTTAACATAGCCGACCGGCTCGATATTTCGGCCCAAGCGCTGCACCGGCTACTGGTGGCGCTGGGCGACTATCGACGCCGCTGGCAGAAGAGCTATTTGCAGCCGCTGCAACAGCAGGCGCTGCTACTCGATTGGTTACAACAGGTACGGGGAGTTACAGCAACATGGTAGGTAAATCGCAGGGGGGGATGCTCTCGCTCACGATTCGGGATAAAGGTTCGCTCTATCTGGCCTATATGCCATTCATTAAGAATGGCGGCCTCTTTATTCCGACCGACAAAAAGTACCATGTTGGCGATGAGGTATTTATGCTGCTGTCGCTTATGGAGGAGAAGGAGCGACTGCCGCTAGCGGGTAAGATCGTCTGGGTAACGCCGCTAGGCGCACAGGGGAATCGTACTGCAGGTATCGGGGTGCAGTTCAATGAAGAGGGCGATACTCGTAAAAAGATCGAGACCTATCTGGCGGGGGCATTAAAATCAGATCGCCCTACCCATACCATGTAATTTAGTTGCCGATAGAAAATGTAGTCATGGATTGCTGCCGACTCTATGTCTCGTTGTTGTTGTGCTGCTCGTTGCTGTTAGCGACGACTCTGCCACAGGCAACGCCATCAAGAATTGTGTATCAAAAAATTCTGCACCAAATTAACCAAAGCGAGTATGACGCTGCATTGCAGCAGATCGAGCAGCTCGATGGTGATGAGCAGCTAGGGGCACTGCAAGCGACCCGTCTGTGGCTACTGACCCGCCTTGGTCGAGTCGAGCAGGCCGAGGCGTTAGCCGATGAGTTGCAGCAGCAGATACCGAGTATTGAGCTCTATAACAACCGTGCGGTACTCCACGCTGCTCGGGGTGAGCTGAAACAGGCCGAGGGTTATCTGCTGCAGGCGCTACAGAGCGATAGTCGCTACTGGCAGGTCTATCTCAATCTACAACATCTCTATGCAACGATGGCAAAAGATGCCTATGTCGCCGCGCTGAACGACTCCTCTGAGCCATTAACTGAGCTGGAGCTACGGCCGCTGCTGTTCGATATCTCTCAGCGACAGGAGAGGGTGGCTCGGCTGGATGAGTCCGATCAGGCCGAGCTAGATGATCTATCGGCGATTCATCGTGCGGTACGGCGTTGGCAGCAGAGTTGGCAGGGGCAGAATCTGGCAGACTATTTCGATAACTACATGGAGGGGTATCACGATGCAAATATCGCCTCATCCCGAGAGTGGCAGCAGCTAAGGCGACAGCGGATTCTCGGGCCTGACACTATCGAGATCACCCTGCGGGAGCTATCGCTCAAGGTGGTGGATAGTGAGACTATTGAAGCGCTCTTCTGGATGGACTACCGTTCGGATAACTATCGCGATGAGTCGGAGAAGCGGCTGCGCTTTCGTCGTACTGAGGGGGGGTGGAAAATAGCCCTGGAAGAGACCTTAACGGTGATTCGGCGTTAACTATGAGTCGCGGTCTGTTGCAGGCGCTCTGTTTCGGTTATGGCTTGGTGCTCTTCGTGGTGGAGGCTTTGGCGGCTGATCCGTTAGCGCTGGCGACTCTGTCGCTGCCCCAGAGCCCGATAGTCGCTACCACCTCGCCCCCGCCGCAGCCTGATGCCGAAGAGCAGTTACTGCAGGGGGTGTTGGCGGTGAAACAGGGCGATCTAGAGGGGGCGATTGAGACCTTAGAGCAGCTAAGACAGCAGGTGCCTAACTTTCATCTAGCCCACCTGATCTATGCAGATCTCCTCTCGCTGCGTACCGGTCAGATAGGGGATATCGGCCTAGGAACGCTGGTCACGGCTACCGATGCCGTTTCGTCGCAGCGGCTGAATAACCTCCGCAGTGAGCTATTGACCCGTATCGGGGCGCTGTTAGAGCCGATACCGCCGGATCACTATCCGCGCTCGCTGCTGCTGCTAGATGAGAGACACCCCGATGCGATTGTGGTCGATAAATCGACCCACCGCCTCTACCACTACCGCTGGGATTCAGCACAGCAGCTACCGCAGTTGCAGCACGATTACTATGTGAGTACCGGCAAGCTGCGGGGGAATAAGCAGGTACGGGGAGATCTTAAAACACCGGAGGGGGTCTATTTTGTCACCCAACATATTCCCGATAGCCAACTGCCGGAGAAGTATGGCATCTCCGCCTTTACTTTAAACTACCCTAATGAGCTAGATCGCCACCTAAACAGGACCGGTTACGGGATTTGGCTCCATGGCACGGAGCGAATCTACTATAGCCGTCCACCCCTTGATAGCGAGGGGTGTGTGGTTTTGCCCAATCTCGACTTAAGTCAGTTAAAGCCCTATCTACTGCCAGGGCGAACGCCTGTTATTGTGACCGAAGCGGTAGAGTGGCTCGATGTCGCTACATGGCAGCAGCAGCAGCAGGGCGCATTAGCGGCGCTAGAGCTGTGGCGCCAGAGCTGGCAAAGTGGCGATTTAGAGCGCTACCTAAAGCGCTATTCCGAATCGTTTTGGAGCGATAGCGATGCCAATTTAGAGCGCTGGCGGCAGCGAAAACAGCAGGTGGCGGCCACCAAAACCTACCAAGATATCGCCTTAGAGCAGCTCACTCTACTACGCTACCCTAAGAGCGCTAGCGAAGGTAGAGAGCTGATTGTGGCTAACTTTACCCAACACTATCGCTCGAATAACTATACTAGCGTGATGCAAAAACGGCTCTATTTGACCCTGGAGCAGGGGGAGTGGCGAGTGCTCTATGAAGGGGCTGCAGACGATTAAAAGACGGCTAGGCACCCCGAACATCGTGCCTCTGCTGCTCCTTTATGGCGCGACTGTGACCGTTGTCTCCGCCGCTGTAGCGTTAGAGGAGGGTTTTCTCTATCTAAATCAGCTACGAGGGGAGGCGGGTGTGTTACCGTTAACCGCCAATGCAGAGCTCGCACAGGCGGCGACCCTTCACGCCCGTTATCTACAGTTTAATCAGCACCAGGGCCACCGGCAGCAGCCGGGACTGCCCTATTTTACCGGAGAGACGGTGATCGACAGAGTCATTGCCAGTGAGTATGGACAGCGACAGGTGTTAGAGAATATCTCGACCCACTCTAGCGCGGTTACCGTGATCGAGTCGATCGATAGCTTAATGGGGGCGATTTACCACCGTTTTGCCTTTCTCGCCTTCGATATTGATGAGGTGGGGATCGGGTATAGTGGGCGTGAAGAGAACCACATTTTTGTCTATAACCTCGGTAACCGTGAGCTGCGCCAGCTCTGCCAAAAGGGGCGCTCCTATAGTGGCTCGGGAGCCTACTATCAACAGCTTTGTGCCGATAGTCGCCAGAGGCTCGCCGCTGCGGCGGTAGATAGGTCTCGACAGCAGCGGTTAGCGGCTCAACCGCCGTGGATAGTCTGGCCGCCGCCAGAGAGTCGCGACACCCTCCCCGCTTTCTACGATGAAGCGCCCGATCCGCTGCCTGACTACTCGGTCTCCGGCTATCCGATATCGCTACAGTTTAACCCAGAACGCTATCGTGGCCTCTCGCCGATAGTTAGCCGTTTTGAGCTGTTTGCCCTCAATGAGGGGCGGGAGGTGACCCCGACCCGACTGCTATGGCACGCTAACGATCCTAACCATCAACTGACCCCGTTGCAGTTTGCCCTCTTTCCGCTGCAACGATTGCAGTGGGGGGGGGAGTATCGGGTTGAGCTGGACTACCTGCTCGATGGCAAGTTCAACTCGCTAGAGTGGCAGTTTCAGGTACGACAGCTACCGTGGCCGCTCTATGTGATTGAACAGCCCGAGGGGATCTACATTAACGCTCGTAGCGGCGAACCGTTTGCGGTCTATCTGCCGCCGTTGACCGCGACCGATAGCAATAGTGATGTGCGCTGGCGCTACACACCGACCCTCACCGAGTTAAAGATAGAGGCGATTGATGGCAATACCCTGAAGGTGGTGGGCTATGGTCGGGGTCGAGCCGAAATCACCTTTCATCAAACCCGTTTTGAGGTTGTCTTATGAACCAACCGCTGCTGGCGTTGGAGGGGTTAACCCTCGCTTTTGGGTATGAAGAGCGAAAAACGGTGGTTGAACAGATCAGCTTCGAGCTACAGGCTGGCGAGAGGCTGGCGCTGGTGGGGGAGTCGGGATCGGGTAAATCGGTCACGGCGATGTCGCTGCTACAGCTACATGATCGCGATAGCTGCCACTATTTAGAGGGGGAGATCTACTGGCAGGGGGAGCCGCTGATGGGGGCCTCTAAGGCGCGCCTGCAACAGCTACGAGGGAAAGAGATGGCGATGATCTTTCAAGAGCCGATGAGTGCGCTCAATCCGCTACAGCCTGTCGGAAAACAGATAGAGGAGTCGATAGCGCTGCACGAAAATGTATCCGCCGAGCAGCGACAGCAGCGGGTGGTGGCGCTACTGGAGCGGGTCGGCCTCACGCCGGCTGAGGAGAGGCTGCGCCACTACCCCCATCAGCTCTCTGGGGGGCAGCGGCAGCGAGTGATGATTGCGATGGCGCTCGCCTGTCGGCCCAAACTGCTGATCGCCGATGAGCCGACCACCGCGCTTGATGTGACGATTCAGCTACAGATTATGGAGCTACTACAGCAGCTACAGCAGGAGCAGCAGCTAGCGATTTTGCTAATTACCCATGATCTTAACCTAGTTCGCGCCTTTGCCGATCGAGTGGTGGTCATGGAGCGCGGTCGGGTGGTGGAGCAGAACCGAACCGAGGCGCTGTTTAGTGGCCCACAGCACCCCTATACCCGTAAACTGCTAGCAAGCGAGCCAGAGCCGCTGGTCTCTGCAACGGAGCTGCCTCAGCTACAGCAGTCGCCGCCGCTCTTAACGGCGCGGGCGATTAGCTGCCACTTTCCGCTGCGTCGAGGCTGGCTTAATCGCCAAGTGGGTAGTTTTAAGGCAGTGGATGGGATTGAGTTACAACTCTGGCCGGGGGAGACGGTGGGGATTGTCGGCGAGTCGGGATCGGGCAAAACCACCTTAGGCCTGACACTGCTGCGGCTACAGTCGGGAGAGGGGGAGATCGAATTTAACCAGCAGCCGTGGCATCGGCTCTCGCAAAAGAGGCTTAGAGGGTTGCGTCATCAGTTCCAAATCGTGTTTCAAGATCCCTACGCCTCGCTCTCGCCGCGGCTGACGGTACGGCAGATTATCGGCGAGGGGTTAACGCTCTACGGCGGCCATTTGAGCGCGAAGGCGCGTGAAGCGGCGATAGCGCAGGCGCTAGAGGAGGTCGGCTTAGAGGTGGCGATGGCTGATCGCTATCCGCATGAGTTCTCTGGCGGTCAGCGGCAGCGGATTGCCATCGCCAGAGCGCTGGTACTCAAACCGAAGGCGATTTTGCTCGATGAGCCGACCAGTGCGCTCGATATCTCGGTACAAAAGCAGGTGTTGGTGCTGCTGCGCCAGCTACAGCTACGCTATCAGATGAGCTATCTGTTTATCTCACACGATCTGAATGTGGTGCGGGCGATTGCCCATCGAGTGCTAGTCATGCGCCACGGAGTGGTGGTGGAGCAGGGGGTGACCGAACAGGTGTTAGCCCACCCTAACCACCCCTATACCGCACAACTTTTGCAAGCGGCGCTTTTTAAGCGCAGTGCGACTGTGGTTTAATGGCACCATGTTTCAACCTTATGAGCTCTTTATTGGTCTGCGTTATACCCGTGCTAAGCGGCGTAACCACTTTATTTCATTTATCTCTCTTACCTCCATGCTCGGCATTGCACTGGGTGTGACGGCGCTAATTACCGTGCTATCGGTTATGAATGGCTTTGAGACCGAACTAAGAGAGCGCATCCTAGGCATGACCTCCCACGCGACAATTAACGGTTTTGATGGCCCGATGCGCCACTGGCAGCCGCTAAGAGAACAAGCGCTACAACACCCTGAAGTGGTGGCTGCCGCACCCTACATTGAAAAGGAGGGGATGGTGCTATTTGGCGAACAGGTCAATGGGGTGATGCTGCGCGGAATTTTGCCGCAGCTAGAGCAGACGGTGTCGGTGGTCGGTGAGCGGATGGTCGATGGCCACTATCTGTTACAGCCCGGCGAGTTTCAGACTCTTATCGGCAACGAACTGGCCTTTAAGCTAGGGGTGTCGGTGGGGGATAAGATTACCGTCGTCTCACCGACAGTCAATGTCTCCATCGCTGGGGTGGTGCCGCGTCTGAAACGCTTTACGGTGGTGGGGCTGTTTGAGATTGGTATGTATGAGTATGATAGCGCCATGATGCTACTCCACCTAGATGACGCTAAGCGGCTGTTTCGTATGGGCGATGGCGTGAGTGGGGTACGACTGAAGCTGGAGGATATGTTTCGAGCGCCGCTGATTAGCCGCGATCTGGCGCGAACGGTGCCTGGCAGCTACTGGGTGCGCGACTGGACACAGTACCACGCTAACTTTTTTCGGGCGCTAAAGACCGAAAAGCGGGTGATGTTTATTATTCTGCTGCTGATCGTCGCTGTGGCCGCCTTTAATATCGTCTCTACGCTAGTGATGGTAGTGACCGATAAAGAGAGCGATATCGCCATCCTACGCACGCTAGGGGGCTCGCCTGGCAGTGTGATGGCTATTTTTATGGTGCAGGGGGTGGTGATTGGGGTTATTGGCACCCTAGTGGGCGTGATTGGCGGCGTGTCGTTAGCGCTCAATGTCGAGACCCTTGTTCCGGCGATAGAGCGGCTGTTCGGCGTCCAGTTTCTACCGGCTGATGTCTATTATATTAGCGATCTCCCCTCGGAACTCCACTGGAAGGATGTCGGCACCATCGCTAGCATCTCGTTTCTGCTAACCGTTGTCGCCACCCTCTATCCGGCGTGGCGAGCGGCAAAAACCGAACCGGCGGAGTCGCTGCGCTATGAGTAGCGGGGTCGTGGTGACCGAGCAGCTACAGCGCCGTTTTCGCGAAGGGGGGCTTGATGTCGAGGTGTTGCGCGGTATCGATCTACAGGTGGCGGCGGCGGAACAGGTGGCGATTGTCGGTGCCTCCGGCAGCGGTAAGAGCACGCTGCTCCAGCTACTAGGTGGACTTGATCGACCCACAGGGGGGAGAGTCTTTATTGAGGGGGAGGATATCTACCGTTTAGGCGAACGGCGGCGAGGCATCGTTCGTAACCATAAGCTCGGCTTTGTCTATCAGTTTCACCACCTACTGCCCGAGTTTAGCGCTTTAGAGAATGTCGCCATGCCGCTACTGATTCGGCGTCAGTCGCGTGCAGAGGCGCTACGAGAGGCGGCTGCGATGTTACAGCGGGTCGGGCTAGGTGAGCGGCTAGCGCATAAACCAGGGGAGCTATCGGGCGGAGAGCGGCAGCGCACTGCGATTGCTCGGGCACTAGTGACTCGCCCCGCCTGCCTGCTCGCCGATGAGCCGACCGGCAATCTGGATCGCAAAACCGCGACCGATGTCTATGAATTGATGCTAGAGCTAAATCGCGATATCGGCACCGCCTTGGTGATTGTGACCCATGATGAGGCGCTAGCAGCGCAGATGGATCGGCAGCTACTGCTGCTCGATGGCGAGTTTGTCCCCTTAGCTTAACTAAGCGTTTGAGAGAGGAGAGAATCGATTGAACTATGTAACCATCACCGGCGTATTGAGTTACGAGGCGCTAACACCGGAGTTGCTGTGTCAGCAGCTACAGGGCGGGGGATATCGGGTAGAGCATACTGTGCGGGCTAGTGGCAAGGCGCAGTGTCTCGATACCTTTGAGTACCACCTCTACCGCGCCGGTCTGCTGCTGTTATCGTTAGAGGGGCAGTTGTGGCTACTCGGTAGCGCCCAAGCGATAGAGCTAACCTGCGAGGGGCGGGGCGGCGCAACGGCCGCGCTCCCCCCCTCCCCGCTAAGACAGATAGTGCAACACTATACGCCACCGTTACGGGCTCTCTACCCCCGTTTTAGTGTTAACGCGGTAGTGGAGCGCTTTGCGCTGCTCGATAGGCTCGATAAGACCCACGCCCGTCTGCAGGTGGTGACCTTGAATGGCCAACTATCGCTAATTCGACCACAGGGGCTACGGGGCTACGAGGCGGCGGAGAGCTTTTTGCAGCAGCGACTGCAACAACTGCCGGGTGGTGTCACCGTTTCGAGCTATCCTGCGGCTCTAGCTGCGCTCGGCTGGGTTATCGAACCCTACCAGAGTAAACCGCCGCTAGAGTTTAGCCCCGAGTGTGGTAGCAAGGCGATGGTAAACCACCTTGCGACCGCGCTATTGAGCATCGCTCGTTGCAATGAAGAGGGGGTAATTGCCGATATCGATACCGAATTTTTGCACGACTATCGGGTTAGTTTGCGCAAAATTCGCTCCGCACTCAGCCTACTTAAAGGGGTCTATAGTGAGGCGGCCACAGCGATGGTCAAACAGGAGCTAGCCGAGGTGATGCGTCACACCAATCAGCTACGCGATCTGGATGTCTATCTGCTCGAACAGAGTGAGTATGAGCAGCAGGTCGCCGCCCCGCTGCGAGCTGGGTTAAAACCTATGTTCGATGAGTTTGCCAAACAACGGCAGCAGCAGCAGCGCAAAATTGCTCGCTACTTCACCTCCAAAATCTATCTGAAGTTGATGGCTAAGCTAGAGCGGCAGTTTGCCACTGAACAGGCTCTTGACGCCGGAGAGATGGCCGATCTCCCCGCGCACGACTACACTGCAGAGCTGATCTGGAAACGCTATAAAAAAGTGGCCAAAGTTGCCGCTGCGATTCATGCCGATACGCCAGATGAGGAGGTGCATGAGCTGCGCATTCAGTGTAAAAAGTTGCGCTACCTGATGGAGTTCGCGTTGCCCTTTTATGACCCTAAGGCGGTTAACCAGCTTATTAAAGCGCTAAAGGGGTTGCAGGATGTGCTGGGCAAATTTAACGACTACTCGGTACAGCAGCTCTCACTCGCTAACTACCTGAAACAGCTTGAGGCAAAGGGGGGGCAGCCCCGACTGCTGATCGAAACGGCGCAGGCGATCGGCGCTCTAACCGCCGTTCTTTACCAAAAGCAGTGCCAGCAGCGGCAGCAGGTCGAGTCGAGCTTTAACCATTTTAATAGTCCCGAGGTACAGCAGCAGTTTAAAGAGCTATTTAAGGAGCCGTGAACGATGGGCGAAGGCCTATCAGTCGTTGTGGCAGGAGTTGAGTCAGAGGGGGTAGAGCCATGGTCTATGTCGAGACAGAACTACCGGAGATTACGCACGATAAGGTCGTTAATCGCTGGTTAGGTGAACAGGAGAGTCGTCGTAGCGGTGAGGAGCTAAGTCAGATTCGGTTAGCCGTTGAGCTGGCCGAACGGGCGCAGGAGTCGCTCCACGCGCGAGCCGATTTTAGCCGCCACCTAGGTGAGGACTATCTGCGCCATGCGGTGACGGTGGCCAATATTCTCGACAGTTTGGGCATGGATCACGAAACGCTTGCCGCCGCAATTCTGCATGAGGTGACCGAGCATGGCGGTCTCACTCTCGAAGAGATTGAGGTGCAGTGTGGCAGAGGGATTGCGCGGCTAGTCGAGGGGGTCGAGCGGATGAACGAAATCGGCGCCTACCACCTACAGCAGCACGAACATTTAGTCGGTTATCGGGCCGAGAGCCTGCGCAAACTGCTATTAGCTATGGCTGAAGATGTGCGGGTGGTACTGATTAAGCTGGCCGACCGACTGCATGAGATGCGACTGTTAAAAAAGGGGGACGATGAGCCGCTACAGCAGAAAGTTGCCCGTGAGACGATGGAGATCTACGCCCCGTTGGCCAATCGACTCGGAATTTGGCATATCAAATGGGAGCTAGAGGATCTCGCCTTCTACTTTCTCGAACCGCATCTGTATAAACAGATTGCCCACTTTCTCGATGAGAGACGAGTGGATCGGCAGGAGTATATCGATAACATGGTAGCGCTGCTGCGCAGCGAACTCGAACGAGTTGGGATTAAGGCCGATATCAAAGGGCGGCCAAAACATATCTACAGTATCTGGAAAAAGATGCAGCGCAAAGGGATCGGGTTTCACGATCTCTATGATGTTAGAGCGGTGCGGGTACTCACCCACTCCACCGCCGACTGTTACCACGCCTTAGGTATGGTGCATGGGTTATGGCCCCACATTCCGAAAGAGTTTGACGACTATATCGCTATTCCGAAAGAGAATAACTACCGTTCGATCCATACAGCAGTGATAGGGCCAGGTGGAAAGACTGTCGAGGTGCAGATCCGCACCTACGATATGGATCAGCACGCCGAGCTAGGGGTCGCGGCCCACTGGCGCTATAAAGAGGGGGGACGGGGCGATGCCGACTTTGAACAGAAGATAGCTTGGCTACGGCAGCTACTCGACTGGAAAGAGGAGGAGGCGAATGACGATGACTTTATTGACCGCTTTAAATCGGAGGTGTTTCAGGATAGAGCCTATGTGATGACCCCCTCAGGTGAGGTGATCGATCTGCCACAGGGGGCGACCCCGCTCGATTTTGCCTACTACATCCACACCGAGGTGGGCAATCGCTGTCGCGGAGCAAAGGTCAATGGCCGTATTGTATCGCTAACTTATATGTTGCAAAGTGGCGAACAGGTAGAGATATTAACCGGACGCGAGGCGAGACCGAGTCGCGACTGGCTCAATCCACAGCTAGGCTTTCTGCGTACCTCCCGCGCTAAAACCAAGGTGCGTAGCTGGTTTAATCAGCTCGACCAAGCTCAACATCTACAGGATGGACGGCAGATTTTTGACCGAGAGCTCCACCGGCTCGGTGCGCGAGATTTAAGCCATCAGCTTGTGGTCGATGAGTTAAAGTTGGAGAGTTTTGATGAGCTGTTAATCTTACTAGGGCGGGGGAGTCTCAATACCGCACAGCTCGCCTCAGCGTTAGAACGACTGACTTGCAGCCACAGCCTGCTCAATCTCCCCCACAGAGAGAGCTCGCGCAGCGCCCACAAAGATAGCGATAGGAGTCCGGTACTGATTCAGGGGGTAGGCAACCTACTGACCCAGATGGCCAACTGCTGCCAGCCGACTCAGGGCGATGCCATCATCGGCTATATTACACTCGGACGAGGGGTGACGATCCATCGCTGTGACTGCACCAATATTCTCAACCTCCCTGAGGATAAATGCAGTCGTCTGATAGAGGTAGAGTGGAGCTGCGAGAGTGACGAGACCTTTCCGGTCGATATCGATCTAGAGGCCTATGATCGTAAGGGGCTGTTAATGGATATCTATTCACTACTGAGCGCTAATCGGGTTAATGTCATCTCCTCCCATACCCTAAGTGACAAAAGCAACCATACCGCCCTGATTCAAATTACCATTGAGGTCAAAAATATCGACCAGCTTAGCCTAGTGCTAAACCGACTCAATCAGCTACCGAATGTGTTTGATGCTCGGCGGCGGTTATAGCTGCCTAGGAGAGGATGGTGAAGAAGTCTATTAATAAAATGTATCCCCCCCTATGTCAGCTTTTGTGTCGCCGTGTTACACTGCCTCGCTCTAATAGCTGTGAAATAGTTTGAGTAAATTATAATGGCAGACAGGCGTTTACATGTTTTTCATACGGTGGCTCGTCACCTCAGTTTTACCAAGGCGGCCGAGGCGCTCCACATGACCCAACCGGCGGTGACCTTTCAGGTACGACAGTTAGAGGACTACTTTAATACCCGTCTTTTTGACCGCACCCACAACCGTATCTCACTCACCGAGGCGGGGGGACGGGTCTATGGCTATGCGGATCGCATTTTTCAGCTCTACTCAGAGATGGAGAAGTCGGTACGGGATCTAACCGGTGATATTAGCGGCGTGTTAATGCTCGGTGCTAGCACCACCATTGCCGAGTATATGCTCCCCTCACTACTAGGCGATTTTAAGGCCAAATATCCCGATGTCACCATTCGACTGCGGGTAGCGAATACCGAGGGGATCGTCTCGATGATTGAGGATAACACCATCGACTTAGGGGTCGTGGAGGCGCAGGTGACCAACAAAAATCTAGTCGTCGAGCCGTGTCGGGTTGATCAAATGGTGGTGGTCGTCCCTCCAGAGCACCCTTTAGCAAGGCTAGAGAGCGTCCCCATCGCAAAGCTGCTCGCCTACCCCTATATCTGCCGTGAGGAGGGATCGGGGACGCGCGAGGTGATGTTCGATACCCTGCTCGCCGAAGGGGCCAATCCCGATGATATTAATATCGCGATGGAGTTAGGCAGCCCCGAATCGGTCAAAGGGGCGATAGAGGCCGGTATGGGGATCTCGATTATGTCCAAAAGCACCATCGCTAAAGAGCTTCGACTCGGCACGCTAGTCGGCATCAACCTAGAAAATCCGATTGAGCGCCCCTTCTCCTTTGTGCATCAAAAGCAGAAGTTTCGACTACGGGCGATGGATAAGCTATTAGAGTTTGCCCGTGGCTACTGCCACGGTTTTGAGAGCAAAAGCGGAGTGTAGGCGGCGATGTCACTCTCTCCCTTAGATGAGTTAGCTGTACTGGCGGCTGAGTTAGATGAGCCGCGGCGGCGGCAGCTAGTCGATTTTGGCAAATTTTTGCGCCAACAGTATGGGGCGGCGGTAGCGCTGTCACTGCCGCAACCAGAGTTCGAATCCCGACCAGAACAGGAGAGCGTGATTGGCGCAATTAAACGATTATCACGGGTATTTTATATGCTTGATCGCAGCAAAATGTTACACGAAACCTCGGCGCTAGTGAGCGAACATCTACTGCAGGGGCGAGAGGCTAGCGCGGTCATTGATGATCTAGAACAGCTATTTCGACGCCACTATCAGCAGCAGGGTGGTGAGCTACCGGAGTTACCCCCATGCGCCTAATTCGCGACTGGTTTGAGCGCTACTTCTCCGATCCACAGATTATCCTATTATCCCTGCTACTACTGCTCGGCTTCGGGGTGGTGCTTCTATTGGGCGAAATGTTGACACCGGTACTGGTGGCGATCGTCTTTGCCTATCTGCTCGATGGCATTATCAAAAAGCATGAGCGCCCTGAACGCTCGCGACTGCCGCTAGTCTTGATAGTCTTTGGCATCTTTATGGCGCTGCTGGTGCTGCTCATTTTTGGCCTCTCGCCGATGCTCTGGACTCAGGTATCAGATCTATTTCGAGAGTCGCCTAACTACCTTGCTCAGGGGAAAGAGCTGTTAATGGCACTGCCAGATCACTATCCGATTATTTCGACAACGATGATTAACGAGTTGGTATCGGGGGTACAACGAGAGGTCGCTTCGATGGGACAGATGGTGTTGTCGATGTCGCTCTCCTCGATCCCGGGGATTATTACCCTCCTCATCTACCTGATTTTGGTGCCGCTGTTAGTCTTCTTCTTCCTAAAGGATAAAGGGGCGATTCTCGGCTGGTTTCGCGGTTTCTTACCCCGAGATCACAACTTAAGCGCTCGCGTATGGCGCGAGGTCGATGAGCAGATTGGCAACTATATTCGCGGTAAAATTTACGAAATTGTGATTGTCGGTGGGGCGACCTATATCGCCTTTACTATTTTAGGCGTGAAATATACCACCCTACTAGCGGTCGCTATCGGGCTATCGGTGCTGGTGCCCTATATCGGCGCGGCAGTGGTGACCATTCCGGTTGCGGTGATAGGCTATTTTCAGTGGGGTTGGAGTGGCGATTTTGCTTGGTTAATGGGGGTCTATCTGCTAATTCAGGCGCTGGATGGCAACATCTTAGTGCCGCTGCTCTTCTCTGAAGTGGTCAACCTCCATCCGGTAGCGATTATTGTCGCAATTCTGATTTTTGGCGGTTTTTGGGGCTTTTGGGGGATCTTCTTTGCCATTCCGCTCGCGACACTGGTTAATGCGGTGATTAGCTCTTGGCCGAGCCACCAGCCGGAGCCGGCAGAGTGACAGGGTGAGGCTATGAAACTATTGGCGATCGATAGTGCGACCGACGCTTGCTCGGCGGCATTATGGCTCGATGGCGAGCTGTTGCGTCGCTTTGAACTTGCCCCCCGCGAGCATACCCGCCTGCTGCTGCCGATGGTTCAATCGCTGTTACAGCAGGGGGAGGTGGAGCTATCGCAGCTCGATGGTATCTGCTGTAGTCGTGGGCCTGGCGCCTTTACCGGCGTACGAGTGGCCGTGGCGGTAGCACAAGGGCTCGCCTTTGCTCACCAGTTGCCGATCTACCCCCGCTCAACACTGGCGATAATCGCCGCCGGTCTATGGCAGCAGCAGGGGAGTGAACAGATTTTGGTGGCACTCGACGCCCGCATGGGAGAGCTCTATTGGGGCGGATTTAAACTAGCGCAGGGGCGAGTCGTAGAGGCCATCGCCGAAGAGGTTGCGCCACTAGATAGGCTACAGCTACCCCGAGAGGGGCAGTGGTGCTTAGCGGGTGTGCTCGGGGAGTATCGTACCGCCCTAACAGAGCATTTGAACGGGGTAGGATTGAGGGTCGAGTGGAGCGATTACGACTATCCTGATGCCGCAGCCCTAGCCACCATGGTGGCGCACGAACCCCATTTTGCCGTAGCGGCAACCGAACTAGAGCCGGTCTATTTGCGTCAGCAGGTGGTGCAGTGTGGCTAAAATAGCTAACGAGGGGGTACCGTTTTGGCAACGCCCCCTGCACGAGTTAACCCTGCTGGAGTGGGAGCTGCTCTGCGATCGTTGTGGTCGCTGCTGTCTGCTACAGCTAGAGGATGAAGAGAGTGGCGAGCGGGCACTGACGGCGGTCGCCTGTCGCTACTATCGTGGTGATCGGGGGGGGTGTCAAATCTATGAGACCCGTAGTGACCAGGTGCCGGAGTGTGTGACGATTCGGCCTGAGAATATCGCTCTGCTCGACTGGATGCCTCCGAGCTGCGCCTACCGTCTGCGGGCCGAGGGTAAGCCGTTGCCTTCATGGCATCCGCTCATTAGTCATCGTGATGAGTCGGTGGAAGAGGCCGGCATGAGCATCTACCATCTGGCGATTTCGGAAGAGTCTATTGAGGACATTGACGATCTAGAGGAGTATATCATCGCATGGCACAACGACTAATGGGGCTGTTTTGGCTCGGATTAGCTTTGGTATCGGTACCGGTATCGGTATCAGCCTCGGTAACGGTGACCGCCCAGATGAGTGGTGAGCGTGAAGCGATTGTGGCGGATAGAGCGCAGAGCTACTATCTACTGGTAAAATTTGCCGTGGTTGAGGCTCAGAGCCTCATAGAGCGGCCGCGGCCGCGCCTAAATCTCTCGCTAGTCCTAGATCGCTCCGGTTCGATGGCTGAGGCGGGTAAGATGGGCTATCTACAGCAGGCGGCCTCAGCGCTGGTAGCGCAGCTGCAGCCGAGCGATCTGCTCGGTATTATCGCCTATGATGACGAGATTAACCGCCTCTGGCCTTCGGCCCCAGTGGGGGAGGCGACCCGATTGATTCAGCAGCAGATTGAGAGCTTAACCCCTAGGGGGGCAACGAACCTCCACGGCGGCCTCATGGCGGGGGCGGAGCAGGTGAGCGATGCTTTGTTAGCGCAAGGGGTGAATCGGGTGCTACTGCTATCGGATGGGTTAGCGAATGCGGGCGTGACTCGACCGGCACAGATCTACGCCGATATTCGTCGCTGGCACGAACGCGGTATTGCGGTCACCACGCTAGGGCTAGGGCTCGACTATAACGAAGATCTCATGCAGACAATCGCCGAACATGGCCATGGCCGCTACTACTTTATCGAAAACCCGCAGCAGTTGACGCGGCTGTTTCAGCAGGAGCTAAGTTCATTAGCGCAGACGGTAGCTAGTGGTGTTAGCGCCTGCTTTAGAGCCACTATGGCGGTGAGCGATGTTAAGGTCTATGGCTATCCGGCTGTCGATAGTGGGGCGTGTACCCGCATTGAGCTAGAGGAGTTCTACGCCGGAGAGGAGCGATCACTGTTGCTACAGCTACAGCTATCGCCGCAGCAGGTAGGTACCGTGGCGCTAGGCGAGCTACAGTTTAGCTATCGGGATAAGCTTAGAGGGGCCGAGGTGAATCAAAACCTACCGTGGTCGGTCACGGTGGTCGAATCATCACAGCAGGCCGATGAGGCGCTACAGCACGCCACGCTTAGCGAGGCGATCTTAATTGCTGCCGAAGCGGAGCAATCGCAATTTTTGCGCCAATTTGAGCAGGGTGAGCAGGAGCAGGCGCTCAATAATCTGCGGCAGTTAGCGCAGCAGTTAGCGCAGCAGAATCGGAGTCTAAAAAGCGAGGCGCTAGCACGAAAAATTGAAGCGCTAAACATCGATAGTCAACAGATGGTCGATATTCAGACCGCTCCAGCGGCTGAGGCTAAAAGCTACATTAAGACTCAAAAGCAGCGTTTCTATCAGGCGCAGAAGGGGCGTCAGGGGGGCTATCTGCTACAGCGGGGGGCCAATGGCTTTCAGGTCGAGAGGCTGCAGCAGCGGCTTAAAGCGCTAGGCCACTATCAGGGGGAGATTGATGGCCTCTATGAGGAGGAGGTCGAGGCGGCGGTACGCCGTTATCAGAGGCAGCACACTTTAGGGGTGGATGGGGTGGCAGGTCCGAATACATTGCAACATCTAGGGCTCTATTAATGGGAACAGCTTAATTTTTATTTGAAGATAAGAGAGACGATGGTAAAAAAACTCTATATAAAAACATTTGGCTGTCAGATGAATGAGTACGACTCATCGCGGCTAGTCGATGGCCTACGCGCCGCGCACGGGATTGAGCCGGTCGCCAGTGCCGAAGAGGCCGATCTATTGCTACTTAACACCTGCTCGGTCAGGGAGAAGGCACAAGAGAAGCTGTTTACCCAGTTAGGGATGTGGCGGCCTCTGAAGCTTCGTAGCCCGACACTGGTGATCGCCGTCGGCGGCTGTGTCGCAAGTCAAGAGGGGGAGGCGATTCGTCGTCGTGCCCCCTTTGTCGATATTATCTTCGGCCCACAGACGCTGCACCGCCTACCGGAGATGGTCGCGCAGGTCTGGGCTGAACGGCGGGCGGTGGTCGATATCTCATTTCCCGAAATCGAGAAGTTTGACTATCTGCCGCAGCCCCACGCGACAGGGCCATCGGCCTATGTCTCGGTGATGGAGGGGTGCTCTAAATATTGCACCTTCTGTGTCGTCCCCTATACGAGGGGCGATGAGGTGAGTCGCCCGTTCGATGATATCATTGCCGAAGTCGCGCAGTTAGCCGAACAGGGGGTGCGCGAAGTCAACCTATTAGGGCAAAATGTAAACGCCTATCGCGGGCCGATGGCCGATGGCGGTGTGGCCGATTTGGCGCTATTAATCCACTTTGTGGCGGCGATTGAGGGTATTGACCGAATTCGCTTTACCACCTCCCACCCAGTCGAGCTGAGTGACAGCCTGATTGAGGCCTATGCTGAAGTGCCGCAGCTAGTTAGCTTTCTCCATCTACCGTTGCAGTCGGGATCAGATCGCATCTTGAGCCTCATGAAGCGCGGCCATACCGCGCTAGAGTATAAACAGAAGATTCGTCGTCTGCGTCAGGCGCGTCCGGGGCTATCGCTCTCATCGGACTTTATTGTCGGTTTTCCCGGTGAGAGCGGAGAGGATCATCGGGCGACTATGGCGCTAATTGAGGAGATCGGATTTGACCACAGTTTTAGCTTTATCTATAGCCCCCGTCCGGGAACTCCAGCGGCATCCATGATCGATGATGTACCGCTATCGGTCAAAAAAGGGCGTTTGAGCGAGTTACAGCAGCTATTAAACCGTCAGGGAGCGGCGATTAGCCGAGCGATGGTGGGGAGTGAACAGACTATTTTGGTCGAGAGACCGTCAAAAAAAGATCCGGCGCAGCTAGCAGGGCGGACTGAGAATAATCGTGTGGTCAATTTTAGTGGCTCGAGTGAGCTGATGGGTCGTTTTGTGCAGGTTAAGATTACCGAAGCGCTACCGAACTCACTACGGGCAGTGGTGATGTAAGCCGAGTTGAGGCGGGCAATCGTGTTAAGGCAAAGTGTGCGGCAGTTTAATATCGGCGAGTAGTTTGGAGCAGCTTGAGTACTCTTTAATGCGACTTGAACAGCTACCAGCCGTGGCGGCGATTGAGGCACAGGTCGCCCCTTTTGGCTGGAGTGAAGCGCTCTTTTTGGCCACCCTAAAGGAGGGTAGTTACGACTGTCGAGTGTTGTTGCTGGCAGAGGAGGTGGTAGGCTATACCATCAGTGCGCAGGTTCTGGATGAGGGGCATCTACACAATCTGGCCATTCATCCTAACTATCAGGGGCGAGGTTTAGGGCGCTGGCTGCTGCTGGAGGTGGTTAATCGGCTGACTCAATCGGGGGTGAGAGTGCTCTTTTTGGAAGTGCGGATCTCTAATATTGTGGCGATGAGCCTCTATGCTAGGATAGGATTTGAACAGATAGCGATCAGACGCGACTACTATCCGGCAGCCTACGGTCGGGAAGATGGAGTCATTATGCGGCTTAGCTTAAACGAGTAGCTAACCGGCGCGGATTTGAAAGGAGCGATAAATAGATATGGCAGTGGTTGCCACCATAAATACCAAAGGGGGGGCGGGCAAGACCACCTTTACCCTCAACTTAGGGCTATTTTTGCAGCGGGCGGGGCAGAGAATCACCTTCTTTGATCTTGATGATCAAGGCTCGTTGAGCGACTGGATTCGCCGCCGCCCAGAGTCGCTGCCCAAACTTTGCTGCCACCGGCTGCGATTCGAGCAGTTAGAGGGGGAGTTAAGAGCGGCGCGGCACCAGCAGGGATATATTCTACTCGACACCCCCGGCAGTCTGCGCCCAGAGGAGGTTCACTACCTGATACAGACGGCCGATCAGTTAGTTATTCCAGCGCTGCTCTCACCGGTCGATTCTAGCGCCTTGACCCGTTTCTGTTTTACCCTAGCGGCCACGGCGCAGCAGGCTATGATCGATAAACCGATTGCGTTAGTGGCCAATCGGGTTCGCCCCCAAGTAGGAATCCATCGTGAGCTGCTACGGCGACTAGAGCAGATTCGGTTTCCGATCATCGGCCAACTGCGCGAGACGACCAACTACCTCCTCTCTGCTTCGGAGGGGATGGGGATCGTCGAGCTGCCGGAGCAGCGGGTGCAGAGCGACTGCCATAGCTGGCAGCCGATTATCGACTGGGTGAGAACAGCGTCGCCTTGCAACTAACGCCGCTCCCCTATCGGCCAGATTCGGCGATACTGTTTGCCCCCTTTGCAACCGAGCCGTGGAGTCTATGGCTCGATAGCGGCTCCTCGCGTAGCTATGGTGATCGTTACGATATTCTGTTAGCCGCACCGCTAGCGACGCTACTGACCGATAGCCAGTGTCGCAGCTATCTACAGTTGCGCCAAGGGGCGATAGAGCCGCTGCAGGGCGACCCCTTTATGCTAGCGCAGCAGCTATTGCAGCGCTGGCAGTGGCCTAACCCGCCCGCCGAGCTCCCCTTTGGCGGCGGACTAGCCGGCTATTGGGGGTATGAGTTAAACAGCGCTTACCCTAGCGAACTGCCGCAGATGGCGCTCGGGCTCTACGGTTGGGCGGTAGTGGTCGATCACCTGCGACAGCAGTCGTGGTGGGTGGTGATGCTGCCTGAGGCGTATGCAACGGCGGAGCTACAGGCGCTGCGAGCAAGGCTCTTAGCCCCTGAGCGCTTCAGTCGAGCCTTTGACACGGCTCCCTTTACCACGGTCGGTCAACTTAGCCACTCATTAACCAACGCGGAGTATCACCACGCCTTTGGCCGCATACAGCACTACCTGCGTCAGGGCGACTGCTACCAAATTAACTTAACCCGTCGCTACTCGATTCGCTATCGCGGTGATCCGTGGCATGCCTATTGTGGAATACGCCAGCGTCAGAGTGCCCCCTTCGGAGCCTTTATGCGGCTACCGCAGGGGGAGGCGCTACTGAGCCACTCGCCGGAGCGCTTTTTGCGTGTCAGCGCCGATGGCGAGGTGGTGACGGAACCGATTAAGGGGACTCGACCTCGCCATGCGCAGGCAGAGCGGGATCAGCAGCTAGCGCGTGAGCTACAGCTAAGCTGCAAAGATAGGGCCGAAAATGTGATGATTGTCGATCTATTGCGGCACGATATTGGCCGCCATTGCGACATCGGTTCGGTGAAGGTGCCAGCGCTCTGTGCTCTACAGAGCCATCCTAATGTACACCATCTAGTTAGCACCGTCACAGGACGGCTCTCGGCGAAGAGCTCTCCGTTACAGCTATTAGCCGACGCTTTCCCTGGGGGATCGGTCACCGGCGCACCTAAAATTCGGGCGATGGAGATTATTGCCGAACTAGAGCATGGGGCGCGGAATCTCTACTGTGGTAGTCTCGGCTATGTGAGTGCGGATGGCCGCATGGAGACTAACATCGCCATTCGTAGCGCCTATACCCACCACCATCGCATCCACTTTCATGCCGGCGGCGGCATTACCATCGGCTCCGATAGTGAGCAGGAGTACGCCGAGATGGAGCAGAAGGCGCAGTTTTTTATCGACTATTTCGCCACATAAGAGAGGTTGACCATCAGCCATAACGACCTAAAGATAGGCGAAGGTTCCCCCTTAGGGGGCTCTTAAAACCAGCGACAGATCGGTCGAGGTGAATTTTATCTGCTCCTCTTGAAAGCGGCGTACGATTTCGGCATTAATCGCCGTCTCGACCCGATTGCGCTGTTTGAACTCCAACACATCGTAGTGCATGCGCAGCACAAAGCTGTAGTCGTCAAAGTGGTCGTGTTTGACCCAAATAAACCGAGCTCCGGGTTCGGCCTGAATCACCTCTTCGATAATCTCCAGCGCTTTAAACAGCCGTTGTGCCGGATTACTTACCGCTAGCCGGATATTGGTCAATAGGGTATAGCCGGGGTGGGTGGAGAGGTTGACTACCTCACTCTCTGCTAGGAGCGAGTTAGGGACAGTGACCCGATAGTTATAGCTAAAATCTTCTAGCTCGGTGTAACGGATATGGATCGCTTTTACGATATAAGTTCCCTGTTTGAAGCTGATTTTATCTCCCACGCAGAAGAGCTTGGAGAGGATAATGGTGATACCGCCTAAAATATCGCCCACCAGAGTTTTAGCGGCCATTGCTACCGCTAGACCACCAATCCCGAGGCCAGCTAAAATCGCGCCAACATTAAAACCGAGGGTAGAGAGCAGCATAATCAGACCGAGCCCCCAAACCGAGAGGGTGAGAGCGACTCGGAGTAGATTGATAATGGATAGCGCGGTGGTATCACTAATCAGCCCCTGCGCTAACTGCTGCTCGACTCGGCGCTCCATGCGGCGGGTTAGCGTGCGAATAGCGAATAGCAGCCCTAAGGTTAGGACAACAATCAGCAGTAGCTTGATGCCGATCATAACTAGAGTGTTATGGTAGAGCGTTAACCTGTCATGACGCAGTCGATGCAGCTCTCCCTGAGATTGAGGCGAGGCTGTCTCATCTGAGCTACCGACAATGAACTCAATTTGGCGTTTAAGATGGTTCATCTCCACCGCCAGTTTGGTTAGATGTTGCTGAAATTGGCCGCTCTGTTGCGCTAGTCCCTGTTGCAGGTAGGACTCAATCCATCCGCTCCAGCGTCGAGCGGCCTCTATCCGGTAGTTTAGGATCTGTAGTCGCTGCTGTAGGAGATAGAGATAGGCTTCGCGCTTAGCGGCAGGAAGTGCGGGCGGTTGTAGCGGGCGGAGACCATATTTGGCCTCAAATAGCTGTCGCAGTGACTCCGATTCTGCCGGAACCAGTGCCATTTTCCCGATAAGCAGCTCTTGTTCGTAATCGAGTTCGAGCTGTTGTAACTGCTGTTTTAGCGTAGCTAAGCTACCCTCTAGCTGTGGGCGTAGCTGTTCGGTCGTCTCGACTAGCCGCTCCACTCTCTGTTGCCGCTGCTGCAGGTTCTGCTGCTGCTGTCTAAGACGCGCTAGCTCAAGGTAGTATTGGGCCATAATAGCGTTAAGGGTGTTGAGCTGCTCTGAGCCGTGAAAAAAGGCCATAGCCCGCTCTAGCAGGCTATTCTCTTGCTCTAGCTGCCGCTTGGCGGCCTGCTGTTGGGCGCTCTGCTCCACTGCCGGTAGCTGTGCAAATTCGACTTGTGACTCTGCGGCGAGTTTGTCGATCTGCTGCATCATATCTAGTTGTTCCCCGACTTGACTGGCCAGTTGCAGATAGGGATCGGCGGCTGTCTCGCCATGTTCTGGCTCTGCGGGCTCTGTTGACTCTTTGGCGGGCGATAGTTGTCGCTGCTCTAAGTAGTAACGGTAGTGGTTGAGACGAGCTAGTGTCTGTTCGCGCTGCTTGAGTGCCTCTTCACTTTCGGTCTGTTTTAGCGCGGTGGTTATTTGAGCCGGTTCGGGGAACTCAATCGTCTCGCCCTGACTGACACGCTTTTTGAGTTCAGTGGCGATGAGTGCTCGCCTCTCCGCTAGCAGATAGCTCTGATTGAGCTGCTCTAGGTAGCTCTGCTCTAAGGCGATTAGCTGCTGTAGCTGCTCGACTTGCTGCCGCTCAAGCTGCTGCTGCTGTGACTCGAACCGACTGCGCCCGCGCAGAGAGCTTTGGCGCTGGTGTAGCTGCTGTAGCTGCTGTTCCCAAGGAGGGAGGGGGGGCTCGGTCTGAGACGGGGAGGGGGGAACATCTGTTTGCGGCTCGGTGTTAGCCTGCTGCTTGAGTTCTGGCGGCAGCTCAATATTGGCAAACTGAAACAGCTCGATGAGCTGCTCGTGGCCAGCGTTCGCGTTTGAGGTGAGTTGGGGTAGCAGGGGGTCTTGTAGCGCTAGCCACTGCTGTTGTAGCTGCTGTTGACTCTTTTGCGCCTGTTGGCGCTGTTGCTGACTCTGTTGTAGCTGCTGTTGCTGCTGTTGCCACTGCTGTTTGAGATCGTTAAATTGAGCCATGACCTCTGTCGTTGCGATCTGACTTAGCTCATCCTGCCACTGCTCTTTTTGGGCGGCGGTCTGGGTTATCATCTGCTGGTGGAGCTGGCGCTGCTGTAGTTGCTGCTGCTGTTGATCTATCGTCTGGGCTATCTGTATTAGCTGTTTTTGCTGCTGCTCGTTCCATTGTCGGTAGCGATCGAGCTCGCCCATGAGCGTTGTCAGTTCAGAGGCCGATAGTCGTTGGCTCGCCTCAGTAGCCGTTTCGCTAGACGGTTGCTGTTGCGCCATAACGGTTCGTGCTACTTCGAGTGGAAAGAGCTGTTGTAGGAGTAGGGCGGCGTCACTCTCGGCCGCTTCGATCTGCTGCTGTAGCTTCGGTAGCTGCTGCTGCCACTGGCGCTGCTGCTGTTGCTGCTGCTCGAGCTGTTGGGTTAGCGCGATCAGATCGCTATCGGCCGAGGGCTCATTCGATGTCGATGGTTGCTGTTGTGTTGGTGTCTGCCACTGCTGCTGCCAGCTCTCAAACTGCTCTATTTGCTGTGTAATGTCTTGCAGATGCTGGTTTAATGTCTTCTCGATCCAGGTCTGTTCGCGGTTTAATTCGGCCATTTTCTGCTCTAGTGCCGAGGCCGATAGCGCTTGAAAGCGCTGCTGTAGTTGCTGCTGTTGTGCCATCTGTTCTAGGCGTTGGCTAAGTAGCCGTCTATCCCGCTCTTTGTCGTTAAGGGTTAGTTGGAGAGCCTCACTCTGTTCCGTTAGGGTGGTGAGACTCTGCTGTACCTCAACTATCGCCTGCTGCATCTGTTGCAGGCGGTTCTCATAGCTCTCAACGCGCTTATTGATAACCCATTTGGAGAGCGCCTTGGGCAGATTTTCCTGTTTCAAGGTACCATCGGCCTGGCGCCGAGCCGCTTCGCGTTGGTAGTGCAGTAGGGTCTCTTTTTGGGCAATGGCGCGATTGAGTAGAGCTACAAAGCGGTTGATGGCCGCTAGATGGTCGGTAGCGAGGCTGCGCTGCTGTTCTAGGTGTTGTTGGTAGCTCCGAAGCTGCTCTAATTGCTGCTCAAGTTGGGCTTGTTGCTGTGGCTCGGTGTCGTCTTGACTCTGCTCCGCTTTACTAAACTGTTTTAGCTTGGCTTGTTGCTGTAGCCGCTCACGCTGAAACTCGAACTCCTCTATCTCTCTGGAGTGGGCGAAGTAGTGGTATTCGAGCTTGGATAGCTGCTCTTCGGCTTGCTGTAGCAGGGCCTCATTAGTTAGCAGATGGAGAGGTGTTGGCTGTGGCTCTGTCGGCTTTTCAGCTACCGCTTCGGTTTGGGCAAGGGCGTTCTGGCTGAGGAGGGTTATAACTATCAGTGATAGTAGGAGTCGATTTAATCGGGGTATGGCAATGGAGATCATGTGGCATTACCTGTGGTGGTTCAATTTAAATCTCTTGTTGCGATGGTTGGTTCAGTAGCCATCGCTGTGGTATGATAGCCCGACTACCGTTTCGGTTTGGCAGCTAGGGATACTCTATCATTGCTCAAGGGATGACGCCATCATTTCGAAATCGAAAGGGTGATTCTTTCGCGCAATGCGGGTTAAATGGTTATCTTGAGAGAGGGAGCTCTATATTTCAAATGTCATCACTACAGCAACAGTGGTTGGGTAATCTTCGTGGCGATCTACTCGCTGGCATGGTGGTCGCGCTAGCGCTAATTCCTGAAGCTATCGCTTTTTCGGTCATTGCCGGGGTTGATCCTAAAGTGGGGCTCTACGCCTCGTTCTGTATGGCGGTGGTGATCGCCTTTGCGGGGGGGCGGCCTGGAATGGTATCGGCTGCGACTGGGGCGATGGCGCTGCTGATGGTGACGCTGGTGAAGGAGCATGGGCTGCAATATCTGCTGGCGGCGACGCTGCTAACCGGGCTGCTACAGATTGTGGCCGGCTATATCCGTTTGGGCTCTTTAATGCGATTTGTGTCTCGTTCGGTGGTGACCGGCTTTGTTAATGCGTTAGCTATTTTAATCTTTATGGCGCAGCTACCGGAGCTAATAGGTGTCCCTTGGGTCGTCTATGCAATGACTGCGGCCGGATTGGCGATTATCTACCTTTTTCCCTATCTTACCCGCTTAGTGCCCTCACCGTTGGTGACGATTGTGGTGCTGACCGCTGTGGCGATGGTGCTGGAGCTCGATATTCGTACCGTAGGCGATATGGGTGAGCTGCCCGATACTCTGCCGATGTTTCTCTTGCTAGAGGTGCCGCTGGATTGGGAGACTTTGGCCATTATTCTCCCCTATTCGCTCTCGCTCGCGGTGGTTGGGCTGCTGGAGTCGCTAATGACGGCGACGATTATCGACGATTTAACCGATTCAGAGAGCGATAAAAACCGTGAATGCAAGGGGCAGGGGGTGGCCAATATTGCTTCGGGGCTCATGGGCGGCATGGCCGGTTGTGCCATGGTTGGTCAGTCGGTGATTAATGTGAAATCGGGGGGGCGTACGCGGCTATCGACCCTCTCAGCTGGGATATTTTTACTGATTTTAGTGCTCTTTTTAGACCAATGGGTGGCGCAAATTCCGATGGCAGCACTGGTGGCGGTGATGATTATGGTCTCTATCGGTACCTTTAGCTGGGAGTCGATACGCAACATTAAACACCATCCGAAGAGCTCCACTACGGTGATGATTGTGACGGTCGTGGTGGTGGTCTTTACCCACAATCTTGCTTGGGGGGTCTTTGTCGGGGTATTGCTGGCAGCGCTCTTCTTTGCTAACAAGGTGGCGCAATATAAATATGTGGCCTCTGTGCTGAATGAGCGTGGTACGGTGCGTACCTATCGGGTGGTGGGGCAGGTCTTCTTTGCCTCAGCCGATAAATTTGTCGAGGCGTTTGACTTTAAAGAGGTGCTGGATGAGGTGGTGATCGATCTAACTCAGGCCCACTTTTGGGATATTAGTGCCGTCGCGGCTCTCGATAAGGTGGTATTAAAGTTTCGACGCGAGGGGGCGGAGGTGAGACTGGTCGGGCTGAATGAGGCTAGTCACACCATTGTCGATAAGTTTGCCGTGCATGATAAACCGGAAGCGGTCGATCAGTTAATGAACCATTAGGGGGAGGGGAAGAGTGTGCCAAAATCGAATGTTATTGCCTGCCTAGACAGCAGTGAAGTCTCGGCGACGGTTAACCGTTATGCCGTTTGGAGTGCGTTGCAGTTACAAGCGCCACTCATTCTGCTCCATGTCTTAGATAGGGCGAGCTATCCGGTTAAAGCCAATTTAAGTGGCAATATCGGCCTTGGGGCGCGAGAGAGTCTCATGGAGGAGCTGGCGGAGCTAGACCAACAGCGGGGCAAGTTGGCTCTGGAGCAGGGGCGGCGGTTGCTAGAGGAGATGCGTCAGCAGGCGGTGGCGCTGGGGGTGACCGAACCGATTATCCACCAGCGTCATGGCGATCTGCTCGACTCACTGCTGGCGATAGAGGAGGATACTCGGCTACTGGTGCTAGGCAAACATGATGAGAAGTTAGGTACCCATATCGGTAGTCGCATCGAAACTCTGCTACGAACTCTGCAAAGACCGATGCTAGTCTGTCCAGCGGAGTTTAAACCACCACAGCGGGTGATGATCGCCTTTGATGGTAGTGCAACCACCCACAAGGCGGTCGATATGGTTGCGGGTAGCCCTCTATTTCGGGGAATGGCTTGCCATGTGGTGCTGGTTGGAAGCGATGATCGATCTAATCGGGGGCAGTTGCAGTGGGCGAGAGATACGCTAGAGACGGCCGAATTTAGCGTCACCACCCGCTTGCTTAGCGGCGAGGTGGAGACTAAGTTGTGTGACTATCGTGCTGAGGCCGATATCGATATTTTGGTGATGGGGGCCTATGGTCACTCGGTGATTCGGCGTCTGTTAGTCGGCAGTACTACCACCGCAGTGATTCGTAACGCCCACATTCCGGTACTGCTATTGCGTTGAGTCAAGAGAAGAGACAACTGAGGAGTAACTACGATGAGTGATACTATCCTATCGTCAGAACCGGTATGCGAAGAGGCGATTTGGCGTATTTTGCACGAAGGTGCCCGACAAACCGCAGAGCTTAAGCAGCTATTTAAAGAGCAAGCGGCTGAAGCCGAACAGCGTCGCCAAGAGGCCGAACAGCGCCGGCAAGAGGCCGAACAGCGCCGGCAAGAGGCCGAAAAGAGTTGGCAAAAGTTTGAACAGCGTTATCAAGCAGCCGAACAGCGTCGCCAAGAGGCCGAAGAGCAGCGCCGACAAGCGGCCGAACGAAGCATGGAGGAGTTACGCCAGACGGTCAATCGAGTCAGTAAAAATTTAGGTGAGTTAGGCAATCGCTTAGGTGAATTTGTTGAGCATCAAATTGCTCCTGCGGCGGTTGGACTATTTCAAGGGCTGGGTGTTGAAGTACACGAAGTGCACCACAGTGTGGATGCGCACCGCGATGGTGAGGCGATAGAGATTGACCTGCTAGTGGTCAACGATGGAGCGCTAGTCGCTATCGAGTGCAAAAGTAAACTGACAGAAGCGCACATTGATCGCCATCTGCAAAGGCTAGAGAAGCTCAAGCGCCTACTACCGAGCTATCGTGACCATGAGGTGTTTGGGGCGGTAGCAACGATGGTACTGAATGACTCTGTCAAACAGTATGCCCTCTCCCAAGGGCTCTATCTGCTCTACCAAAACGGTGAGTCGGTATCGATTAGCCGCCCACCGGCAGAGGTGGTAAAACGGTGGTAGATTGGCAATATCAACCAAAGTTATCAAAAAGGGCAGAGCGATATTGTGAGGTTCTGTCGCCACCAGTTACCGCAGGAGATGAGTCGTTGTTATGAATCAATCAGTTCGTCTAACCCAATATAGCCACGGCTCCGGCTGCGGCTGCAAAATTTCCCCAGCCAAGCTGGATCAAATTCTCCATAGCGCACTGCCGCAGCCGGAGGATGCGAGGCTCCTAGTCGGACATAGCTCGCGGGATGATGCCGCCGCCTACGATTTAGGTGATGGACGGGTGTTAATTAGCACCACCGACTTCTTTATGCCGATTGTCGATGATCCCCACACCTTCGGCCGTATTGCTGCGACCAATGCGATTAGTGATGTCTATGCCATGGGTGGGAGCCCCCTGATGGCAATCGCTATCTTTGGCTGGCCGCTCGATAAATTGGCGCTAGAGGTCGCCTCAGAGGTGATTGAAGGGGGGCGCCGCGCCTGTCATGAGGCAGGGATTCTCCTCGCAGGCGGCCACTCGATTGATGCCCCAGAGCCTATCTTTGGCCTAGCGGTTAACGGTATTGTCGATAGGGCTAAGTTAAAGCAAAATAGCTGCGCTCAGGTGGGTGATAGGCTCTATCTGACCAAACCGCTAGGGATCGGGATTTTAACCACTGCCGAAAAGAGGGGGGCGTTACAGCCGCAAGATGGCCAACTTGCCGTTGAGACGATGTGCCAGCTTAACCGTGTTGGGACGGCGTTGGCGACACTTCAGTCGCTACATGCGATGACTGATGTGACCGGTTTTGGTCTGTTAGGTCACTTAAGCGAGGTGTGTCAGGGCAGCGGGGTTGCCGCCAGAGTGAGCTATAGCGCTGTGCCGAAACTGCCACGGGTGGAGTACTATCTGGCCCAAGGGTGTTCGCCTGGCGGGGCGGGGCGAAATTTCGATAGCTATGGCCACCTCATTGCCCCTTTAACTGAATTGCAACGCCAATTGCTGTGTGATCCACAGACTTCGGGGGGGCTGCTACTGGCGCTAGGGGAGGGGGAAGCTGTGCAGTTTGCCGCGATTTGTGAGCAGTATCAGCTTATACTGGAGCCGATAGGGGAGCTGATATCCCAGCGCCCTAATAGCCCCCTAATTGAGGTCGTGGAGTAGGTTAGTTATGTGGCAGCAGATCCCCCCCCCTATTCGGCTGTTATTGGCACCGCTGTTGTGGTTAGTGCTAATCATGGGCGGGCTACGGCTCGGTTTTGGGCTCTGGTTTGAGCTGCCGACCGATCCGGTGCCGACTGTCCACTGGTGGCAGGCGCTCTATTTGGGAGCTAAATTTGATTTGCGGGTGGCGCTACTGCTCTTAACGCCGCTGGCGATCTTAGGTTGGATACCTTGGCTCTCGCCGCTAAGCCGTTTTGGCCGTTGGCTCTGGAGTGGCTATTTCGTCGTGGCGGTTGCTGCACTGCTGCTGCTCTATATTGTCGATTTTGGTCACTACGCCTACCTCGGTAAACGGGTTGACTACACGGTGCTCCGTTTTGCCGCCGATCCGCTCATTTCGGCGCAGATGGTGTGGCAGAGCTACCCTGTGGTGCCGCTTGCGGTAGGGTTACTACTGCTGCTAGGGGCTATCGGCGGGTGGAGTTGGCGCCATTTAGGCCACTACGCTTCGGTGAGTTACCAGCCGCTGCCGTTGCTAAAGCGCTCGGTGCTCATTAGCGCGACAGTTCTGCTCTATTTTTTTGCTATCTATGGCAAAGTGTCGTGGTATCCCCTGCGCTGGAGTGACGCTTTCTTTACACCACACCCCTTTGTCGGGGTACTTGCCTCCAATCCGGCGGTCTATTTTGTCTATAGTGTCAATAATGGGGGTACGCCCTTTGATGAACAAGCGGCTCGGCAAGCCTATCCGATGTTGGCCGACTATCTGGGGGTCGATAGGCCCGATCCCGATAGCGATGTATTGCGCTACCATCGGCAGGTTGAGGCAACACCGCTGTTTGAACAGCCGCCGAATGTGGTGATTGTGGTACTGGAGTCGTTTGCTAGCTTTAAGACGGGCCTTGCGGGCAACGCTCTGCAGCCGACACCCCATTTTGACCAAATCGCTGCGCAAGGGATCTATTTTCCTAACTTCTTTACCCCCCATACCGGCACCGCTCGATCAATGTTTGCTTTAATGACCGCCATTGCCGATGTGCAGCCAAATGAGACCGCCTCGCGTAATCCGACTATCGCTAGTCAGCAGATGATTGTTAACGCCTTTGAGGGCTATGAAAAGTTCTACTTTCTCGGCGGTAGCGCTAGTTGGGGTAATATTCGGGCGCTATTTAGTAACAATATTGCCGATATTACCCTCTATGAGGAGGGGAGCTACAACTCACCGGCTGTCGATGTATGGGGTATCTCCGATCTAGACCTATTTCGAGAGGCCAATGCCGTCTTCAGTCGGCAGCGCAGCCCCTTTTTTGCCGTCGTGCAGACCAGTGGCAACCATCGTCCCTATACGATTCCTAAGGATAGTGCTGGATTTGAGCGGCTTGAACCTGAGGTCGATGTGACCGAACACGGCTTTATCTCGGTGGAGGAGTTTAACGCCTATCGTTTTATGGATCACGCTATCGGCCATTGGATGGCGTTGGCACAGCAGCAGGACTATTTTGACAATACGCTGTTTCTCTTTTTTGGCGATCATGGCCTGAACCATGAGGGTGGTCAGCACACCCATCGGCAGGAGAGCCAATTAACCTTAGGGAGTTATCGGGTGCCGCTGGTGCTCTATGCTCCGGGAGAGTTGGCACCGCAGCGGCGTGAAATAGTCGCCTCAGAGGTCGATATAATGACGACTCTAGCCGCCATTACCGGCCATAATCATCTTAATACTACTTTAGGGCGTAATCTGTTCGATTCTCGTTACGATAGCTGGCGCTACGCTTTTACTATTGAACACCATAATCCGGCTCGTATTGGGCTGATTGGTGAGTCGGTCTATTATAAGGTCGATAGTGATGGTCGTAATGGGGTGCTCCACCCGCTGCAAGATGAGAATCCAAGAGGGGATATTAGCGCCGAGGCACCCGAGTTAGCTGCGATGTTAAAACGGCTGACACTGGGCTACTACGAGACGGCTCGCTATCTACTTAATCATAATCCGCCGGTGGAGAGGGAGAGTGCGAGACGGTAGTGTTCAGATCAGAGGCGGGTATGTGGGATGGGTGATATAGACGGTCAAAAAACAACCGAAAATGGGACAGGTGACTGTCACTAACTTATTGAGTTTAAAAGAGTTCACAAGTTAAATTGGTGGCCAGACCTGGAATCGAACCAGGGACACAGGGATTTTCAGTCCCTTGCTCTACCGACTGAGCTATCTGGCCATGTTTTGAAGTGGGCGTATTAAAGCAGATTGGGTGGGGGTTGTCAAGGGGTATTTTTGCGGTGGGTCGGTGGTGTGGCTCATGGCAAAACATATTATTTGTTCAGGTTCGAATATCGTTGCATTCGCACCTAACGACAACTGCAAATGAAGTACCAAAGTTGGCAGTCATGTGGTGCAATTGATTAGTGGATCTGGATCTGCCCTTGGGGGAGTTGATCGTGGTCACCGGGGTGAGCCACAACGATAGGACACCCACCCGCAGGCAGACATACCCTGTTGCGCGACGCCCTGGGCCAAGTATCTCGAAAGTGCGGTGATTGTCAGGGTGATTGATGACATGAGTCATGGGGAGCTGCTATTAGAACCGAGCTCCCTCAAGACATCCATTTCAGAATATTACTGAATCAGAGAGGTTAACTGCTTCCACTGCTGTTCAGTTAAAATCTCCATCATACGATTGCGGCATCTTGTCTTGTCTTGCCTGCAATGATTTCTAAGCGTGTCTGATGGATAGTATTCGATTGCGTTAGTATCTCAGAGACAGCTACGCCTTGCATTGATGCCTGTTTTAGCTGCCGTTCTGACTCTATAACTGACATCACCATATCATGCATCTTTTGTGAATTAGATTGATTCCAATCCATCACCTGCTGCATTTGCGCTTCAGTTATGTTCAATACTTTAGCGTTTTTCTTAATCATGGCAACATAATTTGGCACAGGATTAGCATGCTGCATGTGCATCATAAACGCCTGCTGTTTACCACCATGACTGCCTGCATGGACAGATGAAAAGGCTAACATAGATAACAAAACATAAATCAATACCTTCGCCAAAATTAGCCCTGCTGTCATCATGTATATCAACGGCTTGTATTCCATTGATCGGTTGTCCGTTAAATTAAATTCGCACTGGAAATCTCGGTTATGATTTTAAATTGCGCGAAAAAAATTGGGATTGTTGCGCATCAACAAGTTACCGCCGTATCAGTGGTTAAAAATGGCGAAGGTATTGTTACAACTTTAGTCTCTTTTTTAACTCAGCTAACTCAGCTAAAGCCTGCTCCCGCTCGGCTTGAGCCTGCTCCCGCTCGGCTTGAGCCTGCTCCCGCTCGGCTTGAGCCCTTAATTCGCGCTCTATTGCCTGATCCCGCTCGGCTTGAGCCAGCTCCTGCGCACTTTTAGCTTGTTGTAGTTCCTGCTCCATCATATCGTGCTCATGCAGAATGGTTAAGTGCTCCCGCTGTGCATCAAGTCGGGAGAGGTAGAGATAACGAGCCTGTTTGTTAGCCGAAAATGTTCTGAGGGTATGCTGTGCCTGTCTCATCTCTTTGGTTCTCATCCATTGGGGTAAATTATTGCTATCAAGCCGATGTGCTTCCATAAAAAAGCGGATCCAGCGCTGGGCTTCGCTGGATACTATATTGTCTTTAAACTCAAAACGGTGCAGTTCGCAGATCGTGATACCGCCACACCGGTCACTTATCGCTCTGCCCGACTCATCAAGCAGAGCATAGTGCCGTAGTGGTGGAGGTGGTTGGCTCTTAGTTTGAGTCGCTGTCTTTGCGGCTTTTTGGGTCGCATTGAGCCGTTTATGTCCAAACGACTCGGTTAACAGCCAGATGGAGTAAACGGGTTGTAGTTCATCGTAGTTCATCCCCTCTTCTAGCTGCTCCTGATAGAGGTGGCACCAACTATAGACTATACGCTCTGGCAGCGAGGTGTAATTTTTACGCTGAATCTCTAACTGAAACTGGCGGCCACGGCTATCTTCGGCTCTGATATCGACAATATGGAGCTTGTCAGTCTCATAATCTTTACTGCTGTAGGGGTTAAGGATAGTCACTTTAACCAGCGGGTAGCGCAGCTTATCCTCCAGCATGGCATTAAGAAAGTGGAGCAGCAGATGACGCCGGCTGCGCCGCCCTAATATCGCCTTAAAGACGCAATCTACTTTGGGGTCGATGTTGTATATCATGGGGTGATAATAGGCCGTTGGGGAGGTGGGTGCAAGATGGAATTGGGAAAAAATATCCCGCTGTACAAACCAGTAGGGGCGGGTTTCAAACCCGCCCCTACACGCCGTTAATTACCGAAAATCGTTTGGGCATTAGAAATAGTGTCATCCCGACGAATCAACGAATCGCTCCAAACCCGAGTATAAAGCTATGGCAATGCAATGATTGGGAACAGGTTATCTGCATTGTCGGGCTGGTTTCGTAGAGACTGGTTTCAGGTTTCGTGGCCATGGCCGCCTAAAAAGCATGGTTTGAATCACGCTCCTTACAACTTTAGTCTCTTTTTTAACTCCGCTAACTCAGCTAAAGCCTGCTCCCGCTCGGCTTGAGCCTGCTCCCGCTCGGCTTGAGCCTGCTCCCGCTCGGCTTGAGCCCTTAATTCGCGCTCTATTGCCTGCTCCCGCTCGGCTTGAGCCCTTAATTCGCGCTCTATTGCCTGTTCGCGTTCGGCTTGAGCCTGCTCCCGCTCGGCTTGAGCCCTTAATTCGCGCTCTATTGCCTGTTCGCGCTCGGCTTGAGCCTGATCCCGCTCGGCTTGAGCCAGCTCCTGTGCACTTTTAGCTTGTTGTAGTTCCTGCTCCATCATATCGTGCTCATGCAGAATGGTTAAGTGCTCCCGCTGTGCATCAAGTCGGGAGAGGTAGAGATAACGAGCCTGTTTGTTAGCCGAAAATGTTCTGAGGGTATGCTGTGCCTGTCTCATCTCTTTGGTTCTCATCCATTGGGGTAAATTATTGCTATCAAGCCGATGTGCTTCCATAAAAAAGCGGATCCAGCGCTGGGCTTCGCTGGATACTATATTGTCTTTAAACTCAAAACGGTGCAGTTCGCAGATCGTGATACCGCCACACCGGTCACTTATCGCTCTGCCCGACTCATCAAGCAGAGCATAGTGCCGTAGTGGTGGAGGTGGTTGGCTCTTAGTTTGAGTCGCTGTCTTTGCGGCTTTTTGGGTCGCATTGAGCCGTTTATGTCCAAACGACTCGGTTAACAGCCAGATGGAGTAAACGGGTTGTAGTTCATCGTAGTTCATCCCCTCTTCTAGCTGCTCCTGATAGAGGTGGCACCAACTATAGACTATACGCTCTGGCAGCGAGGTGTAATTTTTACGCTGAATCTCTAACTGAAACTGGCGGCCACGGCTATCTTCGGCTCTGATATCGACAATATGGAGCTTGTCAGTCTCATAATCTTTACTGCTGTAGGGGTTAAGGATAGTCACTTTAACCAGCGGGTAGCGCAGCTTATCCTCCAGCATGGCATTAAGAAAGTGGAGCAGCAGATGACGCCGGCTGCGCCGCCCTAATATCGCCTTAAAGACGCAATCTACTTTGGGGTCGATGTTGTATATCATGGGTTGATAATAGGCCGTTGGGGAGGTGGGTGCAAGATGGAATTGGGAAAAAATATCCCGCTGTACAAGCCAGTAGGGGCGGGTTTCAAACCCGCCCTGACACGCCGTTAATTACCGAAAATCGTTTGGGCATTAGAAATAGTGTCATCCCGACGCATCAACGAATCGCTCCAAACCCGAGTATAAAGCTATGGCAATGCAATGATTGGGAACAGGTTATCTGCATTGTCGGGCTGGTTTCGTAGAGACTGGTTTCAGGTTTCGTGGCCATGGCCGCCTAAAAAGCATGGTTTGAATCACGCTCCTTACAACTTTAGTCTCTTTTTTAACTCAGCTAACTCAGCTAAAGCCTGCTCCCGCTCGGCTTGAGCCTGCTCCCGCTCGGCTTGAGCCCTTAATTCGCGCTCTATTGCCTGCTCCCGCTCGGCTTGAGCCTGCTCTCGCTCGGCTTGAGCCCTTAATTCGCGCTCTATTGCCTGTTCGCGCTCGGCTTGAGCCTGATCCCGCTCGGCTTGAGCCAGCTCCTGCGCACTTTTAGCTTGTTGTAGTTCCTGCTCCATCATATCGTGCTCATGCAGAATGGTTAAGTGCTCCCGCTGTGCATCAAGTCGGGAGAGGTAGAGATAACGAGCCTGTTTGTTAGCCGAAAATGTTCTGAGGGTATGCTGTGCCTGTCTCATCTCTTTGGTTCTCATCCATTGGGGTAAATTATTGCTATCAAGCCGATGCGCTTCCATAAAAAAGCGGATCCAGCGCTGGGCTTCGCTGGATACTATATTGTCTTTAAATTCAAAACGGTGCAGTTCGCAGATCGTGATACCGCCACACCGGTCACTTATCGCTCTGCCCGACTCATCAAGCAGAGCATAGTGTCGTAGTGGTGGAGGTGGTTGGCTCTTAGTTTGAGTCGCTGTCTTTGCGGCTTTTTGGGCCGCATTGAGCCGTTTATGTCCAAACGACTCGGTTAACAGCCAGATGGAGTAAACAGGTTGTAGTTCATCGTAGTTCATCCCCTCTTCTAGCTGCTCCTGATAGAGGTGGCACCAACTATAGACTATACGCTCTGGCAGCGAGGTGTAATTTTTACGCTGAATCTCTAACTGAAACTGGCGGCCACGGCTATCTTCGGCTCTGATATCGACAATATGGAGCTTGTCAGTCTCATAATCTTTACTGCTGTAGGGGTTAACAATACCTTCGCCATTTTTAACCACTGATACGGCGGTAACTTGTTGATGCGCAACAATCCCAATTTTTTTCGCGCAATTTAAAATCATAACCGAGTTTTCCAGTGCGAATTTAATTTAACGGACAACCGATCAATGGAATACAAGCCGTTGATATACATGATGACAGCAGGGCTAATTTTGGCGAAGGTATTGTTCACGGATTCACCTTAGATTAAATGCTGAACTTAAATTTAAGCCTGTATGGTAGCACTAAACTCGATCGTTTTCACCTGCTGACGGTAGCACCTACTCACCCATTGTTAGCTCACCCTAACTCCCTCCCGATGGGGGAGGGATGGTAGAAAGCGTAAGCCTGACTAATAACCGATCACCTTATCTAAATCGAGTTGTGCCTCTACACAAGTTCGATGCGCTTCACGCCGACTATCTAGCTGCGTTGTGAAGGCTGTCACCTCATCACTATCGACGACGCCATCACCACTAGTATCAATAGTGGTAAACCGTTTCGCAGCGTGACTCTCCCGATGAGCCAAAAATTCATCTGCGTTTAATTGACCATCATTGTCACTATCTGCTTGCGCAACAATAGCTTCGCCCGTAGGTCGAGCCTGATAGGCCTCGCCTAATTGCTCAACCAGACAGCTCTCCAACATCTCTAGGTCGATGTCAGCCTGAGCAATGCGACGATGTCGTTTCTCTCCAGACTTGCCATTATCAAGCTCCTCGGCAGTCAAGTAGCCATTGTCATCAGTATCAAGACTTCCAAAATGGAAGCTAACCCGTTCGGCACTCACTGCATACATATCATCAGCGGTAATGACCCCATCACCATTTCGATCTAACCTCTCCTGCAACGATTGGTAACGCCGGTTACCAGCATTGCCGCTTTGTTGCATATCAGGGCGTTCCATTCCACCACGAGGAGGCTCCCCTCTTGCCATCAGTTCCGAGCTGCTCATGGTTAATACGGTGATCGCTGCGGCTAAGGTCACTAATTTAGTTTGTTTCATCGGACTACTCCAGTTTGGTTCATTTCAGGTTTTGTGGGAAATTATCCCACCAGCAAGGCTAGTATAGGTGGGAATTATTCACACATCAAGATGGAGCTTGAGTTATTCTAAATGTGTTGTCAGAAATGTGATGTAGTTCACTTGAGCGATCTTACCCCAATAAGAAAAAATTAATATAAAACAATATCTTAGATAAGATTGTCTGGCATTGGCCACGGTGCTCTACTCGGCTGCCGTGGGGGCATCACCAAACGGCTTACGAATCAGTAGTAAGATGCTTACTGTTGACCATCTCGCTAATCAGGCGCATCACCTCACCACTACCGCTCTCCATCAGCTCTAAGTGGTGGTACATCTGCTGCTGTAGTTCGATATTCGACTCCCAGCCGGCACCAAGGTAGGCCAATATTTGGTGGGCGTTGTGGTGTACCTTTTGGTGGGGTGGCTCCATTTGGGCGTAGAAGGGGCTGTCACGAAACAGTTCATACCCCTTGCCGTCATAGTACCATTGGCCTAGGTGGCAGTGGTGGTGATCAATCTTTACCTGGTCGGTAAAACGCTCTGCGCCACCAGAGAGCAGGCTCATATAAGTTCGTTGTTTGTAGGTAATATGGTCAACCTTGACTAACGAAGCAAAGGTCTGATCGAGCACATATTGCCCTAGCGTTGCGGTGCGCTGTGCCGTCTCGCTAAAGTTGTTGAACTGCTGCTCTACTTCACCAAAGCGAGTCTGTGATTCGTGAGCCATGGTGCGCATCAGCTCTGAGCTCTTCATCACCTGTTGCGACTCATGCAGCAGAACCTCCATCGTTTTGCCGATGGTGATGGAGGCATTTTTGCTGTTTTCGGCCAAATTGCGTACCTCGTCGGCGACGACGGCAAAGCCGCGTCCAGCCTCACCGGCACGCGCCGCCTCAATGGCGGCATTGAGGGCGAGTAGGTTGGTCTGATCGGCAATCGAGTTAATCAGTTGTACCGCCTGCTGAATTTCGCTGCCGCGCTGATTAAACTGCTGAATCGAATGGGCGGTATTATCGATTGAGCAGGTCATCTGCTCTAATTGATCCATGATCGCCGAAACGGTATTGCGGTTGCGGTTAGCGCTATTGAGAGTGGTGAGTGCCTCCTGACTGACCTGCTCCATGTGGCGGGTGGTTTCGGTTAGGTCGTGTTGAATGATAGCTAAATTGTCGATGAGATTAGAGGAGCTAAGCTCTTGGATACGGCCAGTGAGCAGATTGCGCATTAAATCCATACTGTGGGCCGACATACTCTCTAGTGAGATATTGATCTTCTCTAGGTTAGTTGCAAACTCGCCGTGGAGACCGGTGGTGTCGGTTTTACGAAAATATTTGCCATCGGAGTGATACTGAAACGAGGTGTTTATCTCGCGAAAGTAGCACTCTAGCTGATCGAGCATATCGTTAACACTCCAGCAGAGATCGGTAATTTCGCTCTGCTGGTTAGCATAGATGCCGGTAACGCGGCTATCAAATCTTCCTTGACTGATCTCGGTGACAATATCGCGTAGGCGATTGAGCGGGGCGAGTGTGCGTCTAATATGGCGAGCTATCGTCAGCGCAGTGAGGAGGGTGGCAGCTAGCAGTAGTGCCAGCGGCCAGTGCCAGCCGTAGAGGAGGGTGTTGAGCGCAAGTAGGGTGAGCGTGAGCAGTACAATCAGCAGCAGATAGCGCTGTACGCTAGAGAGCAAGGACGAACTCTTCATAGGAGACCCCCTGTTGCTGTAGTGTTTGGGTCAAAATGTGGGTAGAGGCGCGGATTGCATCGTGACTGCCTACCTGCTGTTCGGCCGCGAGCATGGCGCGATAGAGCTCTGTCGCCTGTCGTACCGCCTCGGGTTTCGGTTTGCGCCGCACTGAGAGGTAGCCTATCACTCTGCCTTGGCTATCGTAGGAGGGGGTCACATTGGCTAGCACCCAATAGAAACTGCCATCTTTGCTCATGTTTTTGACATAGGCAAAGATCTCCTGTCCGTTTTGAATGGTGTCCCACAATAGCTTGAAGATGGCGCGTGGCATATCGGGATGGCGAATAATATTGTGCTGGCTGCCGAGTAGCTCATCTTCAGCATAACCGGAGAATTCGATAAAGATACGGTTACCGTAGGTAATGCGGCCTTTAGGATCGGTTTTGGAGACGATAAAGTCGTTCTCCCGCATAAGCCGTTCAACTGAAGTGGGTTGAATGTGGCGGTTCATCTCAGCGCTCCTGTGATTCAGACTATCTATTTGTTATTGCCTACGCTCGACCCTGTGGCAGAGGGCGGCGGCTGGGCTGGTGGGACGATTCTACAGTGTTCATCGACTGATGCCAAAGTAAAGTCATCACTTTAGGCGGTAATGGCTTAAAAATTGTCCGGTAGTTTTGTTACACTAGCGGTTATGGAAGCGCAGATGTTTAACTACCACTGCTGGCTTGGGGTGACCGAGCCGGCGCTGTTACAGCCGCAGTGTCAGCGGCTGTTGTGCTCTAGTGGTTTTACGATCATTAACTTTACCGAGCACTACTTTACCCCCTATGGCTATACGGCACTGTGGCTGCTAGCCGAAAGCCACGCCGCGCTGCATACCTTTCCGGAGCAGCAGCGCAGCTATCTGGAGCTCTCTAGTTGTGTCGAATCGCTCTATCTGCGCTTTCGACAGCAGCTCTTAGCGGAGGACTCCTTGCGGCTCCTTGAATAAAAATCACTTGACCCGATTTGACAATATGCTAGCTTTTGCCGTTTTCGCTGCGCGAAATGGCTAGATGGCTAGGCGGCGAAGAGAGATTCAAACTATTAACTTGGAGCACATAAGTGGAACTGACCGGTGCAGAGATTGTGGCCCGATTCTTGGCAGACGAGGGGGTAGAGTACCTCTTCGGCTATCCAGGGGGGGCTGTGTTACATATTTACGATGCGCTCTATCAGCAGAATAGCGTCAAACATATTCTGGTGCGTCACGAACAGGCGGCAACCCATGCTGCCGATGGTTACGCCCGCGCAACCGGCAAGCCGGGGGTGGTGCTGGTGACCTCGGGGCCTGGGGCGACCAATGCGGTCACAGGAATTGCTACCGCCTATATGGACTCGATTCCGATGGTGGTGATTACCGGTCAGGTGCCGCGAGCGCTGATTGGGAATGATGCTTTTCAGGAGGTCGATACTGTCGGTATTACTCGTCCCTGCGTGAAGCATAATTTTCTGGTCGATGATGTCAACAACTTGGCCATCACGCTAAAAAAGGCGTTTTACATCGCCACCACGGGAAGGCCAGGACCGGTAGTGGTCGATATTCCGAAGGACATTACCGCGCAGAAAGTTAACTACAGCCACCCCAAACAGGTGTCGATGCGCTCTTACAACCCGACTACCAAAGGCCATACCGGGCAGATAAAGCGGGCACTGGAGATGATCCTAAAGGCTAAACGGCCGATGGTCTATACCGGCGGTGGCATCGTGATCGGTAATGCGGCAGAGAGCTTAACCCGCTTTGTGCGCGAGCTAGGGGTGCCGGTAACCAATACCTCGATGGGGTTAGGTGGCTATCCGGCGACCGATCCACTCTTTGTCGGTATGCTAGGCATGCACGGCACCTATGAGGCCAATATGGCGATCTCCCACTGCGATCTGCTGCTGGCTATTGGGGCTAGGTTCGATGATCGGGTCACCGGCAATATCGCCAAATTTGCCCCACGGGCGAAAATTATTCATATCGATATCGACCCCTCCTCCATCTCCAAAAATGTCACCGTCGATATACCGATTGTCGGCCCGGTCGATCAGGTGCTACAGAGCCTGCTACAACTACTTCAGAGCTCAGAGCATCGTGGCGATAGTGAAGCGTTAAAGCCGTGGTGGGAGCAGATTAACGAGTGGCGCAGTAAAAACTGCCTCCACTACGATCAGGGAAATAGCCGAGCGATTAAGCCGCAATATGTAGTGGAGTCGCTCTATCAAGTGACTAAAGGCGAAGCCTATGTGACCTCCGATGTGGGACAGCATCAGATGTGGGCGGCACAGTTCTATAAATTTGACCTACCGAGGCGCTGGATAAACTCCGGTGGTCTCGGCACCATGGGTTTCGGCCTACCGGCGGCGATGGGGGTGCAGCTCGCTTTTCCTGAGAACATGGTCGCCTGTATTGCCGGAGATGGCGGGATTCAGATGAATATTCAGGAGCTCTCGACCTGTATGCAGTACCGGCTACCGATTAAAGTGATCTGCCTGAACAACGGTTATTTGGGCATGGTGCGGCAGTGGCAGGAGTTCTTCTACGATAATCGCTACTCGCAGGTAGGTGTTGAGTCGCAGCCCGATTTTGTTAAGCTAGCGGAAGCCTATGGCCATGTCGGTATGCAGATTACCCGACCGGAAGAGGTGGTTTCGGCGTTAGAGGAGGCGTTTACTACCTATAGAGATCGCTTTGTATTTCTCAATTTTGTTACCGACCGAGAGGAGAATGTCTATCCGATGGTTCCCTCCGGTGCTGGGCTGGAGGAGATGATTTTAGTATGAGTACCCGACATGTTATTTCGATTCTGATGGAGAACGAGGCGGGGGCACTCTCCAGAGTCGCCGCACTCTTCTCCGCTCGGGGTTACAATATCGAGTCGTTGACAGTGGCACCTACCGAGGATGCGACCCTGTCACGCATGACCCTGGTCACCTGTGGCTCTGAGGCGATTATGGAGCAGATCACCAAACAGCTAAATAAGCTAATTGATGTCGTTAAGGTGATCGATCTAGCCGATAATCCCCACATTGAGCGGGAGATGGTACTGGTGAAGGTCTCGACCAAAACCGGCGATGTTCGTGAGGAGATGAAGCGGCTCGCCGATATCTTTCGGGCTAAAATTATCGATGTCACAGAGCACACCTATACCATGGAGTTGACCGGCTCTGGTCGCAAACTGGATGCCTTTATTGAGGCGATTGATACTAAACAGATTCTGGAGACGGTGCGCTCCGGTGTCAGTGGCATCGCTCGAGGTGCCCGTAGCTTGAGGCTTTAAACAATCCGTTTAATCCACTGTTAACCTTTAACTTAAACCTAGGAAATATAGACTCTATGAATATCTATTACGATAAAGATTGCGACCTCTCCATCATTCAGGGCATGAAAGTCACCATCGTCGGTTACGGCTCCCAAGGCCATGCACATGCGAATAACCTCAAAGATTCCGGTGTGGATGTCACCGTCGCGCTGCGTGAAGGTTCTGCCTCAGCAGCGAAGGCAGTCGCGGCAGGTTTAACCGTCAAAAGTACCGTTGAGGCGGTGAAAGAGGCCGATCTGGTGATGATCTTAACGCCCGATGAGTTTCAGTCGCAGCTCTATAAAAACGATCTGGAGCCTAATTTGAAGCAGGGGGCGACCCTTGCCTTTGCCCACGGTTTTAGCATCCACTATAACCAGGTCGTTCCCCGTAGCGACTTAGATGTCATTATGATCGCCCCCAAAGCGCCCGGCCATACCGTGCGCAGCGAATTTGTCAAAGGGGGGGGGATTCCCGATCTCATTGCGATATTCCAAAACGCCTCCGGTCGAGCTAAAGAGGTTGCTCTCTCCTACGCCTGTGGGGTGGGTGGTGGTCGTACCGGTATTATCGAGACCACCTTTAAAGATGAGACCGAAACCGACCTCTTTGGTGAGCAGGCGGTGCTCTGTGGTGGGGCAGTGGAGCTAGTTAAAGCGGGCTTTGAGACCCTCACCGAAGCGGGATATGCTCCAGAGATGGCCTACTTTGAGTGTCTGCACGAATTAAAACTGATTGTCGATCTGATGTATGAGGGCGGCATCGCCAATATGAACTACTCCATCTCCAATAATGCTGAGTATGGCGAGTATGTCACCGGACCGAAGGTTATTAACGATGAGAGCCGCGCCGCCATGCAAGAGGCTCTAGCCAATATTCAAAACGGTCACTATGCCAAGCGCTTTATTCAGGAGGGGCAGTCGAACTACCCTGAAATGACCGCTATGCGTCGTCTAAATGCCGCCCACCCGATTGAGCAGGTCGGGGAGCGGTTACGCGCTATGATGCCGTGGATTAGTGCTAACGCGCTGGTCGATAAGAGCAAAAACTGAGTTTAGCCCCCACCCCGCTGAGCTCCTTCAGCGGGGGAGCGGTCGGGGCCGGAACCTATATTCTCTTTGCCTGCTGCCTCGCATTACCGAGATAGCTAGCGGGGGTGAGCTGCTTTAACTGCTGTTTGACTAGCGGGGGTAGCTCAAGGGTATCGATAAATTGCGCCATCGCGCTCGCATCGACTCGTTTGCCGCGAGTTAACGCTTTGAGCCTCTCGTACGGCTGTTCAATGCCGTAACGGCGCATCACCGTCTGAATCGCCTCGGCCAGCACCTCCCAGTTGCTATCGAGATCGGCCGCTAATGCCGCCGGATTGAGCTCCAGCTTAGCGATTCCGCGCAGTGTCGATTGATAGGCAATCAGACTATAGCCGAGACCGACACCTAGATTGCGTAGCACGGTTGAATCGGTGAGATCACGCTGCCAGCGCGAGATAGGCAGCTTGGTCGCTAAGTGGTGAAATAGCGCGTTAGCGACCCCTAAATTGCCCTCCGAATTCTCAAAATCGATGGGATTAACTTTATGTGGCATGGTCGATGAACCGACTTCGCCAGCGACTGTCTTCTGCTTAAAGTAGTTATTGGATATGTAGCTCCAGATATCGCGATCAAAATCGATTAAAATAGTATTAAAGCGGGCTACGGCATCAAATAGCTCGGCGATATAGTCGTGCGGCTCGATTTGGGTCGTGTAGGGGTTCCAGCTCAGGCCGAGCGAGGTGACAAAACGCTCAGCAAATAGCTGCCAATCGATCTCAGGATAGCTACAGAGGTGGGCGTTATAGTTACCGACCGCGCCGTTGATCTTACCTAAAATTGCCACTGCGGCGATCTGATCTCGCTGCCGCCGTAGCCGATAGACCACATTGGCGATCTCCTTGCCCATAGTGGTCGGAGTGGCCGGCTGGCCATGAGTGCGGGAGAGCATCGCGGCGGCGCTATTCTCGTGAGCTAGCCGAGTCGTGGCTTCAATCAGCTCCTCTAACTGTGGTAGCAGAATCTCATCGCGCCCCTGCTTTAGCATCAGCGCATAGGCGAGATTATTAATATCTTCAGAGGTCGCGGCGAAGTGGATAAACTCGCCCACCTGCGCTAACTCGCGATGAGCGCCAATCCGCTCTTTCAAAAAATATTCGACCGCTTTAACATCGTGATTCGTCGTTCGCTCAATCTGCTTGACCTGCTCGGCATCCTGAGCTGAAAATTGGCTGAGAATCTGCTCTAGCTGCTGCTGAGTCGCGTCACTGAAGGGGGGGACTTCGGTAATCTCATTACACTCGGAAAGTGCCTGTAACCAGCGGATTTCGACTAAAACGCGACGATAGATAAGGCCATACTCGCTAAAAATGGGGCGTAGAGCAGCGGTTTTGTTGCCATAGCGGCCATCGATGGGTGAGAGTGCGGTGAGTGAGGATAGTTCCATAGCGACTCCGTGGTGGATTAAACGGTTAAAAGGGGCTATTTTACCCTAGCTGTGATGAAAACCAGACCCTGCAGGAGAAGATAATGGCAATTGAGGTCGAACAGGTCGATAACTTGTACCGCTTAGGGCAACGAGCACTAACGCAACAGCTACCGATTCTACTTATGGTATCGGCCAGCCACTGCGGCTACTGCGTGCGAGTGGAGCGGGAGTTTGTGCGCCCGCTCCTACTGAGCGGTGAGTATGATGACAAGATTATCGTTGCCAAACTGGAGCTCGATACCACCCCGACCCTTATCGATTTTCAAGCGCAGAGCGTCGATAGCCAGCGCTTTAGTCGCCGCTACCGCGCCTATGTCACCCCGACGCTACTCTTTCTAGATAGCCACGGGCGAGAGTTGAGTGAAAAGCTGATCGGCCTAATGACCCCAGAGCTGTTTGGCGGCTATATTGATGCGGCGATTGAGGAGGCGCAGCAGCGGTTAGGGCTTTGACGCTGCTATACGCAGCGCAACCCAGTAGTCGATACTGACAAATCGCCCCGCGCCGATAAAAAAGAGCGTCAGCAGCATCACAAAATAGGTGGCGGCAAACTCAATACCGTTATTCAGTATCGCAAACGAGCCATTTTCAGTTAGCCAGCTATAGTGTCCATGTTCGCGCAGAATCTCTTTTGCCCGATCCAGCCGCTCAATGGCACCAATAGAGCGATCATTCGCGAAGAGGCTGTTAGTCCCTTCAGCAATCGCCAGCCACCCGTTCTGCCAGTGGACGGTGACGGCAGCAACAACCATCGTCACCATCAGCGGGATTGAAATGTAGCGAACTGCGGCTCCTGCAATGAGCAGAATAGCCCCAGCTATCTCGGTTAACGCAGCTAGCCAGGCCATGGCCACCGGAAAAGGGAGCCCTAACCCCCACTCACTATTACCAAACCACTCAATAGTACTCTCTATATGGCTTAGTTTATTGGTGCCCGCCATCCAGAAGATGGGTGCTAAATAGAGTCGTAGTAGTAGTGGTGCCATAAAATCAGCATGGCGGCTTAAGTTAAATAGGGCCTGTAGTTTAAGTAGGATCTGAATCATCGTCTCTGCTCCTGAAAATATGAAGTTGATAGTGACTCTTGGTCGGAAATCGTCGCAACTCCTGACAAAAAAGTGTCAGGTTTTCGGTTTTATTTCGACCAATGGTCACCATTAATGGTTCACAACAGAGGATTTCACTATGTGCAGTACCCCCCGGTTTAGTGGCGGCCACCAGAGCCACAGCGTCACTCGATATCGGCCGATACCAATAGATCACTTTCAGGTGCAAAGGTTGCAGCAGCAGTTAATGCGAGATAAAAAAGACAGAGCACAGCATCGCCCTAAAACGCCCCCACCCCAAACCGTTCGAGCCGAAGTAGAGAACCAGGGTTGGTGGCAGCGGTTGCTGGCGTTGTGGCAAACACTCCCGCCCCTGCGATGGAGTTAGACTATCTCTCATGAATCAACCACAGACCGCCCACTTTGCTCAGCAGTGGCTACAAGAGCATGGCGATGCGCTCTATCGTTATGCGCTGCTTCAGTGTCGCACGCCTCATCAAGCCGAGGAGTTAGTGCAGGAGACACTACTAGCTGCGATTGAGAGTTACCCTAACTATAGTGGCAAAGCCTCTATTCGCACTTGGTTAATCGGGATTTTAAAAAACAAGGCGATCGACTACTTTCGCCGTTGTCAGCGGGAGACGCTGCTAGAGGATGAGTCGTCTGATGAGCAGGCGCTAGATAACCTGATTGACAAAAGTTTCAAAGAGAGTGGCCATTGGAGCGCCAACTTAAAGGAGTGGGGAGATCCAGAAAAGATGCTGCAACAGGGGCAGTTTTGGCAGGTGATACAGCTCTGTTTAGGCCATCTACCACAACGGCTACAACAAATTTTCCTCATGAAGGAGATTTTTGAACAAAAGAGCGAAAATATCTGTCAGGAGTTACAGATTAGTGCGACTAACTTATGGACAATGCTCTATCGAGCTCGTATGGGGCTCAGGCACTGCTTTGATAACCACTGGCGTTAACAGGGGGGATTTATGCTTAACTGCAAACAGGCGACAGCACTCATTTCACAGCGACAGGAGCAGCGACTCCCCTCTTTTACACACTGGGGTTTGCGTATGCACCTGATGATGTGTCATAACTGCCGCCGCTTTGCGCGTCAAATTAATCTTTTGCAGCGTGCATTAAGCGGTCTGACTTCTCGCCTCACCTCAGCTGAGGAGAGCGATAGGGATGGACCGACCATGCCGACAGAGATGCGGCAGCGTATCCGTAATCATCTGCCAAATGGCAGTTAACCCGTTATGTTTTACCTAGACAATACCTTGGAGATACCCATGAATCGATTAAATACCCTCTCTTTAGCTCTAACTGCGGCAACGCTAGGCGCTGCTGCGACCGCCGCCCAAGCCGATATATCAGCGAACCCCTTTAGCGCCAGCGTGATGAGCTCAGGCTACATGGTTGCCGGCGCTCACGGTAAAGCCGGTGATGGCCAGTGTGGAGGTAAGGAGGCTGAAGCGAAGTGTGGCGCCACCAGCGAAGAGGGCAAAAATAGCGAGGCCAAATGTGGCGAGGCCAAGTGTGGTGCTGCCGCTCCTGCCAAGAGCCAAGAGGCTAAGTGTGGCGAGGCGAAGTGCGGCGCTGCCACCCCGCCCGCCAAAAGCCAAGAGGCCAAATGCGGCGAAGCGAAGTGCGGTAGCAGCTAAGTAGAGGGCGATGGATGGCACACTCTATTGACGGGGCGGGGCTGGGGTTGCGGCGTGAGCATTTAGAGGAGCTTGGCCGCGCCATCCCCGAGTCGATTCAGTTCTTTGAGCTAGCGCCAGAGAACTGGATGGAGCTCGGTGGCCTGCGCCGAAAACAGCTACAACGGCTGAGGGCACAACGCCCTGTTGTGGCTCACGGTCTGTCGCTCTCGCTTGGCAGCCCCGCCCCACTTGATGAGCGCTTCGTTAGCCGTATCGCCGCCTTTCTCGATGAGCACCAGATTGAGCGCTACACCGAGCACCTCTCTTGGTGTAGTGACGAGGGGCACCTCTACGATCTCCTGCCGATCCCCTTTACCGATGAAGCGGTGGCGTATGTTGCTAGCCGTATCCGTCGAGTGCAAGAGATATTGCAGCGCCGAATTGCGCTTGAGAACGCCTCTTTCTATGTTACAGCACCGATCTGTTCCATGAGTGAGGCTGAATTTATTAACGCGGTGCTAGAGCAGGCCGACTGCGATCTGCACCTAGATGTCAACAATGTCTATGTCAATAGCGTCAATTTCGGCTTTAATCCGCTCACCTTTATTCAACAACTCCCCCCTGAACGGGTGGTCTATATGCACATGGCAGGACACTATCAGCAAGCGCCCGATCTGATTATCGATACCCATGGTGCCGATGTCATCGAACCGGTATGGCAGCTCCTTGAGCAGAGCTATAACCACCTCGGCGTCCATCCGACACTGTTAGAGCGCGATTTTAATATCCCCCCCCTAGCCGTATTGCTCCCCCAAGTGGAGCGTATCACCTATCTGCAACAGCAGGCGAGGCGTTGTGCCGATGCAGCCTAAATGGAGCGACTATCAGCGCCAGTTTGCCGCCTGGCTGCGTCAGCCTGATCCGAACCACCTACCGCCAGAGACCGATAGCGAGCGTATGGCGGTCTATCGTCGCCTAGTCTTTAACAACTTTCAGATCTTTGTCGATAGCTGCTTTCCCTTGACTCGGCAAATTGTCGATAGGGCGCAATGGCAGCGACTACTAGAGCAGTCGTTTACCGAGATGAGACCCACCTCACCGCTGTTTCGGGATATACCCGCCACCTTCTTAGCATGGTTGCAGCCGAAGGCAACAGAGCTAATGCCGCAGCTCCCTTGGTTATGGGAATTTATGCACTACGAGTGGCTAGAGCTAGCGGCAGAGATCCATCCGGCGCGACTAGAGGAGCCGCTCAAACAGCGCGATGCGAATCGAGAGTGGCCAATTATCAACCCAACACTACAGCTTGGCTGTTACCAGTGGCCGGTACACACCATTCAACCGAACCGACTACCGACGGCAAGCGCCACCGAACCTTACTGTTTTGCCGTGATTCGTAACCGTGCCGATGAGGTGACATTTATTGCGATTAACCCGATAACGCTGCAACTGCTACAGCGACTCGCAGCGCAACAGCCGCTCACTCAGGTACTAGAGCAGCTCTGCGAGCAGTTAGGGGTACCCTTAAACGAGTCACTCGTGCAGTTTGCGCGAGAGTTTCTCGACTCAATGGTGGCAGCTGAGGTGGTGCTTGTCTCTGGAGAGAGTCGTCACAGCCCCTGAGTGTCAAGATACCCTGAGACCACCCCTGATGAGAAATGAATGTAGAATCAGGGGGGCAACAGAGGAGATACACGATGCCCAAAGATACTACCGTTTTACCCTCCAACGAGGTTACCGACCCCGATGAAGAGAAGCGCTCCTACCGCAAATTTAGTGAGGAAGAGAAGCTTCGGATCCTAGCAGAAGCAGAGCAGTGCAAGGAGCCGGGTCAGCTAGGCGAGCTGCTGCGCAAAGAGCAGATCTACAGCTCCCATCTGACCAAATGGCGCCGACAACTGCAAGCACAGGGGCAGGCTGGCCTGAAAGGGAAACAGAGTGGTCGCAAACCGAGCCTAGACAAGCGAGATAAGGAGATAGAGCGTTTAAAGAAGGAAATTCAGCGTCTTAGCCAACGGTTACAGCAGACCGAAGGGGTGATTGCGCTCCAAAAAAAAGCCTTCAGCTTATTGGAGCAGATGAACACAGAGATAAGCTTATGAGATTAGTTGAAAAAGAGTGCCCCAGTTCGGTGAGCATAAGAGCCGCTTGCGATAGCCTAGCGCTCTCGCGTGCAGGCTACTACCGCCGACAGGCTCCGGTTGTCTCCCCCCGAGCGAGCCTTCCAAGACCCGTCGCAGCCAATGCGCTGAGTGAGGCAGAGAGGCAAGCCGTTCTGGGGCTTTTGAACAGCGAACGATTCTATGACCAACCTCCGGCAGAGATCTATGCTAGCCTGCTGGATGAAGGGAAATATTACTGTTCAATCAGTACGATGTATCGGATCCTTCGTGCTAATCAACAGACGGGAGAGCGGCGAGCTCAAAAACCGGCCAAATCACACGCTATCCCCCGATTACGGGCGACCCGCCCGAATGAGGTTTGGACATGGGATATCACTAAGCTTCCCACCACAGAGCAGGGTAACTTCTTGAATCTCTATGTGGTGATGGATCTCTACAGCCGTTTTATTGTGGCTTGGATGGTCTCAAGGAAGGAGAATAGTGAGCTCTCCAAGCTGTTAATCAGTGACGCAGCGGCTCGCTATCGGGTCGCGCTCAGTGGCTTAACACTGCATCAGGATAGAGGTGTGCCGATGACCGCCAGAGGCTATCTCGACTTGATGGCCGAACTGGGGATCACCTGCTCCCACAGCCGTCCACGAGTCAGTAACGACAATCCGTTTAGCGAGAGTCAATTTAAAACACTCAAGCAACAACCCGATTATCCTCAACGATTTACAGGAGTTGACCATGCCAGAATATGGTTTAGTGACTATGTTGACTGGTACTGTTTCCACCACCACCATCGAGGGATTGCGTGGTTCACTCCAGAGCAGGTATTTACCGGTCGTTACAAGGAGGTTAGCGAGCAGCGTGAACAGGCGCTGAAGCAGGCCTATCAGCAGCATCCGAAACGCTTTATTCATGGTGAGCCCAAGGTTAAGCAACCCCCTACTGAGGTATGGATTAACCCCGCTCTACCGGAGGAGGGGGTGGGGTCGCTGGAGGTCAACTATCCAACCCTGAATAGAGCGAAGGAGAGATGAGTGACGGTGCCGCTAGTGGGTCTATCGTCGATGGCTTTAGCCGGTTGTGGTGGCTGAATGACAGAGCGTTATCCATAGCCCGCCCCCCGGAGACCCCCTTATTATCGTAGGGGGGCGGGCTGTGGGTAACGCGGTGCAGGAGGGAGGTTCCTAGATTAGGGGTTGCAGTTCGCCTTGCAGCTCCCCCTTGCTGAAGGGCTTGGCTCTTGCGGCAAAGGGCCATGAGGGTCATGTTCGCTCCTTGTTGCGTCATGACTCAACATAGGCGAAATTTGCCGGTGAGGGCAGTGGCAATCACCGGCTAGATTTAGAGCTTTATTTTTTTAACAACTGGTCTCAAATTGCTTGACAGCTTCCGCAGCGCTTAGTGAATCAGCGTTAACCGTAAGGTTAGCTGGAACAGGCGCATTTGGCACAAGAGCCTGAAGCATCAGGGGTTTCGCTGGACAGAAGATGCGGAGTTGATATACTTGTTTGGGTAGATAGTCAAAGCATTGTGAATGATCAGCGGTTTCTGGTGATCCTGCTAATTCTGGAGTTAACCCGTTAGACATTCGCGGTTCTGGCTGTCAGGAAGAGGGAATAAGCGGGTCTGTAGCGGAGTTATACAGAGGCTGTTTAATAACTTGTTAGCTCACAAAAAAAGGAAAAGAAAAATGAATGAAAGCCCAGCAAAATATTTTAAAAGATACAGAGAGTCTATAGGCTTCACAAATCAAAATGATGCGAAAATATTCCTCTCAGGAAAAGATGTCCCAGCAGGAGTAGATTACGAATATATAGACAATCTAAATCAAAGGTTGAAAGAGATTTCTTCTAAAGTCAGTGCTATTGGAAACAAATCTATTAACATCAAAAATATCGATGATTTTGTCCGTAAAAATATACTACATCCATTTGAGACGATAAAGAGCTCGGGTTTATTGCCTAGGTTAAACAATCAAGGAAGAAGACCTGAACAGGTCCTGTTTTCTTGGCTAAGGGGGTATGTCGTAGCAGAACTGTTTACTCCTGCAATCGCAGGAATATTTGAAGTCTCAATAACTTCAATCAATCAAATTGGTGATGATGATTTGCGGGATATTGATACATTCAGAAGAAGTCCTAAGGCTGACTTAGAAATAACAAAAGATAATCAACGAGTCAGAATAGAAGTTCAATCTGGATTTCAGGGAATTAATGACATCAAAGAACATAAAGTCAGAGAGGCGCGTAGAGTATTTGAGGAAACAGGAGAGCACTCTATCTGTATCCATATTGACCTTTTCAACGGTCAAGTTGCTTTTGTTCAGCTCGACTCTATTGAGGATGACGATGTTAACTTTGTAACTAGGCAGCCAATGGAAGGACAAAGTGTTTTTGCAATAGATCAGAACTACTTCAAGTGGAGACTACTAGATCCGGCTCCTTGTTTTTCTGATTTGGAGTTATCTATATGAATAGACCGATAGCAGTAGAGCTTTTTTCTGGGGCGGGAGGACTTAGTATTGGCTTGGAAAAAGCAGGCTTCAAAATTGTTTTAGCAAATGAGATCGAAAATGACTTTGCTACCACATTTAAGTTAAATCATCCTGAGACGAAAGTTTTGTGTGATGATATACATAACATTAATTTCAAAGATGAGGTAGAAAACCTAGGCATATCCAAAATTGATTTACTATCAGGCGGTCCTCCGTGTCAGGGGTTTAGTACCGTGGGCTCTAAGAATGAAAAGGATCCTAGGAACAGCTTGTTTTATGAATACTTACGAGCAGTTAAAGAGTTAAACCCCAGTTATGTAATTTTTGAAAATGTATCAGGCTTCAAAAATATGTATGACGGCAAAGCATATAATACACTTATATCTGAATTAAGAGAATTAGGCTATGATAGTCATTCAGCAATACTTGAGGCATCAGACTTTGGTCTTCCACAAATAAGAAAGCGAACCATCGTGGTCGGATGGAAGAAAGGGAGATGTTCAGTGTGTTTACCATATCCCACACATAGTTTGGGTCAAAATCTTTTCGGATTAAAAGATAAATTGACTTTAATGGATGCAATTTCTGATTTGCCTAAATTAAGCGCAAACGACAGCATTTCCTGTTATTCTCTGCCACCTCAAAATCTCTACCAAGAAGACATGAGAAAAGGCATGAGAGAGAAGGCTCTAACTGAGCATAATAGCTCTAACTACGGAGAAAAAATGCTCGAAATACTTTCGTTAATTCCTGCGGGAGGTAGCGTAAATGACTTACCAGAAAGACTTAGACCAAAAAAATATTTTGCAAATACATATGCAAGGTTACTCCCAGATCAACCTGCTCCGACAATAACAAGGAACTTTGGAACGCCATCATCATCAAGGTGTGTGCACCCATATCAAAATCGCGCCTTGAGTACGAGAGAGGGCGCTAGATTGCAAGGATTTCCAGACAGCTATCTTTTTTACGGGAGCAAAACATCTAAAAACTTACAAATTGGGAATGCAGTGCCACCCGTTTTCGGAAAGGTGATCGCTGAATCAATAATAGAAGCAATGAAAAAAGAAAAAGCAGCTAACAAGGCGCTGCACTCTGGATATGCTGATGGAACGGATTCGTGAAGCCATTGAGCTTTGTTTGGAAGTTCAGGGGGGAACACATGAATCACTTGATTTTGTTGGCGTTCAAAGGATTTCCGTTGCGGCATGACATCTCTTCCGAGTTTAACGGGTAAAGACCTATTGCTCGCTTTGAAAAAAGCGGGTTTTGCATTGGTTCGAGTCAGAGGGAGCTTCCTGTTTGGCTGCATCGGCTCCGAGTTGATCGGGATCGATAGCGAAAGCCGCATCTGCCTCTAAGAGAAATGCCAGCCTTTCTAGGTCAGTGGCAAACATTTCCATCAAATTTTCCGGTTCAATCACTGTTATTTGCCCCGATCGCATCGGGCGAGCGGGAGGTTTCAGCGATTACTTACCGGAAGGCTTTGAAATGTGTTGGAAAGGCGTCTGCTTTTTTTAGGTGGGAATCTGGCAAATGGATGTTTCCATGCCGATTTCCGGGAATTACCTTGATTTTTGCGTTATCATCTATTATCTTTTAATATCAAATATTAACTCTGACTATCAAGGAGTTTTGGCTTATATGACAGAAAACGACAAATGGCTGACCGTGGAAGAGCTGGCGGCATACCTTAAGATGAGCCGGACTAAACTCTATGCCATGACACAGAAAGGTGAAATTCCGGCGTCAAAAATTGGAAACCAGTGGCGGTTTGACCGGGATGAAATTGATGAGTGGATGAAAATTCTTCGAGAAATGCCCCTAAAGGCTTCGGTAAAAAATGGATAGAATAAAGGGGATCATATGCCAAGCCTGATACAACCAACATTATTTGATCTGTTCGACGTTTCGACCATTCCAAGGTCAAGAAATGTTACAGATGCAATAGAAGAATTAGCCTCCCATGGCGAGAATGATGTACGCGGTGCAATTTTTACGCGGATTGAGGTTGTTGAATTCATTCTTGATTTAGTCGGCTATGTTGAAAGCAGCCCTTTGCATCTTAGTAGCATTCTGGAGCCATCTTTTGGAGAGGGCGATTTTCTTCTTCCCGCAATTGAAAGGTTGCTTGCTGCATGGCGCAAGAACGAAGGAAATACCTCGAATGCAAAGACAGAATTAGGAAGAGCCATTCGAGGAGTTGAACTGCATCGAAAAACTTTTTTATCGACACGCAACGCTGTAGTTAATCGGCTAACAAAAGAAGGTATATCCTTATCGACTTCTTCCGAACTTGCTGACCAATGGTTGAGTCAAGGCGATTTTTTGCTTGAAAAGAAAGACATGTGCTTTGACTTTATTGTTGGTAATCCACCATATGTCCGACAAGAATTGATTCCTACCCCGTTGCTAAATGAATATCGCTGTCGCTACAAGACCATGTATGACAGAGCTGATTTGTATATCCCTTTTATTGAACATTCATTATCTCTTTTGACAAAAAACGGCGCGCTTGGATTTATATGCGCAGACCGCTGGATGAAAAATCGATACGGAGGGCCGTTACGATGCTATATATCAAAGAATTTTTATTTAAAGGCATATGTTGACATGGTTGATACTGACGCTTTTCATGCCGAGGTCAGTGCCTATCCCGCGATTACTGTTCTTACTAAATCAAAAACCAGCATAACCCGTATTGCCCATCGACCCAAAATTGATAAGAAAATTCTTTCATCCATTTCCGTGGATATAAATTCTGAGGTTTTGCCAAAATCATCAGTTGTAAGAGAAATGGCGGGCATTTTAAGTGGTTCTGATCCTTGGCTTTTAGAATCATCAGATCAAATGTCATTGATTCGGCGAATAGAGAACCAGTTTCCAACTCTTGAACAAACAGGTTGTAATGTCGGCATTGGCGTAGCTACCGGAGCCGACAAGGCATTTATTGGTGACTTCAAATCCCTTGATGTTGAGACAGATAGAAAACTGCCATTAGTCGCAACTCGTGATATTAAATCAGGTGAAGTTATCTGGCAGGGTCAAGGTGTTATAAATCCCTTTGCCGACGATGGCGGTCTCGTTGATTTGCGGAATTATCCAAAACTAGCCCGTTATCTTGATGAACGCAAAGAGGTCATCAAGAAACGCCATTGCGCTAAGAAGTCGCCTTCAAACTGGTATCGGACTATCGATAGAATATGGCCTGAGCTAACTATAAAACCGAAACTCTTGATACCTGACATTAAGGGCGAAGCTCATATCGTTTTCGAACCCGGTCAACTATATCCCCACCACAATCTATACTACATTATTTCTGAAAACTGGGATTTACGGGCTCTACAGGCCGTATTGCTTTCGAGTATGTCTAAGCTTTTCGTGGCAACCTACTCAACAAAAATGCGTGGCGGTTATTTGCGCTTTCAAGCTCAATACTTACGACGTATCTGCCTTCCTTATTGGCAGGATGTATCTGAGGGGATCAGGAAAGACTTGATTAACGCCGCTTGCTCTCGGGATATCGATGCCTGCAACAGTATTGTTTTTAAACTATATAATCTAAACAAAGATGAACGATCCGCTCTAGGCGGAAACAGAGAATAAAAATGGCTATTGATCTCGTTGAATATGAATCAAAAACTCGTGAAGCAATCAAAGGTTTCTGGGGCAATCGAAACGCGGCAAAACAAAAACAGAAAGAATCTGGAAAATTAGACCAGGGAGAACGCGCAGGCGTTACGGCTGGTAAAAATATGGATGGATTTATCGATTTGATCATTGATATCATCCGTGCCAATGGCCTTGAAAATGCTGATATTCACCAAAAACATGCAGTCTTGACTCTCCCCGGTTTTTTCCGTCCCACCAAGTTATGGGATCTTCTGGTGATTTATAAAGGAGAGTTGATTGCTGCAATCGAATTAAAAAGCCAGGTTGGTCCTTCATTTGGCAACAATTTCAATAACCGAACTGAAGAGGCCATTGGAACGGCACACGATTTATGGACAGCTTATAGAGAAGGTGCTTTTGGTAATCAGCCTCGACCTTTTGTTGGCTGGCTAATGCTGGTTGAAGATGCAGATAAGTCTAGGGCGCCTGCGGAAGCTGTCAAGCAATTTGAGACCAGTTGTTAAAAAAATAAAGCTCTAAATCTAGCCGGTGATTGCCACTGCCCTCACCGGTAAATTTCGCCTATGTTGAGTCATGACGCAACAAGGAGCGAACATGACCCTCATGGCCCTTTGCCGCAAGAGCCAAGCCCTTCAGCAAGGGGGAGCTGCAAGGCGAACTGCAACCCCTAATCTAGGAACCTCCCTCCTGCACCGCGTTACCCACAGCCCGCCCCCCTACGATAATAAGGGGGTCTCCGGGGGGCGGGCTATGGATAACGCTCTGTCATTCAGCCACCACAACCGGCTAAAGCCATCGACGATAGACCCACTAGCGGCACCGTCACTCATCTCTCCTTCGCTCTATTCAGGGTTGGATAGTTGACCTCCAGCGACCCCACCCCCTCCTCCGGTAGAGCGGGGTTAATCCATACCTCAGTAGGGGGTTGCTTAACCTTGGGCTCACCATGAATAAAGCGTTTCGGATGCTGCTGATAGGCCTGCTTCAGCGCCTGTTCACGCTGCTCGCTAACCTCCTTGTAACGACCGGTAAATACCTGCTCTGGAGTGAACCACGCAATCCCTCGATGGTGGTGGTGGAAACAGTACCAGTCAACATAGTCACTAAACCATATTCTGGCATGGTCAACTCCTGTCAATCGTTGAGGATAATCGGGTTGTTGCTTGAGTGTTTTAAATTGACTCTCGCTAAACGGATTGTCGTTACTGACTCGTGGACGGCTGTGGGAGCAGGTGATCCCCAGTTCGGCCATCAAGTCGAGATAGCCTCTGGCGGTCATCGGCACACCTCTATCCTGATGCAGTGTTAAGCCACTGAGCGCGACCCGATAGCGAGCCGCTGCGTCACTGATTAACAGCTTGGAGAGCTCACTATTCTCCTTCCTTGAGACCATCCAAGCCACAATAAAACGGCTGTAGAGATCCATCACCACATAGAGATTCAAGAAGTTACCCTGCTCTGTGGTGGGAAGCTTAGTGATATCCCATGTCCAAACATCATTCGGGCGGGTCGCCCGTAATCGGGGGATAGCGTGTGATTTGGCCGGTTTTTGAGCTCGCCGCTCTCCCGTCTGTTGATTAGCACGAAGGATCCGATACATCGTACTGATTGAACAGTAATATTTCCCTTCATCCAGCAGGCTAGCATAGATCTCTGCCGGAGGTTGGTCATAGAATCGTTCGCTGTTCAAAAGCCCCAGAACGGCTTGCCTCTCTGCCTCACTCAGCGCATTGGCTGCGACGGGTCTTGGAAGGCTCGCTCGGGGGGAGACAACCGGAGCCTGTCGGCGGTAGTAGCCTGCACGCGAGAGCGCTAGGCTATCGCAAGCGGCTCTTATGCTCACCGAACTGGGGCACTCTTTTTCAACTAATCTCATAAGCTTATCTCTGTGTTCATCTGCTCCAATAAGCTGAAGGCTTTTTTTTGGAGCGCAATCACCCCTTCGGTCTGCTGTAACCGTTGGCTAAGACGCTGAATTTCCTTCTTTAAACGCTCTATCTCCTTATCTCGCTTGTCTAGGCTCGGTTTGCGACCACTCTGTTTCCCTTTCAGGCCAGCCTGCCCCTGTGCTTGCAGTTGTCGGCGCCATTTGGTCAGATGGGAGCTGTAGATCTGCTCTTTGCGCAGCAGCTCGCCTAGCTGACCCGGCTCCTTGCACTGCTCTGCTTCTGCTAGGATCCGAAGCTTCTCTTCCTCACTAAATTTGCGGTAGGAGCGCTTCTCTTCATCGGGGTCGGTAACCTCGTTGGAGGGTAAAACGGTAGTATCTTTGGGCATCGTGTATCTCCTCTGTTGCCCCCCCTGATTCTACATTCATTTCTCATCAGGGGTGGTCTCAGGGTATCTTGACACTCAGGGCCTGTTCGAGATAGCTCACCACATTTTGAAGTCTTCGAAGAGTTTAAGGGGGCATCTTATCTTGAAAGATATGATCTATTGTGTCAAAAGCTAACAAAAGAACAGCTTTATACCACGGCATCAATTCTTGCTTCACCAAGGGGAGCGGCCAAAACTGGCGATTTTTCTGAAATGTCAAAAATGACTGGAATAAAGACCTTTGTTACTTCCTTGGCCGGGCATATTGCTGCTGAAGCTGCTCGCCTAGATTAGTAATGAGCACATTATATATCATAGGAAATGGCTTTGATTTATGGCATGGGTTGCCGACTGGATTTGCGCAGTTTTATGAGTTTGCTAAAGAAACTTTAGAGGAGCTTGAGCAGTATTTGAATCTTGATTCAGTCGATCAAAACTTGTGGAATGATTTTGAGCGTAATATAGGAAAATATGACTGGAAATCATTTTACGATACCCACAACATAGAGCAAGTATATGGGATTGATAAAGCTGGCAGGGGGTCTTCCGCTGCCGTCTCTGCTGGAGGCCTCGTTTCAGGCTCCGGCCTTTACGGTTGATGTTCGTGAGGGGAGGTTATTAGCTCCCCTCCCCCAGCGGGGGAGGGTTGGGGTGGGGGTAAAAAATGGCGAAACGATGAACAAGGCCCCCCGGATGCCCTCTTTGATATTCAGAGTGCTAACTGGGCTACCTGCGCCCTGACGCGACTTAAATGGCGACGACTAATGAGGGGGAGCTGCGACTCATCGAGTGGAAAGTGGTGCAGTCGTACCCGATGAGTCCCCTCATCGAGAGTCTCAATCGCCGCGAGTGAGCGGGCGACTATCAGCGCATTACGGTGGATGCGCAGCACCGCCGAACCTAACTGCTGCTCTAACTGTTTTAGCGACTGGCTCAAAATGGTCTCGCCGCTGTCGCTAATCGCAACGGTATATTTACCGGCGGCGATAAAGCAGGCGATCTGATTGAGAGGTATTCTCTGTAACACCCCCTGCGACTCGACCATAATCGATGGGAGGGATGCGCTCTGGTCTGTGGGGAGCTGTAGCACCTTGCGAGCCTTATCGAGCGCCTGTTGTAGCCGCTCTATTCGCACCGGTTTTAACAGATAGTCCAGAGCGCTCACTTCAAACGCCTCTAGTGCGTATTCGCTGTAGGCGGTGACAAAGATAATCAGTGGAGGGTGATCGAGCCGCTGTAGCTGCTCTGCTAGCGCTACCCCATCGATACCCGGCATCCGAATGTCGAGCAGCAGCAGATCGAGACTCTGTCTCTTGAGTAGAGCCAACAGCTCTGCGCCGCGACCTAGGCTGGCGACTAGCTCTACCGACTCGAAGGTGGCCAAAAGTCGCGCCAGCCGCTCCCGTGCTAATGGCTCATCATCCGCAAGCGCGACCTGCAGCGGAGAGGGGGAAGCGGCCATGACTAAGCGAAGCGGCGAAGCGGGTTAGCTTAGGTGGCGAGCCAAAAACGCCTCGACGACTTTGAGGTGGGCCGCATCGGCCCCGCTATCGTAGCGCGAGCTTTCGGGGTTGGTAAAGCCGTGGGCGGCATCGTAGCTGATAGCTTCGGTGGTTTTACCTGCCTTGGCCATCGCCGCCTCAAATAGCTGCTGCTTTTCAGGCCAGTTACTCTCCTGCTCAGCATAGACCACCAGCACAGGGCTCTGTAGGGGAGTTAATCTGTCGGGATTGCTCTCCATACGGCAGAAGACCATGACGGTGGCATCGACCTTGTCGGGGTTATTGAGTGAGGCTATCAGAGATTGCCGCCCCCCCATCGAACAGCCGTAGGTGGCGACCCGCCGCTGACCCTCTTGGTGGAGATAGTCGATAGCGGTAGCGAGCTTCTCATCGACCTCATCTTGCTGCTCGTTGAGTTCGCGCATCCAGAGGCTCGCCTCTTCGCTGCTATCGGTGACTCGACCATCAAACAGATCGGCTATCATTACCCGATAGCCCATGGTGGCAAAATGGTCGGCTAGCTTGCGATTGTGTGGTTTAACTCCCCACCACTCATGCAGAATCAGCAGGGCGCGTTTCGACTCCTCCGGCCCGACAACATAGGCCGACAGGGGATCTAGCGCTGTTTTTAGTTCGATGAATGTGCCAGGCATGACTGTTGAGCTCCTCTTGTGGTAAATGGTCAGGGGTTATTAGGGGGGATGGCCAAGAAGCTGCGCAACATACCCAATTTATGCGCTCTGGCGCAAGTAGATTGTGCGAGTGTCTAAAATTGGCACCACCACTTCGTGGCGATAAGTGCCGTGGTGGGATCGGTTGAATAGAGAATTTCTTGTCGAGGCGTCGGTTATTGGCCCCTAAATTGGGTATAATTGGCCGTTATGACCACTCATTGACTACCTTTTTTTGCAAAATATCTCTATGTCGCTACTGCTTCGCTTTTTTCTTTGGGTTTCGTTGCTAGCTCTGTTCGCTACAGCGGCGATTGTCTATGCCTCTTGGCGCTACTTTGAGCCGCAGTTGCCATCAATTGAGCTGTTAAAAGATGTGCAGATGGCAGAGCCGCTACGAATCTACTCCGCCGATGGGCTGTTAATGGCCGAGTATGGGGTGATTAAACGGATTCCGATGACCTACGCCGAGCTACCGCAGAGGCTGATCGATGCCTTTTTGGCGGCCGAGGATAGCCGTTTTTTTGAGCACCAAGGGGTCGATCCAACCGGATTGGCACGGGCGGCGATTGAGCTAATTCGTACCGGCGAGAAGCGACAAGGGGCGAGCACCATCACCATGCAGGTCGCGCGAAACTTTTTTTTAAGCCGTGAGAAGACCTACACCCGCAAAATTAAAGAGATGATGTTATCGCTAAAGATAGAGCGGGAGCTGTCGAAAGAGGAGATTATCGAGCTCTATCTCAATAAAATCTATCTAGGTAAGCGGGCCTATGGGGTGGGGGCGGCGGCCTCTATCTACTATGATCAGCCGTTAGAGGCGCTAACGCTAGCCCAATATGCGATGCTGGCGGGTCTGCCCAAAGCGCCATCGGCCAATAACCCGATTGCCAACCCAGATCGAGCGCTTGCACGGCGTAACTGGGTACTTGGGCGGATGTTAGAGCTAGGTATGATCGATAACAGCGCCTATGATGAGGCGGTTGCTGCCCCTATTACCGCCAGTGTTCATCTGGTTCAAACTGAGCTTAAAGCCCCCTTCGTCGCTGAAATGGTGCGCCAAGAGCTGTTGCGAATGTATGGAGAACAGGTAGAGGAGCGCGGCTTTAAGGTCACGACCACTATCGATAGCCAACTGCAGCGGGCAGCGACAGCGGCGTTACGAAATGGCCTGCTTGAGTACGAGGTGCGCCACGGCTATCGGGGGCCGGAGCAGCAGTTACCCCTAGTGGCCTCTGAGGCACCGCAGCTGCAGCAGTGGCAAGAGCTGCTAGAGCCGTTCGAGACGATTGGGAATCTAATGCCGGCACTTGTGGTCGGGGTGGAGCCGCAGCGCTTTAGCGCTATTTTGAAAGATGGCAGTGAGGTAACGGTCGAGTGGGCGGGTATGGCGTGGGCGCAGCGCTATAGAGATGTCAATAGCCGTGGTAAAAAGCCAGACCAGGCGGCCGAGATTGTGGCGGTTGGCGATGTGGTCAGACTCTGGTTTGATAGCGATAATCTGCCCCACCTGCGCCATCTGCCCCATGCCGCCGCTGCCCTCGCCTCACTCGATTCTGGTAGCGGCGCTATGATGGCGCTAAGTGGCGGCTTTGATTTTTATCAGAGCAAGTTTAATCGCGTCACCCAGGCCGAGCGCCAGCCCGGCTCCAATATTAAACCGTTTATCTACTCGGCGGCGCTAGAGCACGGCTTTACCGCCGCATCGATCATTAACGATGCACCGATAGTGATTGAAGACCAATATATGGAGGGGGCGTGGCGGCCACAGAACTATAGCGGTAAATCGTTTGGGGCGACTCGACTACGGGAGGCGCTGATCCACTCTCGCAACTTAGTCTCGATTCGGCTGTTGCAGGCGGTGGGGATTAATAACGCGATTGCCCACCTAGCAAAATTCGGTTTTAACCCAGATAAGCTACCTCGCTCACTATCGCTAGCGCTCGGTAGCGCTACTATGACGCCGCTAGAGCTGCTTCGCGGCTATGCGACTATCGCCAATCGCGGCTTTGTGATCGACCCTTACTATATCGCGACGATTGAGAACAGCAGCGGTGAAGTGGTCTATCAGAGTCGGCCACCACTCGCCTGTGAGCGGATTATCGAGTGCCAACAGAAGGGGCTGTTGCCGCTGACCGAACAGGGGGAGATTGATACTGAGATACCCTTCGCTCAACGAAGCGTTAGTGAACAGAATCTCTATGTGATTCGCTCCATAATGGCCGATGTGATCAAGCAGGGTACCGGACGCAAAGCGCTGGTCTTGAAACGGGACGATATTGCCGGTAAGACCGGTACGACCAACGATCAGCTCGACGCTTGGTTCTCCGGTTTTAATGACCGCGTTGTCACCACCGCTTGGGTCGGCTTTGACCAACCCGCGACGCTAGGGCGGCATGAGACCGGTGGCCGGGCGGCGCTACCGCTTTGGATCGACTATATGGCGGTCGCGCTACAGCGGTTTGAACCGCAACCGCAGCCGCTGCCGACCGATATTGTTACCGTGAGGGTCGATAAACAGAGTGGCGAGTATGCTGCGCCGGGGGCGAAAGGGGCGATGTTTGAGTTTTTTATTAAAGGGACTGAGCCGACCCCTCCTCGTATCGGCGGCGTTGGCGGGCGGCCACGCATCGATACGAGCGAGCAGGATAAGGTGATTACAGAAGAGCTATTTTAAACAGCGATGAACAAGAGGCTGATTAGACGGTTTACCATCCTTGTCCATAGGGTCAAAACAGAGGGATAATGAGTAAAACCTTTGCAAAACTCCCCCCTCGACGGCAGCCTTTAGCGCAACTAATCGCCCGTACCATGGCAGAGGAGCAGATTGCCGACTACCATCAGGCGCGCAATCGAGTCCTAAGGGGACAGCGCATTCCTAAGGCGCAACAGCCGACCAATCTGGAGATTGAGAGCGCTCTGCGCGACTATTTGGCGCTGTTTCAACCAGAACACCCGCAGCGATTGCAGCAGCGGCGTTGTGAGGCGCTAAAGCTAATGCAGCTACTGCAGCCGTTTGAGCCGCAGCTAACTGGTGCCTTAGTGCGAGAAGTTGTCCTACCCGACTCGGCTGTCGTGCTCCATATCTACGGTGAACCCCCTGAGCCGGTGCTGTTAAGGTTACGAGAGCACGGCATTGAGGTGAGTCAGCGGGAGCAGGAGTTAACCTCGACCGCCAACCACCGTTATAGCGTGCCCTGCCTCTCCTTTTATGCCGGAGAGACCCCCATGGAGATCTGGTGCCTACCGCAGGCGTTATGGCGCTCTCCCCCCCGCTGTCCGATCGATACACGAGCGGTTAAGCGGGTCGATCAGCAGGTGGTCGAAAGGTGGTGCCGTCCGGCCTCCGGCCCCTGAATTTAGCGTTAATGCAGGGGTGGCCACAGAGCAAAAAAATAGGAAAAAATTGATAAAAATCGAATAACATGGTTAAATCCCCCCCCTGAGGCGATCCAATCGGTGCCCTATTTATCTGTTCGATGATATAGCTAAAATAACAATCGCGAGTTGATTATACTGGCAATCTGACGGAAGATAGCAGCGAGGATGGTTAATAAAATGAACCGCAAGAGGCTCTATCTATGAACGGCACCATTTTGATTGTGGATGATGCAGAAGAGAATCTGGAGATTATCGAAGCGCTATTGGAGGATGACTACACTATTCTTAAGGCGAAAAGTGGTTATCATGCCATTGATATAGCAAAAGAGTATCGCCCCGATCTGATTTTGCTCGATGTGATGATGCCAAACATGGATGGTTACCAAACCTGCCGCCGACTCAAAGATGATCCTAGCACTTGGGATATTGCCGTGGTCTTCCTCACCTCGTTACACGATGGCGATAACGAGGAGATTGGCCTAAAGCTTGGTGCGATCGACTATCTGCACAAGCCGTTTCGTCCGGCGATATTTTTACAACGAATCGCCAACCATATTCGTATGTTGCGCAATCAGCACACTCTGGAGCAGCAGGTGCGGGAGCGTACCGCAGAGCTAGAGCAGACTCGATTTGAGATTATTCGCCGTTTAGGACAGGCGGCCGAGTATCGCGATAACGAGACCGGGATGCATGTCCTGCGCATGAGCCACAGTAGCGCCATTATGGCTCGCCTAGCCGGTTTTAATGAGGCGAGAGCCGAGCTACTACGCCAAGCTGCGCCGATGCACGATGTCGGTAAGATCGGTATTCCGGATCAGATTCTGCTCAAGCCCGGCAAGCTCGATAGTCAAGAGTGGGAGATCATGCGCAGCCACTCACTGATGGGGGCGCAGATTATTGGCGATAACGACTCGCCGCTACTACAGTTAGCCCGCACCATTGCCCTACACCACCATGAGCGCTGGGATGGTAATGGCTATCCGTTCGGATTAAGGGGGGAGTCGATTTTGCTGGAGGTGCGAATTGTCACCGTGGCCGATGTCTTTGATGCGTTAATTAGTCGCCGTCCCTATAAAGAGCCGTGGTCGAAAGAGCGGGCGGTTGAGTTTATTCTCGACCAGAGCGGCAGTCAGTTTGATCCCGATGTGGTGGCGCTGTTTGAGCAGGCGCTGCCCGACATTGAGCGTGTGAACAGTCGCTATGCCGATGAGGTATCGTAGGGAGCTGTTGAAAAAATGATCGATTTTTATTAGGTTGAGGTGGACATGAGTGAGCAAAATGCCAGACTACTGCTAGTCGAAGATGAGGAGATTTTAGCCGATATTCTGGAAGATGCGCTAGTGAGCGAAGGGTATCAGGTCACGCTAGCTGAAGATGGCCTTCGTGCCTGGGAGCTGCTAGAGCGGGGCGGCTGCTTTGACACCATCTTACTAGATCGCGAAATGCCGCGCATGGACGGTATCGAACTGCTAAAACGGCTCAAACAGGATAGACGCTTTGAGTCGATTCCGGTGATTATGGAGACCTCCTCCGGAGATGAAGAGAGTGTGCGCGAGGGGTTGCAGGAGGGGGCCTACTACTATTTGACCAAGCCGTTTCAGCCAGAGCTACTGCTGTCGATTGTGAGCGCTGCTCTACAGCAGCAGCGCGAGATGGTACAGATGCAACGAAGCGTCGAACAGGCCGAGAAGCCGTTTGCCTATCTTAGACAGGGGGTGTTCCATTTTCGCACTATTGAGGAGGCGAAGATGCTAGCGCAGTTCTTTGCTAAAGCGTGCCCTCATCCACAAAAGAGCATTATCGGACTGCAAGAGCTACTGATTAATGCGGTTGAACACGGTAATTTGGCGATTAGCTATCAGGAGAAGACCCACTTCGTGCTAGAGAGTACCCTAACTGACGAAATTGAGCGGCGCTTAGGGTTGCCAGAGTATGCAGAACGGCAAGTTGAGGTCGAAATCGAGCGTAGCGAAGAGCGGGTACAGTTCACGATTCGGGATCAGGGGGAGGGGTTCGACTGGGAGAAGTATCTTGAGTTTGATCCGAGTCGGCTGTTTGACCCCCACGGTCGCGGTATCGCGATGTCGAAGCAGATGAGTTTTGACACGCTAGAGTATCGTGGCAACGGTAATACCGTGGTTGTTAGTATCACTCGTTAGGTAGCGGTAGCCCTATTGAACATGAGGTATCTGACACTCACATTACTGCTGCTGTTAGTGAGTCGTGTCGTGTTAGCAATGGAGTGGCAGGCGGTATCGTTAACGCAACTGCCTAAACCCGATTTTTCTAACCTTAGCCTGCTACTGCTAGGGTTAATGGGGGGCGGCGTGGCGCTGTTACTGCTGTTTCGCTGGCTCGATGGACGCAGCCAGCGCGATGTTGTCGATGCCTTTAAGGTGAGCGGTGTGCGCCTGCCGCTGCTGTTTAATCTGCTATTTGTGGTACTAGTCTCGCTCATGGCGGGGTGGGTGTTGCAGTTCATTCGTGCTCAGGTAGAGCAAGATATCGATAAATCGCTCCACACCGTTCTCCATTCGGCACACTCCGCGCTGGTACAGTGGGTCAGTGATCACCGCCACGGGTTGCAGGATGTGGCCGAAAATCGGGAGCTAGTCGATTGGGTCGAGCAGCAGCTAACGCTCCATCAGCAGTGGGCGCCCCTTCGCAGCGAGGCGCTATTAGAGCTGCGGCGCTTCTATAGCCTGCGACAGAGTTTGAGTGGGCATAAGGGCTTTTTTGTGATTGCGCCCGACGGCACCACTATCGCCTCGATGCGTGAGGCGCTGTTAGGGGTGGTTAATCCGATTGCAGAGCAGCAGCTAGCGCTGTTTAATCGTGCCCTCGCCGGTGAGACCCTCTGGGTACCTCCGCTCTTCCTATTGTCAGAGGAACCGGCTAGGCGTCATAGTCGGGCGATGTTTATTCTGACGCCTCTGCGCAACCGACAGGGGCAGATTATCGCCCTACTTGCCGACTGTTATGAGCCGAGTGGGGCTTTAAGCACCCTCATGGCGAACGGGCGTCTTGGCACTAGCGGCGAGACCTATCTGTTCAATCGTGAGGCGATGATGGTGACCGAGAGTCGCTTTTTAGCCGAGCTAAAGCGCTCTGGGCTGTTGCAGGATCACAGCGCTATTTTGACGGTTAAGTTGATCGATCCGGGGGTGAATCTGCTGCAAACACCGCTATCGCTATCGCTATCGGAGCTGCACTCGCGGCCGCTTACCCGCATGGCTGCGAGTGCGACTAGTGGTCAGGGTGGTATCGACCTTACGGGGTATCGGGACTACCGTGGGGTTAATGTGGTGGGGGGGTGGTACTGGGACAGCGAGTTAGATATCGGCATCGCCACTGAAATCGATGTGAGTGAGGCGATGGCCTCGTTTCATGCCATTCGGGTGGCGCTGATTGCTATTTTACTGTTTGTGATTGTCGGTTCCGGTGGCTACACCGTGCTAATTATGTTGCAAAATAGCCGCACCACCCGAATTTTGCTGCAAAATCGTGATGAGCTAGAGCAGCGGGTAGGGCAGCGCACCACCGCACTGCTGCAGGCGAAAACGGAGGCGCAGCGAGCAAGAGAGGAGCTGCAGCGCTATCTCAATACCATTCAGAGCCTGCTACTGGTGATTAACCACCGTGGAGAGATTGAGCTCATCAATCCGACGGTTGCCCAGCTCGTGGGCAGAGAGTGTGAGCAGCTACTCGGGTGCAACTGGTTTACGACCTGCCTGCCGCAGCCCGAGGGGCGAACGGTGATTTGGCCGCAGTTTGAGGCGATTTTTACCGCTCAAAGCGAGCCTATCTACTATTTTGAGAACCATCTTGTCGCCTCAAATGGGATGTTGCGTCTTATCGCTTGGCATATTAACTATTTAATGGATGAGCATGAGGCTATGAGCGGTCTTATCGCCTCCGGCACCGATATTACCGAGCAGCGGGCAGCCGAACGGCAACTGCATCAGAGTCAGCGCAAATATCAGCAGTTAGTCGATGATATTGGCGGCAAGGTGGTGCTGTTTAGTGTGCGGGCGGACGATGGTGTGATCGAGTTTTTTAGCGAGGGGGCCGAACAGATGTTCGCTAAACCGGTCGCGAAGATGAACGGTCACCCCTGGATGGATGTGGTGGATTGGAATAGTGACCATGTCATGGCGGCCTACCACGCTATGGAGGCGCTCAATCGGGGGGAGATAAGCGACTATAGTGCCGAAGTGGCCTATACCCGTGGTGATGGGGTTGAGTGCTGGACTGAGATTAGCGCTCATATCAATCAGGGTGAGGGTGGGGGGAAGACTATCGATGGCATGCTAGTCGATATCACCGAACGCATTAAGATGGAGCGAGCGATGCGCCTAAGTGAGGAGCAGCTTAAGTTCGCTTTTGAGGCGACCGGTGAGGGAATCTGGGATTGGGATATGGTGACCGGAACAGTGCGCCATAATCAGACTTGGTGCCGTATGCTGGAGTTAGGTGATGAGTATTTGAGCCATCAGCTCGATTTTTTGGTTAACATCCTCCATCCTGAGGATCAGGAGCGGGTGATTACCAATATCGACCACAGTGCCGAGTATAATCGCCCCTATGAGAGCGTGCACCGCATGGTGACCGCCTCCGGTCGTACCATTTGGGTGCAGGATAGAGGCAAAGTGGTCCAGTTCGATAGTCGTGGCAACCCCACTCGACTGGTGGGTAGTATGGCCGATATTACCGAGCGGCAGCAGATGCAGCAGGCGCTCGTTAAGGCGAAAGAGGCCGCCGAGGCGGCGACTGAGGCTAAATCGAACTTTTTAGCCAATATGAGCCACGAAATTCGCACGCCTATGAATGCGATTTTAGGGATGTCTCATCTTGCGCTACAGACTAAATTAACCGATAAGCAGCGCAACTATATTCAAAAAGTACACCTTTCCGCCGAAGGGCTACTGGGAATTATTAATGATATTCTCGATTTCTCTAAAATCGAGGCGGGTAAGATGGAGCTAGAGCAGCACAACTTTACCCTTGATGAGGTGATGAGTAATGTCGCTAATCTTATCGGCCTAAAGGCGCAGGAGAAGCGGCTGGAGCTGATTTTCAATATTGCAGGCGATGTCCCGCCCGCCCTCTGTGGCGATGCGTTACGACTAGGGCAGATCTTAATTAACTTAGGCAATAACGCGATTAAGTTTACCGATAGTGGGGGCGAGGTGGTGTTTACGGTATCGGCTAAAGAGCGCGATGTCGATCGGGTCGAGCTGCAGTTTTCGGTGCGCGATACCGGTATCGGCATGACTGAAGCGCAGCAGCAGCGGCTGTTTGAGTCGTTTAGCCAAGCCGATAGCTCGACTACCCGCCAGTTCGGCGGCACCGGTCTTGGGCTGGCGATTTCGCAACGGCTAGCCAACTTAATGCAGGGCGATATTCGGGTCGATACCCTGTTTGGCATCGGCAGTAACTTTACCCTAACCGTCTGGTTGGGGCTACAGCGGGTGGGGCAGGTCGATGAGTTTGAGCCGCTCGATCTGTCGCTGTTTGAACAGCTACGGGTACTGGTGGTCGATGATAATCCGACTACCCGTCTGGTCAATAGCTCCATTTTAGCCCTGGTCGGGTGTCGGGTGGAGCGGGTCGAGTCGGGGGAGAAGGCGCTACGCATGCTGCAGCAGATTAATCAAGGGGAGGATCCCTATCAGCTACTGCTGCTCGACTGGATGATGCCGGGAATGAATGGCACCGAGGTCGTTAAAGAGGTGCATCGACTCGATCTGATTAATCCTAAACCCAAAATTGTGGTGATCTCGGCCTATGAGCAGGAGATGATCCACTTTAAGATGCGTGGTCTTCACATGGATGGCTTTCTCTCTAAACCGGTGCTCCGGCAGGCGCTGCTTAGGGTGGTGCTAGCCGCTTTTGGTCGCTCTCATGAGAGCGAGAGAGCGTCGAACGACGAGCGCTCATTGAGCGAGATGCGGCCGCTACTGCAGGGGGCTAGGCTGCTGCTAGTGGAGGATAATGAGATTAACCAAGAGTTGGCGGTCGAGCTGCTCGAAGAGTGCGGTTTGAGGATCGAGGTGGCGAACCATGGTCAGGAGGCGCTGGAGAGACTCAACTGTGACGGCCCCTTTGACGGGGTGTTGATGGATTGCCAAATGCCGATTATGGATGGCTATGTGGCGACGCGGAAGATTAGAGAGCAGGCGCGGTTTCAGAGCCTACCGATTATCGCCCTAACGGCCAATGCGATGAGTAGTGACCGTGATAGGGTGCTACAGGCGGGGATGAACGACTTTATCTCTAAACCGTTTAAAATCGGTGAGCTGTTTACCACCTTGGTAAGGTGGATTCGGGTCGGCTCGCCGGAGCATGGCGCTGTTGTCGCGCCGCGCAATCAGGTCGTACTACCGAGCCAGAGCGCAGAGGCTCAAGCTGCGGAGGTATCGCCACTGCCGCCGACACTGCCGGGGATCGATCTAAGCGCAGGATTGGCGCTCGTGCGCGGGAAGGAGGCGCTCTACCGGCGCAATCTACATAAATTCGTTGACCGTTATGGCCAGTTTAACGAGCAGTTTTTACAACAGCGGCAACAAGATAGGGAGGCGGCGACCCGATTAGCGCACACCGTCAAAGGGACAGCGGGAATGTTGGGAATGGTGTCGCTACAAGCGGCGGCCGCCGAACTAGAGGAGGCCTGTAAACGGCAGCCGGAGCAGATCGATAGTGCGCTTGCTGAGGTGGTAGTGCAGTTAGAGCAGGTAGTGCAGAGCATGGCAATATTGAAGGGGAGCTGCGAGTAGATCATGTAGCTGTAACCTGAGCCGTGCTATGATAGTTTTGTCGTTAACAACAGAGGAGTATGATTGGTGAGTGCCAAACTGCAACAGTTATTGGAGACCTTAGAGGGCGCGACGACCGAAAACGGTCTGGCTATGAGCGTGAGTGTGGTCGATGAGATAGAGGAGCTGCTTCAAGTGACCATTGAGGGTCGGGAGGAGTTTCCGATAATGGTCGATATTGATGAGGAGCAGATTACCTGTACCGTTAACCTGTGGAGCGAGGAGGAGGTCATAGCGGACAAGATGGATGAGATGATCCAATCGATGCTAATGGCCAATATTCCGATGCCGCTATCGGCCTTTGGTAAGACTGGTAGTATGTTTCAGCTCTTTGGGGCGATGTCGGTGAACACAATTATGGAGAATGTCATTCAGGAGCTTAGCCTGTTGAGTGATAATACACTAGATGCCTTTGACGCCTTGGGCGTCTATCTGAAGAAGTAGAGGAGAGATGCAATGGGTTGGTTTGGAACATTAGTCGATGCTATTCGCGGTTCAATTAACGAAGCGGGTGAAGAGCTGGCCGATAAAAATGCGATTATCGCGCTAGAACAGTCGATTCGTGATGCGAAAAACGAGATGAGCAAGGCCAAAGAGGCGCTAACTGAGGTGATGGCGCAGGAGAAGCTGGCGGCTAAGAGGGTCGCTGAGCTTAAAGCGTCGCTCGAAGAGCACGAGGGGTACGCGGCACAGGCCGATGAGAAGGGGGATGAGGCGCTGTTTAATGATATTGCCGATAGGATTATCGATATTCAGGAGGATTTCGACGCCCAGAGTGAGCTCCATAACGGCTATGCCGAAAATGTGCGCCAGCTAAAGGGCACTATTTTGGAGTCAGAGCGCTCGGTGAAGGCGTTTGAGCGCGAAATTAAAAATCTTAAGGCGACGGAAGCGGCGCAGCGGGCAGCTGCAATGACGGCTGAGAAGTACTCCGGTGCCTCCTCCTCAATGACCACCGCAGCCGAGCGCATTGCGCGGGTGAAGGAGAAGCAGCAGCAGCGCGGTGCCAAAATGGAGGCGGCTCGCGAGCTAGCTAGCAGTAGCTCCGGTAGCGAGCTAAAAGATCGCATGAAGCAGGCGGGTATTATTAAAGGCGGTGGCAGTCGGGAAGATATTCGCGCCAGATTGCGGGCGAAAAAGGCACCATAGCATGGGGCTATTTGACTTTTTTAAGTCGGGCGAAGGGGGGGCACCCGCCCCCCGCCAGCTCGACCATCCCGAACAGCTACAGCAGGGCGATATGGTGCAGTTCGATTTCTGCCAACAGCCACAGCTAAGTAACCGCTCCTATACCGTGACCCGCTTTGAGACCCTCGATTGTGGCGGCGAGAGCAGCAAACGCTGCTACCTTTGGCTCAAAGATGGCGAGCAGTCGATCCGTATTCTGGCCGCCTCTGGCGATCAGATTGAGGTCGCGATTGAGCTACTCCCCGAGGATCTCCTACAGCTAGTCGAGGAGCAGGCGGTGGTCGAGTTACTGAATCCTGACAGTGGTATGTTGCATGTTTTAGAGGCGGTACAGCCACCGCAGAGACTACCCGATAGCCTGCAAGGGTGGGGTAACGAGCAGTATCGGCAGGAGGGCTATCTCAAAGCCTACCGTTATGCGACCGACTATCGCCACCGAACCATGCCGAGTGCCCAAAATGGGGGTGAAATTGGCTGTGACTACGCCTTTTTAGTGAGTGATGATCGCCAGCACCGACTGGAGTTTCTGGTCTTTGACGGTGGCCGTACCGAAGTCTATATCGCTACTCTGTTGCCGCTTCGAAAATTTAGGGAGTTTTGGCCGGCGGCGAGCTCTCGACACTCCACCTGATAACCGATGTTCCTCCTGCTACGCCGATTCTGGCGTCGTCGCGCTATCAAGCAGCTAGCTGTGGCCCGTGTTGACTGGTGGCGGCTCGGCTCGTGGCTGCTATTCATCATCCTAGCCCATACTGCGGCTATGGTGCTGTTCGAGCAGCTCTCGATTGCCGATGGCCTCTGGTTAACTTTAACGACAATGACCACGGTCGGTTATGGTGATCTCTCCGCTACGACCACAGCAGGACGGCTTAGCACCGTGGTGCTGCTCTATCTGATGGGTATCTTCTTGCTAGGCAAACTGGCGGGTGACTATTTTGATATGCGTGCCGAGATGCGGCACAAACGACTCTGTGGACACTGGAGGTGGCAGATGGAGAACCATATTCTGATCTTTAATACCCCCCGCGAGAGTGGCGAACGCTACTTTTTAAGCCTAATACAGCATCTGCGTCGCAGTGAGGCGTTTTGTGAGACGGCAGTGCAGATCGTCACCACCGCCTACCCCGATGGTCTGCCGCAGTCGCTGCGGGAGATGGATAAGCCGGCTCTGGTGCCGCTGCTCTATAGCGGCGATGCGAACGATCTGGAGACGCTTCGAGCCGTCAATGTGGATAAGGCCAAAGTGGTGATTATCCTAGCGAGTGATGAGCACGACTACGGCTCTGATAGTCGCACCTTCGATATTCTTCACCGCCTGAGAGATAGCGGCTGCTTAGCGACCGTAGTGGCGGAGTCTGTGCATGAGGATGACTATAACCGCGAGCGGTTACGCCTAGCAGGAGCCGATATTGTGCTTCGTCCTATTCGCGCTTACCCAGAGATGGTGGTGCGGGGGCTGGTCGCTAGAGGGGCGGAGCAGGTGATTGAGAACCTGTTTAACTCCAGTCTCGATGAGTATGTGCGCTACGATCTCTCTTTTGAGGCTAAATGGCGTGATATTGTGGTGGCGCTGGTCGATTTAGGGCTAGCGGTCGCCTTTGAGGAGCTAACCGGGGCGATTAACTGCAATCCGCGCTCAACTGAGCTCTGTCGTGGTGAGGCTCTGATTATGATTGTCAATGAGGGCGATAAACCTCCGGCGCAGGAGGTGGCAGCGCTCATGCAGGCACACGGTTTTTTGCGTAAGGAGGGGGAATGAGACCTAAAATGCACTGGTTTGGGGCGCTACTATTAACGACCCTGCTGTGGTTAAGCGGCTGCGCGAATGAGTATGAAGCGGCGATACAGGAGGCCTATCCGCAGGCGGGGGAGCGGCTGGAGCTATTAGGGGCTAATCTCGACAGCAAGGCGCTGGCTAATGCGCGCATTGTGGAGCACTACGCGCAGCGGTTATCGATTCTAAAGCCAGAGCTGACCCCGATTGCCGAGACCTTGGCCAAAGATGTCACCCGTCAGGGGAGCCTATTTCAGCAGCTACAGCAGCGCTACTTGGCACTCAATCAGCACCCCCAAAACGGAAAGGAGTATCAACAGGCGCTGCACGATTTAGAGTCGCTCTATGTCGCGACTGATTTGGCGGTCTTTAACGACTCGCTACTCGATCTGGTCAACACCTTAGCCGATCTCTCCGAGGGGGAGCTAAAACGGATCGATATTCCGGCCGATAGCGCTAAATCGGAGCTACCGGGGAGCTATCTGGTCGGTAACCCCGCCTATGGCCAGTGGCAGACCGATAGTAACGGCGATAGCTTTTGGCAGTTTGTCGGCCCCTATCTGCTGCTAAGTGCCATCGTCGATGAGGTCGGCGATGCGATGGAGCGGCGAGATCGGCGCATCTACTACAGCAACTGGTACAGTCAGCCGCGCTACTCCTACTATAACGACTATGGCTGGAAGAGCTACGGCTCCTATAAAGATTACAACCGTCATAGTACGCTCAAACAGCAGGCAGCTGACAAGGGTAAGGCGCTGGCCGCGCCGCCACCAAAGCAGTATGGTTCAGCGAGCGGTCAAAAACGCATGAGTAGCTATCTGACCCGTACCTCTGAGCGCAACAGCAGTTATGGTAAGCGCATGGGGGCGGGGGATGGGCCGCGACACGCCGATATTCCGGCCAAACGCGGCTCAACGCTGTTCGCTGCTAATAACAGTCACAGCAGCAGTCGTTCGCCACCTAAGCGGAGTTCAGCGCTATTCAGTAGTAGCTCCCGCAGCAGCAGTTCGCGCAGCTCGTCCGGTTTTGGCGGTAAGTAGTTGTTTTTAAATTAGACTATCTTGGAGAATATCTTGTGGAGCAATTGAGTCAATTCTATCTTCTCTCCAGCGGTTCACTCAGCTTCTATCTGCTTGATTTGGCGCTGTTAATCGCTTTTCTAGCCATTTTGACCCGCTTTTTGGGCAGTGTCATTACCCGTATGAAGCTGACCGAGGTGCTATCGCACGATGACAATGCCGCCGCCGGTGTGGCCATGTCTGGCGCTATGGTGGCGATTGCGGTGATGTTAATGGGGGTGGCTTCGGGAGATGTCGGTCGAACCATCGTGGCCGAAATTACCCTCATCGTCTCCTATGCTATTTTGGGGGTGGTGATTATGTTACTCACCCGCCACCTATTTGAGCGCTTTAATATGAGCGATATTTCGATTCAGCAGGGGATAGCGAAGGGTAATATGGCCGCAGCGATTGTCGATGCGGGCAATATGCTCTCGACAGCGCTCATTGTGCGGGCGGTGATGACCTGGGTGGATGGGGCGAGCTGGTTTGGGCTCATTGGGGTACTGGTCGGCTTTGTGGTCTCTCAACTGGTGCTCTATCTGGCGACGCTCTACCGTTACTACATCTTTAATCGTGCCCATGCTCAGGATGGCAAAACCCTCCATGGCGAGATTGAGAGTGGTAATTGTGCCCTCGCGCTGCGCTTTAGTGGCTATCGTATCGGCGTCGGGTTGGCGATGACGGCCACCTCGGGCGTCGTGGTCTATGATCCCTATCTGCTCACCCTCTCGCTAACGGCTTGGGTCGGGCTAGGGCTGTTCTTTTTTGTGGCTCAAACGGTGGTCTCAATGGGGGTGCGGCAGCTAGTGCTGCGCGGCATTGATGTCGCTACCGAAGTGGGTGAGCAGCGAAATGTCGCCATTGGGGCGATGGAGGGGGCTATCTATATTGCCGTAGGGCTGGTCTTTATGGGGCTATTTGTCTAAAAATGATTTCAAACGCTATGACCGCGCTGGAACTATTTGAGCAGCTACAGCAGTTAAAAGTTAAGCTGCGGCTTGATAAAGGAGAGCTCCGCTTTAGCGCCCCGAAGGGGGTGGTTGCCGGTGAGCTATTAGAGCGACTAAAAGCGGAAAAAGAGGCACTGATTGCGCTGCTGACTGAGCTAGAGCGGGGCGAGCAGCTACTACAGCAGCCGCTGGCGCTTGCCGATCGAACACAGGGGCTGCCGTTAAGCTATGCTCAGCGCCGGTTTTGGTTTCTCGATCAGCTCGATGGGGGTAACTCCGCGACCTATAATATGCTACCGATGGCACTGCAGCTGGAGGGGGCGTTTAACCTAGCGGCGATGGAGCAGGCGCTGAACCGGCTGATTGAGCGCCATCAGGTGTTAGCCACCCGCTTTAGTGTGGTGGATGGCGCACCGCGCCAGTTTGATGCTCAGGCGGGGCGGTTAGTGCTGCAAAAGTTCGATTTAAGCGACAGTGGTGAGCAGCAGAGCGCTGTGACAGAGCTAATACGGCAGCAGGGGGAGATGGCGTTTGATCTCACCGCCGGTGAGGCGCTGATACGGGCGGCGGTAGTCCAGCTAGCACCGCAGCGGGCGGTCTTTATTCTCACCCTGCACCATATTATTGCCGATGGCTGGTCGCTCGATATTTTGGTGCAGGAGCTGGCGCAGCTCTATCTGGCCGCCTGTCGTGGCGTAAGTGCCGATCTGCCGCCGCTGGCGATACAGTATGGCGACTTTGCCGCCTGGGAGCAGCAGCGGCTACAAGGAGCCGTACTACAGCAGCAGCTAGCCTACTGGCGAGAGCAGCTAGCCGATGCACCGACACGGCTGGAGTTACCGACCGATTCCCCCCGACCACGCCAACAGAGCTATCGTGGCGCGACGCTGCCGTTTCAGCTCTCCGGTGACTTAAGCGATCAATTTAACGCCCTGTGCCAACAGCAGGGGGTCACGCCGTTTATGGCGCTACTGGCGCTATTTGGCGTACTGCTCTGCCGCTACAGTGATCAGGAGGATATGGTCATCGGCTCGCCGGTGTCGGTACGACCGCATCCGCAGTCGGAGCCGCTTATCGGGCTGTTTTTAAATACGCTGCCGTTTCGGATCGATTTAAGCGCTAATCCGAGCTTTAGTCAGCTATTAGCACGGGTTAAGCCGATGGCGATTGCCGCTTACGCCCATAGTGAAGTGCCGTTTGATGAGCTGCTACAAGCGCTCAATATTCGCCACTCGCTGAACCATACTCCCCTGTTTCAGGTGCTGTTTGCGCTGCAAAATGCACCGATGCAGCCGGTGGAGCTGGAGGGGCTGAGGCTGACACCGCTGGAGAGTGAAAACAGCAGAGCACCGTTTGATCTAGTACTGTCGATGGAGCAGCTACCGCAGGGGCTCTATGGCCGGTTTCGCTATAGTACCGATCTCTTTAGGTCAGCGACAATAGAGCAGCTAGCACGCCACTTTCAGCGGCTGTTACAGCAGGTGGTGGCCGATCCAGACCAAGCGATTCGTCATCTACCGCTGGTCGATGCAGCTGAACTGGCGCAGCAGTGGCAGTGGCGCGGTCAGGGGAGACATTTTACGGTAACGCAGAGCCTCTGTGGTTGGTTTGAACAGCAGGTGGCGCAGAGCCCTAATGCCGTTGCCCTAAGCGATGAGAACGGTAGCCTAAGTTATGTTGAACTGAACCGCCGTGCCAACCAGTTGGCTCATCGGCTGGTCAAATCGGGAGTCACGGCGGGGGAGCGGGTCGGTTTAGCCCTGCCGCGCTGTCACGACCTATTGGTGGGGCTGATTGCAATTTTAAAAGCGGGGGGCGCTTATGTCCCGCTCGATCCGAACTATCCGGCCGAAAGGCTCGACTATATCGCCACCGATGCGGCGCTGCAGCGGGTGGTGACCGATAGCGGGTTACTGCCGTTAGCCGGGGCATCCATTCGCCGCATTGAGGTGAGTGATCTGACTTTAGCCACAGAGCCAGATAGCAATCTGGACAAAATCGAACCGAATCAGGTCGCCTATGTGATCTATACCTCCGGCTCGACCGGTAAGCCTAAAGGGGTGGAGGTGAGCCATGCTAATGTGGTGCGGCTCTTTTTGAGCAGTGAGTCGATCTACCACTTTGGCGCTGATGATGTTTGGACGCTGTTTCACTCCTATGCGTTTGACTTTTCGGTGTGGGAGATTTGGGGTGCGCTACTCTATGGTGGGCGGTTAGTGGTGGTGCCCTATGGCGTGAGTCGCTCGCCCGATGCTTTTCTGGAGCTATTGATTGAACAGCAGGTGACGGTACTGAATCAGACCCCGTCGGCGTTTAAACAGCTAATGGAGATCGATCGGCTGCGTGGTGGTCCGGCGAATCAGCTAAAGTGGGTGATTTTTGGCGGAGAGGCGCTGGAGCTACAGAGCCTACAGGGGTGGGTTAAGCGGCATGGATTACAGCAGCCGCAGCTAGTCAATATGTATGGCATTACCGAAACCACCGTTCATGTCACTTGGCATACCATTACGGCGGCCGATTTAGCGCAAAACGGCAGCGTGATTGGTGAGCCGCTGGCCGATTTGAGCCTCTATCTGCGGGATCGCTATGGTCAGCCGGTGCCGCTCGGTGTTGCGGGTGAGATGTTAGTCGGCGGTGACGGGGTGGCGAAAGGGTATCTTAACCGGCCAAAGCTCACTGCCGAACGCTTTATCGCAGCAGAAACTGTCAATATCGATCCTCAGGCGGGGCGACTCTATCGCAGTGGCGACTTAGCACGGCGGCGGCACGATGGCCGGTTGGAGTATTGGGGTCGGATGGATGAGCAGGTCAAAATTCGCGGTTTCAGAATTGAGCTGGGCGAAATTGAGAGTGCCATCGCCGCACAGCCGGGAGTGAGCGCGGTCGTGGTGGGCGTCCATCAAAGTGATAGCGGTGCCGAGCTGGTGGCGTGGGTTAGCGGTCTTGCCGATGAGGCCGATTTTATTCAGCCGCTACGGCAGCGGTTACAGCAGCAGCTGCCCGACTATATGGTACCGGCGCGCTGGGTGGTGCTGGCGCAGATGCCACTCACAGCTAATGGTAAAATTGATCGCCGTGCTTTGCCTGAGCCGCAAATGAGTATCGATAGTGGCGACTATGTGGCGCCCGACTCCCCCTTAGCTGAGCTGATTGCAGCCCTATGGCAAGAGATTTTGCACATTGAGCGGGTCGGTATGGCCGATAACTTCTTTGAACTCGGGGGGGATTCGATTAAGGGGGCGATTTTTGCCAACCGAATGCAGCAGCAGACCGGTTCAGTCTTCTATGTGGTGGCGCTGTTTGAAGCGCCGACGATTGCCGAACTGCTGCCCTATATGGCGCAGCACTACCCCGAAATTGTGACCCGGTTTAATGGCGATAGTGGCGTAGCACAGCAGCACGATTTGCGTTTAGGTCAAGCTGAGTGGCAGCAGCTACGCGAGGCGATTACCCCGCTAGCGCCGCTACCGCAGTTAGCGAACCGGCCTAAAAATCGTCGTGCTATCTTTGTGTTAGCGCCGCCCCGTTCAGGTACCACCCTGCTGCGAGTCTTATTGGGCGGCCACTCGCAGCTATTTGCACCACCAGAGCTGGAGCTGATGCCGTTTAATACCCTAGGTGAGCGGGCAGAGGTCTGCTCCGGCCGTGATGCCTTCTGGCTGGAGGGCAATCTGCGCGCTGTGATGGAGCTGAAAGGTCTCGATGCCGACGGGGCGAAGGCGCTGATGGCAGAGCTGGAGCAGGCCGACATGAGTGTGCACGACTACTACGGCCTGATGCAGCAGTGGTTAGGTGAGCGGATATTGGTCGATAAATCGCCCTCCTATGTGCTGCACCGGTCGATATTGGAGCGGATGGAGCAGAGTTTTGACCAGCCGCTCTATATCCATCTCCACCGCCACCCCTACGGTATGATGAACTCGTTTGAAGAGGCGAAACTGCATCAGATATTCTTCCGCTATCCGCACAACTTTACCCCACGCCAGTTAGCTGAACTGATTTGGTTGCAGAGTCACGATAACATTAACCGCTTTTTAGCAACGATTCCGCCACAGCGACAGTGCCACATTAGTTTTGAGGCGATGACAGCTGAACCGAAACAGCAGATGGAGCGACTTTGCCACGAGTTGGGGCTGGCGTTTGAGCCGACGATGCTACAGCTCTATGAAGCGAAGCAGCGCCAGCGCCGTATGACCGACGGGATTCATGCCGAATCGACCATGCTCGGCGATGTTAAGTTTCATAGCCATAGTAAAATTGATGCCGCGGCCTCAGAGCGGTGGCGCGAGCGCTATCAGGAGGACTTTTTAGGCGAGCCGGCGTGGCAGCTGGCCGAGCGGTTGGGCTATCAGCGCGAGCAGAGGGCCGAGTCGGTGGCGGTGACGACAGCCCCTCCCTTAGAGCGGGTTGAGGCACGCCAAGCGGGTGAGGCGCTGCCGCTCTCGTTTGCCCAGCAGCGGCTCTGGTTTTTAGATCAGCTCGAAGGGGCGGGGGAGGCGTACCATATTCCGTTGCTGCTACAGTTAACCGGTTCGCTCAATCTGTCAGCGTTGACTCAGGCGTGGCGCTGGCTGGCCGAGCGTCAGCAGAGTCTCTGTGCGGTATTCGATACGGTAGCGGGGGCACCTGTGGTGCGGTTAAAGGCGCTACCGCCGCCGTTAGTGATCGATCTTTGCCACCTTGCCCCTGAGCTGCGCGAGCAGCAGCAGCTGTTCTGGCTGGAGCAGGAGATTGAGCGTCGCTTTAAGCTAGATCAGGGGCCGCTGGTGCGGGTGACGCTCATCCGTACCGCGCCGAACAGCTCTCTTTTGCTAATAGTGCTACACCATATTATTGCCGATGGTTGGTCGGTTGGTGTATTGGGGCGGGAGCTAGAGCAGCTCTACCGCGCCGCCTGTCGTAACGAGAGGCCGGCACTCCCCCCGCTACCGATCCAGTATAGCGACTACGCCCGCTGGCAGCGCGACTGGATGGCCGGGGGCGAACTGGAGCGCCAGCGCAGTTACTGGCAGCAGCAGTTGGCGGGGATACCTCCCCTGCTGGAGCTACCGACCGATGCGCCTAGGCCGGCGCAGCAGAGTTTTCGGGGGGCAACGCTTAGCTTTGAGATTAGATCTGAGCTGGCGAATGGGTTGCGAAAATTGGCCGAGCAGCATCAAGCCTCACTCTATATGGTGCTGTTAGCGGGCTACGCGCTACAGCTGAGTCGTTACAGTCATCAACATGACATCGTCATAGGCTCCCCCTCGGCGAACCGCTCTCGCAGTGAGATTGAGGGGTTGATCGGCTTTTTTATGAATACGCTGGTGATGCGTATTGGTATTGAGCCGCAGCAGCCCTTTATTGAGCTGTTACAGCAGGTGCGGCAGCGGGTTCTGGCCGCCTTTAACCATCAAGAGCTCTCCTTTGAACAGCTAGTGGAGGCGCTGCAACCGCCGCGCAATCTCAGCTATGCGCCGATTTTTCAGGTGCTCTTCTCTTACCAGAGCGCTCCAGCTGAGCTGCCGCAGTTTGAGGGGCTAGAGGTGGCGCGAGTTGAGCATACCAACACGATTGCCAAATATGATCTTACCCTCTCTTTGACCGAGCGCAGTGGGGCATTGGCCGGTGAGCTGGAGTATAACTGCGATCTCTTTCAACCATGGCGCATGGCGCAGTTTTGGCGCAACTATGTGACGCTATTAGAGGCGATTGTGGCCACGCCCGAGGGGGCGGTGGGTCGGCTACCGCTAATCGAGCCGGCGACGAGGCGGCAGCTACAGCAGTGGAACCAGACCCAGCGCCCCTTAGCGACCGTCTCACTGGTCGAGCTGTTAACGGCGCAGGCTGAGCGCTCTGCTGCGTCGATCGCGCTAGAGGTGGCGGGCGAGCAGTTTAGCTATCGGCAGCTATTTCACCTAGCGCGGCAGTTTACCCATCTGTTACAGCAGCGGGGGGTGAAACAGGGGGATAGAGTTGCCGTCGCGCTGCGGCGAAACCGCTATCTGGTGCCGACGCTGCTAGCGGTGTTACAGAGTGGCGCGGCCTATATTCCGCTCGATCCGACCTATCCGAAAGAGCGGCTGGCGATGATCTTTGACGAGGGTAGGCCGACGCTGGTGGTGACCGAACAGGCGCTTGTCGATACGCTGCCGCTATCTGCAGGGGCGCGGTTGCTGGTCGATAGTGACGATACGGGGGCTCTGTTAGCGTCACGGGAGGCGCAACCGCTGCCGGTGACGATTTCGGGCGAGGAGTTGGCCTATATTATCTTCACCTCCGGCTCGACGGGTCGTCCTAAAGGGGTGATGTTGCCCCATCGGGCGGTGGTTAACTTTATTACCAGTATGATGAGGGAGCCTGGCCTCTACTCGACCGATAGGCTATTGGCGGTAACGACTATCTCTTTCGATATTGCGGTGCTAGAGCTGTGGGGGACGCTGGCTGCAGGTGGCACGATTGTACTGGCTAGCGAGAGCGAGGCGCGTGATGGTGAGGCGCTGCTTGGCTATCTACAGCAGCGGCAGATTAGCCTGATGCAGGCGACACCGGCGACCTGGCGGCTGCTGTTGGCGGTCGGCTGGCAGGGGAGTCGGTCGCTGCGTATTTTGTGTGGTGGGGAGGCGATGCCGAAACGGTTGGCGGCTGAGCTGTTGCCGCGCTGCGAGCAGCTATGGAATATGTATGGTCCAACGGAGACCACCGTCTGGTCAACGATAAAGCGCATCGGCCTAAGTCAGTCGAATGAGGGTGCCGGATCGAGTGAGGGCAACGAGGCGATTGGCAGGGCGATAGATAACACGTTGCTCTATGTGGTCGATAGTGAGCTGGAGCAGGTTCCGATCGGGGTGACAGGGGAGCTACTCATCGGTGGTGTGGGGGTGGCTTGTGGCTATCTTAACCGACCAGAGCTAACCGAGGAGCGTTTTATGGCTAGTCCGTTTATAACTAAATCAGGGCAGGAGTTATCGTGGCCACCGCGGCTCTATCGTAGCGGTGATCGGGTTAAATGGACGCCAGAGGGGGAGTTAATCTATCTAGAGCGTATCGATCAGCAGGTCAAAATTCGTGGTTTTAGAGTTGAGTTAGGGGAGATTGAGACTCTGTTAGAGCAGCACCCGACGGTTATTCAGGCGGTGGTTGTGGTGCGTGAGGATGAGCATAGGGGTCAGCAGCTAGTGGCCTTTTTGCGGTTACGGCAGCCAGATAGCGTCGATAGCTTGCGTCAATATCTACTAGAGCGGCTGCCCGACTATATGGTTCCGACGATCTTTCTCCCACTAGAGACGATGCCACTGACCCAAAATGGCAAAGTGGATCGTAACGCGCTACAGCTACCGGAGGGGTATCAATCGCCGCCCAAGCGAGAGCGGATCTTGCCGCGTGATCCGCTAGAGTTGCAGTTAGTGGCGCTGTGGCAGAACCTACTACAGCGCCAGCCGATTGGTGTGACCGATAACTTCTTTGAGCTCGGTGGTCACTCACTGGTCGCGGTACGGTTAATGGCTGAAATCGCCGACCGTTTTGATCGCCATCTACCGTTAGCGGCGCTGTTTCAGGGGGCAACGGTGGCCGAACTGGCCAATCTGTTACGACAGACGGGGGGGGAGTCGCTCTGGCCGACACTGATTACGATGCGCCAAGGCGGTGCGGCTCAAGTGAAGCTGTTTGTGGTGCCCGGTGCTGGGGGGAATGTGGTCTATTTTCAGCCACTCGTTAGCGCCTTGGATGAGCAGATCGCAGTCTATGGGCTACAGCCACCGGGATTGGATGGCAAAACGGCGCTGATTGAGAGTGTGGAGGGGTTGGCGAGCCACTATCTGAACGCTATACGGCAGCAGCAGCCTAGTGGCCCCTACTACATTACCGGCCACTCTTTTGGCGGGAGTGTCGCCTTTGAGATGGCGCGACAGCTAGCAGAGCAGGGGGAGAGGATCGGCACAGTGGTGCTGCTCGATACGCCAGCGCCCCACTTCGTGCAACCGACCGGCGTGCAGTGGGATCAGGCGCAGTGGCTGGGGCAAGTGGCGGCGATTGCGGAACATAGTTATGGCGTTGAGCTGGGTATAACGGTAGCGTCGTTGCGTCAGCTCGATAGTGATGAGTCGCAGTTGGCTCTGCTCCATCGACAGCTAATGGCGACCGGTGTCTTGCCTCAAGGGGGTGAGCTGAGCCATTTAAGGGGCTTTATTGGCGTCTATCAGGCCAATTTGCGTTGTCACTATGTTGGGCCGACACAGCCATTATCGCTACCGGTAACGCTGTTGCGTTCGGCTGAGCTACAGCCGGGTGAGCTAGCGGCAGAGGAGTCGGCAGCGATGCGCGCTGAGGCCGATTTTGGCTGGGGGCGTTATGTGAGTAGGGCCGTTGAGGTGGTTGAGGTGCCGGGTGATCATCTGACGATGCTCAATCCGCCGCAGGTGTCGCAGCTAGCGGCAGTGATCGCTAACTGTTTATCTATAACCGTAGAAGGAGCCATTACAGATGATGAGAGTAGGCATTTATTTAATCGTTAAGGGGCTGTGTATCGCCAGTTTGGCCTTAGGTGGTTCGATAATCGGCGCGGCGGTGGCCAGTGAGCGCGGGGTGGTTACCGGTGGGGTGATGCATTCGATCCCAGGGTGGTTTAAGGAGAGCTTTCTCGACATGGCCGAGGATGTCGAAGAGGCGGCCGAGGCAGAGAAGCACCTGCTGCTCTTTTTTCATCTGAACGGCTGCCCCTACTGCGATCGAATGCTGGAGGAGTCGTTTGAGAGCGAGCCGTTAACGGGCTTTATTCAACAACATTTTGATTCGATTGCGATTAATGTGCAGGGTGATCGAGAGGTAGTCTTTAGTGATGAGCTCACTCTGACCGAAAAGGCGCTGGCCGATAGGCTCAATGTCTGGGCGACACCGGCGATTCTGTTTCTCGATCAAAACAATCAGCCTGTCGCGCGAGTCGATGGCTATCGGGCAGCGGCGCGATTTGAGCAGGTTTTGCACTATGTCTCCAGTAAGGCCTACCAGAGCACCTCACTAAGTGATTATATGCAGACGATGCTAAAACGCGATGTCTATGCTCTGCGGAACAGTCCACTCTTTACCCAAACGACAGATCTTGCCGCTATTAAGGGGCCGTTAATGGTGATTTTTGAAGAGAGTAGCTGTTATGACTGCAACGAGTTTCATGATGGGATTTTGGCGCACCCTCTCGTCGCTAAAGAGCTAGAGCCGTTTACGATTGTGCGTTTAGATGCCGCCTCAGAGCAGGAGATGATCGGCCCCGATGGTCGAGCAACGACACCTAAGGCGCTAGCTGAGCACTATCAGATGATCTATCGACCGGGGGTGTTGGCTTTTGATGGGGGTAAACTCATTCGTCGTCACGATAGTTTGCTGTTTGTGCACCATTTTAAAGAGTCGATGCGCTATGTGGCCGCTGGCTACCACCGCCATCAATCCTATCGCGACTACTCTGCGGCTCGAACTGAGGAGCTGTTGTCAAACGGAGTAGATATCGATTTAGGGCGGCCAGAGCTTAGTCGTGATTAATCGCTAAAAACGCCTGAATAGTTACCGTTTTTGTCGCATAATTGTAATAATTCGGTAACAAAAATAGGGGGTTTGACTATGTCTGCACGAATGGCGCTCTCGCTGCTGCTTTTATTGGGGCTCATCCCCCTCTCACCTGCGGTGGCGGCTCTTGAAGGTAGCACCGAGATAGAGTGGGGTAATATGGCGATGCAGCTCTTTGGTGGGCTGGCGCTGTTTCTGTTCGGTATGGAGCAGATGGCCGATGCGCTTAAGGCGGTGGCTGGGGAGCGGATGAAGTCGATTTTGGCCACCTTGACCCGCAACCGCTTTATGGGGGCTGCGACGGGGGCGGCGGTCACGGCGATTATTCAATCCTCTTCGGTCACCACGGTGCTGGTGGTCGGTTTTGTGAGTGCTGGCTTAATGACGATGGCGCAGTCGGTGGGAATTATTATGGGGGCCAACATCGGTACCACCATTACCGCCCAAATTGTCGCCTTTAAGGTCACTAAAGCGGCGCTGCTGATGATTGCGATCGGCTTTACGATGCTCTTTGCAGGCAAGCAAGAGACGATTCGCTACTACGGTGCCATACTGATGGGGTTGGGGTTGGTCTTCTTTGGCATGAGCATTATGAGTGAGGCGATGGAGCCGCTACGAACCTATCAGCCCTTTCTCGATCTGATGGTGCAGATGGAGAATCCCCTAGTGGGAATCTTGGTGGCCGCTCTCTTTACCGGCTTGGTGCAGTCCTCTTCGGCGACGACTGGCATTGTGATTGTGATGGCAAGCCAGGGGTTGATTACTCTGCCTGCCGGCATTGCGCTGGCGTTTGGAGCTAATATCGGTACCTGTGTTACCGCGATGTTAGCGACGATTGGCAAGACGCGCGAGGCGCTGCGAGCGGCGCTGGTGCATGTGCTGTTTAATGTCGCTGGGGTATTGATCTGGCTAGCTTTTATTCCGTGGCTGGCGCAGTTTGTGATCGGTTTCTCCCCCTCTCATCCCGAGCTACAGGGGCTGGAGCGGCTAGCCGCTGAGACGCCACGACAGATAGCGAATGCCCACACGATATTTAACTTTGCCAATACGCTCATTTTTATCGGTTTTACCACCCAAATTGCAAAACTAGTGCAGTGGCTGGTTCCAGATAGGCGCGTCGAGGCGGGGGAGAGTGTGACGGTGCGGGCTAAATATCTGGATGAGTCGCTACTCTCAACACCGGTGTTAGCGCTGGATCGGGTGCGACTGGAGGTGCTGCACATGGGGGAGATCGTGCAGCAGATGCTGCGGGGGATTATGCCAGCGATCCTCTCCGGTAGCGAGAAGCAGCTACGACATATCTATCAGCTTGATGAGCAGGTCGATACGCTCTATGAACAGATTATCATCTACATGGGCAAGGTGAGTAAGGGGGAGTTGTCAGATCGCCATACTCAAGAGTTTCTACAGCTAATGGCGGCGATTAGTGATTTGGAGAATATCGGCGATACCATTGAGACCAATATGGTGGAGTTAGGGCGGGAGCGGCTACAGGCGGGCATTGCGATCAGTCAGCCGACGCGCAAGGTGTTAAAAGGGTTCCATGAGCTCGTTGAGAGTGCGGTCGATGGCGCGATTCAGGCGGTATCGCAAAATAATCGTCTCGTGGCGGAGAATGTGATCCACATGAAGCAGGCCATTGTGCTCATGGCCGACTCCGCCGCCGCGCACCAAGCGCAGCGGTTGGTGGTTGAGGAGCCGAACCGTATTCCGGCCTATACGATTGAGATCGATATTATCGAAAAGCAGAAGCGGATCTACTATTTTGCGAAGCGGATGGCGAAAACGGTGCTTAGTGCTCGTCAAGGCAGTGCCTGAGCGTGGCGTGGATCTACCCTGACTGGCCCGCACCGCCGGGGGTGAATGCACTCATGACCACGCGTCACGGGGGGGTGAGTGGTGGCGGCTATCGGGGGCTGAATTTGGCGAGCCATGTTGGCGACGCCCCTTGGGCGGTGGCGGAGAATCGGCGTCGGTTACAGCGAGCGGCACATCTACCGGCAGAGGTGCCGTGGTTGGCGCAGTGTCACTCAACCGAGGTCGTTGAGCTAGGAGAGGGGACCATGTCGGGCACTGTTCGTGCCGATGCGGCGGTGAGTCGCAGCGTCGGTCTGGTCTGCGCGGTGCTGACAGCTGACTGTTTGCCGATATTGGTCACTAGCCGTCGGGGGGGGGTGGTGGCGGCGATTCATGCTGGTTGGCGCGGATTGGCCGAAGGCGTTATCGAACAGTCGCTACAGACGATTGGCGACCCGGCAGATGAGCTGCTGGTCTGGTTGGGAACGGCGATTAGTCAGCGCCACTTTGAGGTGGGTAGCGAGGTGCGGGAGGCTTTTGTCGTCCGCGACTCTTTGGCCGAAAGGGCCTTTATTGCCGCGACTCTCGACGGGAAGTGGTATGCCGATCTCTACCTTCTAGCGCGACAGCGTCTGACAGCGCTGGGGGTGCGAGCAGAGGCTATCTATGGGGGGCAGGGGTGTACTTTTGCTGAATCGGAACGCTTTTTTTCCTATCGGCGTGACGGTGGGCAGAGTGGTCGTATGGCGACGCTAATATGGATGGGGATGGCAGGTGGCGATGGCCGGAGGGCTGCGACTGAGTAGAGAGGCGCTAAAAAAATTGGGTCAATTGGGGTTGATTGCCTTGACAGTGGGGTAAAGTTCAGGCAGAATTCGCCCTCTTTTTCAGGAGGGGTTCCCGAGCGGTCAAAGGGAACAGACTGTAAATCTGTCGGCTCAGCCTTCGGAGGTTCGAATCCTCCCCCCTCCACCATATTTTTGTTATGGTGTGGTACAGGAATTGAGCGCTGCGGGTGTAGTTCAATGGTAGAACCTCAGCCTTCCAAGCTGTTGACGTGGGTTCGATTCCCATCACCCGCTCCAGATATTTTGACAGGTTAATAGTTCAAAATTTTGAAATATTTACTTTGCCCAGGTAGCTCAGTTGGTAGAGCACACCCTTGGTAAGGGTGAGGTCGGCAGTTCAAATCTGCTCTTGGGCTCCAGGTTTTTTTGTGTATGGTGTAGCGATAATTTTCGGAGGCGACTTCTCAAATGTCTAAGGAAAAGTTTGAAAGAACCAAACCCCATGTCAATGTGGGTACTATTGGCCATGTTGACCACGGTAAAACGACGCTGACAGCAGCGATTACCAAGGTGATGTCGGAGAAGTTCGGCGGCGAATTCAAAGACTACGCCAATATCGATAGCGCACCAGAAGAGCGTGCTCGCGGTATCACGATTGCCACCGCCCATGTGGAGTATCAGTCAGAGGCGCGTCACTACGCGCATGTTGACTGCCCGGGGCACGCCGACTATGTCAAGAACATGATTACCGGTGCGGCACAGATGGATGGAGCGATTCTAGTGGTATCGGCCGCTGATGGCCCGATGCCACAGACCCGTGAGCATATCCTGCTCTCACGCCAAGTTGGTGTGCCCTACATCTTGGTCTATATGAACAAAGCCGACCAGGTCGATGACGCCGAGCTATTAGAGCTAGTTGAGATGGAGATTCGCGAGCTACTCGATAGCTACGAGTTTCCTGGGGATGATACCCCGATTGTCACCGGCTCGGCTCTAAAAGCTCTTGAAGGGGATACCTCTGAAATTGGTATTCCCTCGATCGAAAAGCTAGTTGCAGCAATGGATGACTACATCCCTGAACCGGAGCGGGCCGTTGATGGGGCGTTCATTATGCCGATTGAGGATGTCTTCTCGATCTCTGGTCGCGGTACCGTGGTCACCGGCCGGATTGAGCGCGGCATTATCAAAGTGGGTGAAGAGGTGGCGATTGTCGGTATTCGTGACACCACCAAAACCACCGTCACCGGGGTGGAGATGTTCCGCAAACTGCTCGATCAGGGTCAGGCGGGGGATAATGTTGGGGTGCTGCTGCGTGGAACTAAGCGGGAGGATGTCGAGCGGGGTCAGGTGCTAGCTAAACCGGGGAGCATTACTCCACACACCAAATTTGAAGCGGAAGTCTATGTGTTAAGCAAAGAGGAGGGGGGACGACACACCCCATTCTTTAACGGCTATCGTCCGCAGTTCTACTTCCGTACGACCGATGTGACCGGTGCCTGCGACCTACCTGAAGGGGTCGAGATGGTGATGCCGGGGGATAATGTCGGCCTGACGGTTAGTCTCATCGCCCCAATCGCGATGGAGGAGGGGCTACGCTTTGCGATTCGCGAAGGTGGCCGTACCGTCGGTGCTGGGGTTGTTTCGAAAATTATCGAGTAGTTGCCGCCTCTGCGGTAACTACCACTAGTTCTGAGGGTGGCTGCGATAGATGCCACCCTCTTTGCCTTAGGCCAGTAGCTCAATTGGCAGAGCAGCGGTCTCCAAAACCGCAGGTTGGGGGTTCGATTCCCTCCTGGCCTGCCATTTACTAAGTGCAGTAAAACTCGGAATGAGTGATAAAATAAAGTTGGCGTTTGCCGGAGTGTTGGTTATTGCTGCTCTGGCCGGTTTCTATATCTACAGCGATACCTCTCTGCTGATGCGGGTAGTTGTGCTGCTTGTGGCGATGGGGGGAGCGCTCTTCATTGCCTCTATGACTGCCCCAGGCGTGGCAGCGATCGCCTATGGGCGGGGGGCTGTCATTGAGATACGCAAAGTCGTCTGGCCGACCCGTAAAGAGACCGTACAGACCACACTGATGGTGTTGGTTATGGTGGTGATTGTCGGTCTGATTCTCTGGCTGTTCGATATGTTTTTGGCTTGGGCAGTGCAGCTGCTCACCGGTCAAGGGGGGTAGTCGCGATGGCGCTTCGTTGGTATGTTGTGCACGCCTTCTCTGGCTTTGAGAGCCATGTGAAGCGCTCACTAGAGGAGCGCATTAACCGTTATGGCCTACAAGAGCGCTTCGGCCAGATTCTGGTTCCCACCGAAGAGGTGGTGGAGATGCGTGATGGCCAGAAGCGAAACACTATGCGCAAGTTCTTTCCCGGTTATGTGCTTGTCCAGATGGAGATGGATGAGGAGACTTGGCATTTAGTTAGGGATGTCCCTCGGGTCATGGGTTTTATCGGCGGCACGAGTGATAAACCGGCACCGATTACCGAAAAAGAGGCGCAGGCGATTCTTGACCGAGTGCAGGAAGGAAGCGAGCGACCACGACCTAAAGTGCTATTTGAGGCGGGTGAGATGGTACGCATAACCGATGGCCCCTTTAATGATTTTAATGGTGTGGTCGAAGAGGTCGATTACGAAAAGAATCGGCTTCGGGTGGCTGTGCTAATCTTTGGTCGCTCAACCCCGGTTGATCTGGAGTTTAGTCAGGTCGAAAAGGGTTAGAGTGGTAACGATGTGGTACCGCGATAGCTAGCGCGGTGCCATTGATTGACTATGGTATCAATATATAGGGGAGCCGTAAGGCGTTACTACCCACGGAGATTCATTTATGGCTAAAAAGATTCAGGCTTATGTCAAGCTGCAGGTCAAGGCCGGACAGGCTAATCCGAGCCCTCCTGTCGGCCCGGCACTCGGTCAACACGGTGTCAATATTATGGAGTTTTGTAAGGCATTTAATGCCGCGACCCAGACGATGGAGCAGGGGTTGCCGACTCCGGTTGTGATTACCGTCTATAGTGACCGCAGCTTTACCTTTGTCACCAAGACCCCCCCTGCGTCGATTTTGTTAAAAAAGGCGGCAGGAATCAAAAGCGGATCAGCGGTTCCGAATCGCGACAAAGTCGGTCGGTTGACTCGTGAGCAGCTCGAAGAGATTGCCAAAACGAAGGCACCTGATCTATCGGCAGCCGATCTTGATGCGGCGGTGCGCACCATTGCCGGAACGGCGAAAAGTATGGGGCTTGAGACAGAGGGAGTGGTATAACGATGGCCAAACTATCGAAGAAGATGCGGCTCATTAGGGAGACGATCGATGCTACCCGTTTTTACGCTATTGATGAGGCGTTAGAGCTACTTAAATCTCTACCTAGAGCAAAGTTCACCGAATCGATTGATGCTAGTGTCAATCTAGGTGTTGATCCGCGCAAATCAGATCAGGTGGTACGAGGCTCCTGCGTCCTACCTCACGGAACGGGCAAGAGTGTTCGGGTCGCTGTCTTTACCCAAGGGCCTAATGCTGCGGCAGCGACTGAGGCGGGTGCTGATCTGGTCGGTATGGACGATTTAGCCGAAACGATTAAAGGTGGCGAGCTCAATTTTGATGTCGTCATTGCCTCCCCCGATGCGATGCGTGTTGTCGGACAGTTAGGCCAAATTCTAGGGCCTCGTGGTTTAATGCCTAACCCTAAAGTCGGTACGGTGACTGCCGATGTCGCGACAGCGGTTAAAAATGCTAAAGCGGGTCAGGTGCGTTTTCGGACTGATAAATCGGGTATTATCCACACCACTATCGGTAAGGTGGATTTCGATAATGAGGCTCTAAAAGGGAACCTGCATGCGTTGATTAGTGATCTGCAAAAGCTGAAACCTTCGACCTCTAAAGGGATCTATCTGCGTAAAATCTCCCTCTCTACCACCATGGGGGGGGGCGTGGGTATCGATCAGAGCTCATTGACGATTAAATAGGTTTTATTTTTTCTACGGCATGCTGGACAACGAACCAGCATCGTCATAGACCGTGGGTGGCTTTGCCTTAATTTGCTATGGAGAGCAGGCCCACGCAGACGGTGTTTGGCAGCATTAGCTGCAAGCCACCGTATAGTCGGGGAGCAGAACTCTGCTCTTTTGTTTAATGGATGGCTGTTCAGCGAACAGCTTAGGTATTGAGGTAATGTCGCATGGCGCTAAATCTTGATCAGAAGAAGAGCATCGTAAGCGAGGTTGCTGAAGTTGCAACGACTGCCTATGCGGCAGTCGCCGCGGAGTATAACGGGTTAAGTTCGGCTCAGATGACAGCTCTGCGTGCGGAAGCGCGTAAAGAGGGGGTCTATCTGCGGGTGGTGAAGAATAATCTCGCCCGTCGTGCGATTCAGGGCACCGAATTTGAGTGCATGAGCGACGGCTTGGTCGGACCACTGGTATTGGCCTTTTCGATGGAAGATCCCGGCTGTGCCGCTCGGGTCGTGAAGGATTTTGCCAAGCTGAATCCCAAGCTTGAGGTTAAGCTGGTCTCTATTGGTGGGCAGATGTTGCCGGCCACTGAACTAGATCGGCTAGCTAAGATGCCAACCAAGGATCAGGCGATTTCGATGCTGATGTCTGTTATGAAGGCACCAGTAGAGAAGCTGGCTCGTACCCTCAACGAGGTTCCGGGCAAACTGGTTCGTACGGTGGCGGCAATCCGCGATCAGAAAGAGGCCGCGTAGGCTTAACGACAGCCCCGTTTGCTGTAATTTCAGAATCTACTTATTTAACACCTGATAAAATTTTTGGAGAATTTTACAATGGCCGTATCGAAAGACGATATTCTCGAAGCAATTGCCAACATGAGTGTCATGGAGGTGGTTGATCTTATCTCTGCAATGGAGGAGAAGTTTGGGGTCACTGCCGCAGCAGCTGTTGCTGTCGCGGCACCGGCGGGAGGGGGCGATGGCGCTGCCGCTGCCGAAGAGCAGACCGAATTTGATGTCATTATGAGCAGCTTTGGCGAGAACAAAGTGAGCGTCATTAAGGCCGTTCGCGCTATTACCGGTTTAGGTCTGAAAGAGGCCAAAGATATGGTAGAGGGTGTACCGGCTACCGTTAAAGAGGCAGCTTCTAAGGAAGAGGCTGAAGATCTGAAGAAGAAGCTCGAAGAGGCAGGAGCGACTGTCGAGCTGAAGTAACTCTTCTGAGTTATTTTAGAGGAATCCGTATCGTCACAGGTATTTTTGACGAGGTGCAAGGGAATCTGCTAGCCAAGGAGGGCGCACTGATTTTTAAAAAATGGCTGGTAACGCTCAGTTGCCGGCCTTTTCTTGCTGAAAAAAGCCACTGTTTGAGGGACGCTGTGAGGCGATTCAAAAGATTGGCGCACGCTTTAGGGGTATTACAGAGGAAAACTGATGGCCTATTCGTACACAGAGAAAAAACGTATTCGTAAAGATTTCGGCAAGCGTCCAGGAATTTTGGATGTCCCCTATCTGCTCTCCACTCAGCTAGAGTCATACCGAAAGTTCATGGCGCTCGATGCCGATAGCGAGGCGAGGAAAAAGACCGGTCTGCACGCCGCTTTCTCTTCGGTTTTTCCTATCGAAAGCTACTCCGGTAATGCGGCGCTGGAGTATGTCAGCTACACTCTGGGGCGTCCGGGGTTTGATGTCAATGAGTGCCGTACTCGTGGTCTAAACTACGCCGCGCCACTGCGAGTTAAGCTGCGTCTGATTATCTATGATAAAGATTCGGCCAATAAAAATGTGAAAGAGGTGCGAGATCAAGAGGTCTATATGGGGGAGCTGCCCCTAATGACCGAGAACGGCACCTTTGTGATTAATGGCACTGAGCGGGTGATTGTCTCCCAGCTCCACCGTTCGCCTGGGGTCTTTTTTGAGCACGATAAGGGTAAGACCCACTCCTCGGGTAAGCTGCTCTTTAGTGCGCGAGTGATCCCCTATCGCGGCTCTTGGCTCGACTTTGAGTTTGATCCGAAAGATTGTCTGTTTGTGCGTATCGATCGGCGGCGTAAACTGCCGGCAACCGTGCTATTACGGGCGCTTGACTACACGACCGAAGAGATTTTAGCGCGCTTTTTTGAGCAAGATGAGATTCAGCTCCAAGAGGGGGAGGGGGCGAGGATCCGTTTTGTCGCCGAGAGGATGCGGGGGGAGACCGCCCCGACCGATATTGTCGTCGATGGTGAGGTGGTGGTGGAGAAGGGGAAAAAGATGACCGCCCGCCATGTCCGGCTGCTCGATAACGCGAATATCGAATTTATCGACCTAGGGGATGAGGCGCTCATCGGTCGCGTCTTAGCGCACGATATTGTCGATGGCGAGAGTGGTGAGATTGTAGCTGCGGCTAACGATGAGCTGACCGAAGAGCTGCTGACCCGTCTGCGTGAGAGTGGGGTGAGTGACTTTAAGACGATCTTTACTAATGATCTCGATCACGGGCCGTTTATCTCCGATACGCTGCGTATCGACTCGACGACTAATAAATTAGAGGCGTTGGTTGAGATCTATCGCATGATGCGTCCAGGGGAGCCACCGACTAAAGAGGCAGCAGAGAGTCTGTTCGATGGCCTCTTCTTCGTTTTTGAGCGCTACGATCTCTCGGAAGTGGGGCGAATGAAGTTCAACCGCCGCGTTGGTCGAGAGGAGGTAGTCGGTGAGGGGACTCTCTCGAAAGAGGATATTTTGGCGGTGGTCGAGACGCTGCTCGATATTCGTAATGGTAAGGGGAGTGTCGATGATATCGATCACCTCGGTAACCGGCGGGTACGAAGTGTCGGCGAGATGGCCGAAAACCAGTTTCGTGTCGGTTTAGTGCGGGTCGAGCGGGCGGTAAAAGAGCGCTTATCGCTCGCCGAGAGCGAAAATCTGATGCCACAAGAGCTGATTAATGCTAAACCGGTCTCGGCGGCGATTAAGGAGTTTTTCGGCTCTAGCCAGCTATCGCAGTTTATGGATCAAAATAATCCGCTCTCTGAAATTACCCATAAGCGACGGATTTCGGCGCTAGGCCCGGGGGGGCTGACTCGGGAGCGGGCTGGATTTGAGGTGCGCGATGTCCACCCGACCCACTACGGTCGTGTCTGTCCGATTGAGACCCCTGAGGGGCCAAATATCGGTCTAATTAACTCACTGGCGGTCTATGCTCGTACTAATAATTATGGGTTTTTAGAGACCCCTTATCGTAAAGTCGTCGATGGGCAGGTGACCGATGAGATCGACTATCTTTCAGCGATCAATGAAAACGAGTTTGTCATCGCTCAGGCCAATGTGGCGGTCGATAGCGAAGGGCGCTTGACCGATGATCTAGTCTCCTGTCGTCACCAGAACGAGTTTACCCTCAAACCGAAGCTGGAGGTCGATTATGTCGATGTCTCGCCGAAGCAGATTGTCTCGGTAGCTGCCTCACTGATCCCGTTTTTGGAGCACGATGATGCGAACCGAGCGCTAATGGGGTCGAATATGCAGCGCCAAGCGGTACCGACTCTGCGGGCCGATAAGCCGCTGGTAGGCACTGGCATGGAGCGAACTGTGGCCATCGACTCTGGGGTGACGGTCGTGGCTCGTCGTGGTGGGGTGGTTGACTCGGTCGATTCGGGCCGAATTGTGATTCGGGTCAATGATGAGGAGACCGAAGCGGGGGAACCTGGGGTCGATATCTATACCCTGATTAAATATACCCGTTCGAATCAGAATACCTGTATTAATCAGCGGCCACTGGTCAAACCGGGAGATGTGATTGCCCGAGGCGACTGTCTGGCCGATGGCCCTTCGACCGATATGGGCGAGCTCGCGCTCGGGCAGAATATGCGGGTCGCCTTTATGCCGTGGAACGGCTATAACTTTGAGGACTCTATTCTTATCTCTGAACGGGTGGTACAGGAGGATCGCTTTACCACTATCCATATTGAGGAGCTCACCTGTATTGCTCGCGATACCAAATTAGGACCAGAGGAGATTACTGCCGACATCCCTAATGTTAGCGAGAGCGCTTTAGGTAAACTCGATGAGTCGGGGATTGTCTATGTCGGGGCGGAGGTGAAGCCGGGCGATATTCTGGTCGGTAAGGTGACCCCGAAGGGGGAGTCGCAGTTAACTCCAGAAGAGAAGTTATTGCGGGCCATCTTTGGTGACAAGGCCTCTGATGTTAAAGACTCTTCACTGCGAGTCTCTTCAGGCACCCAAGGCACTGTCATTGGGGTGCAGGTCTTTACCCGTGATGGGTTAGATAAAGATAAGCGAGCGCACCAAATTGAAGAGGCGGAGCTGAACGAAATTCGCAAGGATCTAAAAGATAAGCAGCGCATCATGGAGGAGGATGGCTATGGCCGTATGCGTCGGCTCCTAGTCGGTAAAAAGGCGCTAGGTGGCCCTAATCGCTTGAAGGCGGGGGATACGCTAACCGAGACCTATCTGGATGGGGTGGTTAGAGAGAAGTGGTTTGAGCTGCGCATGGAAGAGGATGAGCTCAATAGCCAGCTAGAGTCGATTAAAGTGCAACTGAGCGAACAGCGTAAAAATTTTGAGGCGCAGTTCGAAGATAAGCGCAAGAAGTTAACCCAAGGCGATGATCTAGCGCCTGGGGTGTTGAAGATGGTGAAGGTCTATCTAGCGGTACGGCGGCGGATTCAGCCTGGCGATAAGATGGCCGGTCGCCATGGTAACAAGGGGGTTATCTCTATGATCGTGCCGGTTGAAGATATGCCCTACGATGAGTTCGGTGTTCCGGTCGATGTGGTGCTAAATCCGCTAGGGGTGCCGTCGCGGATGAATGTCGGTCAGGTGCTAGAGACCCATTTAGGCTGGGCAGCGAAGGGGTTGGGAGAGAAGATAGGTCGTATGTTAGATAGTTATCAGCAGTCGCAGCAGGCGATCTCCACCTTGCGCAGCTTTTTGCATGATATCTATAACAACTGTAGCGGTAAACAGGAGCAGATCGACTCACTGAGCGATAGCGAAGTGGTGGAGCTAGCTAAGAATCTGCGCGCTGGGGTGCCGATGGCCACACCGGTCTTTGATGGCGTGGAGGAGCATGATCTGGAGTATATGCTCAAGCTCGCTGATCTGCCGGTCACGGGGCAGACGACCCTCTATGATGGCCGTTCTGGCGAAGCGTTTGAGCGACCGGTCACCGTTGGCTATATGTATATGCTGAAGTTGAACCATTTAGTCGATGACAAGATGCACGCCCGCTCTACCGGCCCCTACAGCCTAGTCACGCAGCAGCCTCTGGGGGGGAAAGCCCAGTTTGGTGGGCAGCGCTTCGGTGAGATGGAGGTGTGGGCGCTGGAGGCGTATGGGGCGACCTATACTTTGCAGGAGATGCTGACGGTTAAATCAGATGATGTCAATGGCCGTACCCGAATGTATAAAAACATTGTCGATGGTGATCACCGTATGGATGCGGGGATGCCGGAGTCGTTTAATGTACTGATTAAGGAGATTCGAGCCCTGGGGATCGATATTGAGTTGGAGGGAGAGTAGTCCCGTTTACCATAACCGTCCATGTCGTGCCGACCCTTTAGTGGGTGAGCGGCACGATAACCCGATTCATGCGATAAGTGATTTCCGAAGAGGAGAGATTAGTGAAAGACCTACTCAATTTGATAAAACAGCAGGGCCATTTAGAGGATTTTAACGCCATTCGTATCGGCTTAGCCTCCCCCGATAAGGTTCGCTCTTGGTCTTATGGCGAGGTGAAGAAGCCGGAGACGATTAACTATCGGACTTTTCGTCCCGAACGAGATGGGCTATTTTGTGCCAAGATTTTTGGTCCGGTCAAAGATTATGAGTGTCTGTGTGGTAAGTATAAGCGCTTAAAACATCGGGGGGTGATCTGTGAAAAGTGTGGCGTTGAGGTCACCCTCTCCAAAGTTCGACGGGAGCGCATGGGCCATATTGAGCTAGCCTGTCCGGTCGCGCATATCTGGTTTTTAAAGAGCCTCCCCTCTCGCATGGGGCTGCTGCTCGATATGCCGCTACGAGATATCGAACGGGTGCTCTACTTTGAAGCTTTTGTCGTGACCGAGCCGGGGATGACCAAGCTAGAGCGGGGGAAGTTGCTGACCGAAGAGGCGCACATTGAGGCGTTTGAAGAGTATGGGGATGAGTTTGAGGCCAAAATGGGGGCTGAGGCGATCTACGCTATGCTCAAGGAGATGGATCTACAGGTCGAGGCGGCCAGATTGCGCGATGAGATCCCCAATACCAACTCTGAAACCAAGCTGAAGAAGCTGACTAAGCGGCTGAAGCTAATTGAGGCCTTTTTAGAGTCGGGGAACAAACCGGAGTGGATGGTGATGACAGTGCTACCGGTACTGCCACCAGAGCTGCGCCCGCTAGTCCCCTTAGAGGGGGGGCGTTTTGCGACCTCTGATTTGAATGATCTCTACCGGCGGGTGATTAACCGTAATAACCGTCTTAAACGGCTGCTAGAGCTCAATGCCCCCGATATTATCGTCCGTAACGAGAAGCGGATGCTGCAAGAGGCGGTCGATGCTCTGTTAGATAATGGTCGGCGCGGACGGGCGATTACCGGCTCAAACAAGCGGCCGCTAAAGTCGTTAGCCGATATGATCAAGGGCAAGCAGGGCCGTTTTCGGCAAAATCTACTCGGAAAGAGGGTGGACTACTCTGGCCGGTCGGTGATCGTGGTAGGGCCGACGCTGAGACTGCATCAGTGCGGTCTGCCAAAGAAGATGGCGCTGGAGCTGTTTAAGCCGTTTATCTTCAGCAAACTGGAGCGGCGTGGCCTAGCCACCACGATTAAGGCGGCGAAAAAACTGGTTGAGCGGGAGAGTCCGGAGGTGTGGGATATTCTGGATGAGGTGATTCGTCAGCATCCTGTCATGTTGAATCGAGCACCGACGCTGCACCGTCTCGGCATTCAGGCGTTTGAGCCGCAGCTCATTGAGGGGAAAGCGATTCAGCTCCATCCGCTTGTCTGCGCCGCCTTTAACGCCGACTTCGATGGTGACCAGATGGCAGTGCATGTGCCCCTCTCACTAGAGGCCCAGCTCGAAGCTCGTAGTCTGATGATGTCAACCAATAATGTCCTCTCTCCTGCCAATGGTGATCCGATTATTGTGCCGTCACAAGATGTGGTACTCGGGCTCTACTACATGACTCGCGATAGAGTCAATGCTCGTGGGGAGGGGATGGCTTTTGCCGATATTAAAGAGGCGATTCGCGCCTACGAAAATCGCGCAGTTGAGCTCCATGCCCAAGTCAAAGTGCGTATTGTTGAGCAGCTCTATAATGACCAAGGTGAGCTAGAGGAGCATCGCTCCCTTCGCGATACCACCGTCGGCCGCTCCATGCTGTTTGAGATTATACCGCCGGGGATGCCGTTTGAGATTGTGAATAAACCGATGGTTAAAAAGGCAATTTCGGCGCTAATTAACTACGCCTATCGCCATTTAGGTCTAAAAGAGTCGGTTATTTTTGCCGATCAACTTATGTATCTGGGCTTTAGGATGGCGACTCGTGCTGGGGTGTCATTTGGGGCTAAGGATATGGTGGTGCCCTCATCAAAAGCCGATATTTTGGCTCAGGCCGATGAGGAGGTGAAAGAGATCGAGTCACAATATATTTCGGGTCTGGTGACTAACGGCGAACGCTATAACAAGGTGGTCGATATCTGGTCTCGGACTAATGATCAGGTCGCTAAGGCGATGATGGATGGTCTAGGTAAAGAGGAGGTACTTGATCGGGAGGGGAATAGCGTCAAACAGGACTCATTTAACTCTATCTTCATGATGGCTGACTCTGGTGCCCGAGGGAGTGCGGCACAGATACGGCAGTTAGCCGGTATGCGGGGGCTGATGGCTAAGCCGGATGGTTCGATTATCGAGACGCCGATTACCGCTAACTTCCTCGAAGGGCTATCGGTATTGCAGTACTTTATTTCGACTCATGGCGCCCGTAAAGGTCTGGCTGATACTGCGTTAAAAACGGCTAACTCCGGTTATCTGACTCGACGACTGGTCGATGTGGCGCAAGATCTAGTTATTGTCGAGACCGATTGTCAAACGACTCAGGGGTTAGAGATGCAGGCCCTCATTGAGGGGGGAGATGTGGTCGAACTGCTCGAAGATCGGGTACTAGGACGGGTGGTCGCCGATGATGTGATCTCTAATACGAGCGGCGAAGTGCTAATTCCACGCGGTACCCTACTCGATGAGCAGTGGGTGCAACAGATAGAGTCGATGTCGATCGATACTATCAAAGTTCGCTCACCGATTACCTGTGAGACCCGTTACGGGGTCTGCTCTGCCTGTTATGGCCGTGATCTGGCTCGGGGGCACCAAGTGAATGTGGGTGAGGCAGTGGGGGTCATTGCGGCACAGTCGATTGGCGAGCCGGGGACACAGCTAACCATGCGTACTTTCCATATCGGTGGGGCAGCCTCCCGCTCGGCGGCGATTAGTAATATTCAGAACAAAAAAGCGGGAAGTGTGCGGCTGCACAATAACAAGTCGGTTACCCACAAAGATGGCTACTCGGTGGCGGTATCGCGCTCAGGGGAGTTGGCGATTATTGATGATCAGGGGCGAGAGATCGAACGCTACAAAGTCCCCTATGGCGCACGCATTAACGCCACCGAGGGGCAGGGAGTTGAGGCTGGGACAATCTTAGCCAATTGGGATCCCCACACCCACCCGGTTATTACCGAAATCGATGGTCGGGTACAGCTATTTGAGTTTGAAGAGGGGATTACTGTCAACCGTCAGATCGATGAGATTACTGGGCTGACTTCGCTAGTGGTACTCGATCCGAAACAGCGTGGTCAGGCCGGTAAAGATAAGCGGCCGATGGTTAAACTGGTCGATGAGTCGGGGCATGATCTCAATATTCCCGGGACTGATCTGCCGGCACAATACTTCCTCCCCTCTGGGGCGATTGTATCACTCTCTGATGGTGATCAGGTCAGTGTGGGGGATGTGTTGGCCCGTATTCCGCAGGAGTCCTCTAAAACCCGTGATATTACCGGGGGTCTGCCGCGAGTGGCCGATCTATTTGAGGCTAGAAAGCCGAAAGAGTCCTCCATTTTGGCCGAAGTTAGCGGTACCGTCTCGTTTGGTAAGGAGACTAAGGGGAAACAGCGACTGGTGATAACCCCGCCAGAGGGGGAGCACTACGAGGAGTTGATCCCTAAATGGCGACACATTAATGTGTTTGAGGGGGAGCATGTCGGCAAGGGGGAGGTCATTGTCGATGGCGAACTCAATCCGCACGATATTCTGCGACTACAGGGAATTGTAGAGCTAGCCCGCTATATCGTTAATGAAGTGCAAGATGTCTATCGTCTGCAAGGGGTAAAGATTAACGATAAGCATATTGAAGTTATTGTGCGGCAGATGCTGCGCAAGTGTGAAATTATGGAGGGCGGTGATACGCCGTTCCTTAAGGGAGAGCAGGTCGAATACGCCGCTGTGCTTGATGAGAACGAAAAGGCGCAGCTAAATAACAAAATGCCAGCCCGTTATGAGAGGCTACTGCTCGGGATTACTAAGGCGTCACTCGCTACCGAGTCGTTTATCTCTGCCGCCTCATTCCAAGAGACAACTCGTGTCTTAACCGATGCGGCGGTGACCGGTAAACGAGACGATCTACGGGGCCTAAAAGAGAATGTGATTGTGGGCCGATTAATTCCAGCCGGTACCGGTCTAGCCTACCACTCGGAGCGGAAAAAACGGTTCGAAGATGTCTTTAATGACGAGATGGACGCGGCTAATAGAGCCAACGCCACTCTTGAAGCTAGGAGGGAGTCGCAGCGAGAGAGCCTTCTGAAGGCACCGACTAGTGAGTCGTGACTAATCAGCACTTGACATTTAGTGGAGGCGGCACTAAAATTCCGCCTCTTTTTTGCACGGGTCGGCTAGCCGGCCTGTTGTGTTATATGACGCCGGAGATTTAGAGAGGATATGGCAACAATCAATCAGCTTGTTCGTAAACCGCGAGTTTCGAAAAGAGCCAAAAGTAATGTGCCCGCACTGGAGGCTTGTCCCCAACGGCGCGGTGTATGTACTAGGGTCTATACCACTACCCCGAAAAAGCCGAACTCGGCTCTGCGTAAGGTAGCTCGTGTTCGCTTGACCAACGGTTTTGAAGTGACCAGTTATATCGGGGGGGAGGGGCACAACCTGCAGGAGCACTCAGTCGTGCTGATTCGCGGGGGGCGTGTTAAGGACTTGCCGGGCGTGCGTTACCATACCGTTCGCGGTTCGCTTGATACTGCCGGTGTAAACGACAGAAAGCAGGGTCGTTCCAAATACGGCACCAAGCGTCCTAAATCATAATCGTTAACAACACGAGTTTAATCCTATGGCCAGAAGAAGAGTAGCGGCCAAGCGTGAAGTATTGCCCGATCCTAAGTACGGTAATCGCACCTTGTCCAAATTTATGAATATTGTTATGTACGACGGTAAAAAGTCGGTCGCTGAGCGCATCGTCTATGGCGCACTCGATCAGATCGCTACCAAAAACAAGGGCGAGCCACTGCAAGTGTTTGAGCAGGCGCTAGAGAACATCCGTCCGATAGTCGAGGTTAAGTCGCGTCGGGTTGGTGGGGCAACCTATCAGGTGCCTGTCGAGGTGCGTGGCGAACGCGGCATGGCTCTAGCGATGCGCTGGATGGTGGATGCGGCTCGAAAACGGAGCGAAAAATCGATGGGGCTGCGGCTTGCCGGCGAAATTGTTGATGCTTTCGACAGCAAAGGTACTGCTGTGAGAAAGCGTGAAGATACGCACCGCATGGCTGAAGCTAATAAAGCATTTGCACACTATCGCTGGTAAGCGCGAACAGGTAAGGACTAGACCGTGGCACGAAAGACACCGATTAATCGCTATCGCAATGTAGGTATTATGGCCCACATTGACGCAGGCAAAACGACGACAACCGAGCGGGTGCTATTTTACACCGGCGTATCTCATAAAATTGGCGAAGTTCACGATGGGGCTGCCACCATGGACTGGATGGAGCAGGAGCAGGAGCGAGGGATTACTATCACCTCTGCGGCGACGACCTGTTTCTGGCAGGGGATGGATCAGCAGTTTGAGCAGCATCGCATCAATATCATCGATACGCCAGGACATGTTGACTTCACCATTGAAGTTGAGCGCTCCTTGCGGGTGCTTGATGGCGCTTGTGCGGTCTTTTGTGCCGTAGGGGGGGTTGAGCCGCAGTCTGAAACTGTCTGGCGTCAAGCGAACAAATACCATGTGCCCCGTATCGCATTTGTCAATAAGATGGATCGATCTGGGGCCGACTTTTTGCGCGTGGTGCGACAGATTAGGGAGCGTCTAGGCGCGAATGCAGTGCCGATCCAGCTCAATATCGGGGCTGAAGAGAACTTTAAGGGGGTTATCGATCTAGTCCGAATGAAGGCGATCTACTGGAATGAAGAGGATCGCGGCATGACATACGAGGCGCGTGAGATTCCGGACGATCTGGCCGATAAGGCTCAAGAACTGCATGAGGCGATGGTTGAATCCGCCGCAGAGGCGAACGAAGAGTTGATGGAGAAGTATCTCGACAGTGGCGAGCTCTCTGAAGAGGAGATTCGCCAAGGGTTGCGGATTCAGACGCTCAACAACGAGATTGTACCGGTCATGTGCGGCTCTGCCTTTAAAAACAAAGGCGTGCAGGCGATGTTAGACTCAGTAGTCTATTATATGCCTAGTCCGGTAGATGTTCCGGCTATCCAAGGCGTGCTAGATGATAAAAATGAGACGGTAGCCGAGCGACACTCCTCAGACGAAGAGCCGTTTGCGGCACTGGCCTTTAAGATAGCAACGGATCCCTATGTGGGGACTCTCACCTTTTTCCGTGTCTATTCTGGGGTAATTAACTCGGGTGATTCGGTACTTAATCCGGTTAAAGGCAAGAGAGAGCGTATCGGTCGTATTTTGCAGATGCACGCTAATTCGCGTGAAGAGATTAAAGAGGTGCGTGCCGGTGATATTGCGGCAGCGGTAGGCCTGAAAGATGTGACCACGGGGGATACACTCTGTGCTCAGAGCGATGTCATTACTCTGGAGCGGATGGAGTTTCCTGAGCCGGTTATCTCGGTCGCTATTGAGCCGAAGACCAAGGCTGACCAAGAGAAGATGGGGATTGCGCTCTCAAAGCTAGCGCAAGAGGATCCCTCCTTTAGAGTCCATACTGATGAGGAGTCGGGGCAGACCATTATCTCCGGAATGGGAGAGCTGCACCTAGAGATCATCGTTGATAGGATGCGGCGCGAGTTTAAAGTGGAAGCCAATGTGGGTGCCCCCCAAGTGGCCTATCGTGAAGGCATTCGCAATCGAGTCGAAGTTGAGGGTAAGTTTGTGCGTCAGTCGGGCGGTCGTGGTCAGTATGGCCATGTCTGGCTGCGTATCGAGCCTCAGCCACAGGGAGAGGGTTACGCCTTTGAAAACGCCATTGTTGGTGGTGTGGTCCCTAGAGAGTATATCCCTGCTGTCGATAAGGGGGTTCAGGAGCAGATGGCAAACGGCGTACTGGCCGGTTATCCGCTCGAAGATCTGAAAGTCACCCTCTATGATGGCTCATATCACGATGTCGATTCTAACGAGCTAGCGTTTAAAATTGCCGGCTCTATGGCCCTAAAAGAGGGGGCAAAGAAGGCGGGAGTCTATCTGCTAGAGCCGATTATGAAGGTGGAGGTGGTCACTCCTGAAGACTATATGGGCGATGTGATGGGCGATCTTAATCGTCGTCGTGGTATCGTTCAAGGGATGGATGATGGGGTCAGTGGTAAGATTATTCGTGCCGAGGTGCCGCTAGCCGAGATGTTCGGCTATGCCACCGATCTGCGTTCAGCAACCCAAGGTCGGGCGACCTACTCCATGGAGTTTGCTAAGTATGCCGAAGCACCAGCTAGTGTAGCTGATGCCGTGGTCAAAAAATCGTCATAATTTCCTGATTGAAAATTTGTAGAGGTTTGATGAAAGATGTCTAAGGAAAAGTTTGAAAGAACCAAACCCCATGTCAATGTGGGTACTATTGGCCATGTTGACCACGGTAAAACGACGCTGACAGCAGCGATTACCAAGGTGATGTCGGAGAAGTTCGGCGGCGAATTCAAAGACTACGCCAATATCGATAGCGCACCAGAAGAGCGTGCTCGCGGTATCACGATTGCCACCGCCCATGTGGAGTATCAGTCAGAGGCGCGTCACTACGCGCACGTTGACTGCCCGGGGCACGCCGACTATGTCAAGAACATGATTACCGGTGCGGCACAGATGGATGGAGCGATTCTAGTGGTATCGGCCGCTGATGGCCCGATGCCACAGACCCGTGAGCATATCCTGCTCTCACGCCAAGTTGGTGTGCCCTACATCTTGGTCTATATGAACAAAGCCGACCAGGTCGATGACGCCGAGCTATTAGAGCTAGTTGAGATGGAGATTCGCGAGCTACTTGATAGCTACGAGTTTCCTGGGGATGATACCCCGATTGTCACCGGCTCGGCCCTAAAAGCTCTTGAAGGGGATACCTCTGAAATTGGTATTCCCTCGATCGAAAAGCTAGTTGCAGCAATGGATGACTACATCCCTGAACCGGAGCGGGCCGTTGATGGGGCGTTCATTATGCCGATTGAGGATGTCTTCTCGATCTCTGGTCGCGGTACCGTGGTCACCGGCCGGATTGAGCGCGGCATTATCAAAGTGGGTGAAGAGGTGGCGATTGTCGGTATTCGTGACACCACCAAAACCACCGTCACCGGGGTGGAGATGTTCCGCAAACTGCTCGATCAGGGTCAGGCGGGGGATAATGTTGGGGTGCTGCTGCGTGGAACTAAGCGGGAGGATGTCGAGCGGGGTCAGGTGCTAGCTAAACCGGGGAGCATTACTCCACACACCAAATTTGAAGCGGAAGTCTATGTGTTAAGCAAAGAGGAGGGGGGACGACACACCCCATTCTTTAACGGCTATCGTCCGCAGTTCTACTTCCGTACGACCGATGTGACCGGTGCCTGCGACCTACCTGAAGGGGTCGAGATGGTGATGCCGGGGGATAATGTCGGCCTGACGGTTAGTCTCATCGCCCCAATCGCGATGGAGGAGGGGCTACGCTTTGCGATTCGCGAAGGTGGCCGTACCGTCGGTGCTGGGGTTGTTTCGAAAATTATAGAGTAAAAGGACCATGACTAACCAACAGATTCGTATTCGCTTAAAGTCGTTTGATCATCGACTTATTGATCAGTCCGCGCGTGAAATCGTCGAGACAGCAAAACGGACCGGCGCTCATGTCAAAGGGCCAGTGCCGCTGCCGACTAAAAAGGAGCGTTTTACTGTCCTAATTTCACCGCATGTCAATAAAGATGCGCGAGATCAATATGAGCTGCGTACGCATAAGCGGCTGATGGATATTATCGACCCGACCGACAAGACAGTTGATGCTCTGATGAAGCTCGATCTTGCTGCCGGTGTTGATGTCCAAATTAAACTAAACTAACTTTTTAATTGTTGAGCGCCGGTCAATCGTAACCGGCGCTGCAAAGTCTAATAAGGGTATTACAGTTATGACTATAGGTGTAGTCGGTCGCAAGTGCGGCATGACCCGTATCTTTACTGAAGAGGGGGTCTCTGTGCCAGTGACTGTTATTGAAGTCGATCCTAATCGGGTGACACAGCTAAAAAATATGGTAACGGATGGCTATTGTGCCATTCAGGTGACGATTGGCAATAAGAAGCAGAGTCGGGTCAATAAGCCCGAAGCGGGCCACTTTGCTAAGGCTAATGTTGAGCCTGGCGTCGGTTTGTGGGAGTTTCGTACCACAGAGTCGGAGCTCGAAAGTTTTGAGCTAGGCAGTGAAATTACTGTTAGCCGTTTTAACGATGTGGCTAAAGTTGATGTACGCGGCACCACTATCGGTAAAGGGTTTGCCGGTGTCATTAAGCGCCACAATTTCCGTACTCAAGACGCTTCGCATGGTAACTCGCTCTCCCACCGCGCCCCGGGTTCTATCGGTCAGGCGCAGACTCCAGGACGGGTCTTCAAGGGTAAAAAGATGGCTGGCCACATGGGAAATGCGCGGCGTACCGTGCAAAATCTAGAGTTGGTTAGAGTCGATAGCGAACGAAATCTACTCTTGATTAAGGGAGCTGTTCCCGGACATGCTGGTTCGAATGTCGTCATTACGCCGGCATTAAAGGCTAAATAGGGAGGATAGAAGATGCAGATAGAGTTAAAATCCCTAGATGGTACCAGTGCAGCGATGGTGGAGCTGTCGGCGGCTGTTTTTGAACGCGACTTTAATGAACCCCTAATCCATCAGGTTGTAACGGCCTATCTTGCGGGGGCTAGACAGGGAACTAAGGCGCAAAAAAACCGTTCAGCGGTGAGTGGCGGTGGTAGTAAACCTTGGCGTCAAAAAGGGACAGGACGTGCCCGTTCGGGGACTATTCGTAGTCCCATTTGGCGTGGGGGCGGCAAGACATTTGCTGCGACAAATCGCGACCATAGCCAAAAGGTTAATCGTAAAATGTACCGCGCTGCTATGTGTTCCATTCTGTCGGAACTGGTGCGTCAAGAGCGCTTGATTGTGGTAGAGGATATCAACCTAGCTGAGCCGAAGACCAAGCTGCTGTTAGAGCAGATAGCTGGCCTAAATTTAAGCCTTGCGCTCATCGTCAATCACGAAGTCTCTCCTAACCTCTACCTCTCGGCGCGCAATCTGCCCCATATCGCTGTTTGCGATACCGTTGCCGTTAATCCGGTCGATCTGGTCGGTTATGAGCAGGTGGTGATGACAACAGCAGCTGTTAAGGCGATTGAGGAGAAGTTGGCATGAGAGAGCAGCGATTAATGCAGGTTTTGTTGGCACCCCATATTACCGAAAAGAGTATGTTGGTGGCCGACTCGGGTAATCAGTACACCTTCAAAGTGGTTCGCAATGCGACTAAAGTAGAGATTAAACAGGCGGTCGAGCTGATGTTTAATGTGCAGGTGGCGAAGGTGAGTGTGGTTAATATCAAGGGGAAGACCAAGCGCATGGGTACGCGCTATGGCAAGCGCAGCGATATTCGCAAAGCGTATGTTCGCCTTGAAGCCGGACAGGAAATTGAGTTTTCCAGCGCGGTAGAGTAGGCAGAGGATTGAAGTTATGGCAGTAGTAAAATCTAAACCGACCTCCGCTGGGCGTCGTTTTGTTGTTCGCTCGGCTAAAAACGAGCTGCATAAAGGGGCTCCCTATGCCCCTCTGGTCAGCAGCAAAAGCCGTTCTGGCGGTCGTAATAATAATGGTCGTATTACCGTTCGTCACCGTGGTGGTGGTCACAAACAGCACTATCGCATAGTCGATTTTAAACGCGATAAGGATGGCGTTTTGGGTGTTGTCGAGCGGCTAGAGTACGATCCAAATCGTAGCGCCCATATCGCGCTCATTAAGTATCTTGATGGCGAACGGCGTTACATTATCGCCCCTAAGGGGGTTATTGTGGGAACTGAAATTGTCTCTGGGGTGGATGCCCCTATCAAAAGTGGTAACACCTTGCAGCTACGTAATATTCCGGTGGGTTCTATTATCCACTGCGTCGAGATGAAGCCGGGTAAAGGGGCGCAGTTAGGCCGTAGCGCCGGTGCTGCAATACAGTTTGTGGCTCGCGATGGTGCTCACGCTACACTGAGACTCCGATCAGGTGAGATGCGCAAAGTGCCCGTTGAGTGTCGTGCAACCTTAGGTGAAGTGGCTAATAGTGAGCATAGTTTGAAAAAACTAGGCAAGGCGGGAGCCAAACGCTGGAAAGGTATCCGTCCTACTGTGCGTGGAGTGGCGATGAACCCAGTCGATCACCCTCACGGAGGGGGTGAAGGTAGAACTTCCGGTGGTCGTCATCCAGTGACGCCATGGGGTGTGCCTACTAAGGGGTATAAAACACGCAAAAACAAGCGTACTGACCATCTGATTGTCAGACGCCGTAAGTCGAAATAGAGCAGGGTAGTAGAAGATGCCACGATCCGTAAAAAAAGGACCATTTGTCGATCACCATCTATTAAAGAAGGTGAAAGAAGCTGTAGAGAGCAATAACCGTCGTCCAGTTAAAACTTGGTCACGCCGTTCAATGATTATTCCCGATATGGTAGGGCTAACACTGGCCGTCCATAATGGGCGTCAACATGTGCCGGTATTAATCAATGAGAATATGATTGGCCACAAGTTAGGTGAGTTCGCCCCAACTCGAACCTACCGGGGACACGCTGCCGATAAAAAGGCGAAAAAGAGGTAAATAGATGATGGGTACGACTGCAAAGTTGAGTTATGCACGCATTTCGCCGCAAAAGTGTCGCTTAGTTGCCGATCAGGTGCGGGGATTGCATGTTGAGAAGGCGCTTGATGTGCTGACATTTAGCAATAAAAAGGCGGCTGTGTTGATTAAGAAGCTGCTTGAGTCGGCTGTTGCTAATGCGGAACAGAATGATGGTGCCGATATTGATGAGTTAATGATTAGCCGTATCGCGGTAGATCAGGGGCCGGTACTGAAACGGATGCGAGCTCGGGCTAAAGGTCGTGGTAATCGCATTATCAAACGCACCAGTCATGTCACTATTGAAGTGACAGAGCAGAGTTAGGAGTAATTGAATGGGACAAAAAGTACATCCAACTGGCATTCGTCTCGGTATTGTCAAGGACTGGAGTTCAAAGTGGTATGCCGATAGCAAGCAATTTCCGCGCCTACTGAACAATGATCTTCAAGTGCGTGATTATCTCCGTAAGGAGCTATCACAGGCATCGGTAAGTCGAGTCTTAATCGAACGCCCAGCACGAAACGCCAAAATCACCATCTATACCGCTCGTCCGGGGTTGGTTATTGGTAAAAAAGGGGAAGATATTGAGCGGCTGCGCAGCGCTGTGGCGAAAATGATGGGTATTCCGGTACACATCAATATTGAAGAGGTTCGCAAGCCGGAGCTTGATGCGACCTTAGTTGCAGAGAATATTGCCCAGCAGTTAGAGAAGCGGGTGATGTTTCGTCGAGCGATGAAACGAGCCGTCAGTAACGCCATTCGCTTAGGTGCTGAAGGGGTTAAAATTAATGTCGGTGGCCGTCTAAATGGTGCAGAAATTGCCCGCAACGAGTGGTATCGTGAGGGTCGAGTTCCCCTACATACCCTGCGTGCCGATATCGATTATGGTGTGGCCGAAGCGAAGACTACCTACGGCATTATCGGTGTCAAGGTCTGGATTTTTAAAGGCGAAGTCTTTCATCAGGATGGTGTTGCCCAGGCTGCGGAAGCGGCCAAAGCGGGTTAAGGAGTTGAGTGATGTTACAACCAAAACGAACTAAATTTCGTAAACAGCAGAAGGGGCGTAATCGTGGTTTAGCCCAGAGCGGCAATAAGGTTAGCTTTGGTGAGTTTGGTCTAAAAGCGACAGCTCGCGGCCAGATTACCTCACGCCAAATTGAGTCTGCTCGTCGTGCTATGACCCGCTATATTAAGCGGGGGGGGAAGATCTGGATTCGCATTTTTCCCGACAAGCCGATTACCGAAAAGCCGCTTGAAGTGCGGCAGGGTAAGGGTAAAGGTAGCGTTGAGTATTGGGTAGCGCAGATCCAGCCGGGGCGAATGCTTTATGAGATGGAGGGGGTAGCTGAAGAGGTGGCTCGTGAAGCGTTCCGCCTAGCGGCGGCAAAATTGCCTGTGAGTACAACCTTTGTGAATCGGACGATATTGTGATGAAAGCAGCAGAGTTACGAACTAAAAATATTGATGAATTAAACGATGAGATTAAATCCCTGTTGCGGGAGCAGTTTAATTTGCGTATGCAGCGTGGGGTAGGTCAGCTAAAGCAGGTGCATCGTTTTAGCGAGATTCGTCGTTCCATTGCAAGAATTAAAACTGTATTAAATGAGAAGTCCAAATGAGTGAGACACAAGGCAATATCCGCACAGTGACAGGTAAAGTCATCAGCAATAAAATGGATCGCACGATTACGGTGCTCATTGAGCGCAAAGTCAAGCATCCTTTGTACGGCAAGTTTATCCGTCGTTCTACTAAATTACACGCTCATGATCAGGATAATATCTGCAATATGGGAGATATTGTGACCATTCAGGAGTGTCGTCCTATCTCTAAAAGTAAGAGCTGGCGTTTAGTTGATGTGGTCGAACGAGCTAGTTAAGCCGCTGGTTATTTAATATCTACCCCCTGAACTAGGGGGAGAGTTCCCAAGTAAATAGTGCTTGGGATTTGTGCTATTTAGTGATATTATCTTGCGCCCTTGTCAGCAGGGCGCTTATTTTTTGTTTTGAGGAGATAGAACCATGATTCAGATGCAGACTCGGCTAAGTGTGGCCGATAACAGCGGTGCTAGGGTAGTGCAGTGCATAAAGGTGCTGGGCGGCTCGCATCGTCGTTATGCCGGGATTGGCGATATCATCAAAGTGAGCGTGAAAGAGGCGATTCCTCGTGGCAAGGTCAAGAAGGGCGATGTCTATAATGCGGTTGTTGTCAGAACACGCAAAGGGGTTCGTCGCGGAGATGGTTCTCTTATCCGCTTTGATGGCAATGCGGCAGTGATTCTGAATAATCAGCATCAGCCTATCGGTACCCGTATTTTTGGTCCGGTTACCCGCGAGTTACGCAGTGAGAAATTTATGAAGATCATCTCGCTAGCTCCTGAAGTTCTGTAATCTAACTGGATAGTAATTTGTTATGCGAAAGTTAAAAAAAGGCGACGATGTGGTCGTAATTGCCGGGCGTGATAAGGGAGAGAAGAGCACTATTTCGCGTATTCTCGATAATGATCGCGCTATTGTTGACAATGTCAACCGAGTGAAAAAACATCAAAAGGCAAATCCTAATGCCGGTATGTCAGGGGGCATTATCGATATGGAGGCTCCGATTCATATCTCGAATTTAGCAATTCTAAATCGAGAGACCGGTAAAGCGGATCGGGTAGGATTCAAAATTGGTGATGATGGCAAAAAAGTTCGAATCTATAAATCGAGCGGTGCCACTATTGACGCATAAACCATAAATTTAGGGTGTTGTTGTGACAAGACTAGAAGAGTTCTATAAAGAGAGTGTGATTCCAAAGCTAAAGCAGGAGTTGGGAATTGACAATGTGATGTCTATTCCTAGAATTACCAAGATTACCCTAAACATGGGCGTTGGTGAGGCTGCTGCGGATAAAAAAGTCATTACTCATGCGGTTGAAGATATGACTAAAATATCGGGGCAGAAGCCGATTGTTACCAACGCGCGTAAGTCGGTTGCCGGTTTTAAAATCCGTGAAGGGTGGCCGATTGGGTGTAAAGTCACCATGCGTCGTGAGCGGATGTATGAGTTTCTAGACCGCTTGATCTCAATTGCTATTCCGAGAATTCGTGATTTTCGTGGTCTTAGCCCGAAATCGTTTGATGGTCGCGGTAACTACAGCATGGGCGTCAAGGAGCAGATTATCTTCCCCGAGATTGACTATGACAAGATCGACAAGTTGCGTGGTCTCGATATTACCATTACGACTACTGCAAAAAATGATGAAGAGGGTCGTGCTCTGCTGCGTGCCTTTAACTTTCCAATGCGAGGATAGACGATCATGGCAAAACTCTCTATGATTCAGCGTGAATTGAAACGCACTAAATTGGTAGCTAAGTATGCGGCTAGGCGTCACGCTATTAAAGAGCAGCTAAGCTCAACTGAGCTCTCTTTTGAGGAGCGGGAGGCTTTGCAAATTACGCTGCAAAAGCTGCCTCGTGACTCTAGTCCAGTGAGACAACGAAATCGTTGTGGTGTTACCGGTCGGCCAAACGGCTATTTTAGAAAGTTTGGCCTGTCACGCAACAAGCTGCGCGAGGCGATGATGCGCGGCGATGTGCCTGGCTTGCGCAAGGCAAGCTGGTAAATTCTATTTTTATCAAACTATTATATTTTAAGGACTAAATCGGCATGAGCATGACTGATCCCATTGCAGATATGTTGACCCGAATTCGAAACGGTCTCTCTGCAAGCAAGATGGAGGTGGCAATGCCTGCATCTAAACTGAAAAAGGCTGTCGCAGATCTACTCAAATCTGAGGGCTATATTGATGACTTTTCAGTTCAGGATATCGATGGTAAGCCGACACTAAAGCTCTCCTTGCGCTACTATCAGGGTAAGCCGGTAATCGAAGAGATTCACCGGGTGAGCAAACCGAGTCGGCGGGTCTATAAATCGAGAAACGATCTCCCTAGCGTACGCGGCGGATTGGGTATTGCGGTGATTTCAACCTCTCAAGGGTTGATGACAGACCGCGCTGCCCGCAGCCGTGGTTACGGTGGCGAAGTGATCTGTACCGTCTATTAGCAGAGGAGAGCATAATGTCGCGAGCTATGAAGCCGGTCGCCATTCCGGCCGGAGTAACTATTTCAATTGAGAACAGCGTCCTAAGCGTTAAAGGGAGTAAAGGTGAGTTGAATCAAGCCATTCATGCCACCGTTGCGACCCACATCGCTGAGAGCGAAGTCCACTTTGCGCCGGCCGAAGGTGCTAATGATGCTATCGCTATGGTCGGTACCATGCGATCGCTATTGACCAATATGATTCAAGGGGTGACTAGCGGCTTTGAGAAGAAGCTAGAGCTTATCGGAGTAGGCTATCGCGCCCAATCTGCCGGTACCACGCTCAATCTCGCGCTCGGGTTCTCTCACCCAGTCGAATTTGCCGTGCCTGCTGGAATATCGATCGAGACCCCTTCGCAGACTGAAGTCGTGATTAAGGGGATCGATAAACAGCAGGTAGGTCAGGTTGCCGCTAATATTCGCTCATATCGGCCACCCGAACCCTATAAAGGTAAGGGTATTCGTTATTCTGGTGAGCATATTATTCGTAAAGAAGCGAAAAAGAAGTAGGGTAAGCAGATGAATGACAAGAAACAGGCTAGAGTTCGCCGCGCAACTAAAGGGCGGGCAAAGATTCGTAAACAGGGCATCCATCGGTTATCTGTCAACCGTACTCCGCGCCATATCTATGCTCAAGTGACCTCTGCTAATGGCGATCAGGTCATGGCTGCGGCCTCTACAGTGATGGGTGAGGTAAAATCAAGTTGCGATAAGACGGGTAATATTGAAGCTGCGAAGTTAGTGGGCAAGGCGATTGCAGAGAGAGCTAGAGCGGCGGGTATCAGTCGAGTCGCTTTTGATCGCTCTGGATTTCAATACCACGGGCGGGTAAAGGCGTTGGCTGATGCAGCTAGAGAGCATGGACTGGAATTTTAACGGTTAAGGGTAAGTGATATGTCAACAAATGAGACTCCAGAAGCAACTGACGGCTATATTGAGAAGTTAATTGGCGTCAACCGAGTCGCTAAAGTGGTTAAAGGTGGTCGGCAGTTCGGGTTTTCTGCGCTGACCGTCGTTGGTGATGGTAAAGGGCGGGTCGGTTTTGGGACGGGTAAATCAAAAGAGGTACCGGTTGCGATAGCTAAGGCGATGGAGAGTGCGCGAAAAAATATGTTCTCTGTCCCTTTGACTGATACCGGTACGATCCACTACCCGATTACAGCTCGCCATGGAGCAGCTAAAGTCTATATGCAGCCGGCCTCGGAAGGTACTGGAATCATTGCCGGTGGTGCGATGCGTGCTGTGCTTGAGGTGGTTGGTGTGCATAATATTTTGGCGAAAATTATCGGTAGTAATAACTCCATTAATGTGGTGCGAGCTACGGTTAAAGGGTTGTCAGAGATGAACTCACCTGAAGAGGTGGCGGCAAAGCGCGGCAAGACTTTGGAAGAGATTACAGGATAAGCGTGATGAGTCAGACAAAAACGGTCAAGATTAAACTGGTGCGTAGTGTGCACGGGCGGCTTCCTAACCATAAGGCGTGTGTCTCAGGGTTGGGGTTGCGGCGTATGCATCAGGTGGTCGAGGTTATCGATACGCCGGCAAATCGCGGTATGATAGATAAAGTTTCCTACATGGTTCAAGTGGTAGAGGATTAAGATGTACTTAAATAGACTCTCACCTGCTGACGGCAGCAAAAGCGCCAAAAAACGGGTTGGCCGTGGTATCGGTTCCGGTTTAGGTAAGACTGCTGGCAGAGGTCATAAGGGGCAACACTCTCGCTCTGGTGGCTTTCATAAGGTCGGATTTGAGGGGGGGCAGATGCCCCTGCAGCGCCGTCTCCCTAAAGTCGGTTTTAGCTCCCGTATCGGTCGGGTGACGGCGGAAATTAGACTGCACGAACTGAACCGAATCGAAGGGGATGTGGTCGATATGGAGGCCCTAAAATCGGCCAATCTAGTCTCTGGAGTGATTAAACGGGCTAAAATTATCCTCTCAGGCGAGTGTGACCGTTTGCTTACTGTGCGTGGGATTGCGGTAACGAAAGGGGCAAAAGCTGCTATTGAGGCTGCCGGCGGCAGCGTCGAGGAGATTTAAGCCGTATGGCCGGTTCTGCATCTGCAATGGCGGGTATGTTGTCGGGGGGGAAGTTGACTGAACTTCGGCAACGGTTGCTGTTTGTGCTTGGCGCACTGCTAGTTTTTCGTATCGGTACCCACATCCCTGTGCCGGGTATCGATCCTGTTGCGTTGGGTATTCTGTTTGAGCAGCAGAAGGGGACAATTCTCGATATGTTCAACATGTTTTCCGGTGGTGCCCTAGAGCGCTTCTCGGTGTTGGCTTTGGGAATTATGCCCTATATCTCTGCGTCCATTATTATGCAGTTGCTAACCAAGGTCTCGCCTAAACTGGAACAGATAAGTAAAGAGGGGGCGGCTGGACGGCGCAAAATTTCTCAATATACGCGTTATGCCACGCTGTTTTTGGCCACATTTCAGGCGATTGGTGTGGCTGTGATGCTGGAGAGTCAAATGGCGGGAAATCTGCCAGTGGTGATCGACCCCGGTCTTGGCTTTCGGATAACTACCGTGATTACTCTGGTTACCGGCACGATGTTTTTAATGTGGCTAGGTGAGCAGGTGACCGAGCGGGGTATCGGTAATGGTATCTCCATTATTATCTTTGCTGGAATTGTCGCTGGCCTCCCTTCCGCTATTGGTGGAACATTAGAGCTGGCTCGTACCGGTGAGATGAATGCCGTTATGGTGCTGATTCTGTTTGCTTTGGCCGCTTTAGTAACTGCGTTTGTGGTCTTTGTGGAGCGCGGTCAGCGACGAATTACAGTTCACTATGCAAAACGACAGCAGGGTAGAAAGATGTTTGCCGCCCAGACTAGCCATCTGCCTCTAAAAGTGAATATGGCTGGGGTCATTCCACCCATTTTTGCCTCTAGCATTATCCTCTTTCCGGCAACCTTAGGCGGGTGGTTAGGTAGTGCTGAGGGGATGGGATGGTTACAAGATATTGCAGCAACGCTATCACCCGGACAGCCACTCTATGTGCTCTTCTATGCGCTAGCTATTATCTTTTTCTGCTTCTTTTATACCGCGTTAATGTTTAACCCGCGTGATACCGCAGATAACCTTAAGCGTTCTGGGGCACTGATCCCAGGTATTCGACCGGGGGAGCAGACTGCTCGATATATCGATACCATTTTGGGCAAGTTAACTCTTGCCGGTGCTATCTATATTACTGCGGTCTGTCTGTTGCCCGAGTTTCTAATCCTCTCTTGGAATGTGCCATTCTATTTTGGAGGGACTTCGCTGCTCATTATTGTGGTGGTGGTGATGGACTTTATGGCACAAATTCAAGCTCACCTAATGTCGCATCAATACGAAGGGTTGATGAAGAAGGCTAACCTGCAAGGGTATGGTCGATCTGGTCTTTAAACACACTATTATCGAATTTGGAGAACTATCATGAAAGTACGCGCTTCAGTAAAAAAAATTTGTCGTAACTGTAAAGTCATTCGCAGACACGGCTCTGTTAGGGTAATTTGCTCATCCGACGCTCGCCACAAGCAGCGCCAAGGCTAATTGCAGCATTTAGGCATTTGTAATATAATTATCGGCTCACTTTTGGCCGACTAAGAAATTGTAGTGGAGTAGAAATGGCACGCATCGCTGGCATCAATATACCAGTCAATAAACATACTGTTATTGCGTTAAGATCTGTCTATGGAATTGGTGCAACAAGAGCACGCGATATCTGTCGGGCAGCTGGCATTCAACCTGAAGTTAAGATAAAGGAGCTCTCTGAAGAGCAGTTAGAGGCGATTCGTTCGGAGGTTGCCAAATATGATGTGGAGGGTGACCTGAGACGGGAGGTCTCCATGAATATCAAACGGTTGATGGATATGGGGTGCTATCGTGGTATGCGCCATCGTCGTGGTCTGCCACTCAATGGACAGCGTACCCGAACTAACGCCCGTACCCGCAAGGGTCCGCGTCGTCCGATTAAGTAACTACTCTGCGGTTTAGGAAATTTATTATGGCAAAAAATGTACGCAATCAAAAAAAGAAGATTAAGCGCAATGTTCTCGAAGGGATTGCCCATGTGCACGCTTCGTTCAACAATACGATAGTCACTATCTCTGATAGGCAAGGAAATGCGCTCTGCTGGGCAACTGCCGGTGGATCTGGTTTTCGTGGTTCCCGCAAGAGCACTCCCTTTGCGGCTCAGGTAGCCGCCGAAAAGGCGGGTAGTGTGGCCCAAGATTATGGAATGAAAAATCTTGAGGTATGGGTCAAAGGTCCAGGGCCTGGCCGAGAGTCGGCTGTGCGGGCTTTAAATAACATGGGGTTTAAAATTACTCAAATTACTGATAAAACCCCGATCCCCCATAATGGTTGCCGTCCCCCAAAAAGACGCCGTGTATAGTTGAGAGGAGAAGTTTGTGGCTAGATATATTGGTTCAAAGTGCCGTCAGTGCCGTCGTGAAGGAAGCAAGCTCTTTTTGAAGGGAGAGAAGTGTTTTACTGGAAAATGTGCGATGGAGAGTCGCCCCTTTCCCCCCGGTCAGCACGGTCAGCGTCGTGCCCGCCTCTCCGACTATGCTCGGCAGTTGCGTGAAAAGCAGAAGCTGCGCCGTACCTATGGTGTGTTAGAGAAACAGTTTGTGCTCTACTACAAAGAGGCGGATCGTAGAAAGGGTTCGACTGGCGAAAATCTGTTACGGCTGCTTGAAGCGCGGCTCGATAGTGTCGCTTATCGTCTTGGATTTGGTGCCTCTCGCACGGAAGCGCGACAAATTGTGCGCCATAATGCGCTGACTGTTAATGGTAAAAAGGTTAATATCCCCTCCTATCAACTCGCTCCGGGAGATGTTATCGCTGTTAGCGAAAAGGCTAAAGAGCAGTTGCGAATAAAATCGGCTGTTGAGATGGCGGCTCAGCGCGGGCTTCCTGAGTGGTTAGAGCTAGATGATAAGAAGTTGAGTGGTTCGTTTAAATCCTATCCTGACCGCAGTGATCTGCCGGCTGACATTCAGGAACAGCTGGTGGTCGAACTCTACTCCAAATAGACCAATTTTAAATTAACGCAGGGATATATTATTTAGATGACAGTTCTTGACCATGAACTACTAAAGCCAAATATCGTCGGGGTTAGTAAACTAAACGATAACTGTGCGAAAGTCACTCTTGAACCCCTAGAGCGCGGTTTTGGCCATACCTTGGCTAACTCGCTGCGACGCATTATGCTCTCCTCCATGTTAGGCAGTGCGGTGACTGAAGTTCAGATTGATGGTGTGCTGCACGAATATACTGCTATTGATGGTGTGCAGGAGGATACAGTCGATATTCTGCTTAACCTGAAGGGGTTGGCTATTCGTCTGAATAATCGTTTTGAAGAGACACTTAACCTTAATATCAAAGGACCTGCAACTGTTACCGCAGCCGATATTCAGTTGACAGATGATGTTGAGATTATGAATCCTAATCATGTGATTGCCCACATCAACAAAGATCGTGAGCTAAATATGATTCTTAAGGTGGAGAAGGGGCGAGGATATCGCCCTGCTAAGCAGTTATCGATCGCTGACGATGACAATACGACGATCGGAGTTTTGCGTCTGGATGCTTCATTTTCACCTGTTATTAGAGTGGCCTATGTCGTTGAAAACGCACGGGTTGAACAGCGAACAAATCTTGATAAGTTGATTATTGAGGTGGAGACTAACGGGACGATTGATGCTGAGGAGGCGATTCGCCAGTCGGCAACGATTTTACAAGATCAGCTCTCGCTCTTTGTCGATCTTCAAAGTCGTGAGCAGATGCCTCAGCAGGAGGATGAGCCTAATATCGATCCGATTCTGCTTCGACCTGTCGATGATCTAGAGCTAACGGTTAGATCGGCAAACTGCCTCAAGGCAGAGAATATCTACTATATTGGCGATCTGATTCAGCGTACTGAGGTCGAACTCCTTAAGACCCCTAACCTAGGTAAGAAGTCGCTGACAGAGATTAAAGATGTGCTTGCTTCCCGAGGTCTCTCGCTAGGTGTGCGACTAGAAAATTGGCCACCGGCTCAAATCGCCGCAGAGATTGAAGCAAAAATGAGCGCTAACGCTTAAGTTATCAGTTGAGGAACTATCACCATGAGACACCGTCAATCAGGACGCAAGCTGAACCGAAATAGCAGTAGTCGTAAGGCTATGTTTAAAAATATGTCTAACTCACTTATTCATCATGAGTTAATTCGGACAACTCTGCCTAAGGCTAAAGAGTTGCGCCGAGTCGCCGAACCGCTTATCACCCTCGCGAAGGAGGATAGTGTGGCTAATCGCCGTTTAGCGTTTAGTCGGCTGCGAGATCGTGAGGCAGTGACTAAACTGTTCAATACGCTAGGGCCTCGTTATAGTGGCCGTCCGGGTGGCTATTTGCGTATTTTAAAGTGTGGTTACCGTCAGGGCGACAAAGCACCGATGGCCTATGTTGAGTTGGTGGATAGAGTCGTCGATGAGGCATCGGAGCCGCTCCCTGCCTTATCATAACTCTGGCATTGGCTACGAGACCTCTAAAAAACCGGCGTCGCGCCGGTTTTTTTATGCCCTTTACCAAAGAGTATTTAAGAATATGGGTTAACTTTAATTACTAACGCATTGATGGCAAATTAAAAATAAATTTTAAATTGTGCTTGACAGATCGGGCTTGAGTCGATTAGTGTTGTCAGTGCTCTATCGTTTTGACCTGAATTTTCAATTAAGTGGTGCCATGAATTGCCGTCTCCTCTGTTTGTGGATGATTTTACTATGCGGTTGGGGAGTCTTGCAGGGGCAAACGCTGAATGATATTCGCCTTTGGCCCTCACCCGACTCAACTCGGCTGGTGTTCGATCTTTCGGCTGAGGTAAAACACCAAGTCTTTACCTTAAGTCGGCCTGATCGGGTAGTCATCGATTTTTTTAATGTCAAAAGCCGTATCGATTTTGAAACGGTGAATCGGCAGCAGGTCGCTGCCATTAGCAAAATTCGTGGTGCGGTGCGCCATGGTACCGACTTTCGTATTGTGCTCGATCTTGATCATGCAACCGATCCTGCTAGTTATCTGCTACAACCGCATGGTGAGTACGGTCATCGGCTAGTGGTAGAGCTAGATAAGCGTAGTTCGGTAGTGAAAGGGGAGTCGGCGTCGATTAAGCGGGCTGATCACTATCAACAGGGGATGCGCGATGTCGTGGTTGCTATTGATGCTGGCCACGGGGGGGAGGATCCTGGTGCTATTAGCCAAGATGGCAAATTGAGAGAGAAGGATGTCGTCCTTTCGATTGCCCGTAAACTTAAAGCGCTTATCGATAAAGAGAGTGGGATGCGCGGTTTTTTGATTCGTGATGGCGACTACTTTATTCCGTTAACTAAACGACCCCAAATCGCCCGTAAACAGAAGGCTGATCTGTTTATCTCCATCCATGCCGATGCCTTTGCTGACGCTCGTGCCTATGGCTCTTCGGTCTATACTCTGTCGCAGCGCGGTGCGACAAGTGAGCATGCGCGGCTATTAGCTCAGAAGGAGAATGCCTCAGATCTAATAGGCGGTGTCAAGCTGGAGGATACAGACGATATGTTGGCCTCGGTGCTGCTCGATCTGACCCAGACTGCCTCAATTGAGTTTAGCAATCAGGTGGCACAGCAGGTACTAAAACAGATAGGTTCGGTGAATCGGCTCCATAAAAAGCGGGTTGAGCAGGCCAATTTTCGAGTGTTGCGCTCTCCTGATATGCCCTCTTTGTTAGTAGAGACGGCGTTTATCTCCAATCCGGCAGAGGCGCAGCAGCTTCGTAGTAGCGAGTATCAACACCGTTTTGCTGCGGCGATTTTAAACGGCGTTCGTAGCTATTTCTATGAAAATCCCCCTCATGGCACTCGAATCGCCGCTAAGCGTGAACATCGTATCAGTCGAGGCGAGACCTTGTCAGAAATTGCCCAGCTCTATCGGGTAAGTCTTAAATCGCTTAAAGAGCACAATAATATTCGCACTAATGTGATTCGGGAAGGGCAGCTATTAGCGATTCCAGAGAGTTAATCGGTTCGATATGTCGTGTGAGCGACGGATTCAGCTCCTCCCCCCTCTGTTAGCTAACCAAATTGCTGCCGGAGAGGTAGTCGAGCGGCCCGCCTCAGTAGTGAAGGAGCTGGTCGAAAATAGTCTTGATGCCGAGTGCCGTACCCTCTCGGTTGAGCTGGAGGGGGGGGGGACTCGTCTGATTCGGGTTCGCGATGATGGTGTCGGTATCCATCCTGACGATATGGCGCTGGCACTGCAGATCCATGCGACTAGTAAATTGAGCTCTATTGATGAGCTGTTTGCGATTCAATCACTCGGTTTTCGTGGTGAGGCGTTGGCCAGTATTGCCGCTGTGGCTAGAGTGGAGCTCATGAGTCGCCGTCTTGAGGCTGAGATGGGGCTAAAGGTAGATAACCTAAAAGGTTCAGTCGTGAAGCCGGTGATGCTCCCTTTAGGTACTGAAGTGGTGGTTAGGGAGCTATTCTATAATACTCCGGCACGCAAGCGCTTTTTGCGTAGCGAGCGGACAGAGCTATTGCAGTGCGAAGATACTTTGCGCCGCCTAGCGCTCTCCCACCCCCGGGTCAATATGAGCCTGATCCACCAAGGCAAGCTACTCTGGGCTCTTAAGGCGGTCGAGGAGGATAACCTGCTGCCACGACTAGAGCAGCTAATAGGACGCCCCTTCTTGCAGCAGTCGCTACAGATCTGTTATCGCGTTGGCCGAATGGTGCTAGATGGTTGGGTCGCTGAGGGGGGGCAGCAGAGTGGGGCGAGCTATCACTATCTTTTTCTGAATGGGCGCACCATACGCGACCGAGTGATGACCCATGCGATACGACAGGCGTTTCTACTCGCTGGAGTTGAGGGAGCAACCCCCTCCTATGTGTTACGGCTAGAGCTACCGGTCTCTGAAGTCGATATCAATGTTCATCCGACCAAGGCCGAGGTGCGTTTTCAGCAGAGTCGGATGGTACACGATTTTATTGCAGCGGCGCTTCGTAGTGCCCTGCAGCAGGGGAGGGAGGCGATCCCCCCCTCTAACAGACCCCTCACTCGCTCGTTTGAGAAGTCGGCGGCGGTGGATGTGGCTAGCACAACAGTCGCTGTTAATGAGGCCTCTCCCCCTCTCTTCTCTCCCCCGCTGATTCCCCGAACGGCAGCCGACTCCCTCAAGCTGATGGTGGTGCAGCAGCGATTTGTCGTGGTACGGTGGCAGAGCGCGGAGTATCTACTCGATACACTGTCACTGCGTCTGGCTCAGTCAGCGTTAGCCTCAATGTGGCAGCCGCAGCTACAGCACTTTCCGCCACGATTTCAGTTACAACGGGCGCTGGCGCAAGAGACATTACAGCGATTGGTGCCACTGGGGTTTGAGCTACAACAGCAGGGCTCGCTCTGTCTCTGTCGGCAGCGACCGGCTCTGCTCGCTCTGTGTGAGTGGCAGAGCTGGGTGGGGCAGGCGCTGAGTGGGGGGGAGATCGATGTGACAACATGGCAACAAGCGCTGCTACAGCTACCACTTCGTAGCGAGGCGCTAGAGTCGAATCCGGCGCTGCTACTACAGCTAGGCGGTTTTAGTGACTGGGCACCCCTACTGCATCGCTTTGGCGTACCGTTGCAGAGCCAACTACTTACGGCAGTGCTGGATGGAGGCCGCTAACGAGTTCCGGATAGAGCTCCTCTTCATCCGATAAGAGTCCGTGGCGGAGCAGAAAGTCGATAATCACGAGATTGCAGTTGTGTTTAAACTGGTCGGTGTCGCGTACCCGCTCGGCAACTTCAGCGATAGGGAGCAGCATAAACCGCTCCACTTCGCCGTCGTTGTTGTGGGGGGTAAAGTGTTGTGGTAGCTGGAGATCGTAGTTGAAGATGAGATCGGGTTTGAGTCCACCCTCGGTTGCCGCGCAGTAGCTGATAGTGCCGACAGCTTTCGCCTGTCTGACTAGCTCTGCGGGGATAGAGGCCTCCTCTTGAGACTCTTTAAGCAGATTCTGTGCTAGCGAGATTTGAGCCGGAACTCCGCCGGCAACGAGCTGATCTAGCTTTCCCGGCTCATGAAAACGGTTGTTATCCCGTTTAGCTATCCACATCGACATATTGCCGCTATCGTCGATCACATAGCCGTTTAGATGCTGGCCATAGCTACGGATACCGTAGCGGGCAACACAGGCTCGGTCGATTAAGCCGACTGGCAGGCTGCGTCTAGGCCCTAGTGGGTAGTACTCCCCCGTGGTGTGGCTAAATAGCCCAGCATCGATCAGTTCACTGTTGAGCTGATCTAGCCAGTGGGTTAGGGCCGTTGGGGTGGCGAAATCCTCTTCGAGCCACAGAGCGTGCCCATAGGGACTCCGTGCGGTGCGAAGTTGAAACACCTCTCGCTGCCGACACAGCTCGGTCGCGAACTGGGGTGTTACCCAGCCGACAGGCTGCTGCTGTAGGTAGAGCGGCATAAAGTCGTTAAGCCGACTAGGGTTGAGGCGTTCGATATGGCGGTAGGCAGAGGCTGCAAAGTTGGGTATTGGCATGACAGATAGGCTCAATAAGGGGGGGAGTTTGATTACCAAGGGGAGAGTATGCCGTGAACTGCCGCTAACTACAATCATTGGTTGTTAATCACGCTTGCGTCGCGGCGGTCGAGCCCATAGAATATAAGCAATCTATAATATTTACAGTGGTAGGTTAGGTTAGCCGATATGTTTCAAATAAACGAAATGGATGTAGAACAGCTCGACCAGTTGAGGCAAGAGGGTTCACAAGACTATGTTCTAATTGATGTTCGAAGCCCAATGGAGGTGCAGCAGGGAAAAATCGAGGGGGGAGAGGCGATCCCGTTGCACTTGATACCCCTAAAAATGGCCGTTCTACCGCGCGATAAGAGGGTGATCTTCTACTGCCGCACCGGTGCTCGTTCGGCGCAGGCGTGCGCCTTTGCCACTAACCAAGGGCTCGATAACTGCTATAACCTTGTGGGGGGAATTGTGGCTTGGGTTCGCAGTGGTAAACCGATCATTTAAAGGCCCGTTATGGGCTATTTAAGGCTCGACAGTTATGTTTATCCTTGCTTTATGACGCCATTTGGCATAAATTTGTGGCGTAATATTAAGGTAAACCGCTGGTTTCGCTCTCTGGCCATTTTGGTTGGCGAGCATTTTGTTAACGATGTCACAGACGACAGAGGAGAAAATTATGTCCAATTTTGATCAGGAACTTGATGCATCGGGTCTAAACTGCCCCCTGCCCATTTTGCGTGCCAAAAAGGCGATTGCCCAACTCTCTGCCGGTCAGACACTGCGCATTGTGGCGACTGATCCTGGTTCGGTAAAAGATTTTGAGGCTTTTTGCAAACAGACCGGTAATGAGCTGGTCGAATCGGGTGAAGAGGGCGGCAAGTTTGTCTTCTTGATCAAGAAAGCCTGATTATTATCACCACAACGATATGACAACCCGTTGATGCGGGTTGTTTTCTGTTTGACCCAATCTCACTGGAATCGATCCTATGTCTGAACCAAAAAAAATGGCAATTATTGCTACCAAGGGTACGCTGGACTGGGCCTATCCTCCCTTCATTCTTGCCTCAACCGCAGCTGCGCTCGGTTATGAGGTGGAAATTTTCTTTACCTTCTATGGCTTGCAGACATTGAAGAAAAAACTCGATCTGCAGGTCACCTCGCTTGGCAATCCAGGGATGCCGATGCCGATGCCGATGCCGGTGCTGTTGCAGGCTCTACCGGGAATGCAGTCGATGATGACCTCAATGATGAAGTCGAAGATGAAGAGCAAAGGCGTGGCCTCAGTGGAGGAGCTACGCGAGCTGTGCCAAGAGGCGGAAGTTAAATTTGTTGCCTGTCAAATGACTGTGGATCTGTTCGATATGAATCCATCCGATTTTATTGACGGTGTAGAGTTTGGCGGTGCCGCTACCTTCTTTGAGTTTGCCGGCCAAGCCGACATTACTCTCTATATCTAACCTCTTCGTAGCCGGTAGCACAGAAGGCCCGCAACGGGCCTTTTGCGCTCTAAAAGAGTACCTCATCGGCATTGAAGACTGGGCCATCAACGCAGACTCGGCGCATCTGCACCCCCTGTTTACTCTTCACCTCAACCACACAGCCGGCGCAGCCGCCGATCCCACAGGCCATATACTCCTCTAATGATATCTGGCACGGTAGTCGATACTCCTGCGCTAGTGCCGCAACTGCTTTGAGCATCGGTGTCGGGCCACAGCTAAAGAGCATCACCTGCTGTTGTTGCGTTGCGGTTAAATGGTTCAGCCAGAGACGAGCAAGATCGGTGACATAGCCGTTATAGCAGCCAGGATAGCCCTGTAGGCTGGTTAATCGTGTCGGAATAGCCCACGACTCTAGCAGCGGCAGGGTGGCGATCACCTCCGTAGGTAGTCCTGGCAGGAGTAATTTCGACGGCTCGCTCTGAAAGGGGAAGGGGAGCTCTGAACCTAAGATCACTAGCGGCTGCATCGTGGCGTTAAATTGGCGGTAGAGGGTCTCTGCTAAGTAGATCATCGGTGGCATGCCGACTCCGCCGCCAATGAGTAGGGGTCTGGGGTAGTTTTGATCTAGTTGAAACGGCCTGCCAATTGGGCCAATGAGGCTTAGGCTCTCGCCGATTTGGCGTAGGCTTAACTGTCGAGTCCCCTCGCCGACGACTTTATAGAGTAGCTCTAGCGTGCCACTATCGGGATCGGCACGCATAATCGAGATTGGACGACGCATCGGTAGTGACGGGGCGCACTTAAGGTGGACAAAGGTTCCGGCTTGGGCGCGGCTGGCAATTTTAGGGGCGTGCAGTGTTAACCGGTACTGCTCGCTAGCGTAGGCTGTCTGTTGGATCAGCGTCGCCTCTTCAACGAGGAGGCTATTACGGTGGTGACTCATAAGGTGGTTCCAGATCGGGAGGTCGGGTTAGGAAGGTGGGTTGTTGGTTGAGCCAACTCTGTACCATTTTGGCGGCGGCTAACGCATCAATCTGCGCTTTGGTGTAGCGCTTGGTGCTCTCTAGTAGCTCCTGTTCCGCTTCGTAGGAGCTAAGTCGCTCATCGAACCACTCTAGCGGTAGGGTAAAGCGCCCTTGTAGCTGGCGGCCAAATTTGTCGCAGCGGGCAGTCAATGGCTGTTCGGTGCCATCCATGTGTAGCGGACGGCCGACTAGTAGCCGTTGTGGTCGCCATGTCTCAATGAGTTGCTCAATGGCTCGCCAGTCGGGCTGCTGCCCGATGGAGGTGAGCGTGGTCAGTGGTCGGGCGGTGGCGGTAATCTGCTGGCCGATGGCGACACCGATCCGGCGGATGCCGTAGTCGAATCCCAATAGGGTTAAGGGCTTTACCATCTTAGGCGTGGCCGGCTTCGCAGAGTTGGCCGGGATCAAAGCCGAGCTGGCGGGTCGCCATCTCCCAGCGGGAGTCGTAGGGGGTATTAAATAGTAGCTCTAGCGAGGCGGGGACATTGAGCCAGCTATTTTGTAACAGCTCCTGTTCTAACTGCCCAGCCCCCCAGCCGGCATAGCCGAGTGTCATTAGATAGTTAGGTTGTAGTGGATCGGCGGCAATCGACTCCAAAATATCGCGTGACGTGGTGACTGCCAGATCGCTAGAGATGGCCATGGTTGAACGCCATAGCTGCTGCCGCTGGTGCAGGACTAGGCCGTGCCCTTGGTCCACTGGGCCGCCGTCAAGCACCAAAATCGACTGTGAGGCGAAATCACTAGCGGGGGTTAGGTCAATCTCCATCTGCTGCAAAATCTCTTGCAGTGTAATAGGGGTGGGTTGATTAATAACGAGCCCAAAGGCCCCCTCACGATTATGTTCGCACAGATAGATAACGCTATGTTTAAAGCGCGAATCACCTAACGAGGGGGTGGCGATGAGGAGTTGGTTTTTTAAGCTGGCATCCGACATGGCGTAATCGTATCACTACCGTATTCTAACGCCAATGGCTGATTAGGTAGAGACCATAAAAAATCCCCGCAAACGACCGTTTGCGGGGATTAAAACCAAAAGGCAGGGGGAAGAAGGGGGATGGGGCTAGGCGGCAGAGGCTTTACGCTCAAACCACTTTTCGGCCTCTTCATCCCAACCATCGGTACGAACATAGGGGTTCATTCGTGGGTTGGTGATCATGTTGGGGTCGATCTCAAGGCCGATCCCTTCGAGGAAGTTCACCAGACCGATGCGCTCAATCATCTCTCCGGTACGCTCATGCTCTAGTGCATTTTCGGCGAAGAAGTCGATAATCTCACCCGCTAGCTCTTCGAGATACTCGAAATCTTCGTCAGTTTCGAGCTTGTGGAACGGAATAATGACCGTGCCCATGAGGTCGCCAATCTTCAGAGTCCGCTTACCACCGACTAAGACGGTGACGCCTTTATCATCGCCAGGTGAGAGCGCTTTGGTCATGACATTAATGCAGTGCATGCAGCGGACACAGTTCTGATTATCAACCGTTAAGGTGTCATCATCATTGAGTGACAGCGCCTGAGTTGGGCAGCGGGTGATGACATTATCGATCACATATTTGCGGCCAACTTTGTCAACATAGGCTTTGACTTCGGCCTGATCGACCTTCATGTCGTCACGCCAAGTGCCGATGGTGGCCATATCGGCCCGCTGGACTGAGTTCATGCAGTCGTTCGGGCAGCCAGAGACTTTAAACTTGAACTTATAGGGTAGCGCCGGACGGTGCATATCATCTAAGAAGGCGTTGACATACATCCGCAGGGTACGCCCTTCGTCAAAGCAGGAGTTTTCGCAGCGAGCGGCACCGACGCAGCTCATGCCGGTACGAACAGCCGGGCCGGCACCGCCGAGGTCGAAGCCCATCTCGTTGAGCTCATCAAACGCCTTTTGGACATTGTCGGTGCTGCACCCTTGGAACATAATATCGCCCGACTGGCCGTGGAAGGCGATGAGGCCGGAGCCATATTTTTCCCAAATATCGCAGAATTTGCGGATAGTGTTGGTATCGTAGTGCATCCCAGGAGGGGGCATGACCCGCAAGGTGTGGAACTCGGCCGCTGCTGGAAAGAGCGGCTTTTCGTGCTCATCTTTCAGTTCGGTGAAGCGGGGGATAATCCCGCCGCCGTAGCCGATAACACCGACGGTGCCGCCCTTCCAGTAGCCCTTACGGGTACGGTAGGAGGTTTCGAGCTGACCGAGGAGGTCAACCATCATGTCGTTATCTTTAGCAAGACGCTTTAGACCGGTCACAAAGCTAGGCCAAGGGCCGCTCTCCAGTTCGTCCAGCATCGGGGTTTCGTACATCGGTTTCGCCATACCATAGTCTCCCATAGTTATGAAGTTAGGAAAGAGTGGGTTGCAGCGGTTCAGAACCGACTGCCCATGGGCTATAACTTAGTGAAATAGTCGGATAATGTCAACCCCTTTAACTAAATGATTTTGAAGAAAAAATAACCCTTGTTTTTTTGTGTGATTACACCCGCTGCCCGCCGACGTCTCTCTGTTCAGTGTCACGAAAGCTGAGAGCCAAAACCGGTCAGGCATTCCAGCACAAAAGTGACATGACACCCATCCCTCTTAGGGGTAGAATCAGTCGATGCAGACTATACTATCGTCGAAAGGAGGCAGTGTCATGTCAGAGGCCAGCGTCATCGAACCTGTCGCAACCCCAAGGAAAAACCTGTTTTCACAACAGTTTTTTCAGCATAACCGTGAAGTTATCGACTATCTCGATAGCCTTGAAGTTGAGCTATCTTACGGTCGGCAACAGATTTCTGAGGATGATATTGACGCGGTAAAAGAGCAAAAAACAGTTCTTGATTTTTTATTTATTTGTCATTAGAATTTTCCACCGTAGATAGGTTATCTACAAGCGCGAAAGTTTTGCGTGCCATGGTTAGAGTCGAAGTCGAATCGCAAGGTTGTTCTCTGTTCAGGATGAACGTCGAGGCAATTTTTATGGCGCAAGCTGGGTTTCGATGGCTGAAACTGCCCATGTTGCCGGTGTTGACCGGCCATCCGGTTGGGACTGCTCAACCAGGACTCCAGTTGCTCGCCCGCAAGGGTGTTATCAACGGAGAGCGAATTACCAAAAACCGCCATGAGCAACTTTGCTTAGGTTTTTAGGAACAGGTACTACAATCCCCTTTTATTACCACAGGAGATATGGCACGACAGTTTGAACAGGCGCTGGCCGACTTAACCGGCGCGAAACACGCGATTGTCTGCGCTAATGGAACGACCGCACTCCACTTAGCCTGCTTAGGCTTGAAGATAGAAACTGGGGATTTGGGGCTTACCTCGCCTATCACCTTTCTATCTTCGGCCAATTGTGTTGAGTTTTGTGGCGGCAGGAGCGACTTTATCGATATCGATATGGCCTCTCTCTCTCTATCCCCAGAAAAACTAGAGCTCTATTGTGAGACGGTGGCGATTCCTAAGGTGGTTATTCCGGTCGATTTTGCCGGCGTTGCTGCCGATTTACCAACCATTTATGCGTTATCAAAAAAATATGGTTTTTATGTGATTGAGGATGCGGCTCACTCCATAGGAACGACTTACAAAGATGATAGCGGTATCGCTTATCAGTGCGGTAGCTGTGCCCATACCGATGCGGCTATCTTCTCGTTTCATCCCGTTAAAACTATCACCACGGGGGAGGGGGGGGGTTGTTTTAACAAATAGCGATGAGCTTGCCGCTAGAGTCAGGAGAATGCGCAGTCACGGTGTATCGAGGCGTCCCGACTTTCTCTATGAACATGATGGTCCTTGGTACTATGAGATGGATGAGTTGAGCTTTAACTGCCGCATGACTGACTTTCAGTGTGCTTTAGGTCTATCTCAACTAAAAAAATTGGATAGTTTTAAAGAGAGACGAGAGGCTATTTTTGATGCCTATCATCGAGCATTCTCAACTTCCGATAAGTTGATTTTGCCCCCAAACCCGTCTAATCAGAGCGTGTGTCATCACCTATACACCCTACAATTTACTGAGGGTGCAAAAACGAGAAATTTGGTTTTCGATATATTAAAATCGTTTAAAATTCATTGCCAAGTTCACTATATCCCCATTTATCATCAGCCCTATTACAAGCAGCTATACAACTACCCATTTGAAAGATTTTATAACTCTGAAATTTACTACTCAAGATGTTTGACCCTGCCAATGTATCCGGGACTCGATGAGAGTGTGGTGCAGTTTGTGATTGATGTTATTCTGACTGTTGTTAATCAGCGTTGACTAGATTTCGAAATGAACACCAACCGACGATTTTGGCTGCGAGGGCTCTCAATAGTTGGTCTCTAACCACTGCCGATAGCTGCCATCCATGACCGCCCGCCACCAGCTCTCGTTGTCAAGATACCACTGAATAGTCTTGCGAATCCCGCTCTCAAAGCTCTCTTGTGGCTGATAACCGAGCTGAGTTGTGATTTTGTCGGCGTTAATGGCGTAGCGGCGATCATGGCCTAAGCGATCTTTAACATGGGTAATGAGCCTCTGGTGGGGGGCACCCTCAGGGTGGTGCTGATCCATCAGCTCACAGATTAAGGTGACGATATCGAGATTAGTCCACTCGTTATTGCCGCCGATATTGTAGCTGTTATCGATCTCTCCTTGATGGATAATCAGGTCAATACCGCGATTGTGATCATCGACATAGAGCCAGTCACGAATCTGTTGACCATCGCCATAGATCGGAAGCGGTTTGCCATCGAGGCAGTTGGCGATAATTAAGGGGATTAACTTCTCAGGAAACTGGTAGGGGCCATAGTTATTGGAGCAGTTGCTAAAAGTGGTATTTAGGCTATAGGTATGGTGGTAGCTGCGCACAATATGGTCGGAGCTCGCCTTACTCGCGGCGTAGGGGGAGTTAGGTCGGTAGGGGGTGGTTTCGCTAAAGGGGGGATCGTTCGGCTTCAGAGTGCCATAGACCTCATCGGTAGAGACATGGTGAAAGCGGTGGGCGTCGGTCTGGGTGGAGACTTGATCGAGCCAGATCTTTTTCGCTGCTTTAAGCAGGCTGTGAGTCCCCTCAATATTGGTTTTAAGGAAGGCATCAGGGCCGTGAATGGAGCGATCGACATGGCTCTCGGCAGCAAAATGGACTAGGGTATCGATCTGGTGCTCGGTCAGTAGCTGTTCGACTAAGGGGGTATCGAGAATATCGCCGTGAATAAAGGTGAGCTGTGGATGTTGTGCGACCGCTGCTAAATTGGCTCGATTGCCGGCATAGGTGAGGGCGTCGAGCACGATCAGCCGCTGCTCGGGGTGCTGTTTGAGCCAGTAGTGGATAAAGTTACTACCGATAAAGCCGGCACCACCGGTGATTAGCAGATTTTTTGGGGTGTGGGACATAGTAGAGAATTCGCTCCTTGCTTTGAATGGTAACCTTTTTTAGGCAAATATCTCGGCCTGAGTTAACCGTGGGGCAGCACTATCTTTATCAGAGAGTAGCGGCGCAGAGCCGTTGAGTAGTGGCCACGCAATACCGATGTCAGGATCGTTCCAGAGAATAGCCCGCTCATGCTCTGGGGCGTAGAGAGCGGTACATTTGTAGGTAAACTCAGCACGCTCACTTAAGACATAGAAGCCGTGGGCAAACCCCTCTGGTACCCAGAGCTGGTGGCGGTTCTCAGCTGAGAGCGTCTCTCCGACCCACTGGCCGTAGGTGGGGGAGCTTGCTCTGATATCGACCGCGACATCAAAGACCTCGCCATGGGTTACCCGTACTAATTTGCCTTGGGTCTGGGCTATCTGGTAGTGAAGCCCGCGCAGAGTGCCTTGAACAGAGCGGCTGTGGTTATCCTGCACAAAATGGGCCTCAATGCCCCCGTCACGAAACTTCTGTTGGTGGTAGGTCTCCATAAAAAAGCCGCGCTCATCGCCAAAAATTTGGGGCTTAATTAGGATAACTTCAGCAAGTTGGGTCGGTAGAAACTCCATTATTCAAACTCTGCAGCGGTGTTGGCAACTCGAATGAGATAGTCACCATAGCCGCTCTTCTGTAGTGGCTTGGCGAGCATCAGTAGCTGTGCTTTATCGATATAGCCCATGCGGTAGGCGATCTCTTCGATACAGGCGATTTTGAGATTCTGTCGCGCCTCAATCACCTGAATAAAATTGGAGGCATCGAGCAGCGAATCGTGAGTGCCGGTATCGAGCCAAGCGCTCCCCCGCCCTAACTTCTCTAGCCGTAGCTGGTTCTGTTGCAGATAGAGCCGATTGAGGTCGGTAATCTCCAGCTCACCCCGTGCCGAGGGTTTGACCTGCTTGGCCATCTTGACCACTTGGTTATCGTAGAAGTAGAGACCGGTCACGGCGTAGTTTGATTGCGGTTCGGTTGGCTTCTCTTCAATATCGAGTACCCGATTTTGGGCATCAAAGCTGACCACGCCGTAGCGCTTCGGATCGTTCACATAGTAGCCAAATATCGTCGCGCCGCTCTGAAAGGTTGTGGCATGTTGTAGCTTTTGACGCAGACCGTGGCCGTAGAAGATGTTATCGCCTAGGATAAGGCAGGCACTCTCATTCGCTAGAAACGACTCGCCGATTAAGAAGGCTTGCGCTAGACCCTCGGGGTTCGGTTGAATCGCATATTGAAGCGATATTCCTAGCTGGGAGCCATCGCCTAGCAGCTTTTGGAACGACTCGCTATCTTCTGGTGTGGTGATAATTAAAATCTCGGTGATGCCCGCTAGCAGTAGCACCGATAGGGGGTAGTAGATCATCGGCTTATCATAGACCGGGACTAGCTGTTTACTGATGGCGAGCGTTACCGGATGGAGACGCGTGCCGGTTCCACCGGCGAGAATGATACCTTTCATGACTCTCTGCTGTCGTTGGGTTGTTAGAGGACGGGTAGTCTAGCGGCTTGGCGTGGTTTATGCAATTGGTACCGCCTACTCTACCGTTACACTCTTCGCTAGGTTACGCGGCATATCGACATCATTACCGAGCCGAATGGCGATCTCCATCGATAGTAGCTGCACCACCACTAGCATCTCAAAAAACTCTAGCATCGGGTGGTTATAAGGGCGGATTTGGATCAGATCGTCGGCCAGTTCGACATAGTCGGTGGAGATGGCAATAATGGTCGAATCGCGTGCTGAGAGCTCCTCGACATTGCTACTAATCTTATCGTAGAGCAGGCTGCGCCCCATGAGGGCGATGGTAAACAGCTCGGCGTCGGCTAGTGCGATCGGGCCATGCTTCATCTCGCCGGCCGGATAGCCTTCGGCATGGAGATAGCTGATCTCTTTAAGCTTTAACGCCCCCTCTAACGCTAACGGATAGAAGATATCGCGGCCGATAAAAAAGAAGCCGTGGCCGTGTAGATAGCGCTTAGAGAGGCGAGTTAGGCGGTCGTGCACACTCGGCTGAACCTCCATGACCCGATGAATTTGGCGCATGGCCTCAATCTCTGTCGTTAGCTGTTCTGGCGTGAGGGTCGCGCGAATCTGCCCCCAGTAGAGGGCGAGTAGCCATAGGGTAACGACCTGAGCACTAAAGGCCTTGGTAGAGGCGACCCCCTTTTCGATACCGGCACGGAGTAAGATGGCGCGATCGGCCTCACGCACCATGGAGCTGTTATCGACATTGCAGAGGGCTAGGGTGGCGATACGATCCCGTTTAACCAGTTTGAGCGCCTCTAGGGTATCGGCGGTCTCTCCCGATTGCGAGATGACGATAAAGAGTCCATTCGGATCGAGTACCGGCTGGCGGTAGCGAAACTCACTAGCGATGGCGACATGGGTCGGTAGGCGGCAGAGTCGCTCTAAAAGGTAGCTTGCAGTGAGGGCAGCGTGGTAGCTAGTCCCGCAGGCGCAGATAGTGACCGAGCTAAACGGTTGCAACCACTCAGGCGCTAGCTCCTCTAGCGCGACCTGGTGTGAGAGTCGTCCCATAAGAACGCTATTGACCACTTCGCTCTGTTCGTAGATCTCCTTTTCCATGAAGAAGCGAAACCCCTCCTTTTGCGCCGAGAGGCTGGAGGCGGGGAGGGGGTGTATCGTCGGGGTAATGGGACTTTCTTCTCGATCAAATAGCTGGAGTTCAGTGGCGGTCGCATAGCCCCACTCTCCATCTTCCAGATAGGTTGCGGCCCCACAGCGGTCGAGCATGGCGGCATCGGAGGAGGCGAAGTGGCAGCCGTTATTAAATCCGACCTGTAGCGGGCTACCCTGTTTGGCAAAAAAGATCTTCTCCGGTGCCTGCTCTGTGGTGAGCAGAATGGCGTAGGCCCCCTCTAGTCGATTAAGCACCGCCCGAAAGGCGCTTAGTGGCTCGGCACCTTGTTGCAGATGGTGCTCAAACAGATGCACGATCACCTCGCTATCGGTCTGGCTGCTAAACCCAGTGCTGACCTGCTGCCGTAGCTGGGTATAGTTTTCGATAATGCCGTTATGGACGACGGCGCTATGGGTGAGGCGGTGGGGGTGGGCGTTCATTTCGGTCGGCTTGCCGTGGGTTGCCCAGCGGGTATGGCCAATGGCGGCCACCGCCCCTTGTGTTCGGTAATCACCGACCTTTTGCAGCAGATTATCGAGCTTGCCGACCGCGCGAAAATTTCTCATGCCATCGGTTTCGTTTAGCGCCATCCCCGCCGAGTCGTAGCCGCGATACTCTAGCTCTCGCAGACCAGAGAGGAGAAGGGTGGTGGCCTCCTCGGTACCGATATATCCAACAATTCCGCACATAAGTTACATGTTACACTATTGACTAAATTTAAATTCTAAGTTGAGCAAAGGTGTCGATTCATCAGCAAAAGCGCTGCTGAATTTTGCCCGTGGTTTTAAGCTAAGCCGTGCATGATACTGCATCTCTACGGTTATAGGGTAGGTGTGGAGCCGATTATCCGAACGAGAGAATTAAAATTATTTACTAAACAATATGTTAGCGCGATAGAGATCATGCCAAGTGGCTTTGCGTATTTTTTGGGGTAAGTCAGGGAAGGCGCAGTTGGGTAAAAGCAAAAGGGTGTGCTATGCTGACTGACTGTTGTTAATTTAGACTAATTTTAAGGAGTAATCTGTACCGATGCGCGTGCAAACTAAATTTCAGCTACCCATTATTCTCGCGCTGTTAATCGGCACCGTGGTCATTGTGTTGGTCTTAAGCGCTATTATCGAATCCCTCAATAACCAGCAGAGTGAGACGGTCGATGAGCTGATAACCAGCGGTTATCAACGTGCCGATGAGAAGCGCATGAACGAAATTTACGGCAAAATTGACCATATTGCTCAAAAGGCGTTGGGGGAGGTCGCCTTTTTCAGCCAAATGCCGGAGGTGCTGTCGGCCTACCGGCTAGCCCATCAGGGCAATATGGACGATGAGAACGATCCGACGGTACAGCGGGCGCGGCTACAGCTACGAGAAGCAATGCGACTCTTAGCAGAGGGGTGGCGTGCCGCGACCGGCCTAGAGGAGCTGCGACTCCATTTCCATCTACCGACAGGACGCAGCTTTGTCCGCACTTGGCGCGATGGTTGGCAGACGGTGCGTGAGGGTAACAGAGTCGATATTTCGGACGATTTAACTTCGTTTCGTAGCACTGTAGTGGCGGTCAATCGTGATAAGCGGCCTCTGATCGGTATTGAGGTGGGGCGGGGCGGGTTTGTGATTCGTGGTATAACCCCGATTACTGATAACGATGGCACCCACCTAGGCTCGACGGAAATCTACTACTCCTTTAGTCCAGTGGTTGAGGAGGGGCATCAGAGTAATCCGCTAACCGAGTTTGCAGTCTATATGGATAGCGCTCTGCTGCCGGTAGCAAAACAGCTACAGGATCAGACGCGCTATCCTCGACTCGATGATCGCTTCGTCTTGACCGCGGCTACCCGTGCCGAGGTGACAACCCCGCTAGTGAGCTCTGCTCTGCTCGATAGGGGGCGAGAGCAGCCCTATTCGCAGATGATGGGGAGTCGCTATGTGACGATCTTTCCCGTCACCGATTTTATTGGCGAGAAGATTGGCGTGATTGTGATGGCAACCGATATAGGTGAACAGCAGCAGACACTAAAGAGGATTCGTGCGATGGGAGATGAGGCGCTAGCTAATATTCAGCTAAAGCTGGTGATAGCGCTGTTGGTGATTATGACCCTAATTGGGGTAGCCGCTTGGTTAACCACTCGACGAGTTATTTTGCAACCTTTAGTCCATGCGGTGGAGCTAGCCGATGCGGTGGCCGAAGGCGATTTAACCTGTGAGATTATCCCCCATAGCAACGACGAGCTAGGGGAGCTACTGACTGCAATGGGGCGTATGCGTGCTAGCCTGATGGGTATGATCCATACCTTGAGTGACGCGTCGGATAATATCTCGACCGCCTCGACCGAGATTGCCAACGGCAATGAGGATTTAAGTCAACGAACCAACGATTTAGCGGCCAATATCGAGAAGATCGCCTCTAGCTTAGAGGAGTTGACCTCAACGGTCAGCCATAATGAGCAGCGGGTGCGCGATGCAGAGCAGCAGGTGAGTGAGACCCTCACTAAAGCACGCCACGGTGGGGAGGTGGCGACCAAGACGCTGACCTCAATGGATGAGATTAGCGCCGCGTCAAAGCAGGTAACGGCAATTATTGAGGTGATCGATTCGATCGCCTTTCAGACGAATCTGTTAGCCCTCAATGCCGCTGTCGAGGCGGCTCGCGCCGGTGATCATGGTCGTGGCTTTGCTGTCGTGGCGACTGAGGTACGCATGCTGGCTCAGCGTTCGGCCGACTCTGCTAAAGAGATCACCGATCTCATTAATAATACTCTCACCAAGGTCGATGAGGGGAGCCACTGGGTGCATAGTACCAGTCACGCCCTACAGGAGATTGAGGGAGCCGTGGGGCGGGTGAGTGCCTATATGAGCGAAATTAACTCCGCTAGTCGTGAGCAGTCGATCGGCATTTCGCAGGTGAATGGAGCGATTGCCCAGATGGAGAGCATGACTCAGCAGAATGCGGCGCTGGTGGAGCAGGTCTCAGCCGCTAGTCAGGCGATGGCTGATGAGGCGGCTAAATTGACCGAGCTCATTACCCGTTTTACCCTCTTGAGAGCTGACGGATGACCATGGCGGTCTGTAGGAGCTGTGATAGCGATTGTGGCGGCAGCCCATCGCGGTGAGTGGGGAGCTCTTTTAGTAGCTGATGCCGCTTTAGGAGCAGAAAGTAGTCCGCTGGAGCAAGATAGGGCTGTAGCTGTGTAAATCCTCGTTCTAACGCCTCATACCCCCCCAGATAGCGACAACTCATCAGTAGCTGTCCCTGAATGAGGGTGGCGAGTGCTGTGGCATGGGGCGACTCGAACAGCAGCGGCAGTTGCGGACGCTGCTGTAACCAGAAGCGGCCGATCATGGCCATAATATCGGCCGTGTCGTGGCGTTGGCCACGGCTAAGCGCCCGTTGACGCCGCAGCTCTGCTGTTATCGTTAGCTGTTGTGCCTGCGAATCTGTTAGGGGGTCGGCGTACCAGCGGCCACTGACTCTGGCCGTACAGTCGAGATTGGGGTTGTCGCTCATGGGAGTCTGCAGGGTAACGGTTAGGGGCGATTGGGTTATTGTGGGGCAAACGGGCAGAGATAGAAAGGGGCTAAAGGGACTGTGGTCGGCGATCGTCGTCGCGGGGCTACTGCTGGCGCTATGTTGCGTGGCGTGGGTGGTACTCCAAGCCGCGCTGCCCCGTCCACTCTTTGAACCACTTGAGTATGCGACCGAACTCTATAGCCGTGAAGGGGAGCTGCTGGGGGTGCGTCTGGCGGCAGATGGTTACTGGCGCTTGCAGCTCGATCTCTCTGGCGTCGATCCGCAGTTAGTGCACTTTCTAACGCTTATCGAAGATCGCCGTTTTCAGACCCACCCCGGTGTCGATCTGCTAGCCCTGTTACGGGCGACAGGGCAGCTATTGTGGCGTGGTGCGATCCATTCGGGGGGCTCGACTTTGACTATGCAGCTAGTGCGTTTAAGTGATCCTAGCCCCAGAACACTCCTCTATAAATTGCAGCAGCTAGGGGCGGCGCTAAAGCTGGAGCAGCGTTGGGATAAGCGCCAAATTTTGCGCCGCTATCTGGAGTTAGCGCCCTATGGGGGTAACTTGGAGGGGGTTCGTGCGGCGACCCGCTTCTACTGGCAGCAGGAGCCACAGCGGCTAACCTTGGCGCAGATAGCGCTGCTGCTGGCGATTCCACAGGCACCGGAGGCGCGTCGTCCCGATCGCCACCCCGATAACGCTCTGGCCGCTCGCGACTCGATTTTGCAGCAGCTATTAGCGCAGGGGGTGGTTAGTGTCGCTGACTATCAGCGAGCGCGAGAGCAGCCACTGCCGCTGCGGTATCGGGCAGCTAACTCTCTGCCCTATCTCTGGTCGGCTATTCCTACCGAGAGTCGCCGTCAGATCACGACCATTGAGGCGTCGATACAGCGGAAGTTAGAGACAATTAGCTCGCGGGAGCAGCAGCGGCTTGATCGCTACTCGACACTGGCGGCGATGGTGGTCAACAATCGTACCCGGGAGATTGTCGCCTGGGTCGGGCATGGCGACTATGGCGATAGCGATCGCCACGGCTATCTCGATTTAACCGCTGCAATCCGCTCCCCCGGGTCAACCCTTAAGCCGCTATTTTATGCACTGGCCATGCAGCAGGGGGGGCTGCATCCGCAGACGATAGTGCTCGATCAACCGTTTGCAAGCGGGGATTATCGACCTAAAAATTTTACCGAGCGCTTCTATGGGGAGGTGAGTTTAAGTGAGGCGCTGCGGTTATCGCTCAATGTACCGGCGGTTAAGGTACTGCACTATGTGGGCAGTGAGCCGTTTATTGAGCAGTTAAAGCGGGCTGGGGTGGCGCTACAACTCTCACAGTCTCCCCCTTCGTTAGCGATCGCGCTAGGGGGAGTGGGGGTGACGCTACGACAGCTACTACAGCTCTATAGCGCTCTAGCCGATGATGGAGTGGTGCGGCCGCTACAGCTACTTTCGACCGATGGCTTGACTGCTGTCGAGCCGATATCAGAGCCGCTATTTACCCCGCTAGCGAGCGCTTTTGTGACCGAGTCGTTAGCAGAGGCGGCTAGACCGATCGGGTTTAGCCAGCAGCCCTATCGACTGGCACTTAAAACGGGTACTAGTTACGGGTTTCATGATGCGTGGGCGGTGGGCTATAACCGCGACTACACGATGGCGGTCTGGGTCGGGCGGGCGGATGGCGGTTTTTCGAGCCCTAGGGTTGGGCTTAATGATGCCGCGCCACTGGTGTGGCAGCTATTTCAGCAGCTACCGCAGGTGGGGTTGCCGCGCTATCGGTTAACTGAGCAGCAGCAGCGGTGGCTGGCGCTGAGTGCGGCAGAGCTACCCTTAGGGTTACGCTATTTTCCTAACGATAGGGCGCAGGCAGAGGGGGGGGGGATGCAGTGGCAGCAGCCGCCGGTTAGCCGCTTGTGGCGTCAGCGATGGCAGGGGGAGGCGGTGAGGTTGCAGTTTAGTGGCGGTGAGTTACCGGTGAGCTGGTTTCTCGATCAGCGGCCCGTGGCGCTAAAACAGTTGCAGCGAGATTGGCTCTGGCAGCCGTTACAGAGTGGAGCGTATCGGGTTCAGGTGGTCGATAGATTGGGGCGGTCGTTAGAGTTAAGGGTCGAGTTAGTTGAGCCGTAGATGCTGTTAATTGCTCCCACGCCGGAGCGTGGGAATGGGCGGGGCGGGGTGGGCTATTGATTGCGCGAACGCTGCAAAATATCGTGAATAATGGGGGCTAAGATGAGCTCCATCGCAAATCCCATCTTGCCGCCGGGGACGACCATGGTGTTCCGGCGTGACATAAACGAGTCGGGGATCATGCTCAGCAGGTAGGGGAAGTCAGTGTTAAACTTCTTCGGATCTTTAAAGCGGATCACGACGAACGACTCATCGGGAGTGGGGATATCACGGGCGATAAAGGGGTTAGAGGTATCGACCGTCGGTACTCGCTGGAAGTTGATGTCGGTACGGGAGAACTGCGGCGTAATGTAGTGCACATAGTCGGGCATACGGCGCAGGATGGTATCGACAGTCGCCTCGGCAGAGTAACCGCGCTGGGAGTTGTCACGGAAAATTTTCTGAATCCACTCTAGGTTGACAATCGGTACTACGCCGATGCCGAGATCGACGAATTTAGAGACATCGCTCTTCTCATCGGCCGCTAAGCCGTGCAGACCTTCGTAAAAGAGTAGATCGGTGTTCTGGTCAATCTTCTCCCATGGAGTGAACTGGCCGGGTTGGTAGTTGGTACCGCCGAGACGGCTGTTATGGTGTACTGCCTCCTCATCGCTGTGGATGTAGTAGCGGCGCTCACACAGACCGGTCTCGCCGTAGGTTTTAAAGGTCTCTTCGAGTTTATCAAATAGGTTCGATTCGGGGCCGAAGTGGCTGAAGGAGTGGTTACCCTGCTCAGCGGCATCTGCCATCGCCTTTTTCATTGCCATACGGTCGTAGCGGTGGTAGCTGTCGCCCTCAATGACTAGCGGGTTAACCTGCTCGCGAAAGAAGATATGTTCAAAGGCGTTTTTGACCGTAGTGGTTCCGGCACCGGAGGAACCGGTGACGGCGATGACGGGATGTTGAATAGACATAGATGTGTCGCTCCTCTGTTTTTTCAGGTAAATTAATCAGTTGTTGCAGTATCGGTTAGGGTTCGGACCGGCGGCTATTTTAACCCGAACCGGGGGGGAATAACATCTTCGTCGGTAAATATTGCTGCTAGCGAATAACTAGAAAAAAGGCCTCGTTACCGCGCTGAATGTTAATGAGCAGATTGCGACTCTGCCCCGCCTGCTGTAGTTGCGCTAGGGTTTGAATCGGTTGGCGGTTAATTTGGGTCAAAATATCCCCTTCGCGCAGACCGTGGCGGTAGGCGATGGCGTTGGGGTCAACTTTGGCAAAGGCGATAAAGTTAACCTCCCCACCGGCGGTTAGCTCGCTCTGTTGGGCAAAGGTGACCCCTTTGAGTTTGGGGTGCACTTTAGCGCCATCGATTGTCCTTACCTCTGGCATCTCAACGACCATTTCGAGCTGGCGCTGCCGACCCTCGCGCATAATGGTCATTTGAATCCTCTGTCCTATCCGTTGTAGCCCAATCAGAGTGCGGATCTGGTTCACCGAGCGCACGGGGGTGTCGTTAATACGGATAATGATATCGCCAATACGGAGCCCCGCCTTGTCGGCAGGGGAGTGGCGACTGATTTGAGTCACTACCGCCCCTAGCTGGTGTGGGTCGAGATGAAAGGCGCTAGCCAGCTCTGGGGTGATATCTTGGGCGTTAATGCCGAGCCGACCTCGGCGTACTTCGCCATACTGTCGTAGCTGTGCGGTGATCTCGCGAGCCATATTGACCGGAATGGCAAAACCGATCCCGACATTACCGCCGCTTTTGGAGAGAATGGCGGTATTGATGCCAATCAGCTCGCCGCGCAGATTGACCAGTGCGCCACCGGAGTTACCGGGGTTAATTGAGGCATCCGTTTGGATAAAATTCTCATACCCCTCTATGCCTAGTCCTGAACGGCCAAGCGCCGAAACGATACCGGAGGTGACTGTCTGCCCTAGCCCGAATGGGTTGCCGATGGCGATCACAAAGTCGCCGACCCGTAGTTTAGCCGAGTCACCGAGCGGCAGCGCGTTGAGATTATTGGCGCTAACTTGGAGTAGGGCGATATCGGTTTCGGCATCGGCACCGATTAGAGTGGCGCTTAGGGTGCGGCCATCGGCTAAGTTGAGCGAAATCTCATCGGCATCGGCGATCACATGGTTATTGGTAATGACTAGCCCCTGTTTGGCATCGATGACGACACCTGAGCCGAGGCTCTGGCTCTTATGCTGTTGCGGCATTTGGGGTAGATCAAAAAAGAAGCGAAAGAAGGGATCGGAGAGCAGCGGGTTCTGCTGTACGGTTAGTGTGGTGCTGGTGACGATATTAACGACCGCCGGCACAGCTCGTTCTAGCATTGGGGCGAGTGTCGGCAGGGGGCTATCTTGGCTATCTTTAAGCGGTAGGGCGGCAATGCCAACGGCTAAGGGTAAGGCACAAAATAGGCCGATGACGGTAAGGCGTTTTAGAGTCACGGTTCGCTCCTAAAATGGATCATTGGATTAGGGGTTAGGTGATAGAGCCATCATCGATATCTTCAAGGGTTAAACCATCAAGGGAGGAGCCGAGCGAGGCATCCTCTTGGGCGAGTTTGACCATGAGTCGCACTTCATTGGGGGAGTCGGCGTTTTTGAGCGCATCTTCGAGCGAAATGTAGCCATCACGATAGAGTTCGTAGAGCGCTTGGTCAAAGGTCTTCATCCCCGCCTCATTCGACTTTTTCATAATCTCTTTAATCGAATGGACTTCGCCTTTGTGGATTAACTCCGAGATCATGGGGGTATTGAGCAGAATCTCTAGCGCCGCACGCCGCCCTTTGCCATCTTTCGTCGGAATGAGCCGCTGGGCGACGACCGCTTTCAGATTAAGGGAGAGATCCATGAGTAGCTGCTGTTTACGCTCTTCGGGGAAGAAGTTAATAATCCGATCTAGCGTCTGGTTGGCGTTATTGGCGTGCAAGGTGGCTAGCGCTAAGTGGCCGGTCTCGGCAAAGGCGATGGCGTGATCCATGGTGCTGGGGTGGCGAATTTCGCCAATGAGTATCACGTCGGGGGCCTGTCGTAGCGTATTGACTAGCGCATCATCAAACGAATCGGTATCGATGCCGACTTCGCGTTGGGTAATGACATTGCCTTTATGTTGGTGGACATACTCGATCGGATCTTCGATGGTAATAATGTGGCCGGTGGAGTTGGTGTTGCGGTAGTCGATCATTGAGGCTAGTGAGGTCGATTTCCCCGAGCCGGTGCCGCCGACAATGAGCACAATCCCGCGTTTGGTCATAATGATCTCTTTGAGGATTTCGGGGAGGTTAAGATCATCGAACGAGGGGATGGTGGTCTCGATTTTACGAATGACCATGCCGATTTGGTTGCGTTGTTGAAAGACATTAACCCGAAACCGACCGATACCGCTGCGGGAGATGGCGAAATTGCACTCGCGCTTGCGTTCGAACTCTGCGATCTGATCTTGGCTCATAATGCCGTAGATAATCTGCTTGGCGAGATCGGGGGTGAGACTCCCCTTGGCGAGTGGCTGTAGGGTACCGTGTACCTTGAGCATCGGTGCGACCCCGACGGTGACAAACATATCGGAGCCATTTTTATGAACCATTAATTTTAGTAGGGCATCAAAATCCACTGCGTTTCTCCCGCGCGATAGTTACGCGTTGTTTTGTTAGAGGGCTATTTTCCAAAGGAGTCTTTATTGGCCGCTTTAGAGCGTGCATCGGTTAAAGTGACTATCCCCTCGTCATAGAGTCGTTTAAGGTTCTGATCTAGCGTTTGCATCCCATGCTGCTGTCCGGTCTGAATCGCTGAGTACATCTGCGCGACCTTATTCTCTCGAATGAGGTTACGAATCGCTGGAATGCCGAGCATAATTTCGTGCGCCGCGACTCGACCACCGCCGATCTTCTTGAGCAGCGTCTGCGAGATCACCGCTTTTAGCGACTCAGAGAGCATGGAGCGAACCATCTCCTTCTCGGCGGCTGGGAAGACATCGACAATACGATCAATCGTCTTTGCCGCTGAGCTGGTGTGGAGGGTGCCGAAGACGAGGTGGCCGGTCTCTGCCGCCTCTAGCGCCAACTTTATTGTCTCCAGATCCCGCATCTCGCCGACTAGAATGACATCGGGGTCTTCCCGTAAAGCCGAGCGCAGTGCGGCGCTAAAGCTTCTGGTATCGCGGTGGACTTCGCGCTGGTTAATGAGGCACTTTTGGCTTTCGTGGACAAACTCTATCGGATCTTCAATGGTGAGGATGTGGCCATATTCCGACCTGTTTTTGTGATCTACCATGGCGGCTAAGGTGGTCGATTTTCCCGAACCGGTCGGGCCGGTGACAAGGACAATACCGCGCGGATATTCGGAGATATCTTTGAAGATGGAGGGGCAGTTGAGCTGCTCTAGGGTCAAAATTTTGGAGGGGATGGTTCGCAGCACCGCTGCCGCGCCCCGATTCTGAATAAAGGCGTTGACACGAAATCGAGCTAACCCCTTTATCTCAAAAGAGAAATCGGCCTCCCAGTGCTCTTCGTAATCTTTGCGCTGCTTATCGTTCATAATATCGTAGATCATGCCGTGAACATCTTTGTGCTCTAGGGGCGGGATATTGATGCGGCGCACATCGCCATCGACACGAATCATCGGCGGTAGGCCGGCTGAGAGGTGGAGGTCTGATGAGCCCTGCTTGTGGCTAAAGGCGAGTAGTTCGGTAATATCCATGTGGTTCTCCCCGGATCAGTGTTAGTTAGGTAGGGTTAACATTAACGATTCTTGCCCCGTTTGCCTAGTGTTAATTGGTGGGTAGCGGGGGGGCGGGCGTGGTGCGGTTAAGCTCTAGTATGCGTTGGGTATCTTTGGCTAGATCGTCTAACTCTAGCTGCTGATAGGCGCTGGCCATTAGCTCTAGCGCCGGTTCAATGACTGCTGTTTTGGGGTAGTTTTCGATAATATACTGGGCACGGTTAGCCGCCGCTAGGTAGGCACCGCGACGAAAGTAGTAGTTGGCGACATTGAGCTCATACTCTGCTAGGGTATTGCGTAGCCGCACCATCTTCTCGACCGCATCTTGGCGATACTGGCTGTTAGGGTAGCGTCTGACTAAATCGTCAAAGTATTGAAAACTCATCCGAATTCGTTGAGGATCGTGGTCGCTCTTCTTCTGTCCGGTCAGGCGGTCAAAGGTATCGAGCTCTAGCGGATAGGCGGCTAGACCACGCAGATAGTAGGCGTAGTCAACATTTTCGTGCCGTGGGTGGAGTTTGATAAAGCGGTTGGCGGCGGCAATGGCGGCATCGGGCTGGTCGTCTTTATAGTAGGCGAAGGCGGTATCGAGCTGCGCCTGCTGGGCGTAGAGGCCGTAGGGGTAGTTCGCTTCGAGTCGATTTAAGGTGGTAATCGCCTCCTGATAGGCGCCGTCCTCTAACTCTGAACGGGCTTTGGTGTAGATCGCTTCGGCGCTCATCCCCTCATACTCATCGTCAGAGGTGGTGGCGCAGCCTTGGAGCAGGATGAGCAGTAGTAACAGTTGTCGGGCAAGGTGTGGCATAGTGCGTGGTTTACTCCTGTGCAGATTATCTGAATGGCGAGGGGCGTCGTTTCGAATGGGTTTTATTATAGCGGATTAAGATGAGTGAAGATATTGACAGCGATGAAACGCTGTTTGAGTGTGTCATTGAGCAGGGGGGGCGGTTGGATGCGGTAGCGGCGGCAGAGTTGCCGGACTACTCTCGTAGCCGTATCCAGCGCTGGATTAAGGCCGGACAGGTGGCGATCGATGGTGAGCTAATACGGTTGCCTAAGGCTAAGGTGGTGGCGGGGGCAACCTTGTCGGTTCAGATTGAGCTTGAGCCGGAGGGGGAGTGGTTAGCGGAGTCGATGCCGCTCGATATTGTCTATGAGGATGGGGCGATTTTGGTATTGAATAAGCCGATCGGTCTGGTGGTTCACCCTGCGCCTGGGCATCGGCAGGGGACGCTGTTAAATGGGCTGCTCGGGTATGCCGAGGGCTTAAGGGCGATTCCTAGGGCGGGTATCGTCCATCGGCTCGATCGCGATACAAGCGGTTTAATGGTGGTGGCCAAAACCTTGCCGGCGCAACTCTCGCTTATCGACCAGCTACAGCGGCGTACCGTATCGCGCCGCTATGAGGCGGTGGTCGAGGGGGTTCCTACCGGGGGAGGTCGGGTCGATGCGCCTATTGGCCGCCATCGCCAAGATCGTAAACGGATGGCGGTGGTGGCTGCGGGGAAGGCGGCGATCACCCACTATCGGGTGGTGCGCCGTTTTCAGGCCCATAGCCACCTCTCGTTACAGCTAGAGAGTGGTCGCACTCACCAAATCAGGGTTCACATGCAACATATCCACCATCCGTTGGTCGGTGATCCGCTCTATGGCGGGCGACCACGATTCCCGAAGGGGTGCGGTGAGGCGTTACGGCAGCAGCTACAGCAGTTTAGACGCCAAGCGCTGCACGCGGTTGCGTTAGAGCTGATACACCCTGTGAGCGGGGAGAGGGTGGGGTGGCAGAGTCGATTACCAGATGATATGCAGCAGCTATTGCGGCAGTTAGAGCAACTACTATGAAGATACTCCAGCTCTGCCTCTCCCCCGGCGTTGGCGGTCTTGAGCTCTATGTGCTTCGTAGCGCGATTGCCCTACAGCAGCGCCAGATCGAGACTTTACTGGTGGTGCGCCCCGACTCACTGCTTCAGCAGCGTGCCGAGGCGGCCCAACTCAGAGTGGTGACCCTAGCGTGCCGCAGCTACCGCCTTCCGCTCATCACCGCTCGGCGTTTGGCTCAAATCATCGATAGAGAGGCGATCGATATCCTCCATCTCCACTGGGGCAAGGATCTGTTATTGGCGGTGTTGGCTAAAAGGCTAGCGCTTCGACCGCTAAAACTGATCTACACCCGCCAGATGATGCTCACCCGTCCTAAAAAAGATATCTACCACCAATTTATCTATCGCCATGTTGATCGCTTTCTTACCATTACTCGGCAGCTACAACAGTTAGCGCAAGCCTATCTGCCGCTGCCGCCTCAGGCGGTGCAACAGCTCTACTACGGTGTGAGCCAACCGACTAAACTGAGTGAGGCGCAGCGCCAGCAGCTACGCCAACAGCTCGGTGCCCGCCACAGGACGACGCTACTAATCGGTCTGGTCGGCCGGATGGAGCGCAACAAAGGGCAGCATCTGTTCATTGAGGCGATTGAGCAGCTTGTGCAGGAGGGTCAACCGGTTCACGCCACCCTCATCGGCCCCGCCATGAATTTAGCCTATCAACAACAGCTACAACAGCAGAGTCAGCGTGGTCAACTGTCATCGTGCATCACTCTGTTTGGCAGCCACCCAAACCCTATTGAGCTCATGGCCGCCTTCGATGTCGTGGTCTTAACCTCAGAGATGGAGACCTTCGGGCTAGTCCTCATTGAGGCGATGCGTGCCGGGGTCGCGGTTATCGGCACCCATGCCGGCGGCGTGCCGGAGATTATCGACGATGGCGTTACCGGTCTGCTGTTTACCCCGAACGATGTGGGCCAACTCACCGCACAACTGCGTCGGCTGCTAGACGATCCGCCACTGCGCCAGCAGATCGCCGCCGCCGGTCAAGCTAAAGCTGATGCCGAATTTGCCGAGCCGCTGCACTATGAGCGGCTGCTAAACCACTACCGACAGCTACTCGCCGATGGCTAATCGACCCTCGATTCTGCTTATCCGTTGTGGTGCCGTGGGCGATACCGTGCTGGCGACTTGTGCTATCGAACCGGTGCGACAGCGCTGGCCTGAGGCGCAACTGGAGTGGCTGCTCACCCCCGCATCGGCATCGTTATTTGCCGCCGATCCACGCATTGCTACAATCCACCGCCTGCACCACCGTAAACTCCCCATCTGGCTTACGCCGCTCAAACGCCGTCTAATTAAACAGTCGCGCCAACAGCCCTATGAGTTAGTTATCAATATGGAGACCGCGCCACACTTTCGGCAGTTGGCGCAGTGCCTCAACAGTAGGGCCAGACTCAGTTATGGGGACGAAGTGGGTTGGCTCGATAGGCATGGTGTGGATAATCATCGCCGCCTGCTACAACACGGTGGTTTTGATCTTCAAAGCGCCCGCCCCTCACTGCGAGGTGCGGCCTTACCGTTACAACTCCCCCCTGCCTTTGTTGTGCTTCACCCCGGTAACAGCCACATTAGCAGCCGACAGCCCAACATTCGTGCCTGGCCAGAGGCCCATTGGCAGCAGTTAACCCAGCAGCTATCCGCCGCCGGTATCGCCACCGTTATTACCGGAACAGCGGCTGAGGCCGGCGTTGCCTCGGCAATAGCCGCCCCTGACAGCCTCAATCTGGCCGGAAAAACCGATATCGCCGCCCTGATTACCCTGTTACAACAGGCGCAACTTCTTGTCTGTAGCGACTCTGGCCCGGTGCACCTTGCCGCCGCCGTCGGCACCAAAGTGTTAGGGCTCTACGGCCCAACCCGTCCGACTCAAACCGCCCCCTACGGCCCACCGGAGCAGATTAAACTCCTTAGCCACCCGCTCCCTTGTAGCCCCTGCTACGGCACCCCCTTGCAAAAAAGGTGTCGCGATAACCGCTGTATGCAGGCGATGAGTGCCGATGAGGTCGCCACTGCGGTGAAAAACTGGCTACGCTGAGCTGCAATTAGATAGCTCACCCCCACAGCCGCTGCAAAAAATCGAGCGCAGCGCGCGTGGCCGCAGCCATATCGATCGCCGCCACCTGCTGCTCGGCAGCGGCTGGTGGGGTAAAGTGCAGACGGCGATCGGCACTATTTAGGCTCTGCCAGCGCAGCGGTGTGGCGGAGCGGTGGCCGGGGTAGAAGGCAATCGTGGCGCTATTTAACGCACCGGCCAGATGGAGTGGCCCGCTGGAGCTACCGATAAAGAGATCGGCACCGGCTAGCAGCGCCACCAGTTGCGGCAGATCCGCTGGCATCACTACCTGAGAACTCAGTTTCGGCAACAGCGCTGCTAACTGTTGCGCTAGCTGCTGTTCATCGGGACTCCCGGCAGTTAGCCAAATTTGAACTGGCCACTTTGTGGCAATCGCCCGCACCAGTGCGGCATAGTGTGGTGGCGGTAGCCGACCGGCCGATCCGCCACTTCCGGGGTGAATGACCACCGTTTTAACCGTTGTATCGGTTTTCATCACCGCCGCATAGCGTAACAGTGGTCGTTGTAACTCACTGGGCAGCCACTCATCCGCTGACTCTGACGCCGGCTGCAAGCCGATATCGCGCAAAAAGCGATCGACTAAATCGCAGTTATAAGCATACTCTGGTTTAAGCGATCGGGAGCGGCGCTGGGTCAAACGCTGGTTATAGAGCAGTTGCGCCCACTTAGTCGCCGGTGCCAAACGATAGGGAATTCGCGCCAATGCCGTTGCCAGCGCCACTCGACCGGTCGAAAAGAGGGTAATGACCGCATCAAAGCGTTGCTCTCTTAGCTGACGCTGTAACGCCCATACCCCCTGCCCGCTATCGATAAGCACGGCATCGATCATAGTCGATAGCGGCGCTAGTGCAGCGGTATAGGGCGGTAGCAGCATGGTGATATGGCAGTCGGGCAGATAGTGTTTTAACAGCGCCACGGCCGGCCAGGCGAGGATAAAGTCGCCGAGTTTATCGTTGCGGATGAGGAGAATCTTCAATCTCTGCCTACCCTTTAGCTAAGAGGCTTTTAAGGCCCTCATAACGACCCGCATTTCATAACATGGATATTTCCACGCATAATATTTTTTAGGCTTTGTTCATCGTTTCGTCACCCTCATGAGGGGGGATATAGTCTTGCGCTGGAGGACATCCTCGAACGACACCGCGACATGGCTCTGGGCGGCGAGGTTGTAGAGTTCGTCGGGCTGCACCTGCTGGAGGATGCGAATCAGGCTGGAGGCATCGGTCAGGGTGCCGTGGTAGAGGATGAAGCGCCGGGCGCTGCTGTGGGGACCTGGTAGAGATGGTCGATGCGATCGGTGTTGAACAGCGAGCTGCGGCACTTGATACTGTGGACTTCGTAGCCTTTCTGTTCCTAAAAACCTAAGCAAAGTTGCTCATGGCAGTTTTTCGGTAATTCGCTCTCCGTTGATAACACCCGTACGGGCGAGCAACTGGAGTCCTGGTTGAGCAGTCCCAACCGGAGGCGCTCAGTCCGCGCTTGCAAGATCGTCTTCACCTGTCGGTACGGCATGAACCGATCGATGTCAAGATCGGACAACCGTGCCAGCACGTTTCGCGCAGCGTTCTGGTCTGCCTGCAACACAACCCCGTCGAAACAGTAAAACCGATCCCCCTGGCGTTTGCCGAGTAGGCATCCGTTGCGGGAATCAATTTGCGATGTGTAGGCAGGATTGACCAGAACGACCGCAGAACCTCTGCGGCTTGAAACACTATCAAGTGCTTCGGCAATGACGCCTTTCGTCCAGCTTGCCAGCCGACGATTGACGTTCTTGCCGAAGGACTTGCCCGACATCGGGGCGGTGAGCTCTTCCGCCGCAATCACGGCGGCTTTATCAACAACCTTATGAACCGACTGAAACACCACATCACGGATGCTTGCATGGGTTTTGTCCATCTGCCGGTTTAGCTTTTTGCGCCCAAGGTTAAAGCGATAAATGTGCTCGCGTTTATGCGGGTTACGGGTCGTGTTGGCGAGCGCTCGCAGTTTTGATCGGCGCTGATATTTGGCTTTTAGCTTATCGGATTGTTCGGTCAGTACTTGACCGAGCTCCTGGCCGTGGTGATCGCCGTCTGAATCCACAAGCACTTCGGAGTAGCCTTTATCAATGCCGAGGGTGCGCTTGCCGCAATCCTGTTTGGTTTCGACATTAACGGTGGTGTGAACCTCAATACGGTCATCGTCTTTGATAATGACGCGCAGAGTGCCAGTTGGCGTGATCGTGGTATTGAGCAAAATGGCGATACGCTGACCTTTAACAAGGCCGGGGATCTTGATCCAGACGCACCCACCCAGGAGGAAGGTAGTGTAATTATCTGAACGGACAATAATCTGGTTATGGGTATGGTTATGGCCATGATGCCAGTGCTTACGCATGAGCCGGCGCAGATAAGAATCGCCCGTCCATTCGTTGCGCTTGAGGGCAGTGAACAGGCGTTTTTGCTCGGCTTCGTCCCGGGTGTGACGAAAGACAGATTGGCGAACTTTAACCTTGGCCGCTTCCATGCAGGCGGTGATGTTGCCCTTCGCATCTCGTAGGGTCTCTTTCCAAGCGTTGGCGGAAACCGGAAAGGCGCGACCTTCCTTCAGCCAGCCATCGCGAATCTTGCGATCCGAGAGACCCACGCCACCGACCGACCCAAACCTCTGCCAGACCTCGGTACGCACTTGGCCAAGCCGACGCGCCTGCTCGCGCAATGCGGCGACTTTGCCCTTGTTCGGGCGTTTTGCGTTCAAAACTCGCGTGACCTTCATTCGCACACATCCTTTGGTAACTGAATGGGACTATCGGGAAAATCCTCCTTGATCTCCAGCAGCAGTTCGGCCAGATAGCTGCCGTCCTGGCCGGTGATGAGGGCTTTTTTCATCTTGTTTCGTCCGCTGTTCCTAAAAACCTAAGCAAAGTTGCTCATGGCGGTTTTTGGTAATTCGCTCTCCGTTGATAACACCCTTGCGGGCGAGCAACTGGAGTCCTGGTTGAGCAGTCCCAACCGGATGGCCGGTCAACACCGGCAACATGGGCAGTTTCAGCCATCGAAACCCAGCTTGCGCCATAAAAATTGCCTCGACGTTCATCCTGAACAGAGAACAACCTTGCGATTCGACTTCGACTCTAACCATGGCACGCAAAACTTTCGCGCTTGTAGATAACCTATCTACGGTGGAAAATTCTAATGACAAATAAATAAAAAATCAAGAACTGTTTTTTGCTCCCAAGGTTTTCAGAATTTTTTTCGCGAGAGGTTCTTTGATTTCCGTATGCCGAGGCACGGCCTCGACTTTGGCATTGTCGGGATTGATCCACAACGAATGCGCGGCACCTTCCGGCTTAAGATAGCAACCCGCCATGCGGAGCTTCCGTTCGAGCAGGGTTCTTTTCATCCGATGACGACAGTATCGCGGATGACATCATTTGGCAGGCCGCGCAGTATGTCGGCGGTTCGATCTTCGATAATCAGCTCAATGGCTTGACGCAAACTGTTCTTGGCTTCGTCAAGCGTTTCACCTTGACCATTGGCGCCAGGAATCTCTGGGCACATCGCCCAATAGCCCCCTTCTGGCGCGGCTTCGATCATTGCGGTTAATTCTGCTTTCATTCTTTATCGCCTCCACGGCCTTGTTCATCGTTTCGTCAGGGACAGCCACAAACCGGCAGCTTGCTCGATTTTACAGGTGACATGACACCCACACTTCTGAGGCGTAAAATCTGTTGAGCAAAACCATTTATCGCCACAAAATAGGAAGTGTCATGTCAGAAGCAAGTGTAACTGAATCGGTCGCAAATCCCAAGCAGAAACCGCGCCGTAGCCATATAGACATTACCCAACTGCTAGAGCGATACGAGCAAATGACTCATGAGCTGAGTGAAGCCGACATTGCACAGCACTTGGACATTCCTCGCACCACACTGCGTCACTGGCGTCAGCGCAAAGCCTCGCTGCCTTGCTCACCGGTGGTGGCTGACTTTTTTGAGCACCCGGATGGAATTGCGTTTCTGCATCAGCTCAGAAACCTCCCGCTATGAGTGTGAAATCAGCCAATCGATGGCAGAAGACATGATCTCAGCAATCAACGACTATTCATACCGATGCCAGCCTTAGCGGTATTCGCTTCTCCCGCAGTGCGATACCGGGGCAGTTTATAGAGGATGCTTATATTTATCGGTCTATGGGTTAGTTCAGCTTTGAGGCCTTGTTCATCTCTTCGTCCAGCTCCCCTCCACCCCTCCCCGCTGGGGGAAGACGAGGGAGTCATGACTCATGAGGGTGACGAGACGATGAACAATGCATTAATAAAATCAATAAAAATCAAGGTGTCTTAATTATTCCTTTAGCAGCTCGTATATAATTTAATTGTTGTGTCAACTGAAATTTTTGCCAATTATTCTCATTAGGCTGATAACTGCGCGGATGATGCAGATGCCACTGTAGTGCCTGCCACTTCACACTACGCACCACGACACCACTTCGACGCAGCCGCCAATCAATGTCGCTATCTTCACCCACACCAGCCGCCTGATAGGCCTCATCAAACCCGTTGACCGCCTCAATATCCTGCCTATGGACCGCAAAATTACTCCCTAACAGCGCCAGTGGCTTAGTCGGTAACCGTGACGCTAAAATCGGTGGTAGCAGTGCCATCTCCAACCCTTTCACCCGATCCCGCTGCAACGAACGCAGATGGCGCCACCACCAGCGCGATGAGTGCAGCGCCGACCACAACTCCGGTCGCTGCCGTAGCTCTGCCGACCAGTGCGCCCCCAGCTCCACCCGCCTTCCCGCTGTCATACAGTGCGGCGCTGCATAACGACAATGCGCCGCTATAAACTCGCGATGTGGCAGACAATCGCCATCAATAAAGATCAGCCAATCGCTACGAGCCGCAACAATCGCACGATTCAACGCCCGATTTTTACGAAATCCGACATCGGGCTGAGTGAGATGTTGCCAACTACAGGCATGTGGAAAGGCCTGAACTGCCGCAGCCATCGCTGGATCGGCATCATCTTCGGAGATAATGACCTCAAACTCGGCGACACTCTGCCGCTGTAGCGCTCGCAAAATCAGCAGCAGCGCCTCAACATCTTTATAGACTGAAATAATCAGGCTACAGCGCATCGTCAAAACGACTACTTTGCGCTCAACAGTCCGGCAAAATAGGGAATAGTCTTCTCCAACCCCTGCTCCAGCGCTATCATCGGCTCCCAGCCCAGCTTCTCTTTAGCGAGACTAATATCGGGGCGGCGCTGTTTCGGGTCATCCTGCGGCAGCGGTTTAAAGATTAGCTCTGACTTAGAACTCGTCATAGCAATCACCTTCTCGGCCAACTCGCGAATGGTAAACTCGCCCGGATTACCGGTATTTACCGGGCCGGTAAAGCTATCATCGCTTGCCATCAGGCGCACAAACACTTCAATTAGATCATCAACATAACAGAATGATCGGCTCTGTTCCCCGTCACCATAGATGGTAATGGGCTGATGTTGCAGCGCCTGCATAATAAAATTAGAAACCACCCGCCCATCGTTCGGGTGCATTCGTGGGCCATAGGTGTTAAAAATACGCGCCACTTTTATCCGCAGTTTATGCTGTCGATGGTAGTCGAAAAAGAGCGTCTCAGCACAGCGCTTCCCCTCATCGTAGCAGGAGCGAATACCGATAGGATTCACCCGCCCCCAGTAGCTCTCGAACTGAGGATGCACCTCTGGGTCACCATAGACTTCAGAGGTCGATGCCTGGAAGATTTTCGCTTTGGTGCGTTTGGCCAGCCCGAGCATATTGATCGCCCCGTGGACACTGGTTTTGGTGGTCTGCACCGGATCGTGCTGGTAGTGGATCGGTGAGGCGGGACAGGCGAGGTTATATATTTCGTCCACCTCGACATAGAGCGGAAAGGTGACATCGTGACGCATCAGTTCAAAGTGGGGGGTATCCATAAGATGGACGATATTATCTTTAGTGCCGGTAAAGAAGTTATCAAGACAGATCACATCGGCACCATCGGCTAGCAGCCGCTCGCACAGATGGGAACCTAGAAATCCAGCCCCACCGGTGACTAAAACTCGTTTGCGTAGATGCATCCCCCCTCCTGTCTCTTTTGTTAATGGATACAAGTTAGCGGCTTTAACATTAGCGAGGGCGAGTCTGAAAAAAGCTTATAGATGGTGCCGACCGGGAGACTCGAACTCCCACACACAAGGTACCAGAACCTAAATCTGGCGCGTCTACCAGTTCCGCCAGGTCGGCAAAGTTATTTCGAAAAAATATGGTGCCGAGGAGAGGACTTGAACCTCCACGGGGTTACCCCCACTAGCACCTGAAGCTAGCGTGTCTACCAATTTCACCACCTCGGCTCTGAATGGCGGCCATTGTAGTCAGATTCTTCTCTGTGTCAAGCGAAACCTTGCGGCTAACACTAGGTTAGGCCGCACACTAGGGCTATCGGGGGATTAGCCGTCAGCGTTAATTTTGGTGATCAGCTCTTGTAGTACCGCTTCGGCTTTATCGTTATCGACCTGACAGGTACCGGCATTAAGGTGGCCGCCGCCGCCATACTGGAGGCAGAGCTCGCCGATGTTGGTATGGGAGCTGCGGTTAAGAATCGATTTACCGATAGCAAAGACGGTATTTTGCTGCTTTAACCCCCACATGGTGTGGATAGAGATATTGGTTTGGGGGTAGAGGGCGTAGATCATAAACCGGTTAACGGCGTAGATCTGCTCCTCTTTACGAAGGTCGAGGAGAACTAAGTTGTCATGTAGGGTGGAGCAGCGCTGAATCTGCTCTTTCGCCTTCGCTTCGTGATCTCGAAACAGCGTGACCCGCTCTTGGACATCGGGTAGCTGTAAAATATCGTCAATATCGTGATTTTTACAGTAGTCGATGAGATCCATCATAAGCTGATAGTTAGAGACTCGAAATTCACGAAAACGCCCTAAACCGGTGCGAGCATCCATTAGGAAGTTCATTAACACCCACCCTTCGGGGTTTAAGATATCCTCCTCACTAAACTGAGCTGAATCGCCCTTATCGACCGCCTCCATCATGTCGTTCCATGCAGCAGGGAAGCGTTCGGCACCGCCATAGTAGTCGTACACAACCCGAGCGGCAGAGGGGGCTTCGGGATCGATAATGTGGTTATCGGCGCGGTTGTCGTGGCGTAGTGTTTCGCTTAAGTGGTGGTCAAAGGCGATATGTACCCCCTCGACATAGGGGAGGTTGGTGGTGATATCCCGATGAGATATCTCGACTTTGCCATCTTGCATATCTTTGGGGTGGACAAATTTGATCTCATCAATAATGCCGACCTCTTTTAACAGAACGGCACAGACTAAGCCGTCGAAGTCGCTGCGCGTAACCAATCGAAATTTTTTGTCGCTCATCGTTTGCTCCTGAAATAAATGTGCTGCTGCCATCTGATTTTGCTGCTAAATGACATGAATTATCAATGAAATAGGTTTTGGATAGCCAAAACTGTGCTCTCTGAAATAGCAAGGCGCTGCAGGTAAGTTGACAGACCGGTTAAAATCATTGGCTATAGTATAACCGTTAAGGGGGGAATGTGAAAAAACTTCCTGCATCAATATAGACTGGCCATACAGAGGGGGTTTGCTGTAATCTGGACACCATAATCTATATTGGGCTACACAGAGGAGGAGAGGATGAGTCGAGCTAGAGGGGGGTGGGTGTTTGGCCTCTGGTGTGGGGTGATGGCCTTTCCGCTGCTAGCGCAGCAGGAGTTACGGATAACGACTGGGGTTGACTACCCCTTTATCGATAGCGCTACTGGAGAACCGGGTTTTTTAGCGCAGGTGTTAACAGAGGCACTACAGCCGTTAGGCTATCGCCTTAAGGTGGTGCAGAGCCCCCCAGCGAGGGCGCTGCAAAACGCTAATCAGGGGATTGATGATGGGGATCTTTTACGCATTGCTGGGCTAGAGCAGAGCTATCCGAACTTGGTACAGGTGCCTGAGAGCCTCTTTGATACCGACTTTGTCGGTTACACGCTGCACGGTGAGCTGTCGGGGGAGGGGTGGCAGCGCCTTAAGGGGCTGAGAGTGACCTATGTGGTCGGCTGGAAGATATTTGAACAGCAGATAGATGAGTCGATGCGGGCCGAGCCGGTGCGTTCAGCGCCGCAGATGTTCAAACTGCTACAGGCGGGGGTGGTTGATGTGGCGCTCTATGAGAAGTGGCAGGGGCTCTATCAGGCTAGGCTGTCGAACTTAGATCGATTGCAGGTGGTGGAGCCGCCGTTTGCTACCGTATCGCAGTACAGCTATCTGCACCAAAAGCACGCACACTTGATCGAGCCGCTAGCTAGGGCGTTAAGAGAGTTAAAGAGTCGTGGTCGCTACCGCCAGCTCTATGAACAGATTCTGTTACCGCACCGCCCCCCCGTTAGGTCGCAGAATCACTGAGAGCTAATGGCCTGCCACACGCCCTCTACCCACTTTTGGTGCAGCTCGTTAGCTCGGCGACTGCTACTAGCGGTGGTGCTGTTTAGCTCGGTGATTACGCTAGTGACGACCCTGCTACAACTCAATAGCGACTACCAGCACGAGATGGCGCTGTTTCACTCTAAAATTGAGACGATTCGTAACAGCAATTTAGGGGGCATCGCCCAAAGCGTCTGGAGTTTTGATGAGCTGCTGATTCGTGCCCAGTTAGAGGGTATCGTCGCGGTACCCGATATCGATTACGCCGCTGTCTTCGATGGTGAGGCGGTTCTGTGGCGGGCGGGAGAGCCGCCGACGGAGCCGGTGGAGCACCGCTTCGACATTGGCTATCACTATCAAGGGGAGACTATTCACCTCGGCACATTAGTGGTGAGCGGCAGCTATGGCGATATCTACGCTCGATTGTGGGATAAGTTGCTATTTCTGTTATTTAGCAACGGTTTAAAGACCTTTTTGGTCTCTATCTTTGTGTTCTATGTTTTTCACCGTATGGTGGGACAGCACCTACTTAATTTGAGTCGTCAACTCAATCGTCAACTACCACAGCAGCTCCATAGCCACCGATTGACACTGCAACGAAAGGAGGGGTACCAAGACGAATTGACCGCACTGCTTAACGGCTATCAGCAGCTATTGCAGCGACTAGGGGAGTATCAGCTACAGTTAGAGCATGAGAGGGGGGCAGCGGTGCGGGCTAATGAGGCCAAAACCGAATTTTTAGCCAAAGTCTCGCACGAGTTGCGTACCCCACTGCACGCGATTATCAGCTTTACTGCGCTAGCGCAGCGGCGGCTTGAGGGGGAGCGAGTGGATAGTGCCAAATTGCAGCGCTATCTAAACAATGTCAAACAGAGCTCTGAACGACTACTCCATTTGGTCAATAATCTACTCGATATCTCTGGCATAGAGCATGGCGGGCTGAGGCTGAAAGCGTCTAAACAGACTCTGGATGAGATTGTACAACAGGTGGTAGAGGAGCTAGATAGCAGAGTACAGGCCAAACAGCTCCAGCTTCGCCTTCAGTGTGAGGATGAAACATCGCCGCTAGAGGGGTGGTTTGATGGTCAGCGAATGCGTCAGGTAGTGGCGAATTTAATCGAAAATGCGATTCGCTACAGCGATGAGGGGGGGATGATTGTGGTGTCGTATGGGGCCGAGGCGCAGCGGCTCTGGCTGACGGTCACCGATGAGGGGATAGGGATCCCCGAAGAGGAGATCGAGACGATTTTTCAACCCTTTATGCAGAGCAGCCGCACTCGCCAAATGACGGTGGGGGTGGGGCTTGGATTGGCTATCTGCCAAGAGGTGGTCGCTAGCCATCAGGGGCAGATTCGAGCTTGGCATAACCCTACGGGGCAGGGGGTGGTGATGCGGGTTGATATTCCGCGCTATTTTCAACAAGAGAAGGGAGATGAGGGTGACATTGTCAATTAAAATCTTAGCGTTATGGCTACTCTCAGTGACCGCAGTCGCCTCGACACTGCCAGAGGCGCTGCTCGAACAGAGTCGTACCTATCAGCAGCAGCTAGCCGAGCGCTATGCGCAGACCGATATCGATGATCCGATGCGACTGCAGCAGAGTCTGCAGAGCCTGATCCGCCACAGTGGGGGGGTCGCCTACGATGTCCGCCAACCGTTAGAGTTAGCGCTAACCAGCCTGCCACCACCGCGAGGGGAGCTATGGCTACACCTCTCCTACCAACCCTTCACCTCTGAAGAGCGAGCCGAGCGCCAACCGCTCTATGCGGCGATGTTGGCCTGGCTCTCTGAACAGCAGGCGGGGTATCCGCAGAGCCCGATTGCCGTTGACGCACTAAAGCGGGCGGTCGATCTGGCGGTAGAGCAGGAGGAGTACGCGACCGCTATCGCTCTGCAGCAGCCGCTGCTGGAGGCGGATAACACCCCAGAGCAGCAGCAGCGACTACAGCAGTTACGGCAGCAGCGGCGGCAGCAGCAGAGTCTGCAGCTGATCGAGGCGAACGATGCGGTGATCGATAACCGCGCCTACCACTGCCTGCTGTTTAATGCTCCGTTATCGGAGCGGGAGGCCTCTCGTTATCGCGAGCAGATGACCCTAGAGCCGGCACACGCCTCTTGGCAGCTACGCTACCGCTATCCATGGCAGCGCCAGCAGCTCTGCCTCGGTGGCTTGATAGGGGGGGTCGATTATCAGTTGACACTGGCGGCAGGGGTGCGTTCTGAGACCGGAGAGAGGGCGCTATGGCAGCCGCTTACCTATCAGTGGCACCATCCTGTTGAGCCTGATCCTGAGCCCTACTTCAGTTTTGAGAGCGATAAGCGGCTACTGCCCGCTAGTGGCGCTCAAGTGGTGCCGCTACAGCACCGCTATAGCGACCGGGTTCGGCTAGCGCTGCTGCGTATCGATCCACGCAATTTGGCTCACGAGAGGGTACGCGCTTATCTGCTCGATAGTGAGCTTAACGACTATCAGGCTTGGCAGGTGGCGCATGAGCTAGGGGAGGTGGTCTGGCGCGGTGAGATGGCGCTGCAACGAAGTGAGACGCAGCCGCTGACCGAATATCTGCCGCTACCGCAGCAGCAGACGACGAAGCCGGGGCTCTATCTATTGCTAGCCGGCAGCGAACCGCCACCGGAGTACTCAATTAGCTGGTGCGAGGGGGAGAGGCTCTGTTTTGAACCTCGCGCCTCGCAGTGGCTATTTATTAGCGATATCGGCTTAAGCAGTTACCACTCTGAAAGAGAGCTGACCCTGATTAGTCGTGATCTCAATAGCGGTGAGAGTGTGGCGGATCTGCCGCTGCAGCTCTTAGCGAAAAATAATAGCGTTCTGTTTGAGGGGCGTAGCGATAGCTATGGCCGAGTCGATATTCCGGCCCACTATCTTCAGGGCGAGGGGGGGAGCGAGCCGAAACTCATTCTAGCTTGGCAAAATCCGCGCCATTTTACGCTGCTCAATCTGGAGCAGCGCCCCTACGATATGGCGGGTAACGGGGTGGGGGGGCGGCTACTCTTAGGCCCTCTCGATCTCTGGCTACAGAGCGAGCGGGGGGTCTATCGACCAGGGGAGGCGGTTGAGGTGATTGGGTTACTGCGTAATCGCCGTGGCGAGGTCGTCTCTGATCTACCGCTCTATTTTGTGCTGCAAGATGCCGCTGATCGCGACATTGAGAGTCGCTATATCCATCCCGAGGCAGGCGGCAGTTACCGTTTTACGCTGTCACTACCGCCCCAAGGACGCACCGGTAGTTGGCTGCTACAGGCACGAACTCTGCCAGAGGAGGCACCGCTAGCTGAGTGGCGTTTTGAAGTGCAGGAGATCGAACCTCCGCGTCTGAAGGCCGATTTTATAGCGCCACCGCAGCGCTCGCTAGCGACAGGCGAAGAGATTGAGCTATCGCTGCAGGCCGACTATCTGTTCGGCGCAGCGGCTGCCGATCTACGCATCGCCTCGCGGGCGGTGATTCGTAGCCGCACCACCCCTTTTGCCGAGTTTCGCCAATTTCAGTTCGGACTTCCCGAACCGAGTCAGCAGCAGCCGTGGCAGAGCCTGGCCGAGGGGCGTACCGATAGTCGTGGCGCAGCGAAGGTGAGCTATCGAGCGCCGGAGAGGCTCGACGGCTTTCGGCCCGCTGAGGCGACGATCTATAGCCGAGTTATCGATGTCGATGGCCGCGATGTGGCTATTAGCACCTCACTGCCACTCCACCACTATCCGGCCTATCTGGGGCTGAGAGTCGAGTCGGCGGCCGTTGAGGCCGGGGAGGCGGTGGTTGGGGTAGTGAGGGTCGATATCAACGGTCAGGCGGTGGCTGCGGCGGGGCTACAGTGGCGACTCTACCGGCGTCAATGGCAGGAGCAGTGGTACGAGCGCAACGGCCGTTGGCAGTTACAGTGGCAGGAGCAGCGCCAGCTAGAGCAGCAGGGGGAGCTCAATATCGCCGCGCCCGAGGTAACTCAACTACGGCTATCGCAGTTACAGGGGGAGAGCTACCGACTGGAGCTGAGCGATCCGGCTAGTGGTGTGACAAGCGCCCTCCACTTTGGCCGCTACAGCGGCAGTGGCGGTGAGCCGGAGCAGGGCAAACTGCTGCTACGAAGTGATAAACAGCACTATCTACCCGGAGAGCGGGCACAAATTACGGTGCAATCTCCGTTTGAGGGGCAGGGATCGTTGCTGATTGCGACTGACGAGATTGTCGATCACATTAACTTCGAGCTCGGGACTGAACCGGTCACCCTGTCGATACCGGTCGTTAGCGGCTGGGGGGTGGGGGCGAATCTACTCTTAACCGCCGTTGCGGGGGCGGAGCGTGGGGGGGATAGTCGTCGCCTACCGCAGCGGCTGATGGCCAATCTGTGGCTCGATAGTGGTCGGACGGTGGCTGAGCTGCCGCTGCAACTCCAGGTGGCCGCACAGGTAGAGCCGGAGTCGCCGCTCACCGTCCTCTTGCAGCCGACAGGGGCGACTGAGCCGCTGCATGCGGTGCTATTGGCCGTCGATGAAGCGGTGTTGCGGCTGACCGGTTTCGAGGCACCGCAGCCACTAGAGCACTTTTTTAGCCAACGACAGTTAGGCATGGTGCTGCGCGATAACTATAGCGCCATTATCGACACGACTGCCGATTATAGCCTCGCGACGGTGCGGCACGGCTACGCTATGATGCGTGCGGTGATGGCCGAGGCGGCAGGGCAGCGCGGTCGAGCTCCCAATCTGACCGACATTGTCGCGTTAGCGAGTGGGGTGGTGACGCTGCCGGCTGACGGGGGGGAGATAACGCTACAGCTCCCCGACTTTAGTGGTGAACTGCGACTGATGGCGCTGGTCTGGAGCGGTAACCGACTCGGCAGTGCCGTCCAGGCGGTTACTGTCTCTCCCCCGCTACTGTTCGCCCCGACTGCCCCCCGTCAGCTAGCTAGCGGTGATCAGAGTCAGTTGACGCTGCGGCTACATAACTTGCGAGCACCGGCGGCAGAGTATCAGTTAAAATGGCAGGGTGATGGGGTCGCCTTCGAGGGTGAGAGGCCGAGCCGTGTGTCGTTAGCCGAGGGAGAGTCGCGTATCTTAAAGATACCGTTTAGAGCCAAAGAGGTGGGGCAGGCTGAGATCGTGTTGCAGCTACAAGGTGAGGGCGTGGCGCTTGAGCGGCGACTACCGCTACAGATTGTGGCACCGACAGCGTACCAGCTACAGCGACAGCTACACCAGCTATTGCCGCAGGAGAGCTTAACTGTTGAGCCATCGTTAGCCGAGCTTCATGGGGCTAAGGTGACGATTGAGGTCTCGACGAATCCCTTAGGCGGCGTAGGGAGGCTGCTACAGCAGTTACAGCGCTATCCGTATGGCTGTTTGGAGCAGTTAAGTAGTCGCGCCTGGCCGCTGCTCCTCTATCCAGAGCTACAGCAGCGGTTGGCGCTAGCACCGCTATCGCAGCGAACCGAGGCGCTACAGCCATTGTGGTCGCAGCTATGGCAGCGACAGAACCGTTATGGTGGTTTTGGGATGTGGAGTAGTGAGGCAGAGGAGCGGCGCTGGTTGAGCGTCTATGCGACCGATATGTTGCTACAGGCCGAGACGATGGGCTATTTAACCGACAGCGAGCCGCTACAGCGGGCGCGGGCTCGACTCTATGACTATTTGGGTAGTCGTACCCCCGGAGAGGAGGGGGTACAGAGCTACGCTCTCTATCTGTTGGCTCGTCGTGGTGAGCTGGAGCGGCGCTGGTTGACTAGTCTGGCAGAGTCGATAGCCGCCTCACCAGAGGTCGATAGTCCGACACTAGCGCTACTGGCGGCGGCTTTCTATCAGCATGGCGCACCAGAGCGGGCCACTGAGCTATTTAAGCAGGCCGAGCAGCGGCTACGAGAGCCTGGAAGATCGAGAGGGTTCACGCCGTATGGTTCACCGCTGCGTGATGCGCTGCTGCTGCTCTATCTATTGGCCGAATCGGATCAGCCGCTGCTGCTAGAGCCGCTGCTACAGCAAGTGGTGGATCAGCTACAACGCGATGGCGAGCACCTCTCAACCCAAGAGTTAGCTTGGCTAGCGAGGGGGGTGGCCAAGCTGCCGTTAAGCGTGCAGGCGTGGCGGCTGCAACACAATGGTGAGACTATCGAGCTTGGGGCCGCAGAGGGTTGGCGCTGGCAGGGGGAGGGGGAGGCCGTGGCGGTAGCGCAGCAGCTACAGAACCGCTCCGAGGTTACCCTATGGGTTAGCTCTACGCTTGAGGGGGCGCCTAAGCTGCCCCTATCGATCGATAACGATGCGAGCTACCAAATTAGCCAGGGTTACTATCGCCTTGATGGGGAAGCGGTTACCCCCGCAACGCCATTGCAGCAAGGAGAGCTCTTGGTGGGGCTGATTACGCTGCAAGCTAAGGCGCTGTCGCAGCCGACAGAGACGCTGGTGATTGACCGTATCGCTGCTGGGCTGGCGCTGGAGAATAGCGCCCTGTTGCACCGGTTGAGCGTTTCGCAGCTCGATTGGCTGCCCGATTTGGTGCCGCTTGACTACCAAGAGTGGCTAGAGGATCGCTACCTAGCCGCCTTAACGCTCTTGCCAGATGACGGTAGCCGCCGGCTAGCCTATTTGGTGCGGGTGGTGAGCCCCGGTCGCTATACCGATCCGGCGGTTGAGGTTGAGGCGATGTTTCAACCCTATCGACAGGGGCGGGGAGAGTTACGACAATGGCAGATTATTGAGTAAGTTGATAAGAGGAGTGTGACCATGAGTAGAAGGTATGGCTCGTTAGTGAGTTGGGTTGCCTTGAGTTGTTTGGCTATGTCGGCCGCAGAGGCGGAGATTGTGACCCAAACTCTTGAGGGTGGTTTTGAGGAGGTATCGGAGTCGGTGCGAGCGGCGATTGTCGGTAAGGGAATCAATATCGCCCATGTGCTAGAGTCGGGCGATATGCTCCACCGCACCGGGCCGGCCTATGGCTATGAGGAGGATATCTATAGTCAGGCGCTGACTTATCAGTTTTGTAGCGCTAAGTTATCGCATCAATTAGCCCGATTTAATCCGGAACATATTGTCCTCTGCCCGTTTACCATTGCCGTCTATCGGGTTGTGGGTGATGAGGAGGGGAGTGTGCGAGTCTCCTATTCGATCCCTGAGGGGAGTGAGGGCTCGGAGTCGATCTCAACGGCGATAGGGGAGCTGTTGCAGTCGATTATCGAGGATGCTAGTTGGTAGCAAGGCACATGCCCATTATTGGGTAAACATCCCCGACAAAAAGCGCAGTTCGGCGAGGAGTTGATCCCGCAGGTCGTGTAACTGCTGTAGTTGCATCTGGTAGTCGGCCTGGGGCTGGTGGTGGTAGTCATCGATTAGCCGTGCTGCGAATTGGTGTATGGCGCTGTGGGAACGAATAATGTCGTCCAAAATGGTCTCATTGCGTAGCTGCTGCTGTTTGTGTAGCCAGTAACCAAAGCGGCAGATACCCTCTTGCAGTTCGGGGAGGGGGGCGTTTTTAACGGTAATATAGCGCTCAACGGCACCAACCCACGCTCGGTGTTCGATGCAGGCGTAGAGGACGGACTGATTATCCTGTGTGGCCGGTTGTACGGCGGCCCACGCCGGTTCGGGTTGCCACTGCGCTATCCAGTCGGGAATGTTAGCCGCTGGCATCGGGCGGGCGATACCGTACCCTTGCGCCTGTTCGCAGCCGAGTTGAATGAGCATCACTCCATGCTCGACACTCTCCATCCCCTCGGCGACCGAGTCGAGCCGAAAGGCGTTGGCCAGCCCCAGTACCCCCTCAAGGATGGCAAAGTCATCGGGATCATCAAGCATATCGCGCACAAAGTGCTGGTCTATTTTGAGTTCGTTAACCGGTAGCTGTTTGAGGTAGGCGAGGGAGGAGTAGCCTATGCCAAAGTCGTCTAGCGCAAAGCGAACCCCCAATCGGCGGCAGCGGCGAAAGATATCGACGCTCGCTTCGATGTTATCTAGCGCACTGGTCTCAAGAATCTCCAAAATGAGCTGCTTCGGGGCAACCTTCGGGTAGCGCTGCAATAGCTCCGCTATCGAGTCGCTAAAGCCAGGCTGTTGCAGGTGGCGGGCGGCGATATTGACACTAACCGAGAGTGAGAGCCCCTGATCGTTCCACTGCTGTAGCTGTTGTAGTGCTTGGTGAAGCACCCAATCGCCGACATCACAAATGACCGGATAGTTATCGATACCGAGGAGGAAGGCGGCCGGGGGTAAAATGCCGCGTTCAGGGTGGTTCCAGCGCAGTAGCGCCTCACAGCCGGTGACTTGGCCGGTGTGGAGATTAACTTTAGGTTGATAGTAGAGTAGGAGCTGATTCTGCTCTAGTGCTTGGTGGATGTTTTGTAGATTCCCATAGATCTGTCGTACATGGTGATCGACTTCGGTATCAAAGATCTGAAAGCGGTTCTTGCCCGCCTGTTTGGCCTGATACATCGCCTGATCGGCCTGTCGCAGTAGCTGTTCGGCATCGATAGTCTCTACTTGGGGGTAGTAGCTAATGCCGAGACTGGCAGAGAGCCTAACGGTTATCTCATCTAGAGAGAGTGGTTCCGCCGCAGCCTCTAACAGGCGGTTAAAGAGCGGTAGCCCCTGATCGTCATGCTCTAGATCGGTGACTATAGCGACAAACTCATCGCCACCGATACGGGCGAGGGTATCCCCTTCGCGCAGGGTGGCGGCCATTTTTTGTGAGAGCTGTAGCAGTATCTCATCGCCAATCGGGTGGCCATACTGCTCATTGATAATCTTAAAGCGATCTAGATCGAGAAAGATAACCGCCAGTAGTTGTCGGCGCCGATGGGTGCGGCGCATATCCTGCTCTAGGCGGTCAATTAGCAGGGTTCGGTTCGGTAAATTGGTGAGTAGATCGTAGTGGGCTAGCCGATTTAGCTGCTCTTCGTTCTGCTTTTGGAGGGTGATATCGGAGAAAAAACCGATATAGTTTTGTAACTTTTCGGTCGCGCCGGTGACGCTACTGATGTTGAGTTTTTCGGCATAGAGCGAGCCATCTTTGCGCCGATTCCAGATTTGACCACTCCAGTGGCCTTCGTTTTGTAGCTGCTGCCACATCTGTTGATAAAAAGCCTCCCCCTGACGACCCGATTTGAGTATGGCGGGGCTTTTGCCGATCACCTCTTGGCGCCGATAGCCGGTAATCTCCTCAAAGGCGCTGTTAACTTCGATGATGGTGCCATCGATTTTGGTGATAACTATCCCCTCTCTAGCGTTGATAAAGACGCTAGCGGCTAATTGCAGCTCCTGCTCATACTGTTTTTGACGACTAATATCGACATGGGTACCGACGAGTCGGGTCGGGCGTAGGTTCTCATCTCGGACTAAAAAGCCGCGTGAGAGGATATCGATGCGGTGCCCCTGCTTGTGGCGCATCTGTAACTCAAGCTCTAGCGAGGTTCTGTGCCCCTCAATATACGCCTCAATCTGTTGCCAGCTATGGTGTCGATCCTGCTCCTGCAGTAGCTGCTTCCAGGTGGTAAGAGTTTGGGGCAGTTCGTCAGCCTCGTAGCCGAGCATCTCCATCCAGCGGGGGGAGTAGTAGATCTGATTTGTGAGTAGATCCCAGTCCCACAGGCCGTCATGGCTGCCGCGCATCGCCAGTTGAAAGCGCTCCTCACTTCGAATGAGCGCCCGATTCGACTCTTGCAGACGGTGGTGGCTGCGGGAGAGCAGAATGAGAACAAGGCTGCCGAATATGATTAAACTCAGCATAAAGGTTAGCTGGATCGCGTAGTGGTGCCAGAACTGCTGTAGGGTAATAGGGGGTGGGGTATCGTAGGGGGGGAGTTGTAGTTTCTGAGCTAGCTGTTCTACTTTGATGTAGTCGGCAGGGGGGGCAAAACCGCCGATATTAGCCTGTCGTGCCGCTAGGTGATCTCGCTCTAGTAGTAGCAGAGCGGCGGTGACTCGCCGGACTAAATCGCTATTGACCCACGGAAGGGCAACGAAGGCCCACTCAGGGTAGAGTTCGGTGGAGAGTAGAAAGGGGAAGTCATCCTCTTTGCGGCTATGGATAACCTGTAGCTGCGACAGATCGAGCCCCTGCTCCTGCTGTAGCTGCTCTAGCACACCGGTACGAATAAAGCCGACATTCACTTCGCGATTGAGCACCGCAGCGACGACGGCGTCATGGCTGCCGCTCTCGATGAGGTGGACACCGTTGGGAGAGAAGATACCGTAGCGATGCAGCTCAAAGGCTTGGGCTAAGTAACCTCCCATGTGCCGCTCTTTGGGAATCGCTATTCGCTCGCCGGCTAGATCGGTAATATCTTTAATGAGTGGATTATCGCTGCGGGTGATGATCACGCCGCCAAGGCGGGTGGTTTCGATACCGTTCTCTGCTCGAATGAGGGTCACTAGCGGCCCAGAGAGGGCATACTGATTGCGTACAAACTGGTAGTGGTTGGGATTGGTGAAGAGTAGATCGATTTCGCGGGCGGCCATTGTCGTATCGAGCTGTTCGAGCCCCATTACCTTCAGTTCGATGGTGGCGTAGCCGTTGAGCTGTTGATTGAGGTAATCGGTTAGTGGCTGGTAGCGTTGGCGTATAAGCTCTGCTGGTCGATAGGCGAAGATGCCGAGTTTAAGCGTCTCGGCGACAGCCACACTCTGTAGTAGTAACGATAGCAGCAGTAGCAGCGAGGAGGGGGAGAGTACCACTATTTGCCGATACAGAAGGCGCTGAAGATATCGCCGAGCAGATCATCGGCAGTCACCGCTCCGGTAATAGTGCCTAGGTGGTGTTGCGCTTGTCGCAGCTCTTCGGCGACTAGTTCAGCGGCCTGATGGTGCAGCTCCTCGGTGGCTGCGATAAGGTGGCGTTGGCTCTGGGATAGCGCCTCTAGGTGGCGGCGGCGAGCCATAAAGACCCCCTCACTATCGCCTTGAAACCCCATGACCTGTTTAAGGTGGCTGCGAAGCGTCTCTACGCCGTCACCATGGCGGGCGGAGAGGTAGAGAGCCGGATAGCCAGGCTCTGCCGTCGGCAGGGAGGTGACTAAATCGATCTTATTATAGACTAAGGTAGTGCCGACGCTGTGGGGTAGTTGGGCGAGGATGGCGCGGTCGGCGGGGGTTAACCCTTGTTGGCTGTCGATGAGCAGTAGCGTACGATCGCTCGATTTTATCGCCTCCCACGAGCGACGCATCCCCTCCTGTTCGATCGGATCGTCACTCTCTCTTAATCCGGCGGTATCGATAATTCGTAGTGGCATCCCATCGATCTGAATCTCTTGGCGTACAATATCGCGGGTGGTGCCGGCAATATCGGTAACGATGGCGTGTTCCCCACCGGAGAGTGTGTTGAGCAGACTCGATTTGCCGGCATTAGGTTGGCCGGCGAGGACGATACTCATCCCCTCTCGTAGTCGTTGCCCCTGTTGCGCTGCGGCGTCTATCGTCCGTAGCTGCTGCTGTAGCTGCTGCAACTGCTGTGCGACTCGGCCTGAGCTGAGAGAGTCGATCTCTTCCTCGGGAAAGTCGATAGTCGCTTCGATATAGACTCTTAACTCGGTTAGCGACTCGACTAACTGATGAATCGCACGGGAGAAGTCGCCCTGTAGCGAGCGTATGGAGGAGCGGGCCGCTTCGGTAGTTGCGGCGTCAATTAGATCGGCTATCGCCTCGGCCTGTAGCAGATCGATCTTGCCATTTAGAAAGGCTCGTTCGCTAAATTCGCCGGCTCGCGCCGGTCGCACCGCCGCACGACTCAATACACTCTCTAGCAGACGGTCGAGCACCACCGGCCCACCGTGCCCCTGTAGCTCCAGTACATCTTCGCCAGTTAAGGAGTGGGGGGCGGGAAACCAGAGCGCGATACCGTGATCAATCACCTCGCCAGAGGGGCTGTAAAAGGGGCCGTAGTGGGCAAAACGGGGGGTGAGCCTATCGCGCCCAGTGGTGGCCTGGGCCACTGTCGCTGAGGCTGGGCCGGAGAGTCGAATAATGCCGACGCCACCATAGCCACGGGGGGTCGCCAGAGCGGCGATGGTATCACTCAAAGGCTACTTCTCTTTAATGACCACGCGGGTGATATACCACTGCTGGGCAATGGAGAGGGCGTTATTAACCACCCAGTAGAGCACCAGTCCGGCCGGGAAGAAGATAAAGAAGACGGTGAAGATAATAGGCAGTGCCATCATCACTTTAGCCTGAATCGGATCGAGGGGTGCCGGATTGAGTTTTTGCTGAATAATCATCGTCACCCCCATCAGTAGCGGCAGCACGAAGTAGGGATCGGCGGCAGAGAGATCTTGAATCCAGAGCATAAAGGGGGCTTGGCGCATCTCGACGCTCTCAAGTAGCATCCAGTAGAGGGCGATAAAGACCGGAATTTGTATCAAAATAGGCAGGCAGCCGCCGAGGGGGTTAATCTTCTCCTCTTTATAGATTTTCATCATCGCCTGATTCATCGCCTGGCGATCATCGCCATAGCGCTCTTTCAGCGCCTGTAGCTTCGGCTGGAATTTGCGTAGCTGCGCCATGGAGCGGTAGCTGGTTTCGGAGAGTTTATAGAAGGCCAGTTTGATTAAGATAGTGAGCAGGATAATCGACCAGCCCCAGTTGCCGACAAAGGATTGGATCAACTCTAGCATCCAGAAGAGCGGCTTGGCGAGAATGGTTAAGATACCGTAATCAACACTTAGCTCTAACCCCTCTGCCGCCTCTTCGAGCTGATGGGTCAGTTTCGGGCCGACAAAGAGCCGTGAGGTGAGCTCTAGCGACTCACCGGCGGCGAGACTCTGTTGCGTGCCGATAGCGCCTAAAATGTAGCGCCCGCCCGAGGCCTTTTTGGAGTAGTACTGATAGGGCTCCTCTGTTGCCGGTAGCCAAGCACCGAGGAAGTAGTGCTGAATCATCGCTAGCCATCCCTGCTGAATCGTCCGTTGTAGGGCTATTTTATCCATATCATCGAAACTTATCTTTTCATACTTCTCCTCCGGGCTGTAGATCACCCCGCCGGTATAGGTATAGATGAAGGCATTCCCCCCCTCCTGCGGCCGCTGTCGCTGGAGCTGCTGGTAGAGGAAGCCGCCCCAGGGGTCGGCGCTCTGGTTATCGATATGGAATGTAACATCAATAAGGTAGCTATCACGATGAAAGATATAGCTTTTGGTGACGGTAAGGCCGCTATCGTGCTGCCAGGTGAGCGGTACTGTCAAGGTATCGCTGTTTTGATCCATCTTAAAGTGGCTCTGTTCAACTCGATAGTCGGCGTGGTGATCTGGCGCATGGTTACCCGAGGTGGCTAGTAGCCCCGACTGGGCGATAAAAATGGGTGAGGCATCGTTCATTAGGGTGACTAGGTTGTCGGGATCTTCGGGCGAGATCGGGTAGTGCTTTAGCTCTAGATAGCGCAGATCGCCGCCACGGGTATCGAGTTCGATATGGTAGAGATCGGTGTCGATAGTGACTCTAGCGACGCTTTCGAGCAGGGCTGTGGTGCTCGCTGGAGTATCGGGACGCCCTGGCAGTGAGCTGGTATCGGGGCGATCGCCGATGGCTGTCGATGCCGTTGCCGTTGAATTGGGGGGAGGTTGCTGTGGTCGTACATAGTCGTTTTGCCACGCCTCATAGATCATTAACAGGGTAAAGCTAAGCGCAATAAAGAGTAAAACTCGTTGAAAATCCATATCTTTTATTACAACCTTGGGGGGTTAATCGGGGGGACGGAGTCATCTCCACCAGGATGCCAGGGGTGGCAGCGCAGTAGTCGCCACACCGCTAACCCGCTCCCTTTTAGGGGGCCGTGCAGCAGAATCGCCTCTTCGGCATAGGCTGAGCAGGTAGGGGTAAAACGACACTGACCGCCCACCAGCGGACTGAGGGTGAAGCGGTAGAGGCGAATAACGCCTAGCAGCAGATCGCTGCAGAATTGCGTAATGGTTGCCACTGCTCGGTGATCAGTTGACAGAGCTGCTGCTGCTCTTCTGGAGTGGGGTGTTGCATAAGCATCACGATAATATCGACCGGTTGAAGCTGGTGCTGCTGTAATCGGAAACACTCCCGCAGTTGGCGTTTGATTCGATTACGATCTACCGCACGCTTTAGGTGTCGTTTGGGGATAGTCAGGCCGATCCGAGGGTGATCCAGTCGGTTTAAACGCCAGCGTATCGAGAGCAGATTGCCGTGAATACGCCTGCCGTAACGAATGAGGCCACCAAACTCAGCCGAACTGACGACACGCATTTGACGAGAGAAGCAGAGAGAGGAGTCTGTCAATGGGGGAGGCAGCGCCAGCGGCGCTGCAGCCAAATCAGAGCGCCAGACGGGCGCGACCTTTTGCGCGACGAGCCTTGAGGACCTTGCGGCCACCAACACTCTTCATGCGAGCGCGAAAGCCGTGGGTTCTGGCCCGCTTGATATTACTGGGCTGAAAAGTTCTTTTCATAACAAAAAACCTGCAAGTTAAAAACGGGTCGAAAAAGAGCGGGAAATCTACATAATTTGCGCCTTAAAGTCAATTGGTATTTGTAAGTTTCGGCTATTCCCGCTAGCCGATACTGATTTCCGGTAAGTTTACTGGATATGGGCCAGAATGCCCTCTAGCTCATCGAGGCTGTTATAGCGAATCACCACCTTACCCTTCCCCTGTCCCCCCTGCTGGATAGCGACCGACGCACCGATGCGCTCGGCTAGCGTCTGCTCTAGCCGTTTGACATCGGGATCGTCGGCTTTGGGCGCTTTTTTTGGAGGTGGCTGCTGTAGCTCTTTAACCCGCTTTTCGGTCTCTCTTACCGAGAGCCGTCTATCGGCTACCTCCCGTGCGAGAGTTAACTGCTTTGGCTGCTCTAGGGTCAATAGCGCCCGAGCGTGGCCCATCTCCAGATCGCCGTTTTCAACCATCTGTTTGACATCACTCTGGAGCGAGAGTAGTCGCAGCAGGTTGGTTACTGAAGCGCGGGAGCGGCCAATGGCATCGGCGCTCTGTTGGTGGGTTAGGCCAAATTCGTCAATGAGTCGCTGTAGCGCCTGCGCCTCCTCAATCGGGTTGAGCTCTTCGCGCTGGATATTTTCGATAAGTGAGATGGCGATGGCCGCCTGATCGTTAATGGGGCGAATAAGCGCGGGGATCTGCTCTATGCCCGCTAGCTGGGCCGCCCGCCAGCGCCGCTCTCCGGCGATAATTTCGTAGCGATTAGGGGGAGTCTCTAGTGGGCGGACGACAATAGGCTGTATCACCCCCTGCTGTCTGATCGAGTTAGCTAGCTCCTCCAGTCGTTCGGGATCGATATCGAGACGGGGCTGAAAGCGGCCTCGTTGTAGCTGCTCTAGGGGGAGATATTTGAGATCGTTGTCACTCTCGGCTAGAAGAGCTGTTTGAGTGGGGATATCGAGCGGTAGTGCCGTCGTAGAGTCAAGCGTACCGGCACTTCCGCTGCCTAAAAGCGCCTCCAGACCTTTGCCGAGTCCCCGTTTCCGTTTTACCGTCATCTCTGTCAGTATCGCCTCTTTTTGGTTTAAAAAAATGAATTAGTTATTTAAGCTGGCCCGCTCTGTGACCGATGCCGCTTCGACGACGCTGTCGCTGCGAGCTTCGTTCGGCATACGGCTCTCCTCGCGCGAGAGCATCTCACCGGCTAGGGCTAGGTAGGCTTTTGAGCCGCGAGAGCTCTTATCGTAGAGAAATACCGGCAGGCCGTGGCTAGGCGATTCGGCTAGACGGATATTTCTAGGAATGGTGGTGCGATAGACCTTCTCTCCAAAGTGTTCTAATAGCTGCTCTGAGACATCTTTGGCCAGATTGTTTCGCGGATCGAACATGGTGCGCAGGATACCCTCAATCTCCAGCGACCGATTGACGCTATCTTGAATCTGCTCAATCGTCTGTAGCAGAGCGCTGAGCCCCTCTAAAGCGTAGTATTCGCACTGCATCGGGATCATGACCGAATCGGCGGCGACCAGTGCATTTAGGGTTAACATATTTAGGGAGGGGGGGCAGTCGATAAAGATGTAGTCAAACTGGTCGGTGATCGGTTCGAGCCCCTTTTTGAGCTGCTTTTCGCGCCCGACATACATACTCATCAGCTCCACTTCGGCGGCGGTCAGTTCGCTGGAGGTCGGGACTAAAGCGTAGCCAGCCGGTGTCTTTGGGAGCATCACTTCGTGAATCGGTTTTTTGCCCAAAATCAGGTGGTAGCAGCTAGCTAAGAGCTGATGGCGATCAATGCCACTGCCGACAGTGGCGTTGGCTTGGGGGTCGAGATCGACCACTAACACCCGTCGTTTGGTTGCCACCAGTGAGGCACCGATGTTGATACAGGTGGTGGTTTTAGCTACGCCCCCCTTTTGGTTGGCAACTGCAATCACTTTGGCCATTGGGTCACTCCTTTTGGGTATAGCAGTAGCAGATGGCGCTGTTCCTGTTCCAGTCCGGGAACGGTTAGCGACAGGGTCTGCTCAATCGGTATCAGTCGGGTTAATTCATTGAGTTCGCTCTCCTCTAGCCGCCCCTTCATCGCCAGTAGCTGTCCGTTGGGGGTCAGGCAGGGGGCGCAGAGGCGCACCATGGTCGCTAGTGAGGCAAAGGCGCGGCTGATGATCGCATCGTGGCGCGGCTCTGGAGAGTAGTGCTCCAGACGCGAATGTAACACATTCAGCCGCTGTAGGCCCAACTCTCCTTTGACTTGAACTAAAAAACGGCACTTTTTACTGTTACTGTCGAGTAGGGTAAGCGCCATATCGGGGCGCATAATGGCGATGACTACCCCCGGCAGGCCGCCGCCGCTGCCGACATCGAGTAATCGTTGCGCTTCGATGTGGGGCACAACGGCTAGTGAATCGAGCAGGTGGCGGCTCACAGCCTGACTCTGATCGGTAATGGCGGTGAGGTTATAGGTGCGGTTCCAGCGATAGAGTAGCTGTAGATAGTCGAGTAGCTGCTGCTGCTGCCGAGCGCTAATCTCAACGCCTAGGGTCTCTGCCCCCTGTTGTAGCGTTTTAGCTAGCGCTAATCTTACTCTATCCACGGCGGTTAATGGCCCTTTTTCAGATAGACGAGCAGAATCGAGATAGCCGCCGGGGTGATGCCGGGGATGCGGCTCGCCTGACCGAGGGTGGTGGGGCGCTGGCGTGAGAGCTTCTCTCGCACCTCGCTAGAGAGGCTCTGTAGCTGGTGATAGTCGAAATCATCGGGAAGGGTGAGCGATTCGTGGCGCAGTTGGCGTTCGATCTCCTGCCGCTGGCGCTCAATATAGCCGGCGTATTTGATCTGGGTGGTGACCTGTTCGCTCACGCTCTGGTCGGTTATGGGGCTGAACGAGGGCAGTAGTGTGGTTAAGTCACTATAGCTAACTTGGGGGCGACGCAGCAGCTCCTCTAGCGTTAGTGACTGTTTGGGGCTCTCCCCTAGCTGCTGTTGGCACTGCTGCGGATCGAACTGCTCTGGTGTGATGCGGTAGTGGTTCAGGCGCTCTTTTTCGGCCTCTATCGCCTCTTGTTTGCGGCAAAAGGCCTCCCAGCGTCGGTTATCTACTAGGTGGTGCTCTCGTCCGAGGGGGGTGAGGCGTAGATCGGCGTTATCTTCTCGTAGCAGTAGGCGGTACTCAGCGCGACTGGTAAACATACGATAGGGCTCTAAGGTGCCTTGGCTAATGAGATCATCGACCATTACCCCGATATAGCTTTGGTGACGCTGCGGCTGCCACGGCTCCTGATTCAGTGCGTTCGCTGCGGCGTTCATCCCTGCGAGGAGTCCCTGAGCCGCCGCCTCCTCGTAGCCGGTGGTGCCATTAATCTGGCCGGCAAAGTAGAGTCCGCTAATCGCTTTGGTCTCTAGTGTCGGTTTTAGATCCCGTGGGTCAAAAAAATCGTACTCAATTGCATAGCCGGGGCGGGTAATTTGCGCCTGCTCAAGCCCCTTCATTGAGCGCACTAGCGCTAGTTGAACATCGAACGGCAGGCTGGTGGAGATGCCGTTAGGATAGACTTCGTGCGTGGTTAACCCCTCTGGCTCAAGAAATATCTGGTGGGAGTGTCGTGCGGCAAAGCGAACCACTTTATCCTCAATTGAGGGGCAGTAGCGGGGGCCGCTCCCCTCAATCACCCCCCTGTAGATAGGTGAGCGATCAAGACCGGCGCGGATAATCTCGTGGGTCTGCTCATTGGTGTGGGTAATATGGCACGGTAGCTGTTGCGGCGACTCGTCGCCACTGGCAAGAAAAGAGAAGAGCGGCAGGGGGGTATCGCCGTGTTGTGGTATGAGCTGCTCGTAGTCGATAGTGCGGCCATCGATGCGGGGCGGGGTGCCGGTTTTGAGCCGCTCGACCTGAAAGGGTAGTTCGCGCAGTCGTTGTGAGAGCCGATTGGCGGGTGGATCGCCAGCGCGACCGCCCTGATAGTGGTTGAGGCCGATGTGGATGATGCCGCCGAGAAAGGTGCCTGTAGTGAGTACCACGGTGGGGGCGCTAAACTCCAACCCCATCGCCGTGGCGACGCCGATGACTCGCTGCTGCTCAATGATGAGATCGTCAACCGCCTGCTGAAATAGCTGTAACCTAGGTTGGTTCTCTAGCGCGTGGCGAATTTGGGCCTTATAGAGCAGTCGATCTGCTTGGGCTCGGGTGGCGCGTACCGCCGGCCCCTTGCTGCGGTTAAGGAGGCGAAACTGAATGCCGGCCCGATCAATCGCCGCTGCCATTATCCCGCCGAGGGCGTCGATCTCTTTGACCAGATGTCCCTTGCCGATACCGCCTATGGCCGGATTACACGACATCTGACCGAGGCTCTCGATAGTGTGGGTTAAGAGGAGTGTAGCGGCTCCCCGCCGAGCGGCGGCGAGGGCCGCTTCGGTACCGGCGTGGCCGCCGCCGACAACAATAACATCAAATTTTTGGGCAAAACGCATGGTAGGGCTAGTCGATCTGAGTGAGGGCTGATATTAGGGGCGTTGACTCTCTTGGAGCCAAAAGAGCAGCTTCTGTTTTAACTGCTCTTGGTCAACCGGTTTGGTAATATAGTCGTTCATGCCGCTAGCGAGACACTTATCTCGAATATCGCTAAAGGCATCGGCCGTCATGGCGATGATGGGTAGGCGGGCAAACTGTTTCTGGTTGCGCAGCATTTCGGTCGCCTGATAGCCATCGAGCACCGGCATCTGTAGATCCATTAACACCAGTGCAAACCGCCGCTGCTGGCACAGGGCGACCGCCTCTTTGCCATCGGCGGCGATGGTGACTTGAAAACCGAATCGGGTCAATATCTCTCGGGCGACGAGTTGGTTAATTTTATTATCCTCGGCCACTAACACCGGTTCGTTAGCGTAGTCGGAGAGCTGCTGATCTAAATTCTCTAAAGTCTGTTGTCGCAGCAGCTCACTATTGGCGATCGCGGTGGCTGAGGCGAGGGTAAACGGCAACTCAACCTCAAAGCAGCTCCCCTGATCTAGCTCGCTGGTGACACGAATCGTCCCTCCCATCAGCTCGGTGAGCTGTCTGCTGATAGCCAACCCTAGACCGGTACCGCCAAATTGGCGTGTGGTCGAGCTGTCAGCTTGGGTAAAGGATTGAAAAAGCTGCCGTTGTGCCGGCTGACTAATGCCGATGCCGGTATCGATAATTTGGAACTGTAGCCAGGTGCTCTCTGCCGCTGTCTCAGCGAGTGGGGTTATTTTGAGTGTGACCGACCCGTGGTGGGTAAATTTAATCGCATTATTGAGCAGATTGCTCAATATCTGCCTCAGTCGGTAGGGATCGCCATGAAGATAGCGCGGTAGCTGGGGCGATAGATCGCTATTGAGGACTATCCCCTTCTGTTCAGCAGAGTAGTCAAGCATACCGATCATTTCGTGCACTATCTGCTGTAGATCAAAGTCGATCTGCTCTAAGTGGAGCTTGCCGGCCTCAATTTTAGAGAAGTCGAGGATATCATTAATCAGATTGAGTAGATGGTTACCAGAGTACTCTATCTTTTCGATAAACTCCTGCTGCTGCTCCGATAACTCTCCTTTGAGTGCAAGGTGGCTTAGACTGATAATCGCATTCATCGGTGTGCGAATTTCGTGGCTCATATTGGCTAGAAACTGCGATTTAACCCGAGTCGCCTCCTCTGCCTGTTTTAGGGCAGCATGGAGCTGCGCTGTGCGGGCGCTGACCTTCTGCTCTAGGCTCTGGTTCAGGCTCTCTAGTTCACGATTGTGTTCGTTAATCATCTGATAGAGTGCCGCGCTCTCTAGTGCATGGGCGCTATTTTGCAGCACGACCGATATTAAATTTTGGCTCGCGACGCTAGGTCTAGGTTGATTGGGTGCCGGAATGCCGATAAACATCCCCCGTACTCTGGTTTTGGTGGTGAGGACATGCATAATAATGCGCTGTTGTAGGGTGTCACTCTCGACCTCAATGGTACGGTTTTGTGAAATTGCCCAGGCAAACTCCCCCTTATCGATTAACGACTGTTTTAACCCCTCCAGATCGAACTGCTGTTGGTAGTTTTGACTGCATTCGGTGAGGACAAAACTGGAGTCTCGCTCATCGACTTTAAAGAAGATAATGGCGGCGAAATCGGCTAGTTGGGCGACATAGTTGCGGGCGGCGCGAAAGATGCTCTGTTCGTTGCGCACATCTTCACTACTGCCATAGACTTCGCTCATTAAGATAAGCATATTCATGGCGTTGATATACCACAGATGGGTCTGCTCTAAATGGGCGAGTCGCGCCTTGAGGCGCTCAATTTCGTCTTGGTAAGCAGGGGCGTCACTCATGAGAGGAAGATCGCTACAGCATCGTTAAACTGCTGTTCGGTATGTTGCAGAATATCGGGAAGCAGACTGGCGGGTAGCTTTAGGCTCTGCCACGCCATGTCTGATAGTTTGGGGACAAAGTGCTCGCCACTACTGCCGAGCGCCATGCCGTAAACTAGGACATCAGCGCAGTGAATGACCGCCGCCTCCTTCTGCCAACTAGCCGAGCCGGTGGGGTTGTGGTGGTAGCCGACAGCGTGCTGTATCGCCTCAGGTAGCTGCCAGTTTTTTAATAGTAGCCGCCCTACTGCTGCGTGATCAAAGCCGAGCTGCTGTCGCTCCAGACGGTAGAGTAGTTGCGGCGGACTCTCGGCCTGTTGTAGTAGCTGTGACATCTGCTGTGGTATTTGGGTGTACATAATGAGTCGTCCGATATCGTGCAGCAGCCCCATGAGATAGAATCGCTCCACATTACCTTCGCGTTGATAGGTGGTCAGTACCCGAGCGGCGATACCGGTGGCGATACTATGGTGCCAGAACTGCTCCATATCGACTATTTTGGCATCAATGCCTTTGAACATCTGGATCACTGAGGTCGCTAATACCAGATCGCGTAGCTGTTGAGTCCCGATAATGGCGATGGCTCGGGTGATGGTATCGACTCGTGAGGGGAAGTTATACATCGCGCTGTTAGCTAACCGTAACAGACGGGCCGAAAGGCCGCTATCTTCGGCCAGAATGTGGCCGATATCTTCTAAGTTGCTGCGGGGATCGTGAATGGCATGGTCGATACGAGTGTAGATTGTCGGTAGGGAGTAGATCGATTTGACCCGATTGACCAGTAGTTGTACCGTTAGCGCCACAGCTACCTCGCTTGTAGGGCGGCTCTGGCCCGTTTCATGATTAGGTAGTGTCGTAGTTCCCGAGTGACGGCGTGATCGGCTGTGGCGAATTGAAAATAGCTCTCTAACTCGTTTTCCAGCCGTTGCAGCAGTTCTGGTGCGATATTTTGTGGCAGTAGTTCCGGCTCTTGGTCATCCGCACAGGGGTCACTGCTCTCTATCGTTACCTCACTCACGCCCCAGGTACGGAAGATGGTTAAATGCTTTTCGGTAATTTTATTTCCGGCACAAAGGAGGGTTCGGCCATTGAGGTCAAGCACATCTGCTGCCAGAGTCACTCCGGCTTCAAGTTGTTTTAGGGGAAGAGTCGTCATGCCATAATGGTAGTCGAAATGGTGCGGATTTGAAATCACTGTTTGGTGGTATCCGTTTGTAATACTCAAGCGGTACCGTGATTAGGGGCGGCTCAAAATGGGGGGTAACGTGATGCGAATCTATCTTAAAACGCTTGGTTGCAAGGTGAATTGGCTCGATTCGATGCAGCTACAGGCGGCATTAGTGAGTAGTGGCCATGAGATTGTGGCCTCAAGTCGCGAAGCCGATACGGTGGTTGTCAATAGCTGTACCGTGACGGCAGAGGCAAATCGTAAGTCGCACCAAATCGCCGCTAGTCAGCTTAAACAGGGGCGGGCGGTGATTGCGACCGGTTGCAGTATTCGTATCGATCCCACTTGGCAGCGGCAGTACGCAAAGAGCTTAACTCTGTTCAATTCGGTTGAGGAGCTGATTGAGCAGCAGCTAGGGCTAAACCCCGAACTGCTGCCCTATCCGATGTTAGGACGGACTCGCCTACCGATCGCGATTCAGCAGGGGTGCGATAACCACTGTCGCTTCTGTATCACCAAAGTTGCCCGAGGGGCTCATCGCAATATCGATTTAGATACCATTATCAGCCATATTGAACAGGGGATTGAGCAGGGGGTGCGCGAGGTGGTTTTGACTGGAGTCAATCTGGCCGCTTGGGGGGCGAGCAACTCTAATTTAGCCTCTGAGTCGCAGCTAGCGTGGCTACTAGAGCAGATTCTACACCGGACATCAATCGAGCGGTTGCGGCTCTCTTCGTTAGGGCCGCAATATTTACATGAGGATTTTTTTCAGATCTATGCCGATGAGCGCATCTGTGACTACCTGCACCTATCGATGCAGAGTGGCTCGGATGCAGTGCTAAAGGCGATGGCGCGAGGTCATGGTACCGCAGAGATAGAGCGGATTGCCGTACGGGCACGAGCCGTTCGGCCCCACACGGCACTCGCCGGCGACCTCATCACCGGTTTTCCGGGCGAGAGTGCTGCAGATCATCAACAGAGCTATCAATTGATCGACTCGCTCCAGTTTTCCAAACTCCATATCTTCCCCTATTCAGAGCGCGAGGGGACTGAGGCGGCTAGGTTGACCGAACAGGTGGCGATAGCAGAGCGAAAAGCGCGTGCTAAAGAGTTGCGACAGCTAGCGGTGACGATGCGGCAAAATTTTATCCGCTCGCAAATGGGGCGCCGAGTGGCGATTTTATTAGAGGAGGGGGGAACGGGGTTAAGTAGCCACTATATTCGCTTAAAACCGGATAAGAGTCAGTGTTGTGAGGTCGGTGAGTGGTGTGAGACTACCCTGAATGAGCAAACATTGGCAGAATCGCCCGCTTAAGCGAGCTATCACAGACATTATTAAAGTGCGCTCGCAGAGAGAGTCCGGCATGAGCAAGCTGGAGGCGAAAAAAAGCTCTATGGCCCTATTACCTGTTCTAATTACGCTAACCATGGCAGTTGGGTTATAGTAGCGCGGTTTAAATGATCGGTGGTTATCGGTTAGATCCGATTGGCAGCCGGCGTTTGCACGACAAGGTTTAAAATATATCAATTTCAGGAGATAGCGTAACATGATTAAACCCATCGGTTCTGATGAACTGCAACCTCTGTTTGTTTATAATTCGGACGAGAATGAAAAATGGCGCCACGAAGCCGAGTCGCTTCCTGCGGTCGTGATTAGCTCCCAGGCTGCCGGTAACGCCGTCATGATGGGCGCAGGCTACTTTAACCCCCTTAAAGGCTTTATGAGTGTTGCCGACGCTATGGGCGCTGCCGAAAAGATGACCTTAACTGACGGCTCATTCTTTCCGGTACCGGTTCTCTGTCTGTTACCGAGCGCGGATGGTGTGAGCGTAGGTAGCCGTATCGCCCTGAAAGATCCCAATGTGGAGGGGAATCCGGTGCTAGCGGTGATGGATGTCGAAGCGATTGAGACTGTGACCGATGAACAGATGGCGATGATGACCGATAAGGTCTATCGGACTAGTGACAGCGAACACCCCGGTGTGGCAGCGTTTAACAGTCAGGGTCGAGTGGCTGTCTCTGGCCCGATTAAAGTGCTGAACTTCAGCTACTTCCAGACCGAGTTTCCCGATACCTTCCGTACGGCGGTCGAAATTCGTAACGAAATTGCTGAGCGCGGCTGGAAAAAGGTGGTCGCCTTCCAGACTCGCAATCCGATGCATCTCGCTCATGAGGAGCTGTGCCATATAGCAATGGATAGGCTCGGTTGTGACGGTCTGGTGATTCACATGCTGCTAGGTAAGCTGAAGAAGGGTGATATTCCTGCACCTGTTCGTGATGCGGCAATTCGAAAAATGGTTGAACTCTACTTCCCGCCCAATAGTGCCATGGTTACCGGTTACGGTTTCGATATGCTCTATGCCGGTCCACGAGAGGCGGTACTGCACGCCTATTTCCGCCAAAATATGGGGGCGAGCCACTTTATTATCGGTCGTGATCACGCCGGTGTCGGCGACTACTACGGCGCTTTTGATGCCCAGACTATCTTTGACGACGAGGTTCCGGCAGGGGCGCTGGAGATTGAGATCTTCCGTGCCGACCATACCGCTTGGTCGAAGAAGCTCAATCGGGTCGTGATGATGTGCGAGGCCGAAGATCACCAAAAAGAGGATTTTGTGCTCCTCTCTGGTACCAAAGTACGCGAGATGCTCGGTAACGGCATCGCTCCGCCAAAAGAGTTCTCCCGTCCTGAGGTCGCGCAAATCCTGATTAACTACTATCAGAGTATTAAATAGCCGCATTTTGAGCGCTCTTGCTTAAAATAGTAGAGACTACCCCGCCCCGAGCGGGGTATTTTTTGTACCAAACTTTTCAAAGCGTGCTATAGTTCAGGATAAAACTGCTTTGGAGAGGGCAAAATGTATCGAGTTACAGTTGTACTATTAAGCGTATTGCTGCTTGGTGGTTGTAGTCAGCTAAACCCCTTTGGCTGTCAGGCGGGCGATTTTCACCGTAGTGGTAAGCCGTGTTGGGTGGTGGAGCCGCCTGAACGGGGGCTGGTGGTCGAGTCGCCGTTCTATATTCGCCGGGAGCAGACCCGAGCCCATCTGTTTGAGCAGGCGCTAGTGGAGCTCTCCCGCCGCCGTTATGGGGCCGAGGTGAACACTAAGTCGATTGTCAAAAAGTATCAGCAGGTGATTAACAATAACAGCTTTAGCAAAGGATCGGTCGTGAGTCTGGCCACGGTCAATACGCCAGAGGGGGCGGTTGAGATTAAGGCGAAAATTATTGATGAGTGGCGCGATCAACGGGCCGAAAAGATGTATCTTTGGGTTGAGGAGGATTAGATGATGGTACGAAACTTCCTGCTAGGATTGATCCTGTTTTTGGGACTGGGATTGGGAACGACGGTAACACTCGCCGATGCCTTCAGCGACTATAGGCAGCAGCAACAGCAGCAGCTCTTAGGCTATCAGCAGCAGCAGCAGCAAGAGTATGAGCGCTATCTTAAGGCACTAGAGGAGGGGTTTGCTGCCTATAAACAGCTCTACAAGGAGGAGCAGGCGCGATTTGAGGCCTCAATTAAAGAGATATGGGGCGATACCCAAGATAGTGACCGTAAGACTTGGGTTAGCTATGATGCCGATAACCGCAGCCGTAACAGTGTCAATTTTGAGAGCGGCAAAGTGACCTTGGAGCTCATTAGCGATGGGTCAACCTCGCCGGCGGAGATTAAAAGAGAGATTGAAAAGCGACTAACCGAGCTCTTAGGCACCACCGAAAAGGGGGCCTATGAGTCGGATAGAGTGGCCAAAGCGGTCGAAAAGCGGCTGGTTGAGCAACACAAAGAGGTCGTAGAGCAGGGAGAGCCGTCAGATAAAAAGGCGCTGCTAACTCCGCTAGTGGGCGAGAAGCCGCTCAATGAGCCGCAACGACAGCAGCTATCGAAACAGCTACTAGGGGAAGCGACGGTCAGCATCAAACCTAATCCGGCCGATAAAGAGAAGAAGATTACCAAAGTTGAGTTTGACTTGCCGCCACGATTAGAAGCAAAGGTGAGACCACTGCTCGTTCGGGCCGAAGAGATCGCAGCGAAAGAGGAGATTCCCTTACCGCTCATCTTTGCCGTGATTGAATCTGAAAGCTCATTTAACCCACGAGCTAAATCCCATATTCCCGCCTATGGCTTAATGCAGATTGTGCCTAATAGTGCCGGCAAGGATGCCACCGCCTATCTATTTGGCAAGGCCAAGGTGCTAACCCCCTCCTATCTCTATGATAGCGATAAAAATATCGCCATAGGCGGTGCCTATCTGCATATTCTGTTCTACCGCTATCTAAAGGCGGTAGAGAACCCGACTAGCCGCCTCTTTTGCACCATTGCCGCCTATAATACCGGTGCTGGCAATGTCGCTCGCGCCTTTACCGGCGATAGTCGTAGTGTTAACAAAGCGGCACCGATGATAAACTCCCTGACACCGCAGCAGGTCTATCAACGCCTGAAGCGGGATCTCCCCTACGATGAGACTCGGCGCTATATCGAAAAAGTCTCAACTCGCATGGGGAAATATCAGGGGCTTTAGAGATAGTTATTTTCGATTTTTTTTAATCAACTGATTTGTTACTAGAGGAGAATCACTCATGCAAACATCATTTAAAGCGCTTTTGGCCGCAGCCGCGGTTTGGGGGGTAGCTGGTTGTAGCTCTACTCCCGATATGGCCGATGTACCCGACTGCGTCTTTCCCGATACCGAAAAGGCGGCACCGGGCTGGATCTGCGATGAACCGGTACCGGGGCTTGATGTACAGGCGGTTGGGATGGCCGAGAAGTCTGCCGCCGGAATGAGTTATATGAAAGATATGGCGGCGGCCGATGCTCGAGGCCGACTAGCCGAGCAGATGAAGATTAAAGTCTCGAAGATGGTGAAAAAGTATCTGGGGACGACCGGTGTCGGCGATGCCGAAACGGTGGATAGCGCCGCTGAGTCGGTGATTAAAACCCTCAGTAGTGAGACTTTAAGTGGTTCACGAATCTATAAGTCGCGTACCGGCCCGAACGGGCGTCTGTTTGTGTTAGTCGGGCTCGATCCGATGGCGGCTCAACAGTCAACTCAGCAGGCTGTTCGTACTAGCATGGGAAATAATCAGGCCCTGTGGCAGCAGTTTAAAGCGAAGAACGCATTTGACGAAATGGCAGCCGAAATTGCCAAGGAGCAGGTAGAGTAATCGACTGATGACGCCTCTCTCCCCTCTTAGTTTGGGGGGAGGCGGCGGTTAGGTAACTACGCCTTAGTGACTGTTAAGTGCTCTCTCCAGTGGTTGGTTATCGGATAGCGTCGGTCACGCCCGAAAGCGCGAGCAGAGATTTTAACGCCAGGAGCGGCCTGCCGCCGTTTGTGTTCGTTGCTTTGCAGTCGCTGCACAATCCGTTCTACCGTGGCTAACTCAATACCACTTGCCGCGATGTCTCTAACCGACTGCTGCTGTTCCACATAACGCTCAATAATGGCATCAAGGATCGCATAGTCGGGTAGAGAGTCGCTATCTTTTTGATTCGGGGCGAGCTCTGCCGAGGGGGGGCGTTCGATCACTCGCTGCGGAATCACCGGCTGCGGGTATTGGCGATTGAGATAGCGGCTTAAGCGATAGAGATCGGTTTTAAGCAGATCTTTTAGGAGCGAAAAACCGCCAGCCATATCGCCATAGAGGGTGGCGTAGCCGACCGCCATTTCGCTCTTATTGCCGGTCGTTAGCGCCATATAGCCCATTCTATTCGCAACCGCCATGACGAGTACCCCACGACAGCGAGCCTGAATATTCTCCTCGGTAATATCGGGCTGTCGTTCAGAGAGTAGTGGCTGTAGCAGCTCTAAAAAGGCGCTAAAGGGGGACTCAATAGGGAGGGTATGGAGCGCTACCCCTAACTGCTCTGCCTGCATTTGGGCATCCTGAGTACTGATATCGGCGCTATAGCGAGAGGGCATCGCGAGGGCGATAACTCGTTCTGGGCCAAGCGCCTCAACGGCTAAGAGCAGCGTTAGCGCTGAGTCGATCCCGCCGGAGAGGCCGAGTACGACCCCGGGAATGCCATTTTTAGCCACATAGTCGCGCAGGCCGGTTGTTAGGGCGCGACGAATGAGTTCGAGCTCATCGAGTGGGGGAGCGCAGGCGGGGTGGTTCAGGGGCAGGAGAGTGGGCTCAATTTGTAGCTCTAATAGCTGTTCGCAAAACGGTTCGGCGTGGAGCCGTTGTTCACCGCTGGCACTAAAGGCCATGCTGTCACCATCGAAGACCAGCTCATCTTGACCGCCGACTAGGTTGAGGTAGAGTAACGCCGTCTGGTGCTGTCGCGCTTGCCCACTGAGCCACTGCTGCCGCTCCCGACTCTTATGGCGGTGAAACGGTGAGGCGTTTAGGGTAATAATGAGCTCGGCACCCGCTTGGCAGGTCGCCGCAATAACCTGCTCAAACCAGATATCTTCACAAATCGTTATCCCACAGCGCAGGCCATTTAGCTCGATAACTGAGGGGCCATCTCCGGGGGTAAAGTAGCGTCGCTCATCAAAGACCCCATAGTTAGGGAGCTGCTGTTTGTGGTAGTAGCGGATCTGCTCGCGATCCATAATCGCGGCACTGTTATAGAGCCGACCCTGTTGATAGCTAGGGGTGCCGATGATGGCGGTCACCCCTAAGGGGAGCTGCTGCTGTAGCTGGGCTAATACCTGCTCGATACGCGCGATAAATTCGGGCCGATAGAGCAGATCTTCGGGCGGGTAGCCACAGAGCGCGAGTTCGGGAAAGATAACCAGCGCGGCATCGGTCGTAGCTGCCTTAGCGATAAGAGTGGCGATTTTTGCTCCATTAGCCTCAATCGCGCCAACGGTGAAGTTATATTGCGCAAGAGCGACAATCACGCTAGCTGTGCCACCATCGCTGCCCCCATCGTCGTTGGCGATCTGACCACCGTCACGCCCGCTCTCTCTAGGGCGGCAAATTTATCACTAGCACGCCCCTTACCGCCGGCGATAATGGCACCAGCGTGGCCCATCCGTTTGCCTACCGGTGCTGTGACACCGGCGATATAGGCCACCACCGGTTTACTGATATGGTGGGTGATAAATTCAGCCGCCTCCTCCTCGGCACTGCCGCCAATCTCCCCGACTAGAATAATCCCCTCAGTTTGAGGATCGTGCTCAAAGAGACAGAGGATCTCAATAAAGCTCAATCCCTGAATCGGATCACCGCCAATGCCGATGCAGGTACTCTGCCCTAGTCCGGCGGCCGTGGTCTGGTGTACCGCCTCATAGGTTAAGGTGCCGGAGCGGGAGACGATACCGATCTTGCCCCGTTGGTGAATCGCACCGGGCATAATGCCGATTTTACACTCACCGGGGCTGATAATGCCGGGGCAGTTGGGGCCGATTAGGCGCGACTCACTCCCCTTTAAAGCCTCTTTCACTTTGAGCATATCGAGTACGGCAATGCCCTCGGTAATACAGACAATCGTCTCAATTCCGGCATCGGCGGCCTCTAAAATGGCATCGGCTGCGAAGGGGGCGGGGACATAGATCATCGTCGCATCGGCATGGGTTTCAGCGACCGCCTCTTTCACGGTATTAAACACCGGTCGCTTAAGATGGCTCGTTCCCCCCTTGCCGGGGGTGACGCCACCGACTAATTGGGTGCCGTAGGCGAGTGCCTGTTCGGAGTGGAAGGTGCCCTGTTTGCCGGTAAAGCCCTGACAGATCACTTTGGTATCACGGTCAACTAAAATGGTCATCGTTAGGCTCCTTGTGCAGCGGCGACCACAGCGGCTGCCGCCTGCTCTAGATCGTTCTCTGCGGTAATATTGAGTCCGCTTTGGGCGAGCAGTTCACGGCCTTGCGCCATATTGGTCCCTTCGAGTCGTACCACTAGCGGCACCTTAGGTTTAACCTCTTTAAAGGCTTGAATGATCCCCTCGGCAATGAGATCGCAGCGGACGATGCCGCCGAAGATATTGACTAAAATCGCCTTCACCTGACTATCGGAGAGGATAAGTTTAAACGCTGCGGCGACCCGCTCGGCTGTGGTGGTGCCGCCGACATCAAGAAAGTTGGCCGGTGTCGCACCGTGCAGCTTGATTAGATCCATCGTCGCCATCGCCAGACCGGCACCGTTGACCATGCAGCCGATGGTACCGTCTAGGCTGACATAGTTCAGACCGTGCTGGGCAGCGCTATACTCCCGCTCGTCCTCTTGACTAGCATCACGCCAGCTAGCTAGCTCTTTTTGGCGATAGAGGGCGTTGTCATCCAGATTGATCTTTGCATCGAGTGCTAGTAGCTGGCCGCTATCGGTCACGATGAGCGGATTAATCTCCACTAGCGAGGCGTCACACTCGGTAAAGAGGCGATAGAGCCCCGACATTAGCTGACCGAGCTCCCGAATCTGAGTGCCCTCTAATGTCAGGAAGAAGGCTGCCTGACGAGTCTGGTAGGGTTGGAGTCCGGTGAGCGGGTCGATGGCGATGGTCAATAGCTGCTCTGGGGTCTCTGTCGCAACCTGTTCGATCGCCATGCCACCGGCTGCTGAGACGATAAAGACAATTTTTTGACAGCTACGATCAACCACCATACTCAAATAGAGCTCTCTGGCAATCGGGCTCACCGGCTCTATCAGTAGCTGATTGACTATCTGGCCACGGCTATCGCTCTGGTGGGTGACCAGACGAGAGCCGAGCAGGGTGTTAACCGCCGCTGCGAGTTCAGCGCTGGAGTTGACCTTTTTAACTCCGCCCGCCTGACCACGACCACCGGCGTGTATCTGTGCTTTCACCACCCAGTGTGATAAGTGACTGTGCTGGGCGAACTGTTCGGCTTCGGCCACGGTGGAGACCACCTGGCCTTTAGGGACGGGAATGCCAAAACGGCTAAAAAGCTGTTTGGCCTGATACTCATGCAGATTCATCGACCTCTCCGGCTATTCAGGAAGGGTGCTATTGTGGCTGAAAAGGGGGAGTGCGGCAAGTGTCTGCAACCTCATTGCTCCCACTGTCAATAGCGTGCAATCTTGTCATCAATACTGTCGCGATCTTAATAGTTTACAATCTCCTCCCGATAGAGCGTTCCGGGCTCAAACAGCAGCAGAGAGTAGCGTTTGCGGCGGGTGAAGCGCTTGCCGGCAAAGTGATTATCATTCGCTTTAATCTCATGGCTCCAGTGGTATCGCGCCTCATCCTGCATCACATACATCGATTTTGCCGGAATAAACACCTGTTCGTGGCGGTGAGGGGGCTGATTTTGGTAAAAGTGGATCACGCAAGGAGAGTTAAAGCTGAAGACGACCACGGTATCTCCGCTTAACTGCCAGCTATCGACATGGCGCGGAATGTAGCCCTTCTTCTCATAACCGACTAGCGTGCAGCCTAGTTTTAGCGGCTTATCGGCCTGTTTGTTGCGAAACACGCCGCCACAGAGGCGCATTTGGTGAAAGAGTCGCTGTAGCAGGGGATAGAATACGGCATCAAAGGCGCGGTCATCGGCAAAGGAGAAGCCATCGTAGTGCCCCTGATTAAGTTCATAAAAGGCGGCATTAAGCTGGGCGACAAAGGCATCGTGATGCTCATCGGGGATCACATTTTCATAAAAGGAGAGTCCGGGAACCGGTGTTGGTATCTGAATCATACGACCTCAAGGTTGAGTTACAACAGCTACTGGGGCTCACACTATCATAAAAAGGCGGCGTGCGGCAATTGACACTTTATTCACAGGCGTGATTCAAACGGTGGCACTTAGGACAGATAGTGTAGTGAACGGTTATCGGCTGTGTTGGATCGGGGGCAGGCAGGAGCTGTTGTGGATCGAGCCAATCGAGATCGGGCGGGCGGTTCAGGCGGTTGCAGTGGCTGCAGCGGTTAATTTTGGGAAGGGGGGTGGGGCTCTGAACGGTGGCGAAGTGGAACGGTAGCGGAAAGGGGGTCTCCTGTAGTAGGCGATGCTCTAGCGCTACTTCGCCACTGGTGGCCGGTATTAGAGTCATCTGCATTAATCGGCGTCTGTCGGGAGAGTCGCAGCGATATTGCCGTGTGAGTGGTAGCTGGCGCAGGCGCACCGACTGTAGCATGGTGCGGACGAACATTTGGGTGGTGTCGCCCTGAATAAATCGCTCTAGCGGCAGACCGATGATGCGTTGGCGACAGAGCTGCCCGGCGGCATTCTCTAGCGCAAAGCGATCCCAATTGGCGTTGACATCGATAATGGTATTTTGGGGATTGAGACGATAGCAGACATTCATGAGGAGTCCGATCCGGGGGGGTTGGTGGGAGTTAACTGCTCTGTTAGTGCTTCGAACAGCGTTTCGGCTTGGTAGGGCTTGTAGAGTAGCGCCGCCATGCCGGCGTTTTGTGCCGCCTCAGGGGTGAAGCGATCGATATGGGCGGTGATGCCGATAACCGGCAAAGAGGTATAGTTCTCTAGTTGGTGCAGGGCGCGACACAGCTCTAGGCCATTGAGCGGTGTCATCGCCACACCGGTGATGAGCGCTCGGTAGGGGTGTTGGGTTATCTGCGTTAGCGCTTCGTTGCCGGAGCGGGCGCTATCGTAGCAGAGGCCGCACTCATCCATTAATAGCTGTATCATCTCTAAGCTCGCGGCGTCATCCTCGACTAGCAGTAGCCGCTCCCCTTGTAGTTGGCGTTGGAGCTGTTGGCAGAGGGTGGTCAACTTAGGCGAGTTACGCTGCTGTTGTGAGGGGTGCGTTTTGATCTGATAGGGGAGCTCAATACGGAAGCAGCTCCCCTGTTTTGGCTCAGATCGGAACGAAAATTTGCCCTGCATCAACTCGGTCAGCCGCCGTACAATCGCTAGCCCAAGACCGATACCGCCATAGTTGCGCGACATACCGTGGTCGCTTTGGGTAAAAGCTTCAAAAATATGCTGTTGCTGTTCTGGATTCATACCGATACCGCTATCTTCGACCTCAAAAGCGATGATCGGTTTTAGCTCATCTTGTTCTGCTAGTCGTGTGGCGCGGACAGTAATGGTACCGGTGGGGGTAAATTTGAGCGCATTTTTGAGAAGTTGATGCAAAATCTGCTCGGTACGCATAACATCACCGCAGAGTTTAACCGGTAGGGCGGTGTCGAACTCAAATTGTAACGCTAGCCCCCGTGCGGTGGCTTCGGCATTAAACTGGAGCTGTAGGGCTTCGACTAATTGGTGCGGTAGAAAGGTCTGTGGCTGGAGGGTAATCTGCTCTGACTCTAATTGGGTGTAGTCGAGAATATCCTCAATGACTGAGAGTAAGCGGTTAGAGGCGCTATTGATGTTGCTAATATATTTTAGCTGCTCTGGTAGCTGGCACTTGCGCTGTAGCAGTGAAGCCATGCCGACTAAAATATTGAGCGGAGTGCGAATTTCGTGACTAATGGTGGCTAGAAAGGCACCTTTGGCGCGGTTGGCCGATTCGGCTAGCTCTCTGGCGGTCACTAGCTCTAAGGTTCGTTCATCGATAAGCTGCTGTAGGTGGTCACGATGGAGTCTTAGCTCGCGTTCAATTCGAATCCGTTGGCTAATATCGAGAATCTGTATCCCAATGCTAGTAATAATATCGTGTTCATCCATGAGCGGATAACGGACGACCAGTAGCTGTAGTTTACGATCGCCGACTAGGGTAATCTCCTCCTCGCTCTGAATTGCATTGCGGTGTCGTAGTACTGCAATCTCCGCCTCATGCCACTTTTGCGCTAGTTCGGCACTAAAGAGTTGAGGATCGGTCTTGCCGGTAGCGCTATCGCCCTCGAAGCCAAATAGCTGCTCAAAGCTTGGGTTAATTAGCTCATAGCGACCACTCGTATCTTTGATAGCCATCGCGAGGGTGGAGTATTGCATCGCCTTAGAGAGCTTCTGCTGCATCTCCCGATTCAACTTTTCGGCATCGAAGAGGCGGGTATTGTCGAATAGAGTGATAATCGCCCCGCTAGCTCTATTATCGTGATCAAAAATGGGGTTGATATGGATGAGATAGTGGCTCTTACCGCTACTAGCCTGAGCCATTACCGCTTGCTGATTCTGTTGTACCTGCTCTAGCTGGATTCCAAAGCGGGGGGTATCGTCCGGTAGCGGTAGGCTCTGCCAGCGGTGGCCACGGCTAGCGAGAGTGAGGTTAAATAGCTGCGCTGCGGCGCTATTGAATCGTACCAGTTGCGAGCGGTTATCGAGCACCAGTAGCGGATAGCTGATGCTGTTGAGTAGGGCGTTAATTTCGCTGTAGGCCTGTTCGAGCGAGACCGATTTGGCCTGTAGCTCCTCATTAACCGTATAGAGCTCCTCATTGGTCGATTGCAGCTCCTCATTGGCCGCCTCTAGCTCCTCGTTAGTTGACTGTAGCTCTTCGTTGGCGGCCTGCATCTCCTCATTGAGTGCGAGCATCTCCTCGTTAGAGGTATCCATCTCCTCGATAAGCGTCTGTAGGTGGAGACGAGTCGCCTGTAGCTCCTCCTCCCGCTCCCCCTCCTCATCGCTAGGGCGAGTTAGAGAGGGGGGGGCGGCGTTGGCGTCAGCGATACGGTGAAAGGCGACAAAGAGCAGCGGTTCGGCCTCATTATCGGGGATGGGGTGGACTGAGAGGAGTAGAGTCATCGTGGTGTCATGCTCCTCATCGGGGATCTGTTGTCGGTTACCCCACACCGCGCTCCCCTCAGTGACAGCCTTGCGCACTAGTGCTTGCAGTTCAATACGCAGTTGACGGTGGATGAGCACCGCTAGATCGGCGACCGGACGCCCCTCCGGCAGGTGGATAAAGGGGGTAACTTGGCCGCTCATCTGCTTGATTTTCATCTGTGTAGTGATGACGATCCCGGGGGGGCCGAAAGTTTTGGCGATAAAATTTTGCAGCGTCTGAGGTACGGTGGCTAGAGGGGAGGGGGAACGAGTTTCGTGGTGAGGATGGGGCGTTGTGACCGGAGGGTGGCTCTTATGGTTGGAGTGGAGCGGTGAAAAACGCATCGGCGGGCGCTGATCGGCTATTTTTAGAAACAGGCGGTGCTCCTTATCGGCCACCGTAAAGAGCTCCTCTTGCTGTAACACACTTTCGGAGCGGCCTAAAAAGAGCATCCCGCCATTGCGAAGAGCGAAGTGGAAGGTGGCTAAAATTCGAGCCTGTAGCTCGTTTTGAAAATAGATGAGCACATTGCGGCAGCTAATCAGATCAAGATGGAGAAAGGGGGGATCGAGTACCAGATCTTGGCGAGCAAAGATCACCATCTCCCGAATCCGTTTATTGACCTCATAGTGGTCACCGTGGCGGTTAAAGTAGCGGGTGAGCAGCTCTGGGGGGAGATTATTGAGGCAGCTACCGCTGTAGAGACCGCGCCGAGCGCGCGCCATCGCCTCCATATCGATATCGGTGGAGAATATCTGCACCTCGCCGTAGAAGCGATCTCGCATCGCTTCGGCTAGTAAAATAGCAAGGGTATAGGACTCCTCGCCGGTGGCGCAGCCGGGAACCCAGATACGAATAGAGTCGCCATCATTTTTCTGTTCGATCAGCTGCTGTAGCTGCTTTGAGAGTAGCGCAAAGGCGGGTGGATCGCGAAAAAAGGCGGTCACCGAGATCAAAATATCTTTGCAAAGGGCGGTAAACTCCTCCTGATGGTTCTCGCAGTATTCGATATACTCCTCCAGCGTATGGTGACGGGTTGCGTCCATGCGACGGGTAATCCGACGCCATAGGGTGGCCTCTTTATAGCCGCTAAAGTCAACTTTGGTGCGCTGACGAACCCGAACTAGCAGCTTTTTTAAAGTTTCGGCACGGTCGGGTATTTTCGGCTGTAGCAGGTGGCGCTCTTTGCGTTGATAGAAGAGGTTGGCTAGCTCTTGGCCGATCTGCTCTGGGGGTAGGATCCAGTCAACACTACCGGTATCGATGGCCGCTTGCGGCATACCGATATATTTAGCGCTCTCTGGCAGTTGGGTAAAGGTGTAGCCGCCGGCGGCCTTAATATCGTGAATGCCGGCCGCACCATCACTGCCGGTGCCGGAGAGGATAATCCCGATGGCTCGCTCCTCTAATTCGGTAGCGATAGAGGTGAAGAAGGTGTTAATTGAGGGTTTAGGGCCTATCTCATTGCCGCTGCTGGTGAGCTGAAATCGATGGCGGTGGTAGCTAATATTACGGTTGGCGGGGGTAATATAGACCGTATTGGCCTTGGGGCGTTGACCATGGGACGCCTCTAGCACCGGTAGCTCGATCTCTCGTCCGAGTAGCTGTACTAACATACTACGATAGTGGGGCGAGAGGTGTTGCACCACGACATAGCTAAAGCCTAAATCGAGTGGTAGCTGATGAAAGAGTCGGGTGAGCGCCTCTAGTCCGCCAGCAGAGGAGCCGATGCCGACGAGCAGGGTAAACAGAGGGGGGGAAGCGCCATCTGTCTCGCTCTTAGGATCGGTCTCACTCTGAGATTCGGGAGGAAGGGTAGGTGGCGTGTCGGTGACTTTGGACATAGGGGGCTCGGTGGGTTAGCTAGGACGAAACCAAGAGGTAGTCTCTGCGGGTGGGAGCGGTTTGGCAAACAGATAGCCCTGTACCCGCTCACAGTCTAACTGTCGTAGTCGTTGCAGCTGGATTTCGGTTTCGACCCCTTCGGCCACTACCTCCATTCCTAACGCATGGGCCATAGCGATCATGGCACTGCAGATGACATCATCGTCACTACCTAAAAGACCAATACCGTTAATAAAACTGCGATCAATTTTCAACTCGTTAAACGGAAACTTTTTCAGATAGATGAGTGACGAGTAGCCCATCCCAAAGTCATCGACCGCTAACTGAAACTGCTGCTGTCGTAGTTGACTAAAGGTATTACGAGCCTTTTCGGCGTGCTCAACCAAGGTGCCTTCGGTAATCTCCAGCGTGAGTTGGGAGGGGGGGATACGGTAGCGACGCAAAATCTGGACTAGCTCCTCGCTCAAATTCTCCTGCCGTAGGTGGCGGGCAGAGATATTAACCGAGACAGGGGGAACGGCATGTCCCTCATGCTGCCACTGGTTGATCTGCTGACAGACTCGGTTAACGACCCAGATATCGATCTCCTCAATCAGACCGATATCTTCGGCAATGCCGATAAATAGCGCCGGTGAGACTATCTCGTTATCGGGGCGTTGCCAGCGAATGAGTGCCTCTAGGCCGACGGTCTGGTTAGTCGCTAGCGCTATCTGCGGCTGATAGAGCAGAGTGAACTGATCCTCTTTTAAGGCACGGTGGAGCTCTGTCTCCATCTTTTTTAGATTAAACTGCACTTGATTGAACTCACTAGAGAAGAGAGCGTAGTTATTGCGCCCCTCTTTTTTGACTCGATACATGGCGGTGTCGGCATACTCCATCAGGACTGCAGCCTCTTTGGCGTCATCAGGATAGAGGCTGATACCGATACTGAGTGACTGAAACAGCTCATGCCCCTCAATCACCAGCGGCTGCTGCATCGACCGTAACATTTTGGTGGCGATTAGGTGGGCATCGCTAATATCGCTATCCTCTAAGAGCAGAATAAACTCATCACCGCCAACGCGGGCGAGAGTGTCGCTGCTGCGCAGGTGGCTACTCAGCCGAGCTGCGGTTTGGATTAACATCTGATCACCGACGGCGTGGCCAAAGTTATCATTAACACTCTTAAAGTGATCTAAATCGATAAAGCAGAGCGCACAGCGACGCCCCTCTCTCGCCGCGATTTGAAGGGCGTGGTTCAGGCGATCGAGCAGGAGGGTGCGATTCGGCAGTCCGGTTAGTTCATCGTGGGAGGCGAGGTACTCTAACCGGTTCTGCCCCTCTTTGATGGCAGTAATATCGGTAAAGGTGCCGATGTAGTTGACCACCTCATTATCGCTATTTTTGACCGCATTAATCGTGAGCCACTCTAGGTAGAGTTCGCCATTTTTGCGCCGGTTCCAGATTTCGCCCTGCCACTGTTCGTGGTGAGTGAGCGCTAGATACATCGACTCATAAAAGGCGTGATCATGGCGTCCCGATTTGAGCAGAGCCGTGGTTTGACCGATCGCCTCTTCGCGGCTGTAGCCGGTGACAGTGGTAAAGTTATCATTGACAGTTAAGATACGGTTATCCGCATCAGTGACGACAATACTTTCGGTACTGCGTTCGAATACCTTAGCGACTAGACGCAGATGCTCTTCGGCGTGACGCTTTTCGGTCAGATCGTTAGCCTGAATGCAGAGACCACTGATGATGCCATCGTCATCGAATAGCGGGTAGCGGTGGCACTGTAAAATATAGTGCTTACCGCCGCAGGAGATCTGATCTTCGACCTCTATCAACCGACCTTTCTGCTGTACCTCTAGCTCACGAGAGCGAAATAGATCGGATAGTGCGGGGTTAAATAGCTGTTGATCGCTCTTTTGTAGCATCTGTTCAGGAACAAGATTAAAGAAACGGCAGAAGGCGCGATTGACGAACTGGTAGCGCCCAGCCGTATCTTTTAGAGCAATCATTGCCGGGGAGTTATTCATCATCGCCTGTAGCTGCTGCTCGCTATGCTGCAGATGGTTACGAATCTCAATAAGCTCGGTCTCATCGACAAAGGTGAAGATCGAGCCGAGTAGCTGCTGCTCATCGTCAAAGTAGAGTGAGACCTGAATCAGATAGTGGTGGCGATTGTGGGTTAAGGTGGTGCGGGTGGTATTGCCGTGTGTTAGCGCCTGTTGGAGCAACTTTTCGAGCTCACCGACCGGTAGGGGGGCTGGAATTTCATGCAGGTGGTGCAGGTGGTAGCCATTATGCAGCTCGAAGTGGTAGTTAGCGGCACGATTGAAGCGGATTAGCCGTGTTTGAGCATCAAACACAATCAGGGGCAGCGTCAGACTCTGTTGAATATTCTCTAATTGGTGGTTGAGGCTGGCGAACTGATCGCTTTTGTTCTGTAGCTCATCATTGACGGTCAGAAGCTCCTCATTGGTCGATTGCAGCTCTTCATTGGCGGTCTCTAGCTCCTCATTGGTCGCCTGTAGCTCTTCGTTCGCCGCCTGCACCTCCTCATTGAGCGCCTGCATCTCCTCATTGGAGGTCTCTAACTCCTCAATAGTGCTATAGAGCTGCTCTCGGGTGGTCTGTAACTCACTCTGTAGCTGTTCAAAGTTGATCTCGTTCTGACTCTGGTTACTCTGGCCATCACCTTCACTCTCATCGGCCGATAGCACTGGCGGGCTCTCCTCCTCTATCGGTTCGAAGCCGACAAAGTAGAGCTCCTGATCTCGTTTACCGGGGAGGGGGGTGACCTTAATCCGAAACGGATGGCGAGTGTAGTGGGCGCGACCGCTACTAGGGGCTTGGTTGCGTTTAGCTTGATAGAGTAGTAGCTGCGTCTCTTTCTTGAGCTCTGGATTGAGCAAATGAGCTAGATCGTACTGCAACATACCGCCACTGAGGGTACAGTAGCTGCTGATCTCACCGCTGATATAGAGAATATCGTGCATAGTATTGACGATCATCCCTGGCGGAACATAGAGTTTTTGTAGCTGTCGTTGATAGAGCTCTTCGGTACGCGCCCGTCCGGAGGGGGAGGTTCGTAGCGGGGGCGAGACGGGGCTGTTTTGAAATCTAGGCCGATTCGTCTCTAGTGGAGGGGTATGCAGCCGGCGAAATATCGGCTCCTTTGGGGTCGCCTGTTGGAAGAGATCGACCGGAATTAGCGCCATATTCTCCTGATCGACAGATAGCAGCCCATCGGGTTTAAGAGCGTAGTGGAATAGCTTGAGTAGCTGCTGGCGCAGATCGGGGTGGAGCGGCTGTAACAGGCGGTGGCAGGCGATGAGATCGATGCGTAAAAAGGGGGGATCTTGCATCAGCTCGTGGCGAGCAAAGATAACCATTTTACGAATATCTTTGCCGATTTCGTAGTTACCGCCGCTAGGGAGAAAGTAGCGCTGCTGTAACTTAGGCTGTAGCTGTTGCAGCGCTGTGGTTGGAAAGCACCCCTTGCGGGCTAACTGGAGCGCATTTTCGTTGCTGTGGGTGGCAAATATTTGTAGCGTTGGCAGGGTATGCTCAAAGGTAAGCTCTTGCCATAAAATAGCAATAGAGTAGGCCTCTATCCCAGTCGCGGAGCCCGGAACCCAAATGCGAAACTCCTGCTCTTCGGTAGTACGGCTCTGCCATAGCGACAGTAGCTGTTGTTGCAGGGTAGAGCAGTGGCTAGGGTGGGTAAAGAAGTGGCTGGTCTGTAGCAGCAGTTGCCGTCCAGTCTGCTCTAAGTTATTCGGGGTGGTTTCCGCTGAGCTCTGTTGCAATATCTGCCATAACTGGGGGGGATCAAGCGTATAAAAATCGATCGGGTAGTGGAGCCGCAGCCGCTGTAGCAGTGGACGAAAAGCGGGGGGAGAGGCGACACTCTCCGGGGCTAGCTCTATGAGCGAGTTAATCTGATTGAGTTGATGCAGTTCGGTAGCGATAGCGGATGGGGGGAGGATATAGTCGATATCGCTGCTCTGTATCGCCGATAGCGGCATGCCATTGTATTGGGCACTCTGCGGTAGCTGGACAAAGGTGATGCCGCCGCGCTCTTTAATTTGGCGAATACCGTGGCTACCATCACTGCCGGTACCGGAGAGGATAATACCGCAGCTCATGGCGCCGTACTCCTCGGCGAGTGATTTTAACAGTAGGTTGACCGACGGTTTAGGGTATTCGCCTATCTCCGGCTCCTGTAACTGTAGCCTACCCTCTTGGACGACGATATTGCGATTTTCGGGGGTAATGTAGATAGTATCGGCCTCGGGGAGGGTACCCGATAGCCCCTCTTTAACCTTTAAGGCGCTATTTTTGGACAAAATCGCCACCAGCATACTGCGATAGTCGGGTGAGAGGTGCTGGGCGACGATATAGAAGCTCGATCGCTGCGGTTTTAATGAGGTAATCAGCTCAGTCAGCGCCTCAATGCCCCCAGCCGATGCCCCAATACCGACCGCCATGAGTGGCCTCTGTATCGACTCGGTGCGTTCGGTTGTTGTTGGGAGTGGGGGTGTCATCGGCTGCCTTTATTGAAATTAAGCTAGGTCGTCGGTATCGATCTTTTGCACAATGCCGTCCCAAAAAGCGCAGCGGGCGGCAACTGCTTGGTGGGCAGCTTGAAGTGCTTGGTGCTGTTTTTGAGCGTCATCACCACACAAAGCATCGAGCAGCTTTAACGACAGCGGGGCGTGAAAATCTTCATCTAAATGGATATGGCGCTCCAGATAGAAGTGGAACAGGGGGGCATCGGCTCTGGCTATCCCCATGTTGTTTAACAAGGCGCGAAACATGGTTGGGATAAGGTGCTCTCGCCCTAAAGCTAGTGCTGCGGCGACTGCGTGGGGTTGGCTACTGCCGATAAAATCGAAGGTCTGGCGGGTAAACTCTCGTGCGGCAACCGGAGTGGTATCGAGCTGTAGTGCCGCCTCAATCCCCTGAGTCTCAACGGTGGTTACAAACTGTAGTGCCGGATGCTTATCGGCACCCACTTCGTCCATGGCGCGGCAGTAGAGCTCAAAGTGGCTTAGATACTCGATATCACCGTTAGGGTGCGGGTACTCATCCGACTCCTCCTCTAGCGTCAGCTCATTGATAAAGCGCCGAATGGCGGTATCGTGGCCGCGCTGCCAAGGCGCTCTGGCCGGAGCAACTAGCGACTGTAGATATTTAATAAGCGACATAAAATCCCACACCGAAAAGATTTGGTGCGACATATAGACGCGCAGCGCAGCTACCGAGTCGATACGCTCATAGAGCGGATGGCCCTGTAGCTGCTGCTGGAACTGTTGAATTAACTCCTGACTAAAATGGCTCATGCAGAGGACTCCTGTGGGTGTGCCGCGAAACCGCGTAACAGCTCAATTTCGGCAGGCCAGAGCGACTCATCGATCGTCTCTAGCACTAAGGGGATCTCATCAAAGCGGCTATCTTGCATAATATAGCGAAAACAGGTAAGACCGATGTTACCCTTGCCGAGACTATGGTGGCGGTCAACTCGGCTTCCAAGATCAGGCTTGCTATCATTTAGGTGCATACCACGCAGGGTATTCAAGCCAACAATGGCATCAAACTCGGCAAAGGTCGCCGCACATGCCTCCACAGTGCGCAGATCATAGCCGGCGGTAAAGGTGTGGCAGGTATCGAGACAGACCCCAACCCGGCTCTTATCCTCGATTTGGTCGATAATCGCGGCAAGGTGCTCAAAACGGTAGCCGAGTGTGGTGCCTTGACCGGCGGTATTCTCGATGACCGCAGTGACCCCCTCGCTACTCCTGAGGGCGAGATTAATCGACTCAGCGACCCGCGCGAGTGACTCCTCTTCACTAATCTTATTTAGATGGGCACCGGGGTGGAAATTGAGTCGATCTAACCCTAGCTGTTGGCAACGAGACATTTCATCGATAAAAGCGTGGCGCGATTTCGCGAGCGCTTCATCTTCAGGGTGGCCTAAATTGATAAGATAGCTATCGTGCGGCAGCACCTGTTCGGGGCGAATAGCGCTCTGTTGCAGGTTCTCTTTAAAGCGAATAATAGTGTCAGCATCAAGAGGTTTCGCGTGCCACTGACGCTGATTCTTAGTAAACAGCGCAAAGGCATTCGCACCGATCTTGGTCGCGTTTAGCGGGGCATTAAAGACGCCACCGGAGGCACTGACATGGGCACCGATATATTTCATGAGGTAGAGCTCCTAGCTTAGATTAGGCGGGATAAACAGAGTGAATGGATGGAGCTGAATCACCTCATAAGCGGGCTGCTCGTAGGGGTGGTGGTGCCACAGCGCGGTTACCGCCTCTTCGAGCACCTCTTCACGGCAGACCATCTCCAGCCGATACTCTGTTTCAACGTGGAGTCGCCCCATCTCACCGCTATGGGGGTGGCTACCGGCGAGGGGGCGATATTGACTCTGGCCGCTCGACTCCCAGCAGCAGCAGTCGTAGTGGCCAAAGGCACCGGCACCGGCCTCAAACAGCGCCGCCTTAACGGAGGCTAACGCCGTTTCAGGTAGAAATATGACCAATTTATAGAGGATTGAACTACCCATGAGGCGATGTGGTTTTAAAGGGACGGTACGGGACAAAGGTTGGCGCTAGGTGAGAGAGACCCTCAGGGAGGGGAGTGGTTAGCTCAAGCAGCTGGTCGCCGTGCAGCACTAGAGAGCCGGCATAACGCTGCTCACCATCAATCGTAAATTCAAACGCAAACTTGCGCCACCACGCCATTCGACCGTGAGAGTTACGACGGGGACGCAGGGTAACCATCGCCACAGTCTGATCGAGAATGGTGAGGCCGCGGCTATCGCAGTGGAGCTTAGCCGCCACTATCGCCTGCTCTTTAGCGCGAATCTGACTAAGCCAGAACCAAATCAGCGTGCCAATCAGGGTAATGAGGAGCCATTCTGTGGAGATCATGAGGGGCAGTATACTCAATTTTTGGTGGTTTGTGACTATTTGTGACTAGTAGCCAGTTATGTTATAAAATAACATTTTTTTGTGCAAGGGAGATTTTAAGATGATGCGTTATGGGGTTTTGTTTCTGTTGCTCTCATTATGGGGCGTCGCTCAGCCCGCACCGATTTCGGTCTTTGTCAGCGTGTTGCCGCTACAGGCGCTCGTGAGTGGCATCGGCGGCGAGCGGGTGGCGGTCGAGAGCCTAGTTCGCCCAGGCCACAGTCCGGCAACTTACGACCCGACCCCGCAGCAGATTGCGGCGCTATCGAAGGCTAAACTCTATCTACGAGTTGGCGTACCGTTCGAAGATAGCTGGATGGAGCGAATTCGCTCTGCTAATGGAGAGATGGAGATTGTCGATCTGCGCCAGGGGTTGCCGCTACGCCGTCTGGAGGCGCACCACCACGACGCTGAACAGAGAGACGAACATGAGCACGAACATGAGGCTGAGGCGCTCGATCCCCACCTCTGGACTTCACCTCAGCTAGTGATGATGATGATCAGCACCATTAGAGATCGACTCACAGCGCTAGAGCCGACGCAAAAGGAGTACTTTGCCGCTAACCATCAGCGGCTTCTATCGCAGCTACAGCAGTTAGATCAGAGCCTCGCTCGCCAATTGGAACCTTATGCCGGACGGCAGTTTTTAGTCTTTCACCCCTCATGGGGTTACTTTGCCGATCGCTATCGGCTACAGCAGGTGGCGATTGAGCACCAGGGTAAACAGCCCGGGGCTAGGGCGGTGACTCAGCTAATTGAACAGGCGCGGCAGGAGGGGATTAAGGTGGTCTTTGTGCAGCCGCAGTTTGACCAGCGTCAAGCGGCACAAATTGCCGCAGCGATTGGGGGGGAGGTGATTGCGGTCGATCCACTCGCCGAGGAGTACTTTGTCAATCTCCATCGGGTCGGTGAGCAGTTTGTTCGCGCCTTTAGCTCGGCTAATTAGCGATGACGATGGAGGTCATTACCCTGTCGCAGGTCAGTTTCACCTATGAGCGGGTGCCGGTACTCCAGCGGGTCGATTTAAGCGTGAGCGCCGGCGAGTTTCTAGCGATCGTCGGCCCAAATGCCGGTGGCAAGAGCACGCTGCTAAAACTGATTTTAGGGCTATTAAAGCCGCAGCAGGGGAGGGTCACGGTGTTGGGGCGGCGACCGGTGCAAGCGCGGCGTCACATGGGTTATGTGCCGCAATATCCTGCCTTTGCCCGCGATTTTCCGATTAGTGTAGAGCAGGTGGTGGCACTAGGCTGCATCGGGCGTGATGACGAGGGGCGCTGGCCGTGGCGGCGCTACCGAGCACGCCACCTACGACAGCAGAGCGTTGCTGCGGCGTTAGCCGAGGTCGAGGCGGAGAGTATCGCTAAACGCCAAATTGGTAACCTCTCTGGTGGCCAGCTACAACGGGTACTCTTAGCCCGAGCGCTGGTGAGTCGCCCACAGCTACTGCTGCTCGATGAGCCGACGGCTAATATCGACCAGCGGCTGGAGGGGGAGATTTTTGAGCTACTGCGCCAGCTCAATCAGCGCATGACAATTGTGGTGGTCTCGCACGATATCGCCTTTATCTCTCGCTATGTTAACCGAGTTGCCTGTATTAATCAGACCCTTGTCTGCCATCCTACCGATGCGATTAGCGGCGAGATAGTCCAGGATCTCTATGGCGAGTCGGTCCGCATGATCCATCATCATCAACATTAGCCTAAGTGGTCGTATCGTTTAATGGAATTTTTTATAGCACTCGGCAGTTACCCCTTTTTGCAACATGCGTTACTCGCTGCTCTGCTAGCTAGCCTCGGCTGTGGGGTGGTGGGAACCTATGTGGTGGTGAAGCGGATCGCCTTTATCGCTGGGGGGATTGCCCACTCGGTACTCGGTGGCATGGGGGCGGCGGTCTATTACGGTTTTGAGCCGCTGCACGGGGCGCTGATTGCCGCTGTGGTGGCGGCGCTGCTCATTGGTTGGGTGCGGCTACAGTGGCGGGCGCAGGAGGATACCCTCATCGGTGCGTTGTGGGCGGTGGGAATGGCTATCGGAATTCTGTTTCTCTCCCAATCTCCTGGCTATCAGAGCGATTTAACTAGCTATCTATTTGGCAATATTCTGCTGGTGCCGAGGGAGAGCCTTTGGTTTATGGCCGGGCTAGATCTGATCTTACTGCTAGTGGTGGGGCTATTTCAGCGCCAATTTTTGGCGGTAGTCTTCGATGAGGAGTTTGCCCGTCTGCGCGGTATTTCGGTCGCCTTTTTCTATCTGTTGCTACTGATTTTGGTGGCGGTGACCGTGGTGCTGCTGATTCAGGTGGTGGGGCTGATTCTGGTTTTAGCGTTATTGACGCTACCGGCGGCGGTGGCGGGCCACTATCTCCACTCGTTAGGTCGAATGATGGTGGTGGCGACTCTGCTTGGAGCGGGATTAAGTGTTTCGGGGTTGGCACTCTCCTATCAATACGATCTTCCGGCTGGAGCGACGATTATTCTGCTCGCTGGGTTGCTCTATATTATTTCAGCCGCATCAAAGCAGTTTTATCGTCAATGGCGTATGGGAGCCTAGTTGTGCAAGCGCGGCAGTTAGAGCGAGTTTTAGAGCGTGCCGAAAAGATATGCGAGCAGCGTGGGGTTAAGCTGACTGGGCAACGAAAAATGGTGTTACGGCTGTTGTGTGGTGCTGAACGCCCTTTAAGTGCCTATGAGCTGTTGGAACAGTTGAGGGGTCGGCTCAAAAAGCCGGCTCCGCCTACGGTCTATCGGGCGCTCGATTTTCTGCAGCAGCAGGGGTTGATTCATAAGCTAGAGAGCCAGCACACCTATGTCGGTTGTCGCTACCCAGAACAGCCGCACGCGAGCCAGTTTTTAATCTGTAGTCGCTGCGGTGAGGTAGATGAGGTGGAGAGTACGGCGATCAACCAGTCGCTACAGCAGGCGACCGAGGCGGCGGGGTTTAGTACCGAGCGCCCCGTGGTGGAACTAGTAGGGCTCTGTGCCGGCTGTAACGGCACAGAGCGAGAGCGGTAAAAAAGTCGTCCTACTTACCAAAATTTCACGCTTGAGATGGCGCGATAGGCGCTAACGGCAGCGCTAGCGGTAGAGCTAATGGTACTTGTGGCCGCTTTCGTGGTCTCGCTCGCGACACTGCTAGCGGCGGATGAGACTGCGCTGCTACCACTGCTAACGGCATCACTCACCGCGTTGGCGGCACGGCTGACATCGCGAGTGCTGATATCGATATTGGCCTCAACCGATAGTCCGATGCCCAGATCGAGATCCATCTCTCCCCCTAGCATAATTCTGTTGCTGCTTAGCTCAAACTCGGCGCCTCCCTGAGCGCCAATAGAGGGGCCGACACTGACTCCGGCACCGCCGGTAGCGCTACTATTGCCAACGCCGACCGTCTGACTGGTGCCTGCGCCGACTTCAGCACCGGCATGGGCTCCGCCAAAGGCGCTAGCGCTAGCGCCGTTAGCGCTGATATTCTGACTCGCTCTCCCCTCGACTCCGGCTCCGGCATAGGCGTAACCCGAAACTTCAGTGATACTGGTAACGCCATCGACAACTTCGGTTTCGTTACGGACAGTGGCCTCAATGGAGGCCCCGATTTCAGCGCTCGCCTCGACCGTAAAGCCGTTTGGCCCTACCGTGAGCGACGCGCTCCCCTCAGCACCGACTCTGGCACTGGCGGTGGCGTCAATCTCGCCTCGACCGTAGTTAAAACGGCCATTCGCTTCAACGCCGATGCCGGTCTCAAAACTACCTTCGGCATTGAGTTGTGAGCCGTTAATTGAGACAGAGCCTGAGGCACGGGGGCCGATAGCGAGGGAGATATCGCCACTGGCATTGCCAGAACGGCTCTGGACGCTGGCGCTGCTGGTGGCATAGTCTCGACCTAGCCCTAAGTAGGCGTTGAGTTGCCGCATGGCCGGATCGCTCTGAGCCCCCCTGATGGAGGCGGCGCTACTCTCTGAACCGGTTGCCCGATAGGCGGCAAACATCTGCTGGGCAACATCGCTAAGGCTAAGACTGCCAAAGAGGTTGTTGTTAAGGCTGTTATTAGCCGGCAGGTTGAAGGGGGGAGTCGGGGGAGTCGGAATTTGAGTTCTGGACGCCTCGACAGTCGATTTTAGGCGCGAGGTATTGAGGTAGGCCAGTGTTGTGCTGTTGTCGTTGCTAAGGCCGATCATGGCTGCTTCTCCATATCAATAGTCATTGGGGATTTAACCGCTTTAGGGGTCAGCGGTCGAGCTGTCGGCCTCTGCACTCCTAATGCGAAATATACTCGATTTTGGTCGAAATGCCAGAAAATTTTGGCATTAAAACGGTGCAGCAAACGAGCGACAACAGCTAAGGGCGATCTTGGGATCTTGGTGAAATGGAGCCCCACTCTGACAACACGGCCTCTTGTTTAACTCTCTCGATAGTAACTTAGGATAGAAAGAAGAAAAATAGTGGCTATCTCGCTAGAGATGTTTTTAGTTGCTAGATGACCTGTGGTGAGTGTAAGCTAGCTACGAGCATGCCGTGTTAGGTCTTGGCTTGAGTCTATAAACAAAACTATAATTGAGCCATCATGCCAAACCCTCTACGGAGCCATGGCTTAGCGACAGGTCGATGCAAGAAATGCCCGATTGTTTGGTTAAAGTGTTGTTGTACATTGGTGTTAGCATGAGATGACAGGAACAAATTAGTTACGATGAAAGTAAAAAATAGCATGGCTCACTATCGTCAAGATGACGGCATGGCGCAAACATTGGCAGAGCATCTAATGCAAGTAGGCCATATAGGTGCTAGAGGTAGCGCAAAAATCGGCTTAGAGCCGATGGGTGAGTTACTGGGTTTGCTGCACGATTTAGGAAAGTACAGTGCAGCGTTTCAAACCTATCTACAGTCGGCTGTTGGTCGGATTGATCCCGATGAGGATGATTGGGTAGATGCGGGTAGATTAAAGGGAAAATAAATTGTGCTGCTGGTGTCGCCCTCCGTGCGGGGGGCGTGGATTGAAACGATAAGCTGTAACCTTACGCCACCATAGCGTGACGGCCTCGGAGCCGACCTGATAGACTTAGAGAGAGGGGGATCAGGCTCGGATCAGGCGTCTGGCATCGACCTTGTTAGCAAATAATCGGCTTTAATCGGTAAAGATCGTTTGACATCCGACGGCCAATTCGTATATTTTCAAGTGATTTGATTGGGAGAACTCCGTCTGTTTTCCCTTACTTCGCCTCTGGCGAGCGCATGGCTTAACCCCAATCGCCCACGAGGAGGTGGACGAATGGGTAAAGGCCGGTGGCGCTGCCGAGCATTACAAAAAGCCCTCTAATACACAAAATGGCTGACCAAGAATGAGTAATGATAGATACAGCCTGTCATTTACAACGGGCAGTCTCTTTCACCGCGAATCGGTGAAGCTGGCCGCGCTGTATCTTGATCTTGGCGACTGGAACGCTGTTCGAGACAAAGTCATCGCAGAAAACTTACTACAGACCAGAATACTGAATACGCTCAAACGAGTCTGCCGCGAGATCATCTCTCGGCTTAGAACGATGAGCCCAGGTGAACTTGAATTCCTTGTTGAGGGCAGCCACCAAGAGCAGGCTTATCTCCTGTGGCTTGCCGTTTGCCGTCGGTACCGATTCATCGCTGATTTTGCCGTCGAAGTGCTTCGCGAGCGCTATATCACGCTGAAAAGTGATCTGACCTCTGATGATTTTGATTCCTTCTTCAACCGAAAGTCCGAATGGCATTTGGAACTGGATGAGATCACCCCAGCGACGCGAAGCAAATTGCGGCAGGTCTTATTCAAGATACTTCGAGAGGCTGATCTCTTAGCGGCCAACAACATGATAAACGCTGCCATGCTCAGCCCGAGATTGTTGGATGTGATCCATCGTGGCAGCCGCAGGGATCTTTCGTGCTTCCCTGTATTTGAATCCGATCTGAAGGGGATGGCGTAGTGACATCAGATGTAGCCAGAATGCCAATGCAAGACAGATTTCAGCATCTTTTTGCTGTGATCTCGGGCCAGCGTTTTCTCAATAAGCAAGGTCTCGGTAACGAGGTTCCGTTCTTCATCTGTCCCTTCAAATCTGAAGAGTCCGTCGAAATGGAGCGGCAAAAGCCAAAGCTGATCAATCGCCTTGAGCAGGCCGGTATTCGGATTCTGGAGATCAATCTGTATGACCTTTCGATAGAAATCCTCAAAGAACGAGACATCTGGGAGCAGATTGTCGAGATGGAGGATTCCGTCTCCAAAGAGCAGCTCAAAGAGCTGTTGCAAGGCGTACTGGACCCGGAAGCACATCTTGTTCCGGCCATTGCAGCCAAGCTGGCAAGCACCGATTTCGAGGTTCTTTTTCTGTCCGGCGTTGGCGAGGTGTTCCCCTACATCCGCTCGCACAACGTTTTGAACAATTTGCAGAGCACGGCGAAAGAGAAGCCGACTGTCATGTTTTTCCCAGGAGCCTACACCCACTCCCTGGAGTCCGGAGCATCGCTTGATCTCTTCGGAAGGCTGCATGACGACAAGTACTACCGGGCATTTAACATCTTTCACTGCGAAGCATAAACGAGGGAAGCGTGATGACTCTTAAGACCATTTTTAACAAGCCAGTTGACCGCCCGATTGAAGGGGTCATCAAAGCTGACGATGAAGCCAGCTTATCCCGAGAGATTGAAGAGTATGTTCTGACCAACGAAGTCGAGAAGCGGCTTGAGTCCTTTCTGGATGCCTACAACAACTATGAAGGTGCCAATGGCGTTTGGGTTTCCGGCTTCTTCGGGTCCGGTAAATCCCACCTGTTGAAGATGCTGGCGCTCTTGCTCGAAAACCGGCAGATCGACGGGGCCTCGGCTCTTGATCTGTTCCTGCCCAAGTGTGGCGACAACGAAATCCTGCGCGGTGATCTCAAGCGAGCGGTCGCCATTCCGTCGAAGAGCATTCTATTCAATATCGACCAGAAAGCAGATGTCATCAGCAAGACCCAGATCGATGCGCTGCTCGCGGTCTTCGTCAAAGTCTTTGACGAGATGTGCGGCTACTACGGCAAGCAGGGGCACATCGCCCAGTTCGAGCGCGACCTCGACAGCCGTGGCCTCTATGACCTGTTCAAGTCGGCCTATGAATCCACTGCGGGCAGAACATGGCAAAAAGGCCGCGAGCAGGCGCTGCTGGAGGCGAAAAACATTGCCAAAGCCTATGCTCAGGCAACCGGTGGTGACGAGGCATTGGCCCTGGGGATACTCGATAAATACCGCAGCCAGTACCGTGTCTCCATCGAAGATTTTGCCGAACAGATAAACGCCTATATCGAACGGCAATCGACCCAGGAAAATCAAAAAGAGTTCCGTCTGAACTTCTTTGTTGATGAGGTCGGTCAGTACATCGCTGAAAACATCAAGCTGATGACTAACCTCCAGACCATCGCCGAGAGATCAGCGATATGAAGATTTCAATAAAAAATCTCGGCGCTATAAAGCAGGCGGAGTTCACGCTTGGCGAACTGACGATAATCTGCGGCGGAAATAACACCGGAAAGACCTATGCAACCCATGCGACTTACGGATTCTTGGACTTTCTGCGCACGAATGCTGAATTTCCTGTAAACCAAAGCGATATTGAAAAGTTGTACTCTGAAGGAGCGGTTCAAATATCACTTCAGCCGTACATCGGGGATTTAAAAAAGCATCTAAATATCAGCTCAAAAAACTACTCAGAAATATTGCATCGAATATTTGCAGGTAGCGAACAGCATTTTGATGATGCTGCGCTGACTTTTGATATGGATTGCGGGGATAGCAAGCTAACCGATAAGGTTGAACTCACATTTGGGACAGCCAACAGAGGCATTCTCAATATTAAATCGATCCCTGATATTAATAGCATTGAAATAAGCCTGATTGTTGAAAAATCCGATGATGAATTACCGCCCAAGCATGTTGTAGAAGACATGATCCGAAGTGGGATAGGGAATGTATTGATGGGAAGCGTCATTCCTAAACCGTTTTTAGCAAGCGCCGAGCGGACAGGAGCGGCAATTTTCCAAAAGGAGCTTGACTTTACTAGGAATAGGCTCGTTGAAATGCTGGGTGATAAAAGCGCTAAACTGCACCCTGTTCAATTGCTGGGCAAGTTTAGTGGTGAATACCCTATCGCAGTAAGGAAGAACGTCGACTTTATTCGCGAGCTGCCAAATATTACCCATAGAGAGAGCTTTATTCTAAAAAATCATTCTGATTTATTAGAAGCGTTCAAAGATATTATCGGGGGGGAATACAAAGTATCAAAAGATGGAGAAATTCAATTCCACCCCTCATCCAACAAACGCATTAAGTTGTCACTAGTCGAAAGTTCAAGTGCTGTGCGCTCGCTATTGGATATCGGGTTCTACCTTCGGCATGTCGCCACTCCGGGCGACCTTCTGATGGTCGATGAGCCGGAGCTGAATTTGCATCCAGAAAATCAGCGGCGTGTAGCTCGCCTTTTTGCACGACTGGTCAATATCGGCATCAAGGTATTTATCACGACGCACAGTGACTACATTATCAAAGAGCTGAATACCTTGATTATGCTTAATCAGGGAGGAGAACGGCTAGAGACTCTTGCCGATCGCGAGCATTACAAGGCCTCTGAAATGCTGAATTCTGACAAGGTAAGAGTCTACATAGCGGAAGAAGCGCTCATTAAGTTAGATGGAGCGCAGCGCAAAACACGATGCCAGACACTCGTTCAAGCCGACATTGACAGCAAGCTTGGGATAGAAGCGCGTAGTTTCGATAAAACCATAGAAGATATGAATCGAATCCAGGAAGAAATCGTTTGGGGAGGAGATGAGTGATGCCGGATATGGATATCCTTTCCCAAATGATCAAGGGCACTGCATTGGTACAACCGGAAGAAGAGTACGGCAAGCCGCTTGTCAAACTCAGTGAACCACAAGCACCAGATTCCAAGGCAACGATTCGAAATCTGCCAGCTAACGTAATGATTATCAAGGTAGAAGCATTCCGGTCGCCAGATGATGTTTTCAATGGTGGCAATGGTGAATGTAAACGCGCTGATTATGTAATCATCAGCGCGGAGAAGAAATGCATTATCTACATCGAGATGAAGCGCACAAAAGATGGATGGAACCAAATCGTCAAACAATTGCTGGGTTCACAGTGTTTTGTCAAATATTGCCAGGAGGTTGGCAAAGGTTTCTGGAATCAGAATGAATTTTTGAACGGCTATAAAAGTCGCTTCATTAGTATTGGGCATACCAGCATCGCAAAGAGGAAAACGCGGATCACCCGAAATGCAGAACGTCATGACACCCCCGACCGGGCGATGAAGGTCGACTGGCCTAACTACCTTCAGTTTAACCAGCTTGCCGGGTTGGGGGCTTAGTTCATGGAAACAGCAAAACTAAAAAAATTCGCTCAGTTCGCCCGCCGCAGCCTGCTGGATCAGGTCTCCGCCAAGCTGAAACGGGTGCTTGCTGAAAACAGCGCGGCTCGGCGTGAATGTGCCGTGGCTATAAAGAGGCTAGAAGAGGCGATCAAGGGGCATGGCAACGACTACCTGCGCGAGTTCCGCACCAAGCTAACCTCCCACAAAAACCATCTGGAGGCGGTCAGCATCAGCGCCAGCAGCAGCCAGAGCGAGAAGACCAAGGCCCTGAAGGAGACCCTAAAGATCACCAGGATGATCACCGAGATGGAGGCGTACGAACGCGAGGTGCTCTACCCTCTGGCCACCGAGCAGGTGAAGATCGACCTTGATGATGGCGTGAAGGTCAACTACCCCAAACTCGGCGCGGCCCTGAAGAAGATCGTCGGCCTGGAAGCGACGGAGGAGTGATATGAAAATCAAATCAATTGTCACTCAGGGTGTCGGATCTCTGCCGGATGGTGAAATTACCCTGAATAATGACTGGACAGATTCGGTAGAGTCAAAGGTTCTTTTTACTGGGCCGAACGGGTGTGGCAAATCTACCCTGCTCCGGGGTGTTGCCATGTTGTGGGATGCGCTGGGCTATTGGCTGGATCAGCGAAAAGTTCTGCCGCAAAAACATGAATCCCGTTCATGGCTGCAGCGATGGGATGGCTTTGCGGTAGTTCTGGACAGTCTGGAACCGTTTTATCCTGAACCGGTCGTGGTTCTGTTTGGTACGCAGGAATGGAGCAAGGAAATTTTACCTGGGTATGACAATGTGGCCAGAATCGGTGAAACATTTACGAGGGGGAATGTTGGCAAGCCAAAGCGGGAACTGCACTTGCCCAAAGAAGGATGGCTGGATGCCTGGAGCACCGCCCGGAAAAAACAGATACTCACCTACGAGGCTATAGATGCGCCGAATCTTGTTTATCTGGATGCTGAAGAGCGGAGGTGGGTGTCTCCGAAGCGAAATCTTTCCGAACCTCAGCCCGACTTGTTGTCTCAGCGCTGGCTGACACGCTATCTCGTTACGGATGACTGGAAAGGCCAGCTGGAAGCGTCCCTGATTACCCTCAAAACATCTCAGCTTCACCTCTATCATGAGGTAATCCGCTCCCTGAACCGGTTTTTAGCTGGCAAGGAGATTGATCCGGATATCCGTCCAGGTGAAGGGCGGATCCGGGTCAAACTTCAGAATCAGAGAGGACTCTCTCACTCCCTTGATGACCTCAGCGCCGGAGAGCATCAGGTACTCATTCTTATCTACCTCATTACCCGCTGGATGCAAAAAGGGGGGGTCGTCCTGATCGATGAACCGGATCTTTATTTACACCCTTCGCTCGTCGATCCCTTTTTGTCTGCATTAGAACAGCTGATTGTTAAAAAGGACGGGCAGCTTCTTATTACCTCCCATGCCGTGGATGTTTGGCATCGGTATGACAACAATGGGCTGCGTGTTGCGCTCCAACCCGAAGGTGGTGCGCGATGAGCAAGGGAATTTCAACAACAATCAAAAAGATCAAAGAACAACAGATCGGTGCAACACGTAAGGGTGTGTTGATTGTTGAGGGCGTTGATGATGCTGCTTTCTACGCTGAACTTCTGTCTAAGCGTCATGCTGGCTGGGAATCCAGTTTCTGCATTGTCGAAGTTGGCGGGAAGAAGATTGTTCTTGATATTTTGATCAGGGAGCCTGACTGGTTCGGGATTGTTGATCGTGATGAATGGAGCAGTGAAGTCCTTACCGAAAAGCAAACCACCCACCCCAATCTTTGGATCAGTCCCCGTTTTTGCGTAGAAAACTATCTGATAGTCCCGCAGGAACTTTGGGCGGCGTTTCCTGAAAAGCAGCGCAAAATCCTTGAAGGCGAGCATAAACTCCGTGAGGCACTCTTGAACGATCTTGATCGTTGGGTAGCACATGGTGTTCTGTGGTCGGTCATAAACCCTCTTTGGGAGGGATTGCGTTCTCGGGGTTTCAAAGAAGATCTTCTTTCACCTGAAGTAGCCCTCGATAGTGACAGAATCAAGGAAAAGCTCAAGGAATGGCATCAATTTCTTGATCCTGAGTGCATCATGGTGCGCTATGAATCGACCCTTGAACGAGTACGCGCATTGCCTCAAGACGAGCGGCTTAAGCAGTGGATACATGGGAAAAGTTTCTACTCCTCTGTGGTGAATCCGGCCTTAAATACCCTGCTGGGTCAAAAATCTGAAAAGGACAGACGGTCAAGCATTATCCGCACCCTGCCGCTTCCTGATGATCTGTCGGCCTTGTGGGACAGGCTTGGATCAGCAGGACTGATAGAATGAAATGCCAGCGCAACGCATGACCGATCCGCCTCTGGAAATTAAAGAAGGATGGGGTGGACGAATGGGTCAGTGGCGCTGTATCCCTACCCCAAACTCGGCGTGGCCCTGAAGAAGATCGTCGGCCTGGAAGCGACGGAGGAGCAATTAACAGTTGCTTGATTTATACTCGAATATGTCTATAATTACGTGTTATGAGCAGTAGATACAGCATAGGTGAGTTTGCTAAGCGCATTGGGCGGTCAGTGCAAACCGTGCGGCGTTGGGAAAGAGAGGGGAAGTTGCAGTCCAAGCGCCTGCCATCGGGGCATCGGTATTTCGATGAGTCCGATGTTCGCCTGATGCTGGGCGGGGCGCCTAAGAGGCGAGATGTGGTGGTGTATTGCCGAGTCTCCAGTGCGGGACAAAAAGACGATCTTGCCTCCCAGGTCAAAGCGATGGAAACCTACTGTCTGGGCGCAGGGATTGCGGTCGATGAGTGGGTGCAAGAAATCGGCGGCGGGATGAACTTCAAGCGCAAGCGCTTTCTCGCTCTGGTCGATCGGATTCATCGTGGGGAAGTGCGCCTACTGCTGATTGCCCACAAGGATCGGTTGATGCGCTTTGGCTTCGATTTGTTGGCGCATATCGCAGCAGAAAATGGCTGTGAGATAGTCGTTGTGAACCAGGAGTCTCTCTCCCCTGAGCAAGAGATGGTTGAGGATTTACTGGCGATTGTGCATACCTTCAGTTGCCGACTGTATCGGATGCGCAAGTACAAGCAGCAGATCAAGGAGGATTTTCCCGATAGTCCCATTCAGTTACCAAAGGATGTGTGCGAATGAAGGTCACGCGAGTTTTGAACGCAAAACGCCCGAACAAGGGCAAAGTCGCCGCATTGCGCGAGCAGGCGCGTCGGCTTGGCCAAGTGCGTACCGAGGTCTGGCAGAGGTTTGGGTCGGTCGGTGGCGTGGGTCTCTCGGATCGCAAGATTCGCGATGGCTGGCTGAAGGAAGGTCGCGCCTTTCCGGTTTCCGCCAACGCTTGGAAAGAGACCCTACGCGATGCGAAGGGCAACATCACCGCCTGCATGGAAGCGGCCAAGGTTAAGGTTCGCCAATCTGTCTTTCGTCACATCCGGGACGAAGCCGAGCAAAAACGCCTGTTCACTGCCCTCAAGCGCAACGAATGGACGGGCGATTCTTATCTGCGCCGGCTCATGCGTAAGCACTGGCATCATGGCCATAACCATACCCATAACCAGATTATTGTCCGTTCAGATAATTACACTACCTTCCTCCTGGGTGGGTGCGTCTGGATCAAGATCCCCGGCCTTGTTAAAGGTCAGCGTATCGCCATTTTGCTCAATACCACGATCACGCCAACTGGCACTCTGCGCGTCATTATCAAAGACGATGACCGTATTGAGGTTCACACCACCGTTAATGTCGAAACCAAACAGGATTGCGGCAAGCGCACCCTCGGCATTGATAAAGGCTACTCCGAAGTGCTTGTGGATTCAGACGGCGATCACCACGGCCAGGAGCTCGGTCAAGTACTGACCGAACAATCCGATAAGCTAAAAGCCAAATATCAGCGCCGATCAAAACTGCGAGCGCTCGCCAACACGACCCGTAACCCGCATAAACGCGAGCACATTCGTCGCTTTAACCTTGGGCGCAAAAAGCTAAACCGGCAGATGGACAAAACCCATGCAAGCATCCGTGATGTGGTGTTTCAGTCGGTTCATAAGGTTGTTGATAAAGCCGCCGTGATTGCGGCGGAAGAGCTCACCGCCCCGATGTCGGGCAAGTCCTTCGGCAAGAACGTCAATCGTCGGCTGGCAAGCTGGACGAAAGGCGTCATTGCCGAAGCACTTGATAGTGTTTCAAGCCGCAGAGGTTCTGCGGTCGTTCTGGTCAATCCTGCCTACACATCGCAAATTGATTCCCGCAACGGATGCCTACTCGGCAAACGCCAGGGGGATCGGTTTTACTGTTTCGACGGGGTTGTGTTGCAGGCAGATCAGAACGCTGCGCGAAACGTGCTGGCACGGTTGTCCGATCTTGACATCGATCGGTTCATGCCGTACCGACAGGTGAAGACGATCTTGCAAGCGCGGACTGAGCGCCTCCGGTTGGGACTGCTCAACCAGGACTCCAGTTGCTCGCCCGTACGGGTGTTATCAACGGAGAGCGAATTACCGAAAAACTGCCATGAGCAACTTTGCTTAGGTTTTTAGGAACAGTTGGCAACAGTACGGCAGCAGATGGCTGAGAAGTTGGAGGCGATTCAGCGATGAGTGACTACCACAAATTTCGTCCCTTATTGACGGCTGAACTGGCGGATGTTTGCGATCAATGGTTGGCAGCACAACCACTTAAAGCTGAATTTGAGCAACGACTTTGGCAGCGGTTACGGCTGGAGTGGAACTACAACTCTAACCACATTGAAGGCAACACCTTAACCTATGGTGAAACACTGTTGTTACTGATTCATGGCCGTACCCGAGGCGAACATCTGTTACGCGAATATGAGGAGATGCGTGGTCACGATGTGGCGATTGAGTATCTACGTAGTTTAGCTAAAGAGGAGCGCATGATCGGTGAAGGAGATATTCGTGATTTGAATCGCATCGTCTTAAAAGAGGGTTTTTGGCGCATTGCTGAAACGGTCGATGGCAACCCGACTCGCCGCTGGATTGAGCCGGGGGAGTATAAAACGGCTCCGAATCATGTCATTACCGCCACGGGTGAGCTGTTTCACTTTGCTACCTCGGAGGAGACTCCGGCAAAGATGGCGGAGTTTTGCCACTGGCTGACAGAACAGATTGAGCAACCGCAACAAGAGTTAATGCAACTATTAGCAGAGATACACCACCGCTTTATTGCTATCCATCCATTTGATGATGGCAATGGTCGGGTGGTACGACTGCTGTTGAACTATGTTTTACTACGGTTGGAACTATTACCACTCATTATTCAGACCAGCCGGCGACGAAGCTATCTCGATGCGATTGCGATGGCCGATAGTGGCGATCTGCAACCGTTAGCGCAGTTTTTGGAACAGTCACTACTTTGGTCGATGCAGTTGGGGGTTCGGGCGGCTGGGGAGTTAGTGGAATTGGAGGAGCTCCAGCGATGAATAGACTTGGAAATAAAATGTAACCTTACGCCACCATAGCGTAAAAAACGCCGCAACATTTGTTTCACTACTCCCCTGATGAACCACAGAGGAGAACAGAGATGCCGAACCCCACCCTAGCAGCCGTATCGCAGGCCTTTAAAGATTGGCGGGAGAACCCAGAAAAGAGCGCGCGAAGCCGAATTCCCGAGGCGCTACAACAACAAACCGTAGCGTTAATAGGCCACTACCCGGTGAGCCACATACTCAAAGCGCTGCGCATCAATTACCGTCAACTCAGTAGCTGGAAGAAGAGCCGGGAGGAGAACAACACCATCCCGGGATTCATCGCGCTTGAACCGTCAGAGCCGACTAGCGAACCTCTTCTGGCTCTCAAATGGACGACCGAAACCACTACCGGTCGGCCATTGAGTGTGGAGGGCGAGTTATCACCGGAACAATGGCGGCAACTGCTTCCCAAAACGATGATTCGCCTGCTAGTCTATGAGAACAATGGCTACTGGCTGATGACCAAACGCCTCTCCAAAGGCAAATACCGGGGTTGGCCTCGCCCGGCAGAGCCGATAAGTGCGATTAAGGCACAACAATTACGCCAACTCCTCTCAACTTTGGTAAAATAGCGCCATGACAGAGTTTAAAACATTGAGTAAAACCGAGATTGACGAGCTGATTGAGCGTGTTGAGAGAGCCATTGCAGAAGATTTGGCCCTCTCTAAAGCCGATAGGCAGCTACTGTTGGGGGGTTTGTTAATGGTCACAGAGCGACAGATCTCATTGTCTCTGAAAGATGTCACGATACACAAATGGGAAGAAAAAGCCATCGACTCAAAAAGCAGAGCGGGTGATTCGGTTGCAGTGCCATCACAACCATGATGAGCTGAAGGCGGGACAGCTCTGCCCAGAATGCGGTCATGGCCGGCTCTACCTCTATCAGCCGGTGATACGGGTACGGATTCAGGGCGAGTCCCCTTTAAGTGCGGTCGAACATATTTTCGAGCGGCTGCGCTGCAATAGCTGTGGTGCCTACTTTACCGCGACCCACAGGGCGAGGCCTACCGCCTGCTGACGGCGTGAAGGTCAACTATCCGAAATTGGGTGCTGCGTTGAAGAAGATTGTCGGTCTTGAGGGTAACGATGACTGATTCAGTGATTCAAATTGAGAGAGGTAAGCCATGGCGATAGCAGAAGAGATCTATTCTGAAGTGAAAACACTGCCGGACGATTTGGCGCGTGAGGTGCTTGATTTTGTCCATTTCATTGAAAATCGCTATGCCTTGCGGCAAAACAGCGAAACCATCGAACAACCACCCATTCGGCGGCGTACGCCAGGCAGCGCCAAGGGAAAGTTGCAGGTGCTGGTAGAGGATGAGGCACATCTAGACGATTTCCAGGGCTATATGCCGTGAGAGTGTTGTTGGATACCCACGCCTTTCTGTGGTTCTTGCTGGATGATCCGAAACTCTCTGCAACCGCGCAGTCGATCATCAGCGATGCGCGGACGATGGTTTACATCAGTCCGGCAATCTATTGGGAGATCGCCATCAAGATCAGTCTGGGTAAATATGCGTTGCCAGAATCCTATGCGTTATTCATGGAACGAGAACTGGCCCACAACGATTTCCATATCTTGCCGATCCTGCCAAAACATACCACTGCACTGATTGACTTGCCTTTTCATCACCGTGATCCATTCGATCGTCTGCTGATTGCCCAATCGCTCGCGGAAGCGATTCCGCTGGTGAGCTGTGACGGTGCTTTTGATAGCTATGGAGTCACACGGATATGGTGAGCGATCAACAGTCCGATAATCTGCTGGCTACAGTGCAGGTGCTGATCGACCTCGATGATGGCGTGAAGGTCAGCTATCCCAAACTCGGCGCGGCCTTGAAGAAGATCGTCGGGCTGGATGCGAAGGAGGATTGATGCCTGCTGACATGAAATTGACCCAAGGGGCGGCCTATCGCGATTGGTTGGCATCCGTCAAAAGCCGGATTCATGCAGCGCGAATGAAAATCGCGCTGTCGGCGAACAGCGAGCTGATTACGTTGTATTACGAGCTCGGGGCGCGGATCAGCGAGCGGGAGTCAACTGCGCGGTGGGGTACAGGTTTTATTGATGCTTTTAGCAGAGACCTGAAAGCCTCGTTTCCCGATGTGGGCGGTTTTTCAGCTAAAAATCTGCGCTACTGTCGAGCTTTCTTCCGCTTCTATTGTGACCCTGCAATTTGGCAACAGGCTGTTGCCAAATTGAACTCCGAACCTTGGGTCGGCGTGGAGGCCGAGCTTGCGCAACGCATCGCGCAGATTCCTTGGGGGCATCACATTCAGATATTCAGCAAGTGTTCCGGACTTGTCGAGGCGGTTTTTTTGACAGAGTTATCCACAGGATTAGGTTGATTACATGGCCCAAAGCTCAACCCCTAAAGCCGTTGATGGGTGGCATCAGCTGATGGAGTGGATGATACCGCTGTTGGATAACTTTCCCCGCACCCGTCGCCATACGCTGGCACAGCGCATTGAGAATCTGCTGCTGGAGGTACTTGAACTACTGATTGAAGCCGCCTACAGCCCACAAAAGCGCGACCTGTTAATCCGTGCTAATCGCAAACTGGAGCTATTGCGCCAAGGTGGGTAGCTTCGGCGAACGCCCTGCGTACCCCTTTCTCCCTTCAGCCCTACAAAACTTCGCCCCGGCGCTCTGTTTCAGGCTGCTTTAGCACGCTTTTGCTCTCTCTGTTTTAGATCAGCTAAAATTTCTCTGGAGCCCTTTAACAGTATCGCTAAACGCTGACACTGCGGGTTGTGTGTTAAGTCGGATGCCAGCATGGCGACATAGTCACTCCAGGCCTTAACCGTCATCTCTTTTGGATCTTCATAAAGCATATCGCAAGGATCAGAAACCATTTTCAATCACCTTTTTAGCCAGTTTAATCACACCATCACTATTATAACTGTAGTTAATCAACCCTTCAGTGTCCAGCAGCAACCCCATAACCACCTGCCAAAAGCCTGCTCCTGCTGTCCCCTCATCAATGATACCATCATCAATAGCGCGTATAATAAGTCGATGAGCGCGGGAGTAGTTATCCATAACCGTAATAATAGCAGCGGTATCGGTTAAAGTAACTCCGCTCTTTTGGGCTACTGATACGCCCCCTTGATGCCCATGAGCATAAACCTGGCCTAGTTCTGTACGAGACAGTAATATGGCCAAATCGTCCCGACTAAGGCTATCACCAAAAGGGTGATTATGGTGAACGGTGATACTCGCGTCAGGCTCATCGGGATAGCGGGGAATCAGTAATTTGTTTTCAAACGCCCCACCAACTCTGACAATTCGACCAGATGAAAAAATGATAGCTCCGTACTCTTTGCCGCTATCCTTTCCCCTGCTAATAACATAGTCCGCAGCCTCAGCGTTTACTCTATCCAGCTTAACCGGATACAAATCACCAAGGCACAACGCTAACTCTTCAGACTGCATCCCACGATTATAGCGTGTTCGGCTCGGGATATGCACAGTTAAATCGTATGCCTTTAGGGAGGGAGAGACTCGCGCTTTAGCGAAGCGAGTGACACCCAGCTCTACACAACCCGACCCTCTGCCTCTACTTCTGGAAACAGTGGCAACACAGCTGCGCATACCCCAAACAGATGCTGGACGACAACTTAGCGATGGACAAAAACCGCATCGCCTACATCGCCAGCCTGCCGCACGGCAGCGAAGTGATTGAACAACTCACCGCCAGCGACCGCGCAGTGACAATGTGGCTCCAGACCGGCTTCGGTATCGAAAAGCTGTTAGCACGCGAAGTACCGGATAAGGGCTACCTGCTGTCGCTGCTCTACGAAGTCCGCCCCGACCGCCGCCAGAGTCCGCTCCTCGACCACCTGTTTGAGCTTAAATTCATCCCGCTCAAACAGCTCAAACTGAGCGACCGCGAGCTGCAAGCGATGAGCCGGGAGGAGTTAGCCGAGTTACCGCTGGTCAAAGCCGCGCTCGAAGGTGCGAAGCAGCAGGGAGAAGCCTACTGGCAACAACTCCAGCACGACCAACCCCAAAAAGCGTGGCAACTACAACGCCATGCAGTGGTGCTACTCGGCTTTAGCCGGCTGGTGTGGTTGGGTGAGTGCTGACCGAATCGCCCTACTATTTGACTTGAGCCCAGCGACCCGTTTCGGTAGTATGCCTTACCCCCCTTTAACCACCATAGGCTTACGAGCATGAACTATCGACTACTGCCCCTGTTACTATCTCTACTACTATCGCCGTGGCTACAAGCGCAGAACCGGGGCAGCCTGCCGGTGGACATCGCCCTACCCGATGGCAAACCGCTGCTGCAATACCAACAGAGCCACGCGCTCATTATTGGTGTCAGTGACTACACGGCGGGGTGGGACGATTTAGACAGCATCCCCACAGAGCTGGATGATGTTGTGGCGGTTTTAGAAGAGCAGAGCTACCAAATTCACCGTCTCGATAACCCTGACAGCCGCGAACTAGAAGCGGAGATAAAACAGTTTCTGGAACAGTATGGCTACGCCCGTAATAACCGTCTGCTGGTCTATTACTCTGGTCACGGTTACAGCCTTGATAACGGGCGGCAAGGCTTTTTAGTCCCGACCGATGCACCGCTCCCCTCCCGTGATGAAGCAGGGTTTCGGCGCAAAGCACTTAACTTTAACGACATCTTGGCGTGGAACCGCAACATCACCACCAACCATGTACTGTTTCTGTTTGATAGCTGTTTTTCCGGCACCATTTTAGCGGCCAAAGGGGCGGATGAGCCACCGCCACTGATTAGCAAACTGATGGCCGAACCGGTAAGACGCTTTATCACCGCCGGCAGTGCGGGAGAGGAAGTACCGGCGCACAGCGTCTTTACGCCAGCGTTTGTCGATGCGATACGCTACCGCAAAGGGGACTTAAACCGCGATGGTTACATTACTGGCGAAGAGCTGGGGCTACACCTGAAACAGACCGTTGGTAACCACAGCGACCAGACGCCGCAGTCGGGGACGATTAAAGACTACCACCTTTCGCGCGGGGATATTATTTTAGTCGCCGGTGGCAGCAGCCAAATTATTCCCGCCCCGCAACCGACAGCGCTAACGGGGATACTAGCGATAGACAGCACCCCCGGTGGTGCGATTATTCGTCTTAATGGTGCCAAAGTCGGCGCAGCGCCACAGACGATTCCCGGTTTGCCGGCTAATAAGAGCTACGAGCTAAGTGCAGAAAAAGCGGGTTATCAAAGCGAAAGCGAGACGATATTTTTAAGCGCGAGCAATCAGCCGAGAGTGGTCAACTTTATTTTGGACTCACTCACCCGCGAGCCGGCGAATCACCCGTTCACGGTCAGCACCACCCCGGTCGATGCCCGTGTTCGCATTCTTAACATCGTCCCGAAATACTATGATGGCATAGAACTAAAAGATGGCCGCTACCGGATTGAAGTCACGGCGGACGGCTATGAAAAGCATCTTGAGTGGGTCGAGCATGGTGGTAGAGCGACGACGCATCATGTCACGCTCAGTGAGATAGCCCAGTCGGTACAACAAACGAGCGCCCCCTCACAAAGCAGCTCACGCCCGACGACAACCAGCAGCCAGCAGCGCCGCAGCTACGAACCGGAGATGGAACCAGTGCCCGGTGGCTGCTATCAGATGGGCAGCAACAGTGGTGATAGTGACGAAAAACCGGTACACCGCGTCTGTGTTAATAGTTTTAAGATAGGCAAATACGAAATCACCCAAAGCCAATGGCAGGCAGTGATGGGGGGCAATCCGAGCCGTTTTAGTAACTGCGGCAGCAACTGCCCGGTAGAACAGGTCAGTTGGGATGATATTCAGCAATACATCAAAAAACTGAACCAAAAGACGAGCAAGCGTTACCGTTTACCGAGTGAGGCTGAGTGGGAGTATGCGGCTCGAGGCGGCACCACCACTCCGTTCTGGACAGGAAATTGTATCACTACAAAGCAAGCAAACTATAATGGTAATTATGACTATAAAGATTGCGGCGCTAAGACCGGCACCTATCGCAAGATAACACTACCTGTTGGCTCGTTTCAACCCAACGCCTTTGGGTTATATGACATGAGCGGCAATGTCTGGGAGTGGGTGCAGGATTGTTGGAACAACAGCTACCATGGCGCTCCGGCTGATGGCAGTGCTTGGGAGAGCGGTGAGTGTGGCCAGCGCGTTCTGCGCGGTGGTTCCTGGAGCAGCGGACCGATCAACCTCCGTTCGGCCGACCGCAACTGGAACTTCACCGGCCTCCCCGGGACCAGCCTCGGCTTCCGTCTGATTCTCCAGGACTAACCCTATGTCCCCCTTACCCTTTTACCCTTTAAACTCAGTGGGACGGATTAGGTGATGAGTGCCGATGGAGCCGTTACAGAGTGCCCCGCGTGCGGGGCTCGCGCGATTTTTTTGACAGAGTTATCCACAGGTTTAGGTTGATTACATGGCCCAAAGCTCAACCCCTAAAGCCGTTGATGGGTGGCATCAGCTGATGGAGTGGATGATACCGCTGTTGGATAACTTTCCCCGCACCCGTCGCCATACACTGGCACAGCGCATTGAGAATCTGCTGCTGGAGGTACTTGAGCTACTGATTGAAGCCGCCTACAGCCCACAAAAGCGCGACCTGTTAATCCGTGCTAATCGCAAACTGGAGCTGCTGCGCCATCTGTGGCGGCTCAGTTACCGGCTACAATACATCGGTATAAAGCGCTACGAGCACGGCATTAAGCTGATTAATGAACCGGGTCGCCAAATAGGTGGCTGGCTTAAACAGCAGCAAACATGAAGCGCCTTGGTCAGACATGGGAGGCGATAACCGACTTTGGTAACCTCTATGCAGCTTACCGACTGGCACGAAGGGGTAAAAGCAACCGGGAGGAGGTAGCCCGTTTTACCCTGCAACTAGAGCAGCAGCTACACCGTTTGCAGTGGGAGCTACAGAGCTTTAACTACCAGCCGGGTAACTACCGCCTGTTTACCCTCTACGAACGCAAACCACGCCAAATAGCCGCCGCCCCCTTTAAAGACCGGGTGGTTCACCACGCCCTGATGCGCATCATTGAGCCGGAACTGGACAGACGCTTTATTCACGATAGCTACGCCTGTCGCAAAGGTAAAGGGGTGCATGCAGCAGTGGATCGCTATCAGCACTGGTCACAACGCTACCCCTATGTACTACAGCTCGATATTCAACGCTACTTCCCCTCAATTCATCGCCCCACACTCAAACAGAGACTGCGCCGTTATCTAAAAGAGCCGCACACTCTGCACCTGCTCGATACCATCATCGACCATAGTCCTGAAGATGCCCGTTCAGATTCCGATTGCGGTATCCCGATAGGCAACCTGACCAGCCAGTTTTTTGCCAATCTCTATCTCAATAGACTCGATCACTTTATCAAACAGCAGCTACACTGTCGCGCCTATCTCAGGTATGTGGATGATCTGGTTTTGCTCGCTGATAGCAAACACCAGCTCTGGCACTGGTATCAAGTAATCAGCGACACCCTGCAACAGGAGCGACTACAACTCCACTCCCAACCCACACTCTCCAAAGTCACCGACGGCATCGACCTGTTTGGTTACCGTATCTGGCCCACAAAACGACAACTGCGCAACGACAACGGCCACCGTTTTGCCCGCCAGCACCGTCAACGCGCTCGCGCATTTGCAGCCGGACAGCTTGAGCTGACGCAAATGCGTCCGGCGGTGCAAAGTTGGATTGGTCATGCCCGCCACGGCGACACTGAGGGGTTGCGCCGCAAACTATTAGGGGGTATTGTCTTTAGCCGAGGGAGTTGATCGAACAGATGGCCAGCGCGTTCTGCGCGGTGGTTCCTGGAACAACAAACCGAACAACCTCCGTTCGGCCAACCGCAACAGGAACAACACCGGCAACCGCAGGAACAACAACGGCTTCCGTCTGATTCTCCAGTCCGCCTCGTGGGAATATTACCTGCTTACCCAGAGTGGCTGCGGTTACGGCTTCAGTCAGCGTGGTATCAAGGTGTCCATGAATCAACTTCCTGCCTGTTGCAAGGAAGGGACAGCCAATAGCAGCGTCAGGATGACAGGTCGCAGGGTCGGTAGCTTCGGCGAACGCCCTGCGTCCCCTTTTTCTCTTCCAGCTAAAACCCGGATAACAACCAATGAAACAGATGCAACCTATACCGATTAAACTCCCCTATGGCTTAAGCGACTTTAACGCCCTGATTAGTGAAGGGTACTACTACGCCGACCGCACCGACCTCATTCCAGCCATCGAAGAGGCAGGGCGACAGCTACTGTTCCTGCGCCCGCGCCGTTTTGGCAAGAGCTGCCTGCTATCGATGTTGGAGAACTACTACGACCTCGGCCGGACAGAGCAGTTTGAGACCCTGTTCGGCGCTTTGACTATCGGCCAGAATCCCACCCCGAACCGCAACCGCTACCTGATTCTAAAGTGGAACTTCTCTATGGTTGATGCCAGTGGCGATGTGGAACAAATCAGCGAACGGCTGCATGACCATATTAACAGTGAGATTGATACCTTCTCCATCCGCTACCGCCAGCTTCTGCCGCATAAGGTAAAGCTACATCCGAAAAACAGTCTGATATCGCTGAAAAACCTGCTCAATGTCGCCGCCGAAGCTGGTCATCCACTCTATCTGCTGGTTGATGAGTACGACAATTTTGCCAACGAAGTCTTAACCAGCCGCGCCCAGGGTAAAGCACGCTACGATGCCCTGACTCGGGGTGAAGGGATTATTAAAACCGTCTTTAAGGTGGTCAAAGCCTCCGCAGAGGGGAGTGGACTAGAACGGGTCTTTCTCACCGGCGTCTCGCCACTGGTCATGAGCGACATCACCAGCGGCTACAATGTGGTGGAGAACATCAGCCATTTTGCCGAATTTAATCGACTGTGCGGCTTTGAGCGCGATGAAGTGGTGGCGATGAACCGGCAGATTGCGCAGCTGTGCCAGCTACCGCCGGGGGCGGCGATGGAAGCGATGGAAGTGATGCGCCACTACTACAACGGCTACTGCTTTAGCGAAGCGAGTGACACCCGACTCTACAACCCGACCCTCTGCCTCTACTTCTGGAAACAGTGGCAACACAGCTGCGAATACCCCAAACAGATGCTGGATGATAACCTAGCGATGGACAAAAACCGCATCGCCTACATCGCCAGCCTGCCGCACGGCAGCGAAGTGATTGAACAACTCACCGCCAGCGACCGCGCAGTGACAATGTGGCTCCAGACCGGCTTTGGCATCGAAAAGCTGTTAGCGCGCGAAGTACCGGATGAGGGCTACCTGCTGTCGCTGCTCTACTGGTTTGGCGTATTAACCGTTGACGGAAACGACGCTTTGGGTAAGACCTACCTAAAAATCCCCAACCAAGTGATACGCCAGCTCTACTTAGAGCGGCTGCAGCAGGAGCTACTCCCCAGCTATGAGTTAGTCAACACCCGCGAAGCGGTGGCGGAAGCGTTCTACCTAAGTGGCGAAATGGCACCGCTAGCAGCCTTTATCGAACAGAATATGCTCCAAAGCCTCGCCAATCGCGACCTGCGCTGGGCCAATGAGTTAAGCCCGAAACTAATTTTCATGACCCTGCTACACAACACCTTCTTCTACAACACCCAATCGGAAGCGGCAACCGGCAAGCAATATATCGACATTCTGTTCGAAGTCCGCCCCGACCGCCGCCAGAGCCCGCTCCTCGACCACCTGTTTGAGCTTAAATTCATCCCGCTCAAACAGCTCAAACTGAGCGACCGCGAGCTGCAAACGATGAGCCGGGAGGAGTTAGCCGAGTTACCGCTGGTCAAAGCCGCGCTCGAAGGCGCGAAGCAGCAGGGAGAAGCCTACTGGCAACAACTCCAGCACGACCAACCCCAAAAAGCGTGGCAACTACAACGCCATGCAGTGGTGCTACTCGGCTTTAGTCGGCTGGTGTGGTTGAGTGAGTGCTGACCGAATCGCCCAGCTATTTGACTTGAGCCCAGCGACCCGTTTCGGTAGGATGCCTTACCCCCCTCCTTTAACCACCATAGGCTTACGAGCATGAACTATCGACTACTGCCCCTGTTACTATCTCTACTACTATCGCCGTGGCTACAAGCGCAGAACCGGGGCAGCCTGCCGGTGGACATCGCCCTACCCGATGGCAAACCGCTGCTGCAATACCAACAGAGCCACGCGCTCATTATTGGTATCAGTGACTACACGGCGGGGTGGGACGATTTAGACAGCATCCCCACAGAGCTGGATGATGTTGTGGCGGTTTTAGAAGAGCAGAGCTACCAAATTCACCGTCTCGATAACCCTGACAGCCGCGAACTAGAAGCGGAGATAAAACAGTTTCTGGAACAGTATGGCTACGCCCGTAATAACCGTCTGCTGGTCTATTACTCTGGTCACGGTTACAGCCTTGATAACGGGCGGCAAGGCTTTTTAGTCCCGACCGATGCACCGCTCCCCTCCCGTGATGAAGCAGGGTTTCGGCGCAAAGCACTTAACTTTAACGACATCTTGGCGTGGAACCGCAACATCACCACCAACCATGTACTGTTTCTGTTTGATAGCTGTTTTTCCGGCACCATTTTAGCGACCAAAGGGGCGGATGAACCACCGCCACTGATTAGCAAACTGATGGCCGAACCGGTAAGACGCTTTATCACCGCCGGCAGTGCGGGAGAGGAAGTACCGGCGCACAGCGTCTTTACATTGGCATCAAACGCTACAGTTACGGCACAGAGCAGTTAGGGCAACAGATAGGGGGCTGGCTGCGCCATAGCCGTGCGTAAACGCCTTAGCCAACTCTGGCCACAACTCATGACTTTGGAACACCTCTATCACGCCTATCGTCTGGCTCGGCGGGGCAAGCGCCATAAAAGGGCGATGCTGTGGTTTAGTCTTAATTTGGAGCAGGAGCTAGTTAAACTGCAACAAGAACTACAGCACCACACCTACCGCCCAGATCGCTACCGCCTCTTTACCCTCTATGAGCGCAAGCCGCGTCAAATCGCCGCCGCGCCGTTCAGAGACCGGGTGGTACACCATGCAGTGATGAGCCTGATAGAGCCGGCGATTGGTAGCTTCGGCGAACGCCCTGCGTCCCCTTTTTCTCTTCCAGCTAAAACCCGGATAACAACCAATGAAACAGCAGCAACCTATACCGATTAAACTCCCCTATGGCTTAAGCGACTTTAACGCCCTGATTAGTGAAGGGTACTACTACGCCGACCGCACCGACCTCATTCCAGCCATCGAAGAGGCAGGGCGACAGCTACTGTTCCTGCGCCCGCGCCGTTTTGGTAAGAGCTGCCTGCTATCGATGCTGGAGAACTACTACGACCTCGGCCGGACAGAGCAGTTTGAGACCCTATTCGGCGCTTTGACTATCGGCCAGAATCCAACCCCGAACCGCAACCGTTACCTGATTCTTAACTGGGACTTCTCCGCCATTGATGCTAGTGGTGATGTGATGACGATAGCACGCAGTGTGCATCGTCATATCAATAGCTCGATTAACTTCTTTAATAGTCGCTACGCCGAATACCTGAACCAAGAGGTGGTGCTTAACCTTGACGATGCGCTAGGGAGTCTCGAAAATCTGCTGGCCGCTGTGAAAACGCTCGGCCACCCGCTCTACCTATTGGTTGATGAGTACGACAACTTCGCCAACGAAGTGCTCACCAGCCGCGCCCAAGGCAAAGCACGCTACGATGCACTCACCACGGGTGAAGGCATTATCAAAACCGTCTTTAAGATGGTGAAATCGCTGGCGGGCGGTCGCGGACTAGAACGGGTCTTTCTCACCGGCGTCTCCCCCTTAGTGATGAGCGACATCACCAGCGGCTACAATGTGGTGGAGAACATCAGCCATTTTGCCGAATTTAATCGACTGTGCGGCTTTGAGCGCGATGAAGTGGTGGCGATGAACCGGCAGATTGCGCAGCTGTGCCAGCTACCGCCGGGAGCGGCGATGGAAGCGATGGAAGTGATGCGCCACTACTACAACGGCTACTGCTTTAGCGAAGCGAGTGACACCCGACTCTACAACCCGACCCTCTGCCTCTACTTCTGGAAACAGTGGCAACACAGCTGCGAATACCCCAAACAGATGCTGGATGATAACCTAGCGATGGACAAAAACCGCATCGCCTACATCGCCAGCCTGCCGCACGGCAGCGAAGTGATTGAACAACTCACCGCCAGCGACCGCGCAGTGACAATGTGGCTCCAGACCGGCTTTGGCATCGAAAAGCTGTTAGCGCGCGAAGTACCGGATGAGGGCTACCTGCTGTCGCTGCTCTACTGGTTTGGCGTATTAACCGTTGACGGAAACGACGCTTTGGGTAAGACCTACCTAAAAATCCCCAACCAAGTGATACGCCAGCTCTACTTAGAGCGGCTGCAGCAGGAGCTACTCCCCAGCTATGAGTTAGTCAACACCCGCGAAGCGGTGGCGGAAGCGTTCTACCTAAGTGGCGAAATGGCACCGCTAGCAGCCTTTATCGAACAGAATATGCTCCAAAGCCTCGCCAATCGCGACCTGCGCTGGGCCAATGAGTTAAGCCCGAAACTAATTTTCATGACCCTGCTACACAACACCTTCTTCTACAACACCCAATCGGAAGCGGCAACCGGCAAGCAATATATCGACATTCTGTTCGAAGTCCGCCCCGACCGCCGCCAGAGCCCGCTCCTCGACCACCTGTTTGAACTCAAATTCATCCCGCTCAAACAGCTCAAACTGAGCGACCGCGAGCTGCAAACGATGAGCCGCGAGGAGTTAGCCGAGTTACCGCTGGTCAAAGCCGCGCTCGAAGGCGCGAAGCAGCAGGGAGAAGTTTACTGGCAACAACTACAGCACGACCAATCCCAAAAAGCGTGGCAACTACAACGCCATGCAGTGGTGCTACTCGGCTTTAGTCGGCTGGTGTGGTTGAGTGAGTGCTGACCGAATCGCCCAGCTATTTGACTTGAGCCCAGCGACCCGTTTCGGTAGTATGCCTTACCCCCCCTTTAACCACCATAGGCTTACGAGCATGAACTATCGACTACTGCCTCTGCTACTGTTACTCATACTCCCACCGGCATGGTCAGCGACCCTGACCGCTGAAGGCTATGGCCCGACCACCAGCGATGCCCGGCGTAACGCCTTAGGAGCACCCTCCGAATCGCTCAAAGTCGAAGTTAAAAGCGACACCGCCAGCGCCGAAACCACACTCAGCCACACCAGCTATGCCCGATAGCCCTGCAGCCATGCCCTCCCTCGTTACCGCCCTCATCCTGCTCATCCTGAATCAAGCCCTGCACGCCGCCCCGTTTGCTGACAACCGTGACGACATGGTTCGGGCGCTAAGTGGTGGAGCCGCCCCGTTAACTCGCTCTTTTATTCGCCCCGGAGCAGAGGAGCGGGGATTACAGCCGGTACAAAACCAATCGATGCCTGCTACAGAAGAGCCCTCGGGACGGGTTAACCTGCGGATTGAATTTGACACCAACGCCGCCACCCTGCGACCGGGCTCAATCAAACTACTAGACGAACTCGCCGCCGCGCTGAACCACCCGAAACTACGCCAGAGCCGGATAGAGATTATTGGCCACACCGACTCAAGGGGGAGAGAGAGCTACAACCAGCAACTCAGCGAACGCCGCGCCGCATCGGTAGAGCGCTACCTGAGCGAACAACGCCATATTGAAGCCACCCGGCTGCAGAGCTCAGGACGGGGGGAGAGCCAACCGCTGGCACCGAACACCAGCCCTGCCGGTCGGCAACAGAACCGGCGGGTAGAGATTACTCGACTACAGCCATGAGTGATTCGTTTTACAGTCCCCGCTACCACAAAACAGTCTGGCTGACTGACCATGCCATAGAAGCGATGAGCAAGCGCAATATCCGACTGAGCGAAATGAAAGAACTCATTGAACAAGGTGAATATCGGCCTGACCACGGTACCCATGGCTGGATACATCACCACTTTACCCGGCGCGCCGATAATTTAATCTGTGCTGCCGTAGCCACGGCAGAAGCGATTATCGTCAAAACCGTCATGATTCACTGGCAACTGAGAGAGTAATGATGAAAATTGCCTACTATGAAGCAGAAGACACCCTCTATATCGAATTTAGCAAAGCGCCGATAGTTCGGGACGAATCGCTGAACTGGCATATCCATATCGGTTATACTGCCGAAGGAATAGGGGAGATGACCATCTTTGAAGCGGCTAAACAAGGCCACTATCCGCTACAAATCGAACGCATATTAGATGATGTTGCCTAATACCGACTGATACTATCTAGGGAGAACCACTAATGACTATCCGTTTACTACTCACTTTGCTACTACTGTTTTTGGTCACCGCAGCCACAGCCCAGAGCCGCCACGCCCTGGTAATAGGCAACGCCAACTACGACGGCAGTGCCGAACTAAAGAACCCGCTAAACGATGCAAGGCTGATGGAGAAGACCCTGAAACAGTATGGTTTCAAGGTATCGACCCATCTGAACGCCAACCGTCGTACCATGAAAGAGGCGATACAACAATTCACCCGCAAACTCGACCAAGAGAGCATTGGCCTGTTCTACTACGCCGGCCACGGCCTAGAGGTGAATGGGCGCAACTACCTGATACCGGTAGGGGCGAGTATCTCAACCGAAGCGGATGTTGAATTTGAATCGATAGATGCGGGCAGAATACTCAAAAGCTTTGAAGTGGCCAATAACGGCCTGAACATGCTGATACTCGATGCCTGCCGCAACAACCCGTTTAGTCGCGGCTTTCGTAGCGTAGAGACCCAGGGCTTAGCCAAAATGGCGGCCCCGAAAGGCTCCCTCATTCTCTACGCCACCCAGCCGGGTAATGTAGCCTCAGATGGGGCAGAAGATAACGGCCTATTTACCCAAAACTTAGTTGCCTCCATCAACACCCCGGGGCTAGCGATAGAAGAAGTGTTCAAACAGACCGCGATAGAGGTCAATCAAAAGAGCGGTGACAGCCAGACGCCCTACATCGAAGGCAATATATTAGGGGACTTTTTCTTTATTCCGCCGAGCGAGCAGGAGCCGATACAAGTCGCCGGTGGCGGAGCCGGCACCATAGGGCAACAAAAAGACCAAACCACGGCGACCTTAACCATTGAGAGCGAGCCGGCAGGGGCGACGATACGGCTTAATGGCGGTTATGCCGGAGCGACGCCAAAGAGCTTTGTGCGACAAGCGGGCAAGGCGGAAGTTAAGGTAGAAAAGAGCGGTTATGAGAGCCAAACCGAAACCTTTACCCTGTCGTTAGGAGATAACATCAGCTACACTTTTGACTTAACGCCACTGAACCGCGAACCGTTAAACCACCCGTTCACCGTCAGCACCACCCCAGCCAACGCCCGTGTTCGCATTCTTAACATCGTCCCGAAATACTATGATGGCATAGAACTAAAAGATGGCCGCTACCGGATTGAAGTCACGGCGGACGGCTATGAAAAGCATCTTGAGTGGGTCGAGCACGGTGGCAGAGCGACAGTGCACCCTGTCACGCTCAGTGAGATAGCCCAGTCGGTACAACAAACGAGCGCCCCCTCACAAAGCAGCTCACGCCCGACGACAACCAGCAGCCAGCAGCGGCGCAGCTACGAACCGGAGATGGAACCAGTGCCCGGTGGCTGCTATCAGATGGGCAGCAACAGTGGTGACAGTGATGAAAAACCGGTGCACCGCGTCTGTGTTGACAATTTTCAAATGGGTAAGTATGAAATCACCTGGGCACAGTACCAACCCTGCATAGACGCAGGAGTCTGCCCTAACAATGATGGAGACGGAGGCGATAATGGTTGGGGTAAAGGCAACCGTCCGGTTATCGAAGTAAGCTGGGACGATATTACCCAAAAATACATTCCTTGGCTGAATCGTCAGACAGGCAAACGCTACGCATTACCCTCTGAAGCGCAATGGGAGTATGCGGCGCGAGGGGGAACGACGACAAAATACTGGTGGGGAGATAACATCGGCCGCAACAACGCCAACTGTGACGGCTGTGGCAGCCAATGGGATGACAAAAGCACGGCACCGGTAGGCAGTTTCAAACCCAACGCCTTTGGGTTATATGACATGAGCGGCAATGTCTGGGAGTGGGTGCAGGATTGTTGGAACAACAGCTACCATGGCGCTCCGGCTGATGGCAGTGCTTGGGAGAGCGGTGAGTGTGGCCTGCGCGTTCTGCGCGGTGGTTCCTGGAACTTCAAACCGAACAGCCTCCGTTCGGCCGACCGCAACTGGAACTACACCGGCAACCGCGTGTACGACTACGGCTTCCGTCTGATTCTCCAGGACTAACCCTATGTCCCCCTTACCCTTTTACCCTTTAAACTCAGTGGGACGGATTAGGTGATGAGTGCCGATGGAGCCGTTACAGAGTGCCCCGCGTGCGGGGCTCGCGCGATTTTTTTGACAGAGTTATCCACAGGTTTAGGTTGATTACATGGCCCAAAGCTCAACCCCTAAAGCCGTTGATGGGTGGCATCAGCTGATGGAGTGGATGATACCGCTGTTGGATAACTTTCCCCGCACCCGTCGCCATACACTGGCACAGCGCATTGAGAATCTGCTGCGCAACAGGAGCGACTACAACTCCACTCCCATCCCGCGCTCCCCAAAGTCACCGACGGCATTGACCTGTTTGGTTACCGTATCTGGCCTGCAAAACGACAACCGCAGGAACAACAACGGCTTCCGTCTGATTCTCCAGTCCGCCTCGTGGGAATATTACCTGCTTACCCAAAATGGCTGCGGTTACGGCTTCAGTCAGCGTGGTATCAAGGTGTCCATGAATCAACTTCCTGCCTGTTGCAAGGAAGGGACAGCCAATAGCAGCGTCAGGATGACAGGTCGCAGGGTCGGTAGCTTCGGCAAACGCCCTGCGTCCCCTTTTTCTCTTCCAGCTAAAACCCGGATAACAACCAATGAAACAGATGCAACCTATACCGATTAAACTCCCCTATGGCTTAAGCGACTTTAACGCCCTGATTAGTGAAGGGTACTACTACGCCGACCGCACCGACCTGATTCCGGCTATCGAAGAGGCAGGGCGACAGCTACTGTTCCTGCGCCCGCGCCGTTTTGGTAAGAGCTGCCTGCTATCGATGCTGGAGAACTACTACGACCTAGGGCGGGCAGAGCAGTTTGAGACCCTATTCGGCGCTTTGACTATCGGCCAGAATCCAACCCCGAACCGCAACCGTTACCTGATTCTCAACTGGGACTTCTCCACCATTGATGCTAGTGGTGATGTGATGACAATTGCACGCGGTGTGCACGGCCATATTAACAGCGCGATTGAGCGTTTTTCGCTGCGTTACCACAAACAGTTGCAGCAACCGGTTAGGTTAAATGGAGATGATGCGTTGCGGTCGCTGGAAAATCTGATTAATGTCGCCGCTGGGGCCGGCCACCCGCTCTACCTATTGGTTGATGAGTACGACAACTTCGCCAACGAAGTCCTCACCAGCCGCGCCCAAGGCAAAGCACGCTACGATGCACTCACCACCGGCGAAGGCATTATCAAAACCGTCTTTAAGATGGTGAAATCCCTAGCGGGCGGGCGCGGACTAGAACGGGTCTTTCTCACCGGCGTCTCGCCCTTAGTGATGAGCGACATCACCAGCGGCTACAATGTGGTGGAGAACATCAGCCATTTTGCCGAATTTAATCGACTGTGCGGCTTTGAACGCGATGAGGTGGTGGCGATGAACCGGCGGATTGCGCAGTTATGCCAGCTACCGCCGGGGGCGGCGATGGAAGCGATGGAAGTGATGCGCCACTACTACAACGGCTACTGCTTTAGCGAAGCGAGTGACGCCCGACTCTACAACCCGACCCTCTGCCTCTACTTCTGGAAACAGTGGCAACACAGCTGCGAATACCCCAAACAGATGCTGGATGATAACCTAGCGATGGACAAAAACCGCATCGCCTACATCGCCAGCCTGCCGCACGGCAGCGAAGTGATTGAACAACTCACCGCCAGCGACCGCGCAGTGACAATGTGGCTCCAGACCGGCTTTGGCATCGAAAAGCTGTTAGCGCGCGAAGTACCGGATAAGGGCTACCTGCTGTCGCTGCTCTACTGGTTTGGGGTGCTAACCGTTGACGGAAACGACGCTTTGGGTGAGACCTGCCTAAAAATCCCCAACCAAGTGATACGCCAACTCTACTTAGAGCGGCTGCAGCAGGAGCTACTCCCCAGCTATGAGTTAGCCAACACCCGCGAAGCGGTCGCAAAACAGTTCTACCTAAGTGGCGAAATGGCACCGCTAGCAGCCTTTATCGAACAGAATATGCTCCAAAGCCTCGCCAATCGCGACCTGCGCTGGGCCAATGAGTTAAGTCCGAAACTGATTTTTATGACCCTGCTACACAACACCTTCTTCTACAACACCCAATCGGAAGCGGCAACCGGCAAGCAATATATCGACATTCTGTTCGAAGTCCGCCCCGACCGCCGCCAGAGCCCGCTCCTCGACCACCTGTTTGAGCTTAAATTCATCCCGCTCAAACAGCTCAAACTGAGCGACCGCGAGCTGCAAACGATGAGCCGGGAGGAGTTAGCCGAGTTACCGCTGGTCAAAGCCGCGCTCGAAGGCGCGAAGCAGCAGGGAGAAGTTTACTGGCAACAACTCCAGCACGACCAACCCCAAAAAGCGTGGCAACTACAACGCCATGCAGTGGTGCTACTCGGCTTTAGTCGGCTGGTGTGGGAATTACGGTGACGGAATTACGGTGACACCTTACCAATTAGAATTACGGTGACACCTTACCAATTACACTAATTTTAACTGTCCATCCCCTTACTCTGTGATGGCGGGCGACCACGCTTGCCCGGTCTCAATGAGCGACCCAATGTCTTTTCCAGTTCCGCCAACGCTTGATCTCCCATCAACGGGCGCCCAATACTTTGCCCCTTTGCCAAGGCGGCTTCAAGTTCTGCGTTCGCCGGCATGTCGAGAAATTCATCAAGTCGTTCGACGCGATCTAAAAGCGGCTTGACGACGACTAAGCCATCATCCTTTCCCCTAAAGTGGGCTAAAGTACTAGACCACTTCCAATCTACGGCAGTGGCCGAAAGCTTTGCTTTAACCGGGTTCATTGCGACATAGCGAAAGGCTGCCATCAAGTGAGCTTCATCCATGGCAACTGAGCCGAAGCGCCCCTGAAACAGATGACCTGTAACGCGAAGTCTTGCATTGATATAGGCGCTGTAACGACGATGCGTTTCCCCCACAGCCCGAGACAATCCGGTTTCGTCTGACGGTACCAGAATTAGGTGTGTATGGTTCGGCATCAAACAATAGCACCAAACCATCACGCCATTTGCCTGACAAGCTGCTGCCAGCCAATCTTTATAGAGCGCGTAGTCCTCCTCTTCAAAGAACACTTTCTGACGCCGGTTACCCCGCTGAGTCACATGATGCGGAACACCGGGCACGATGATTCTGGGAAGTCTTGCCATGTCGCGATCTTACCGGACGAGATAATGAGTGTAAATGGTAAAGTGTCACCGTAATTCTACATGTCTTTAGGTGGCCGACCTTGTGTGGGTTGTCGTTTTTCTTGAAGAATGGACTTTAAAGCGTGGCGAAAGGCGGCAGTATCTCTCGAAGAGTCTGCTTTGATTAACTGTCTTAGTATTTACCATTAGTCACTGTTTATTTGCACTATTCATTCATAATCAAACATTTAATGGGTATATTTTAGCTGAAGTTATGCGTTTTGGAAAGAAATTCTGTCTTTGGTTTCGTGGTTTACAGCGTGCATGAGGCTTGTGAGCTATCGATTCCAGATTTCTCCCAAACACACCAAACTTGAACTACAGGCAGGAGTCGGTCATATCTGGTAACCTTACGCCACCATAGCATAAAAAGCTCCGAAAAATTTGTTTCACTACTCCCCTGATGAACCACAGAGGAGAACAGAGATGCCGAACCCCACCCTAGCGGCCGTATCGCAGGCCTTTAAAGATTGGCGGGAGAACCCAGAAAAGAGCGCGCGAAGCCGAATTCCCGAGGCGCTGCAACAATAAGCCGTAGCGTTAATAGGCCACTACCCGGTGAGCCACATACTCAAAGCGCTGCGCATCAATTACCGTCAACTCAGCAGCTGGAAGAAGAGCCGGGAGGAGAACGACACCATCCCGGGATTCATCGCGCTTGAGCCGTCAGAGCCGACTAGCGAACCTCTTCTAGCTCTCAAATGGACGACCGAAACCACTACCGGTCGACCATTGAGTGTGGAGGGCGAGTTATCACCGGAACAATGGCGGCAACTACTGCCCCTGCTCAGTCAGATGGGAGCTAACTCATGATCTACCTCACAGAACAGACTCCGGTGATGATAGCGACAGCACCGGCTGATTTTCGCCGTGGCATCGACGGCTTTGTCGCGCTGTGCCAACACCAACTCGGCCAACAGCCGCGCTCGGGCACCGTGTTTGCCTTTATTAACCGCTCCAAAAATTTGCCGATTTACTGAAGGTTGTAATCATTGTCAAAACGAATCAAATGAGTGGTGCACACTCTCATGTCATTCTCTTCAGTAGTGATGTGGAATTAGGCTATGAGAAGTTGGTTGACTACTACCGACTCAGATTCCAAATTGAGTTCAATTTTAGGGATGCCAAGCAGTACTGGGGACTGGAAGATTTTATGGCCGTCAAACAAATACCAGTTTACAACAGTGCTAATCTTGCGATGCTGATGGTTAACCTCTCTTATATATTACGCCAGTCCATGCGTGAAGAGTGTCCAGACTTCAGTGTGAACGATCTCAAAGCGGAGTTCAGAGGGCGCCAATATGTTTTGGAAGCTTTAAAATTGTTTCCAGAAATGCCGGATGCGGTTATTATTGACCAAATTATTCAGCAGGCGGCTAATAGAGGCCGTATTAATCAGATACCTAAGGCTGCCTAGCATGAATAATTTTGGCGAAGGTATTGATATATCTACATTTAGAAATATTTGCGAAAGACGGTTGCGCCGTCTATTACATGTTATGTGTAGAAGAACAATATAAGGAATACGATGGCAAAGAATTTTCAAGATGATGACAGAGAAGAAGCTATGATTGCTCTATTTGATCTGTATAAAGATGAGACAGAGGGACGTTCAGGAGTAGATGCTTTTCTAAAAATAGATGGAAAAACTATTCCCTTTGAACTGAAAACGACATCGCAAGGTTCTGTTGCCACAGTAAGAGACTTTGGGCCAGATCATGTCCGAAAGTGGAAAAACAAACATTGGCTCATAGGCTTTTTTGTCAAGGGTAAGGAATATTACAAGTATGGTTCCCCCTCCATGATGTCAGACTGGATTAATAACAAAGAAAAATATATTGCTCCAGATTTCAAATTGGCAGAGCTTGTGCCAGCAAAAATAAAACTCCAAGATATGTATCAAATTATAGGTAAAAAAGATATTTACACATATGATGATGCCAAGGCTATTCAAAAAATGCAGTACAAGAAAGAACAATATTTACAGTTACAAGATTTGGATCAAGGATATAGCCCCGAGAGAATGCTTGAAATAATCAAAGATCGGGCGCAGTATTTAATAGAAAGGGGAAGCACCTTAAATAATCCACATATTCCTTTTGGTTATTTTGAAGGATGGACAGAAATAACGGCTAATCATGCCGAGCAATTGCGTATTATGGTTCGAGAATATCTGGAGAAAAACGCCAATGACACAACCTCAAAATAATATATCTGTTTATAAAAATGGCGCTCAAAAAGTGTATGATATTACTGATGAAAAAAGAGAATGGTATAGAAAGATATCTCACGAATCACGCCTCTCTAAACTTTCCGCAGAAGAAGGACTTATAGATAGTATCCATGAAGTAAATACACCAAGATTTACCCCTGATTTATTAATGCCTCAATTAGAATGCAATGGTTTAACCGCAATTAGTCTGTTTAGTGGAGGTGGTGGTTTAGATTTGGGTTTTCTTAGGGCTGGCTATAAACACATAGCGTCTTATGAGCTTATACCTATATGTAAAGATACCCTAACTGCGAATATTAAATCCACAAATATATATTGTGGTCCAGACGAGGGCGATGTAAAGAAAATAAATTGGAATATTTATAAAGATCAAATAGATATTGTTCATGGTGGGCCACCATGCCAACCATTCTCAATAGCAGGAGCACAAAAAGGTGCAGATGATGAAAGAAACATGTGGGGAGAGTTTAGCAGAGCAGTTAATGCGATAAAACCTCGTGTGTTTATAGCAGAAAATGTACCAGGAATACTTAATCCAAAGTTTAATGATTTTGTAAAAAAATATATATTGGACGAACTGGCAGATTATTCAATAACTACATTCAAAATGCATACTGCTGATTATGGGGTGCCACAGATTAGAGAAAGAGTTTTCTTTGTTGGCTTTAGAAGCAAATCCCGATTGAAAAAATTTACCCCTCCTTGCCCCACGCATACTTGGGATCATTTAGGAAAAAATAATTCTTACCATACTTGTTCTTTATTTGACATGGGCCTTAAAAAAACAAATGGAGTTAGGGACTGTTTGGGGTTACAAAACATTGGATTTGATAATTTAGCTCCAACTATTAGAAGTGCCTTTACGGGGAAGAGAAATACAACTTCTATCTTAAATAGCACAGCAGGTCAAAAAGCTTGGGGAGACATGCAAATATGGCCTAACGGAGTTCAGGCGAGTAGGGAAAAGGCATCAGCCTTTCCCGCTAAAAATAAACACTTTAGACTGTCGGTTCAAGATGTTGGTTTAATTCAAGGGTTCCCAGAGTCATGGAAATTTGCAGGAGCGGTGTATCAGGTTCTCGGTCAAATTGGCAATTCAGTTTCACCTCCTGTCGCTTATCATGTCGCGGTAAGTGCCTTAAATGCATTGAAAAACACATAACCAGGCGCTGCACCGGACGGCAATTCCGCTGCGCTCCATTCAATACTTTGCCCCTTTGCCAAGGCGGCTTCAAGTTCTGCGTTCGCCGGCATGTCGAGAAATTCATCAAGTCGTTCGACGCGATCTAAAAGCGGCTTGACGACGACTAAGCCATCATCCTTTCCCCTAAAGTGGGCTAAAGTACTAGACCACTTCCAATCTACGGCAGTGGCCGAAAGCTTTGCTTTAACCGGGTTCATTGCGACATAGCGAAAGGCTGCCATCAAGTGAGCTTCATCCATGGCAACTGAGCCGAAGCGCCCCTGAAACAGATGACCTGTAACGCGAAGTCTTGCATTGATATAGGCGCTGTAACGACGATGCGTTTCCCCCACAGCCCGAGACAATCCGGTTTCGTCTGACGGTACCAGAATTAGGTGTGTATGGTTCGGCATCAAACAATAGCACCGGAAGCTGTCAAGCAATTTGAGACCAGTTGTTAAAAAAATAAAGCTCTAAATCTAGCCGGTGATTGCCACTGCCCTCACCGGCAAATTTCGCCTATGTTGAGTCATGACGCAACAAGGAGCGAACATGACCCTCATGGCCCTTTGCCGCAAGAGCCAAGCCCTTCAGCAAGGGGGAGCTGCAAGGCGAACTGCAACCCCTAATCTAGGAACCTCCCTCCTGCACCGCGTTACCCACAGCCCGCCCCCCTACGATAATAAGGGGGTCTCCGGGGGGCGGGCTATGGATAACGCTCTGTCATTCAGCCACCACAACCGGCTAAAGCCATCGACGATAGACCCACTAGCGGCACCGTCACTCATCTCTCCTTCGCTCTATTCAGGGTTGGATAGTTGACCTCCAGCGACCCCACCCCCTCCTCCGGTAGAGCGGGGTTAATCCATACCTCAGTAGGGGGTTGCTTAACCTTGGGCTCACCATGAATAAAGCGTTTCGGATGCTGCTGATAGGCCTGCTTCAGCGCCTGTTCACGCTGCTCGCTAACCTCCTTGTAACGACCGGTAAATACCTGCTCTGGAGTGAACCACGCAATCCCTCGATGGTGGTGGTGGAAACAGTACCAGTCAACATAGTCACTAAACCATATTCTGGCATGGTCAACTCCTGTAAATCGTTGAGGATAATCGGGTTGTTGCTTGAGTGTTTTAAATTGACTCTCGCTAAACGGATTGTCGTTACTGACTCGTGGACGGCTGTGGGAGCAGGTGATCCCCAGTTCGGCCATCAAGTCGAGATAGCCTCTGGCGGTCATCGGCACACCTCTATCCTGATGCAGTGTTAAGCCACTGAGCGCGACCCGATAGCGAGCCGCTGCGTCACTGATTAACAGCTTGGAGAGCTCACTATTCTCCTTCCTTGAGACCATCCAAGCCACAATAAAACGGCTGTAGAGATCCATCACCACATAGAGATTCAAGAAGTTACCCTGCTCTGTGGTGGGAAGCTTAGTGATATCCCATGTCCAAACCTCATTCGGGCGGGTCGCCCGTAATCGGGGGATAGCGTGTGATTTGGCCGGTTTTTGAGCTCGCCGCTCTCCCGTCTGTTGATTAGCACGAAGGATCCGATACATCGTACTGATTGAACAGTAATATTTCCCTTCATCCAGCAGGCTAGCATAGATCTCTGCCGGAGGTTGGTCATAGAATCGTTCGCTGTTCAAAAGCCCCAGAACGGCTTGCCTCTCTGCCTCACTCAGCGCATTGGCTGCGACGGGTCTTGGAAGGCTCGCTCGGGGGAGACAACCGGAGCCTGTCGGCGGTAGTAGCCTGCACGCGAGAGCGCTAGGCTATCGCAAGCGGCTCTTATGCTCACCGAACTGGGGCACTCTTTTTCAACTAATCTCATAAGCTTATCTCTGTGTTCATCTGCTCCAATAAGCTGAAGGCTTTTTTTTGGAGCGCAATCACCCCTTCGGTCTGCTGTAACCGTTGGCTAAGACGCTGAATTTCCTTCTTTAAACGCTCTATCTCCTTATCTCGCTTGTCTAGGCTCGGTTTGCGACCACTCTGTTTCCCTTTCAGGCCAGCCTGCCCCTGTGCTTGCAGTTGTCGGCGCCATTTGGTCAGATGGGAGCTGTAGATCTGCTCTTTGCGCAGCAGCTCGCCTAGCTGACCCGGCTCCTTGCACTGCTCTGCTTCTGCTAGGATCCGAAGCTTCTCTTCCTCACTAAATTTGCGGTAGGAGCGCTTCTCTTCATCGGGGTCGGTAACCTCGTTGGAGGGTAAAACGGTAGTATCTTTGGGCATCGTGTATCTCCTCTGTTGCCCCCCTGATTCTACATTCATTTCTCATCAGGGGTGGTCTCAGGGTATCTTGACACTCAGGGGCACCAAACCATCACGCCATTTGCCTGACAAGCTGCTGCCAGCCAATCTTTGTAGAGCGCGTAGTCCTCCTCTTCAAAGAACACTTTCTGACGCCGGTTGCCCCGCTGAGTCACATGATGCGGAACACCGGGCACGATGATTCTGGGAAGTCTTGCCATGTCGCGATCTTACCGGACGAGATAATGAGTGTAAATGGTAAAGTGTCACCGTAATTCTTGACGGCACTCCGGATCTGGGGGATACTTTGGCGTAGGCGGTTGGATTTCCTATCCGTCACTCATCTTGAGAGTGTATGCAAAGAGTTAGGATTTAAGCCACCGATTCTTTGTACCCCTGAAGAACTACTTGAAGGAAGCACCAATGTGGAATGATCCCGTTGTTGAAGAGACTCGCAGTTTACGAAATGAGTATGCTGCGGTGCATCATTATGATATTCATGAAATTGTTAAAGATCTGAAAGAATGGGAAAAACAGGGATTTCCACTGACAGCAAATACTAACCAGTCGTTTCAGCCGACCGTTTTGCCTTCGCTACCGCTACGGCAAAACGACGGCTGAACTCTGCGTTGGGCAAAAGGTAGGTTCGAAAATTAATCGCAACAATGAAACGTAGAATATATACAGACACATCAGTAATTGGTGGATGCCTCGATGTTGAGTTCGAGGAGGGGTCTTTGTCGTTATTCGATACTTTCAAGTCAGGCTCAACAATACTCGTTATTTCAAATCTTACAATTGCCGAACTGGAATCGGCACCCCAAGCTGTTCGTGATATCTTGCTTTCTGTGCCAATAGATCATATCGAATTTATAGAATTTACTGAAGAAGCCGACGATCTAGCAGATACATATTTGCAAGAAGGCGTTGTGTCTAAGAAAAGCCGAGTGGATGCGCAGCACATTGCAACGACTACAATCAGTCGTGTAGATGTGATGTTCTTGTAAGTTGGAATTTCAAGCATATCGTGAACCTTGAAAGAATACATGGCTATAATTCTGTGAATTTAAGGCTCGGATATCCGATATTAGAGATTCGCACGCCAATAGAGGTGATAGATTATGAAGATTAAGTCCGTTGAGTTAATGAGAAATATCAGAGATAGGATGTCACAAGAAACCCAAGGTATGTCATGGGTACAAGAAAAAGAATATCTCAAGGCGCATAGCGGCAGCTTAGAAGTCTTGCTTGAAAAGATGCCCAACAAGGCTATCCACCCGACCGCTACAGTCGCTAGCGCTCCTTCCGCGTCGGGTGATGGCTAACGTTAGCTTGTAAATTCCAATGCCAAGCTATCATTTTAGATTGTAAGAACTTTAAATTTAGTCAGCGTCTCACAGACGAAATGCAAACAGGTGACATTATGCTTGAAAATACTCAGGCCACAAATACACAGACGGATAAAATGCCATCACTAAATCACAGTTATATCTGCGCACAGGTAATGCGGCAGTTATTACAGGATGATTCAATACAACCTCTTCCTGAATTGACACTGGATATTGAAAATGGGCTTACACCCGATATTTCAGTATTTAAAAAAGAAAAAATACATCCGAATTTTTTTGAAGATGTCTTAAAAGTAAAAGAATTACCGATATTGGCGATTGAAGTGATTTCATCAAGTCAAAGTATCCAGGCTATATTGGAAAAATCCAATACCCTTGTGAAATCCGGCATAAAAACCGTTTGGACAGTGGAACCGTATGGAAGAAGTATTTTTGTGGTTAATAAAGAAGGCAAAAATCTGTTTCACGAAAATATGGTGGAAAGCGACGGAATAAAAGTTGATTTTACCAAAGTATTCGAATTACGGTGACACCTTACCAATTACACTAATTTTAACTGTCCATCCCCTTACTCTGTTTGCCTGACAAGCTGCTGCCAGCCAATCTTTGTAGAGCGCGTAGTCCTCCTCTTCAAAGAACACTTTCTGACGCCGGTTGCCCCGCTGAGTCACATGATGCGGAACACCGGGCACGATGATTCTGGGAAGTCTTGCCATGTCGCGATCTTACCGGACGAGATAATGAGTGTAAATGGTAAAGTGTCACCGTAATTCCCGTAATTCAACACCCCCACAGATGCGGCTCACCTTCTGTTTCTGGTGGCTGATACCAGATTTTCTCCCCCCAGTTCACTGCACTATCGCGGTTAAAGATGACCAGGTGACTCTCTTCAGCCCCGCAACCATCGGCATAGTCGAGGGTCTGCTGTTTGCCCTCTTCGAGCAGTTTCTCCAGTTCGCCACGCTGAATTTTTAATTCAATCACAATGCGCTGCATCGGCCCGAACAGTCCCTGTTCTTCATCCAGTGGCCACTCAATAGTCAGGTCGGTACGGCGGCGACCGAGGGCATATTCCCGCATCAGGCGTCCACCCCCATTGAGTATGCGCTGTAAAAAGGCCTGCATCAGCAGCTGTGGCCCCGCCTCTTTGTAGTCAAACCGCTCCAGCCAGCTCTCGCTGTGTTCGCGGAAAAATTGCTGAAATGCTTCGAGCAGTTTCACCATATTGAGGCGGCGGTCGGGCAACAGGTACCAGAGCTGATTTTGGTGGGTGATGGAGGCTTGCAGGCCGTAGGTCAATTCACGGGGCAGCACTTCGCGATAGATGCGGTTACTAATGGTCAGCTCGGGACGGGTGCGGATCAATCCTAAATCCTGACAATACTGCAAGTCGTGATCGTGCTGTTCCACACTCTCTCCTGCGAGGATCGGTGCAATAACCCGGTGAACCCGTGGCTCCCGGAGTTTGTCAGCCAGTTGATCGAGGTGGGTGGCACGGGATCGAATCAAGCGCTCGCGTGCTTCCAGATAGTGTTTGAGAGTGATCGGCTGGCTACGGTTCCGCAGTGTCCGATCATGCCAGATAATCTCGTGCCCCAGTGCATTCACCAGCCACGGTTGGCCGGTGGTATCGAGCCAGAGTTCGGGATAGATCGCTTCATCAAAGGTTTGGCCGGTGGCATCGGTATGTTGTTGGTAGAGTTGGCGCACTTCATCTTCACTAAAATTACCCAAAGTGAGTGACTCCGCTTTGATATTAAAGGCACTTCCGCCAGTAATAATCTCCCCGTTACCCTGATGAATTCGATAATCCTTGATATCCCGCACACCACACAGCACAACACTGTGCGGAAAGGCCGCCGGGCGTTGGTTGTAGCCAGATCGCAGTTGGCGTAGCAGTGATATCAGGGTATCACCCACCAAGGCATCGACTTCGTCCAGAAACAGGATGATCGGTTTGGGGTGGTAACGACTCCACTGTTGTAACATCGTCTGTAATTTTTCGTGCGGACTCTGATTGACTCCTTGCTCGTCCAGCCAGCGGATAAGTGAGTCATCCCCTAGAAAGAGCTCCACCTGATTTGCTGTCCAGCGGCAGATAGTATCGATCCCCTCATCGACTCTGTTGCGCGCTGTCTGTGCAGATTCAACATTAACATAGAGCGCCGTATATCGACCTTCCCGATTCAGCACCTCGACCATTGCTAGCAGTGCCGTGGTTTTGCCGGTCTGGCGTGGTGCGTGGAGCAGAAAGTAGCGTTGATTGGCTATGAGCATACGGATCTCCTGCCAATCTACTCGACTCAGTGGGTCAATGGTGTAGTTGATATCAGCTTTTTGTGGGCCGGCGGTATTGAAGAATTTTTCCATAAACGGGAAATTACGGTGACACTTTACCAATTACACTAATTTTAACTGTCCATCCCCTTACTCTGTGATGGCGGGCGACCACGCTTGCCCGGTCTCAATGAGCGACCCAATGTCTTTTCCAGTTCCGCCAACGCTTGATCTCCCATCAACGGGCGCCCAGTACTTTACCCCTTTGCTAGGGCGGCTTCAAGTTCTGCGTTCGCCGGCATGTCGAGAAATTCATCAAGTCGTTCGATGCGATCTAAAAGCGGCTTGACGACGACTAAGCCATCATCCTTTCCCCTAAAGTGGGCTAAAGTACTGGATCACTTCCAATCTACGGCAGTGGCCGAAAGCTTTGCTTTAACAGGGGTCGCGATCTTACCGGACGAGATAATGAGTGTAAATGGTAAAGTGTCACCGTAATTCCCCGAATCTTGACGGCGCTCCGGATCTGGGGGATACTTTGGCGTAGGCGGTTGGATTTCCTATCCGTCAAAATCTCTTACAGGTAAGCTATATGGCGATAAAGGATATATCGGTAAGGCATTGGCCGATAAGCTATTTGATAAAGGCGTTGAACTGATCACATCAGCTCGTAAAAACATGAAGGCTAAGCTGCTTTCTCTTTGGGATCGTGCCATGCTTTCCAAACGCTTCATTATCGAGACCATTAATGACCAGCTTAAAAACATATCCCAGATTGAACATTCCAGGCATCGCAGCATGCATGGGTTTATGCTCAACCTAATGGGGGGGCTTATTGCATACTGCATAAAAGAGAACAAGCCATCTCTTAATTTATAGTGATGGTATTATCCTGATTTGGATTATTATGGAAAACATTGGAGTAATCAGCTAAAGGTTCGTATATCGGTATGCGATTGCTGTATTAGGGTGTGTAACACTACTGGAGAATCATTTGGAGTCATTAAAAGAGCAGATTCTGGCACTGCTGCCAGCCGATGGCAGTCAGGTGGGTAATCAGGCCATTGTTAGAGCGTTACGTGATGGCGGAACAGCCATCTCCGATGATGCCTATTTCGCAGTTAAAGAGGAACTTATAACCGCAGGGTTAGTCGGCAGGGGGCGCGGTAAAGGGGGGGCTATCTACCGTATTCAATCTGAACCCGCAAAAGAGTCACTCACTTTGGAAACAGAATCGGCTCCACCTGCGCAAGCGATACTCGAACTGACCGCCCCTGTTCCTCCTGCGCCGAAACCCCAAAAGCCACGCGCCACACTGAAAAAGGCGGCCAACAAGCAAAAAGCGAGCGATGAAAAGGCAGTTATCGCCTATCGCCACAGCGATAAACGCAAAAATAACCCCGAAGTGGGGATGGTGACACCGGGAAATGATGCCGATGACCACCAAACCGAATGGCACTACGATCCACACATTGATCCCTCCCTGCAATTTGATGTCGGGCGTGCCGATATCGAACAGCTGATTGATGAGGCACTGGAAAGTGGTGATGCCGATACCATGCGCGCAGCGCTGGAGGAGCTAAAACGCGCCAGCCAGCCCTATCTGAATTGGAGTGGCAAGGCCGAACGCACCAGCTTTGAGGTCGATACCGTCTCGCTGCATGTGCATGAACGCATCGACCCCGCCTCGATTTTGGCGGTAGTGAGCAAGCAGATTAAGGCGGCAAAGAGGGGTAAAAAACCTCAAAACGACTGGCGCCAGGGCGATCTCTTTGCCGCACCGTTTGAGAATCTGCCGCTGCGCGATGCGATTGACTTCTATAAACACGACAAGGGTTGGTCAAACCGACTCATTGCCGGCGATTCGCTGCTGGTAATGAACTCGCTGCTGCAAAAGGAGAGCATGGCGGGCAAGGTGCAGATGATCTATATCGACCCGCCCTACGGCATTAAATACGGCTCTAACTTTCAGCCGTTTGTGAATAAGCGCGATGTTAAAGATCGCAAAGATGAGGACTTAACCCGCGAGCCGGAGACGATTAAGGCGTTTCGCGATACCTGGGAGCTGGGGATTCACTCCTATCTCACCTATCTGCGCGATCGGCTGCTGTTGGCAAAAGAGTTATTGCATGAGTCGGGCAGTGTGTTTGTGCAGATATCGGATGAGAATGTGCATCATGTGCGGGAGTTGATGGATGAACTCTATGGTGTAAATAACTTTATCGGGATTATTTCATTTCGCAAAACGACAGGACAAACTGGTGATTTTTTGCCAGACACAAACGATTACATCATTTGGTATGGTAAAAACAGAGATACAACGAAATTTAATAACCTTTTTCAAGAACGAACGGGGTTCGGATGGGTTAACTACAACTATGTTTTGACTAAAGATGGTCAACATAGAAAACTGACAAAAAAAGAATTGACTGATCCAAAGGTAAACCTTTCTGACCAGTCAACCATTTACAGAAGATCACCTGTAACTTCTACTTCAAAAAGCGAGTCCACATCGGTAAATATAAACTTTCAATATAATATATTTTCTCCAGGAAAAGGTGGCTGGAAAACAAATCAATACGGATTTTCTAAATTAGAAAAAACCAATCGCCTTGAATCCTACGGTACAACTCTCTCTTATAGAAGGTACACATCAGATTTTCCCTATTTTCCATTTAGCAATTCATGGATTGATACCGCTAGTGGAGGCTATGGTGCTGACAAAGTTTATGTTGTTCAAACTAATGAAAAAGTAATCGAACGCTGCCTCCTAATGACCACCGACCCCGGCGATCTCGTTCTCGACCCCACCTGCGGCTCCGGCACCACCGCCTTTGTCGCCGAGAAGTGGGGGCGGCGCTGGATCACCTGCGACACATCCCGCGTTGCCCTCACCCTCGCCAAACAGCGGTTGATGACTGCCAGCTTCGACTACTACCCGCTGCGCTACCCGCAAGAGGGGCTAAAGAGCGGCTTTATCTATAAAACCGTGCCCCATATCACCCTCAAGTCGATTGCCAACAACCCTGAGATTGATGAAATCTATGCCCGAATGCACCCCGCCATCGACACCGCACTGGCAGCGCTAAATCGCAGCATCAAAGGTCACACCACCCCCTTCAAAGTGACCGAGGGCGGGCGCAAAGGCAAAACTATCGACTTCACCGCCGCCGACAGCAAAACCATGACACTGCCTTCGGGCGAAACCGCCCAAGTCAATCAACTGCTGGAGTGGGAGGTGCCGTTTGATCGGCCGGACGACTGGCCTGAAACCACTCAAGCCCCGTTTGCCGCCTTTCACGCCGCCCGTCAGGCAATGCAGAAACAGATGGACGCCTCCATTAGCGACCACGCCGATCAAGAGATCCTCTACGACCAGCCCGCCATCGACAAAAGCAAACTACGCATCACCGGCCCATTTTCGGTGGAGGCGGTGCCGTCGCCCTCGGTTAAATCGCTCGATGAGGCCCTGCCCACCACCGAAGCCGACAGCACCATCGCCCGCAGTGGTGAAACCTCTCGCCAGCAGCAGTGGCGCGATGAGCTGCTGAAAAGTGGTATTCGCGGCAAAGGGGGCGAACAGCTCAAATTTGCCGAGCTAGAGACGCTAGCGGGCACCCGCCATCTGCACGCCAGCGGCACACTAATCGATAGCCACGACCGCGTTGTGATCAGTTTTGGCCCCGAACATACCGCACTGGAACAGCGTCAGGTTGCCAATGCACTCAATGAGGCGGGTGAGCTGTTTCCACAGCCGAAGATGATTATCTTTTGTACCTTTGCCTTCGACCCCGAAGCCGCCAAAGATATTGATCACTTAAAGGGAATTACTGCGCTCAAAGCACAAATGAATCCCGATCTCTTTACCGATGATCTCAAAAGCAATAAGCAGAGTAATCAGTCATTCTGGCTAATGGGTCAACCCGATGTCGAGCTGCACCGTCTCAAAGAGGGTCGCTTTCAGATTGAGGTACACGGGTTTGACTACTTCGATCCGAAATCGGGCGAACTGAAATCGGGCGGCAAGGGCAATATCGCGATGTGGTCGCTGGATGTCGATTACGATGATCGATCACTCTTCCCCAGCCAGATCTTTTTCCCGATGGCTGGCGCAAAGGATGGCTGGAACCGGCTGAAAAAGGATATTCGTGCCGAACTCGATGAAGCGCAGCTGGATCGGTTTCATGGTACAAAATCGCTCCCATTCGAGGCGGGTGAGAATCGTAAGGCAGCGGTTAAAATTGTCGATGATCGCGGTATTGAATCACTGAAAATTATCGATCTGGTAGGGTGATGGTTATGAAACCTACCGTCTATATCGAAACATCAATACCCAGCTATCTGACCGCCCGTACCAGTCGTGATATACGCGCCGCAGCCTGGCAACAGATCACCCAAGAGTGGTGGGACGAAGCGCGCCACCACTACGAACTATTTACCTCAGAGTTAACCCTGCTTGAAGCCTCAGCCGGTCATGAGGAGGCGGCAAAGCGTCGTCTCGAAGCACTGGAAACCATCCCTGAACTGAAAATTGATAGCGAAACGCAACAACTCGCCGAGCTGATGATTACTCAAGGCGGCATACCGGCCAAAGCTCAGGCTGATGCACTGCATGTTGCGATTGCGGCACTGCATCGTATCGATTATCTGCTGACATGGAACTGTCGCCATATTGACAATGCCGCTAAAAAACCGATCATCCGGGCCATTTGCCTTCAGGCAGGTTATCACTACCCCGAAATCTGTACCCCCATTGAATTACAACCGGAGAATGTTGATGAGAGAGGATGAAATCATGACGGAAGTGTGGACGAACCGCGATAAGCTCACCGCGCATTACCACCACAATCTGAATGAGTTAGTGGCCGCGCTACAACAGAGCGCTGAGCAGCGAGGCGCTCAGTTAGTGGATCGGCGTCAGCCCGGCAAGAAACAGGCTGTTGCGGATACCAACAACGCCCCTACAACACTGAATTGAAACCAACAGTCGTCCGGCAGAGCCGGCAACTTAACAAAATAGCGCCATTGGATTAGGAGATAACTCATGCGGCAACTGAACGATGCGATTCAACTCGAATTTCGTCACAACGCTATCTACTTTGTGGCGATGGATGATGCCGGTGCGGGTGGCCGATGACACAGCCCACCTCACTGATTATTAACTCCCCATTTCAGGAGCCACAGCAGCATTGGCATCAGGATCAATCTGGCAAACTGTCACTGGTTGCCCAACGCCGAGCGGCTGGCTATGAGATTTTTGATAGCCGCCACAATACCAAACAGATTAAATCGCTCGATTTGGTTAATGAGATCCGTCAGCGGGTTGATGAGTGGCGTGCTGCCGGTTACCCCGGTGTCACTTCAATTACCCGCAAACTGCTGGAACACTGGCGCGATAGCGACACCCCAAGGCAATATCCGTTCTACTTCTGCCAACTCGAAGCGATCGAAACATTGATTTGGTGGGTGGAGGCACAGCCGCACTTCAAACAGGGCATTACTCTGCCCGGTGATGGGGGAGCATGGCAACGCATCTGCAACAAGATGGCCACCGGCAGCGGTAAAACCACGGTCATGGCGATGATTATTACCTGGCAGGTGTTGAATGCACTCACTTACCCGAAACGGAATAGGGATTTTTCCCGTGCCCTGTTTATTGTGGCACCCGGGCTAACCGTTAAGGGGCGGCTGCAGGTGCTGTTACCCGGCCATACTGACAACTACTATGATCTGTTTCATTTTTGCCCATCTGATGCGTTGCGACAACGACTTAATCAGGCTGAACTGCTGATAGAGAACTGGCATACGCTGATGCCGTTACAGGAGCAGAGTCGATCTGTGGTCAAAAAAGGCAGAGAGAGTGATGAAGCTTTTACCCGACGAGTTCTGGGCAAACTCGCTAACTATAAAGATTTGGTGATCATTAACGATGAGGCGCATCACGCCTATCGCATTAAAGCCGAGATGAAAGTGAGTAAAAAGGAGGCGGCGGATCAAGGGATTGATCTGGATGAGGCGACCCGCTGGATTGAGGGTTTGGATCGGATTCATAAGACCCGCAGAATACAGCGCTGTTTTGATCTGTCAGCCACCCCGTTTGCCCCGACAGGAAAAAAGAGTACCGAGTCGGGGCTGTACGAGTGGATCGTTTCCGATTTTGGGTTGAATGATGCGATTGAAGCGGGATTGGTGAAAACGCCACGAGTGGTTATTCGCGATAATGCGTTACCCAATACCAAGGATTTCAAACCCAAACTCTACCACATCTACCGGGTAAATTACGGTGACACCTTACCAATTACACTAATTTTAACTGTCCATCCCCTTACTCTGTGATGGCGGGCGACCACGCTTGCTCGGTCTCAATGAGCGACCCAATGTCTTTTCCAGTTCCGCCAACGCTTGATCTCCCATCAACGGGCGCCCAGTACTTTACCCCTTTGCCAAGGCTGCTTCAAGTTCTGCGTTCGCCGGCATGTCGAGAAATTCATCAAGTCGTTCGAGGCGATCTAAAAGCGGCTTGACGACGACTAAGCCATCATCCTTTCCCCTAAAGTGGGCTAAAATACTGGATCACTTCCAATCTACGGCAGTGGCCGAAAGCTTTGCTTTAACCGGGTTCATGGCGACATAGCGAAAGGCTGCCATCAAGTGAGCTTCATCCATGGCAACTGAGCCGAAGCACCCTGAAACAGATGACCTGTAACGCGAAGTCTTGCATTGATATAGGCGCTGTAACGACGATGCGTTTCCCCCACAGCCCGAGACAATCCGGTTTCGTCTGACGGTACCAGAATCAGGTGTGTATGATTCGGCATCAAACAATAGCACCAAACCATCACGCCATTTGCCTGACAAGCTGCTGCCAGCCAATCTTTATAGAGCGCGTAGTCCTCCTCTTCAAAGAACACTTTCTGACGCCGGTTACCCCGCTGAGTCACATGATGCGGAACACCGGGCACGATGATTCTGGGAAGTCTTGCCATGTCGCGATCTTACCGGACGAGATAATGAGTGTAAATGGTAAAGTGTCACCGTAATTCGCGAAAAACTGCCATGAGCAACTTTGCTTAGGTTTTTAGGAACAGATTTATGCCCGATGAGCGCTGTTTCGCCGATACCAATATCTGGTTCTACGCCTTTGTTCAATCAGAGCAGGAGGCAGAACGGCGTAAATCGGAAATCGCCGCTAACTTAATCGGTAACCGACCTGAGCTCAGCGTACAGGTGATCAACGAATTAAGCGTGAATCTGCTAAAAAAGGCATCCTATAGCGAAATCCGGCTTCAGAAGCTAGTTCGCAGCCTCTACCGTATCCATACTGTTCACGATTTGCCGCGATACCTTTCTGCTTGCTTCCCAACTCAGAGGCCGCTACGCCCTGAGCTATTGGGATAGTTTGATTGTCGCAACAGCGTTACAAAACGGTTGTCAGACCCTCTACTCCGAAGATATGCAGCACAATCAGCAGGTAGAGGGGGTATTAACCATTTGTAATCCATTTTTAACCCACTAATCTGGCTGCGCTTTATCGCCCTGCTGTTTGGCTTGAGCCTGGCGACCCGTTCCGGTAGTATGCCTTACCCCCCTTTTAACCACCATAGGCTTACGAGCATGAACTATCGACTACTGCCCCTGCTACTACTACTCATATTCCCACCGGCATGGTCAGCGACCCTGACCGCTGAAGGCTACGGCCCGACCAACAGCGATGCGCGGCGTAACGCCTTAGGGGCGCTCTCCGAATCGCTCAAAGTCGAAGTCAAAAGCTACACCGCCAGCGCCAAAAATGACCAGGGGCTAATTTATGCCAAACAGGTGAAAGAGTCATCGAGCGAGCTACCGCTGTTAGCGACCCAATTTAGCTACATCGACTTAGGTAAAGAGCAGCACTGCACCGTCACCATGGACAAAGCCGAGGCGCTGACCCAATACCAGCGCCAAATCGACAAACGGGCACAAGAGATAACCGCACTGGAACAACAGCAGCGGCAGCAGCAAAATGATGCACGCTACCACACCCTGCAACAACTCTACGAAAAGCTGGACCAAATTGACGACTACATCACCGTAGCGCTACTACTGGGCGAGCCGAGACTACCCAAACTACCGACAACCCTGCAACAGACCGCGAATGCGCTGAGAACACTCGAAAGCCACGCCCCGACGGTAGCGATTGCTGCTGGCCACCTCACCCGCGACTTACCTGCAGGGCGCTACTTTATTGAACCGGCACTGGCCTACGGCTCGCGTCAGGCGACCCCGCTCGGGCGGCTACTACAGAGCCGGCTAGAGGCAGAACTCACCACCACCCGCAAGCGGCAACAGGCCGACTACATCTTACAAGGACAGTATGAACCGCTAAAGCAGACCATTAGCGTCACCTATCGGGCGGTTGACCAAAAGGGGGTTAACCGGGCGACCCGCCAAAGCCTGTTAGCTGCAAGCGCCTACAAAGACATCCCCTATCAGCCCGACGATATCGCCTATGACCAACTGCTACAGGACGGCATGATAGAGGCCAACACCTTTCAGGCCGCGATTAGCACCAACTACGGCAAAGAGGCGTTAGCGTTTCGCGAAGGGGAGATTTACCATATTCTGGTTAAACTGAACCGCCCCGGCTACTTCTACATCGTCGGCCATATTCGCAATCAACTCTCCTACCTGTTAGAGATAAACCCGATAGGGCCGAACGAGCCGAATGAGAACCGCTTTATCGTCAGTGTCGATGCCAGCCAAGTGAATCGCTGGATAGACATCGCCCCGAGAGGGTATCGTATTACCCCACCGCTCGGCACCGAAGATTTACAACTGATAGCCTCGACCGAAAGGCCACAGCTACCGCCCTATAACCCCGAACGACAGCCCGACTACTACTTCCACCTCAAGGCTAAAGATGCCAAACAGGCGGTACAAAAGACACGCGGCTCAGTGCCCGAATTCATACTGCAACAACAACAAAAAAAGCAGCCGGTAGCCGCACCGACCGATGAAGACACTCTCACCTTTGTGACCCATAAGCCGTAGGATGAGATGATAAAACTGATGCCCCTGAACCCCTTTCGATACCTGCTGTGTAGTTGTTCAGGCAGTGCTTGTCACAGGGCATTTTTCTGTTGTGGATTAAGTTCTGCTACGGCCAGATAGCTGAAACAGAACTCATCAAACAGAGCCATGGCCGCACCAATATCCATAAAGATGCGTTGACCTTGTTGCGGTTGAGTCTGAATTTTAGCCGGAGGCAGACGGGTAGCGGAGAGCAGCTTAAGTTGGTTACCGGCTTCGATACCGAGGTTGTCCGCCAGCGCCTGCGGATATCAGGCCTGAAACGGCGGCAACATCAGTTGTGACCAGTTCGAAGTGGCGCTAAATGCGCCTTCTGAGTCAGCCGGTAGTGCCAACAGATCGGTCGCGATAAGCTTAACCGGTTGCTGACGGCTCGTTATCAGACGCTTTTCAATCCAGACTATTGAAGTCATTGCTACTCCAGGCCACACCAATACTGATGTTAGCTACAAAATTTTTATGAACTATTGCTTTACATATTGATCAAGAAATCGTTTACAGACTGCAAAGTCATGGTTATATTTTTTTGGCAATGATAGACCTTTCTCATTTGCCAGTTTTTCAGCAAAAGCGATCATTTTTGCGGTAGGAGGATTACCGCCCCGGTGCCCTCCCTTTTTGCCTCGCTTGCGATACTGCCCATTAGCCGCTTTATCACTCTGCATCGGTTGAGTCATTTGCACCGCATCGACTGCGACAAGTAATCGGTTGAGCCAGTTAACCGCTCGCGCCTCAAAGGCTTCTGGCTCGACTCGCCCCTGTTCGACTTCGGTTAACTGCTGCTCCCACCAGGCGGTAATCGCCGGATTGCCGAGTTGTTCCGGAATTTGTGCAATGAGCTGCTGACCTAATGGCGTAGAGATAAGGCTCTTACCACTGGTGGTCAAAAAATGGCGCTTTTTTAATGTTTCGATAATACCGGCGCGAGTCGCTTCGGTACCGATTCCCTGATGCTCCCGCAGCACTTTGCGTAATTTCTCATCATCAACAAAGCGGGCAACATTGGCCATTGCCTTAATCAATGAACCCTCTGTATAGGGTGGCGGTGGCCGGGTCTGTTTAGCCTCGGTTTTAGCATCGATACAGATAACATCTCCTTTTTTCAGAGCCGGAAGTGGGGGCTCATCACTGTGATTGTCCGCTTTAGCCTCTTTAACCGGAGCCGGAAACAGTGCTTTCCAGCCGATTTGTTGAACCTGTTTGCCGTTACTGATAAACAGCTCCGACTGGCATACAGTCTCTATTCGAGTCATTTGATAGTGGTGATCGGGATAGAACTGCGCCAGATAGGTGTGCACAATCATGGCATACAACGCCGCTTCGTCACGATTGAGGCGACCGGCGCTATTAGCTGTCGGAATAATTGCGGTATGAGCCGTGATCTTTTTGTCGTTAAATGCACGGCTTTTTAGTTGAGTGTTAGCTGAACTAACCCATTTGGCAAAACCGTTTTGAGATAAGGCTTGCATCACTGTCGGTGCCTCGGGATGTTGCGCTGCGGCCAGATAGCGACAATCTGTGCGGGGATAGGTAATCAGTTTGTGGCTCCCGTTTCGGTTTGAGTTTCCAGCTTTCAGGAACGATGGGTAAACTTTCACGACTCCAGCGTTTTAATGACGCATCATAATCTTCTGGCATCGCCTGCTCGTAGAGGTGACCGATGCACCAGGTAACTACCCAGCCGTGTCCCGAAATCATCCCCTTTCCCGAGCGTCCCCCCCCTAAAGCTTGGGATATAGTGCGTCCTAATGAGGGTTTTTCGGCAATATAGAGCGTAGTCATCGACTATGTGGGAAACTTGTTTAACTTTGTAACTGAAACGGGTCGATTATACCGTTTTTCAAATTAAGTGTATTGTGATTTATCCTTTTGAGCACCTAGATGGAATGACATCTCTTGCCACTCCTATCATTGACGATATCTTGCGTGCGATAGTAGCCTAGGTAATTGTCGTTACAATAGGTAGCAAAGTTGTGCGTTATGAGCAAAATCTATAGCTAATTGTGCGCGGCTTGGTTTAAATTTTACTCTGATCATAATCGCCGGCATTGAGGCCCACATGGGCGATATTTTCTCCCCCATCAATGGTTAAAATCTGGCCATTAATAAAATCGTTGCTCAAAATAAACCGAATCGCCGCTGCAATGTGGTCAGTCTCGCCCTTGCGTTTTAGCGGAATTGCCTCAATTCGCCAGCGGATATACGCCTCACTACGGCTACCTGCCGGCAGAGTCACGCCGGGAGAGACGCCATTAACCCGTATGTTAGGGGCTAGCTCTAGCGCCGCCATTTTGGTCAATTCGGCTAGTGATTTTTTAGTGAGCAGATAGGAGGCGTACTTAAACTGGTTAAAACCGACCTTATTATCGATGATATTTACCACGCATCCCCGCCCAATAAGTGTAGCAAAGGCTTGGATTAAAAAGAGCGGTGCGCGTAGATTGACCGCATGGAGTTGATCAAAAGCTTCGATCTCACTCGCCATAAGCGACTGCTGAACATAACCCGAGGCGCTATTCACTAAGACCTCTAAGCGGGGAAAGCGCGTCTTAATTTGCGCCATCCACGGCTTAAAGTCGCGGCAGCTTGCCAAGTCGAGCTCAAAAGGTTCACACGCGACCCCTAGCTGTCGAATCTCGTCACAAGTCGTCGCCGCTGCTTTAGCTGATCTGCCGTAGTGGAGCGCAATATCGTAACCGGCGGCGGCTAGATCGAGCGCAAGCGCTCGTCCTAGGCGAATCGCCCCCCCCGTTACCAGTGCGGCAGGGCGCTCAGAGGGTGGAATTGGATCGGTTGGCATCATTTTATCTGTTCCTAAAAACCTAAACAAAGTTGCTCATAGCCGTTTTTCGGTCATTCGCTCTCCGTTGATAACACCCTTGCGGGCGAGCAACTGGAGTCCTAGTTGAGCCGTGGCGGTTAGTCCGCGCTTGCAAGTCGCCTTCATCTGTCGGTACGGCGTGAGCCGATCGATATCAGGGTCGAACAACCGTGCCAGCCTGTTTTTGGCAGCGTTCTCGCCTCTCTCTCCCAACGCCGCACGATCTGCACTAATCCGCCCAATGCGCTATGCTGTATCCGCTTCTGATAACACATGATTATAGAGATTGTTGAACATAAATCAAGCAACGGTCAATTGCTCCGGTAAGTTCAGGATGAGAGCAGCAGACGGGTTATCTTCTGTCGATAGCGTAACAGTCGCGCTATGGTAACCGATTGCCTCAAACGGAGGCCATTGATATGGATAGTACCGCAGCCACCGGCTTGCTGCCACCGTTGCCGCGCCAATTTTGGCCAAGCCGCCCCCTGTTTCTGCTCCGAGTAGAGCTGTTGATTAACCGCAACGGCTAAAATCGGTTGACTCTCTCCCACCTCGACTAGTAGCGACAGAGGTGGCTGCGTGCTCTCCTCTTTTAGTTTCAATGGAAGTAGATGGTAGCAGTAACTTTTGTCACGCTTTAATTTATATTTGAGCAATTTGATCACTCTCGGCTGCTCTTGTTGAGTTAGCGCATTGAGCCGTCGTGCTGCTAGTTGTAAAAAGTAATAGATAGCCAGAGACTCTTGCTGTAGCTGATGTTTAACTAACTGATGGTAGAGTTGCCCCTCCTCATCCACAATCCAAATCGCTCCACCATCACCGCTTAGTGGCTGTACCACTAGTACCACTTCACCTAATCTCTGTTCGCTATAGATAACAGCCAACGGGTGCAGATAACGGGCCGGAGCATCGAAACGGGTGGTACTCGGACTTTGGCGTGACATCGTCTGCACTACCTCTCTGTCATTTGCATAAGTTTCAACCTCCATCAGAGAGCCGAGACAATGCCGTAATAGTAACCACTGTGGCCCGATCGCAATCCAGAGCTGAAGCGTACCATCGTTAAGACGAGTCGCTCCAAAAAAGGTTTCCGTAGTCGTAGTAAAGAGCTGCTCAAGTCGCTGCGCTAGCAGCTTCCCTAAATCGCCGTCAAAGGATGAAAAATGGACTAGAATCGGTAGCTGACAACCACTTTTTACCATAGTAAACCAGTTAAAGTAGTTCTCTATCGCCTGCGCTAATCCCTCTCCGCCCTGATAGGGGTAGTGAAACAGCTCACCATATTCGGTGGTATAAACCCAATCAAACCGAACTAAAAGTAGCTGGCGTCTGATGCTAAAGCAGAGCGGCTCTCTCCCTAATCCCTCTCCCTGACAGAGAGAGGGATCGAAGCCAATGCTCCTCTTTTGCGCTAAGTGGATAAACCAGCGCTGTGAGGCAATACGGTTAGGGTCAGCAAAACGCTCTATCGGCGGAATATTAAACTTTTCGATAGTAAAGTGCTGCCGTAATAGCTTCCCGAACTGCTGAATCTCCTGTTGCGATATCACCGCCCGAGTATAGAAAAGGTTAATTTGGGTCGATTCAGTCCAAATTGCGTTACTGTAGCACCAGACTAACCCCTCTACTAAAAAAGCGAAACGGCGTATTAGCTGTGGATGTTCTGGTTCCGGTTCTCCTACATAACCGCTGTAAAATCCCCAGGAGATGATACCTGCATCGTCAATCTCTTCATGCAGTGACAGCTTATCGTGTGCTAACGGGTGGCCAACAGTAAAGCGAATTAACTCAATTTTATGCGCTTTACGCTCATAAAAGGCGAATAGTTTGCGCCCAATTTGGGTCATATCCGCTTCAGTGATAAAGATATCCTGCGTCCTATGGTGTAAAAATTGTGCTAGCTGAGTGTAACAGTCGCTTAACGTACGATTAATCAAGCACCGCTCCTCAATCAATAGTTGCAGGCTCCAGATCTGTCTCTGCTCTATCTGCTTAATCGCGTCACTATTCCAGCCCCAATCAGCCATCAGTTTTTGGTGTAGATCGATCTTCCACTGCGGTTGGATTTTTCCCGGCATACGACTTAGGCCATTTTTTAGATAGAAGGCACGCCTCAGGGTCAGCAGACGATGAGGTTCACTGTCGTACTGAAGGTAACTCTCCAGATGTTGCGATAACATTCGGTATGGATCGACCTCATCAACATCGGTTACACCGCTGTAAACTCGCTGTTTAAACTGTCGGCTAAGTACCGGTAGTTCGGTCTGATTTGCCACATAGGACTCAATTAGGGTCAGTTTGATAATCGATTTGTAAGGAGAGCTAATCGCCTTAACAAACTGCCAAATCACCCCACCAAAATACTCCTCTCTCCCCACAGAGGGTAATGCCCCCAAATCGACAAACCGATCACGGTAATAACGGGCCTGCTGATAGTAGGCCAACTCCTCATCGTAGCGCTCTTCTAGCTCAGGCGCGATTAGCCACCATGCCGGCCAACGACCACTAAAAACCACCAGTGTGCGATAGATTTCATCTAGTAACAGTCTAAACTGAGCCGAACCGCTGCTTTCGCTGCTAAGTGCATTCATCTCACCACGACGCATTTTGGCCGGATTAATTAAGAAAAAGTGTACTTCAATATCACTCTGTACCGCATAGGTCTCAATGGCTGTCGCCTTCTTCTGTAACAGTTTTAACTCTACCTCTGAGAGAGCCGGATCGTGTAGCAGTAAAAAATCGAAATCACTACCAGGGGTATGAGCAATTGTACCGATACTCCCCATCGCATAGAGCGCCCAAAGGGGCCGCTCTTTCGCTTCAACAAAGCGGCAGGGGCCAAAGAGGTTTTTCGCTTTATCCAACAGGCGCTCATCACGCTGAAAATAGCTTATTCCACACGGGACATCGTTGCCTATATATCCGGGCCAAGTCGGTTGATTATTTTCAAACAGTAGCGGAATTAGATCGATCACAATCGCCTGCTTAGGCTTTAACATCGACATAGCGCGTTGCAGTCGCTGCTGATTTAGGTGAATAAAATTCTCAATAGTGCGATTATCTTTGATCCGAATCTCTTTAGGGGGGCTGTTTAATATGTTTTTAAGAAATTTACCTATCAAAGTTGTAATCCTTTTTTAGAGGGACATTAAATTAACTTGATAAAGAGTACCATAGCGCTATATGCCACAGCAAGTTTAAGAAACAAAAAATATGTCGTAATATGTTTATTGGATATTTTTTAAACGCATCAAATTACTGACTATTTTTTGCCGAGTAGTGGGTTAATTGAACTTACGGGACAGAGTTTGGTTGGGGGATTTGGGGGAAGAAAGGTCGCCTAAAGAATCATTTTGGCGAAGGTATTGATTGTTAAAGACGCAGTTATCAAGATAGACTCTCATTTACTTTTTAAACATCAACACCGCCAACTGCTGTTTAATATCCGCCTTCAGCTCATGCGACTGGCTAAATAGTTTCTGAAGTACAGTTCGAGCCGAAGCTGTTAGAATAAGAGGATATGGGGACTAGAGGGGGGACTAAAAACACGGTCTTTAGTCTAAGTGATTGTTTTTGTTGTTGTATTTTTCTTAAAATGGCGGAGAGAGAGGGATTCGAACCCTCGGTGGGAGATAAAGCCCACACTCCCTTAGCAGGGGAGCGCCTTCAGCCTCTCGGCCATCTCTCCTAGTCACTTCACAAAAGTGGCGCTAATGGTAATCGTCAGTTGGCGTTAAGTCAACCGCTGTTTGTGGCGCGGCCCAAAAAAAGGGGGGGTTAAAACGGCTGATCGAGCTGCTGTTGTCGCTGCTGTAGCGTCTGCTCTAGTTGGCGAGCCTGCTCCATGACCTCTTGGCCGCGAGTTAGGGTGGCGGCGGGGTTGAGAGTCGGCGTGGGGGAGTCGTTGTGCGGCTCTGGGGCGCGATTTGGGGCGGGGGGCTGGCGAGGGGTGGGGGCGGCCGGTTCGGGGGCGGCGATAATATTGGTGTTCGGATTGACCGTGACGGCGGTATAATCGCCACTTACCGGTGGGGCATCGCTTAGGTGCCAGTTGCCTGCGGCGTCTTGCCACTTATAGCTAGTGACGGTGTGCTCGGGGCTGTCGCTCTCGGTGAGGGAGAGGTCGGGCAGGGGGGGGAGCTTGAGTTGTGGGGTTTGGAGCTGATCCCACTGCAGCAGGGGCTTGCCCTCCTTTAGTGGTAGGGTAAAGGGGATAATGGCTGCTAGTAGCAGCAGAAAAAGGAGTGTTAATGCCAGTTTTTTCATGTTAAAACGGTATCTGTCAGGTAACTTAAAGGGTTTAGTGTAAGCGACATTTTGAGTCATGAACAGTGCTATCTATTTTAATCTCTCTATAGATAAAGACGAGATGGTGAAGTACTATACCGGTGTTCGCACCGTGCTAGCTCACTCGTTAGATGGGCGAAAGGTTGAGTTTCCAGCGAACCGGTTGCAGCCATTTATCGGTCACGATGGGGTGCACGGGCTGTTTCGGTTGGTGTTTGATCAAAATCACAAGTTTGTTGCCCTAGAACGGGTTGATCTTCGGCAGCAATGATCACGATAATGTCACACTTTAGCGCTATACTGTCGCTTTCAATTTAGTAGTCATCTGCCTACCGACCCTCCCATTCCCTACAGTGCTAGGGGAGGCAGGGCGGCGGGAGTGGTTACCCAACGATAGCGTTATCAGGCTTTCCACAGGGCTGTTTTCCAGAGGAGTTTTGATGATTGAAGTACGCATTCATGGTCGCGGTGGGCAGGGGAATGTGGTGGCGGCCTATCTGCTAGCCACTGCCGCTATTCACGAGGGGCGTTATGGCCAGGCATTTCCCGCCTTTGGTGCCGAACGCAGAGGGGCGCCGGTAGTCGCCTTTGTCAGAATAACCGCCGAACCGCTCAAACGGCGCAATCAGGTGGTCACCCCCGACTATCTGATTATTCAAGACCAGGCGCTGCTACATGTACCGGGGGTCTTAGATGGACTCAAGCCGGAGGGGGCGATTTTAATCAACTCGACCGAGTCGAGCGAGCAGTTATCGGCACAGCTACAGCGACAGGTGATCGCGATTGCAGCTACCGAACTGGCGAAGACCCATCTTGGGCGTCCGGTGCCGAATACGGCGCTGCTAGCGGCATTTAATGCGCTAACAGAGATATTACCGCCCGACTCACTACTCAAGGTACTGGAGAGTCGTTTTAAGGGGCCGGTGTTAGAGAAGAACCAGATACTGATTAGCGAGGCGCGGCAGTTAGTGCCGGCCGGTCTTTGGGCTACTAAACAGCAGGGAGAGGCAGCATGATTAAGGCATTAGAGGGGTCTCAGGCGCTCGCGGAAGCGGTGGCGCTCTGCCGTCCACAGGTGATTGCCGCCTACCCGATTACTCCGCAGACCCATATCGTGGAAAATTTGGCCAAGCTGGTGGCTAACGATAAGTTGCAGTGCGAATATGTGAGCGTTGAGAGTGAGTTTAGTGCCGCTTCGGTGGCCTTAGGGGCGGTTGCTGCCGGCTCTCGTGCTTATACCGCTAGCGCCTCGCAGGGGATTTTGTTAATGAGCGAGGTGCTGTTTAATATCGCCGGCATGCGTATTCCGCTGGTGATGACCTGTGCGAATCGGGCCGTTTCGGCACCGCTATCGATATGGAACGATCAGCAAGATTCGATGGCGGTGCGTGATGCCGGTTGGATTCAGCTCTACTGTGGCGATAACCAAGAGGCGGTCGATACCACCATTCAGGCCTATAAAATTGCCGAGGAGTGCGAACTACCGGTGATGGTCTGTGTTGATGGCTTTACGCTGACCCATACGCTGGAGGCGATCGATATCCCCTCAGTGGAGCAGGTCGATCTCTTTTTGCCCCCGTTTCAGTTTAGCCGCACGCTCACTTCGCAGCAGCCGATGAGTGCTGGGGCGTTGGTGGCTCCCGATATCTACTCCGAAGCGCGTTACTCGCACCATCAGGCGCTGCTGAAAGCGGCCGAGGTGATCGAGAGGGTCGATAACGAGTGGCAGACAGCCACCGGACGAGGCTATGGCGGCTTAGTAAAGGTGGAGCTCAATCCCGACGGCGAGACGGGGCTGTTAGTGCTCGGTTCAGCGACCGGTACTTTTTATGATGCGATCGTAGAGCAGGCGCTCGATGAGGTACGCCTAATTCGGTTGCGCAGCTTCCGCCCCTTTCCGATTGCGGCGCTAAAAGAGGCCTGTGCCGGTCTGAAGCGGCTGATTGTGGTGGAGCGGGCGCTCTCGTTAGGGAGTGGGGGGATTGTCACCGCTGAGTTACGAGCGGCGCTAGCCGGTAGCGCGGCGATGCCGTTAATTCATAGCTTTGCTATCGGTCTTGGCGGGCGTGATATTCCAATCTCTACCGTAGCCGATCTGCTAGCGCGGGTGGAGGGGGCGACCGAACCGGTCGCGTTTGAAATTTTTGCTATCGATAGCGACAAATTAAGCCCCGAAGATCAATAGGAGTTGAGCATGAGTGAGATAAGTTCGACCGCAGTGAGTGTGGATGTGCAGGCGCTTCGTAGGCGTCAGGGGCGATTTTCGGCGCTAGAGTCGGGCCATCGCGCCTGTTTAGGGTGTGGTCAAGCGCTGGCGGTTAGATTAGTGAGCGAATCGACCGGCCCCGATATTATGGTCGCGAATGCGACCGGCTGTCTGGAGATATTTACCACCCCGTGGCCAGAGTCGGCTTGGCGGGTACCGTGGTTCCACTCTCTATTTGAGAATACCGGTGCGATTGCCTCAGGGATGGAGGCGGCGCTTAAGGCGCAGGGGCGCAACACTAAGGTTGTCGCCTTTGCGGGGGATGGTGGCACTTTTGATATTGGCTTTCAGGCGCTGTCGGGACTGCTAGAGCGGGGTCACAATGTGCTCTATGTCTGCTTCGATAACGAGGCCTACATGAACACCGGCATTCAGCGGTCGAGCTCGACTCCCCACGCGGCGATGACGACCACCTCACCGCCCGGAAAGGCGAGAATGGGTAAACGACACCTGAAAAAGGATATTATTTCGATTGTTGCGGCGCACCATATCCCCTACGCAGCAACCGCTTCGGTCGCCTACCCCTCCGATGTACGCAAAAAGGTGCGGCGGGCGTTAGCGATTGAGGGGCCGACCTTCTTGCAGATCCACTCCCCCTGTCCACTAGGCTGGGGCCATGAGGGGGACAAGAGTATTGAAGTCGGGCGATTGGCGGTGCAAAGTGGTCTGTTTCCTCTGATTGAGCTGGAGCGGGGGGCGCTGACTGGAGCGATGCCGTTACGGCAGGTGCGACCGGTGGCGGAGTATCTAAAGGCGCAGAACCGTTTTCGCCACCTATTTGCCAAGAGCGAGTGGGCTGATGAGGAGTTAGAGCACCTACAGGCGCTTGCTGATCACAACATTGAGGTCTATGGCCTGCGCGGTGAGGGGCGTGATGCGCTCGATAGTGAGGGGGCAGATACGATTCACCGTGGCGGACAACGCTGGGCATAAGGAGCAACAGTATGCAGAGATTTATTCGTGGCGGATATGCTAATCCGGCAACTTCGTTAAACTACCATACCGGTACTTGGCGGATTGAGAAGCCGCACTATCGTGAATCGAGTGCGCCGTGTCACCACGCCTGTCCGGCCGGTGAAAATGCTAGGTTATGGCTCGGATTGGTGGATGAGGGGCGCTTTGAGGCGGCTTGGCAGGCGATTGTCGCGGTCAATCCGCTACCGGCGGTCACGGGGCGGGTCTGTCACCATCCGTGCGAGTCGGCCTGTAATCGGGGTGAGTTTGATCAGCCGCTGGCCATTCACCACATGGAGCGCTATTTAGGCGATTTGGCGCTAGAGCAGGGGTGGGAGCTGGAAGCGATGCCACCGCTTAACGGCAGTGGTGCCGTGGCGGTAGTCGGTGCCGGCCCCTCCGGCCTCAGTGCCGCCTACCATCTGCGCCGTTTGGGGTATCGGGTCGATATCTTCGATGCCGCCCCCGAGGCGGGGGGGACGCTGCTATCGGCACTGCCCCACTATCGACTGCCGCGGTCGGTTCTCAATCAGGAGGTGGAGCGCATTTTACGCTGCGATGGCATTCTGTTTCACCCCCATGAGCGGTTGGGCGAGACGCTACAGCTCGATAAGTTATGTGACGACTTTGCCGCCGTCTATCTAGCCTTAGGGTTACAGCAGCCGACCGAGTGGAGTGTCGATGGGGTCACCCCGCGCGATCTGCATAGCGGTATCGATATGCTCAAAGCGTGGATGGATGTCGGTAACACCCCCGATGCCGCCAGTGTGGCGATTATCGGTGGCGGCAATACCGCTATCGATATGGCGCGAATTATGCGCCGCTCCGGCGGTCAAGATGTCCACATTATTACCGATCAATCGCTGCCCGATAGTGGCGAGGCGCAGGTGATGTCGGCAATTGCACGAGAGGTGAGCCAAGCGCTGGAGGAGGGGGTGCAGATTCACCCTAATCGCGGTATTCGGCGGCTGATTTTGCGTGGTGAGCGGGTGGTAGGAATTGAGATGGTGCACATGCGCAAGCTCCACTCCGCCGCTAGTGGTTACCGTCGGGTCGCCTTTGAGGGGACGGAGACGGTACTCCATGTCGATATGGTGATTCCGGCGATAGGGCAGCAGATCGATATGGCGGGTATTGAACTGCTGCCGTTGACCAATGGCCGTATAGCGCTGCAGAGCGATGGGCGAGTTAAGGGATTTGATAACCTCTTCGCCGGGGGAGATATGGCCCCTGACTGCGGAACGGTGACCGAAGCGGTCGGTTATGGCCGTCGTACCGCACTAGCGATGGATCGATACCTGCGGCAGCTATCGGAGGCGACGGTGGGAGCTGAACCGGCGGTGATTGCGGCACCTAGGCTTAACTTTCACTACTTTGAGTCGGCAGCTCGGGTCGAGGTTGAGACTTTAGCGGTTGCCGAGCGGCTGAAAGGGTGTATTGAGATCGAGCAGGGTTTAACCGAACATCAGGCGAAAACAGAGGCGGAGCGCTGCCTCTCGTGCGGTAGCTGTATCCACTGCGATAACTGCTGGACTCTCTGTCCCGATATGGCGGTGCTCAAAGATCCAACGCCAGGACACGCCCCCTATCTATTCGACTACGACTACTGCAAAGGGTGTGGCTTGTGCGCGAACGAGTGCCCTTGTGGTTATATTGTCATGGAGAGCGATCTGTAGCGGTGTCGCAGCGGACAGGCTCCCTTTCGGCCGGTCAGCGGGCGTGGTTGCGCTTTAAACGCAACCGCCGTGGCTATATCAGTCTGTGGCTATTTGCGCTGCTGTTCGGTCTGAGTCTGTTTGCAGAACTGCTCTCTAACGATAAGCCGCTGCTGATTCACTATCAGCAGCAGCTCTACTTTCCGCTCTGGGTGAGCTACCCTGAGACGACCTTTGGGGGCGAGTTTGCCACTGAAGCGGACTATCTCGACCCCTATGTGATCGAGCTGATTCAAACCAATCCCGATAACTGGATTCTCTACCCACTCAATCGCTACAGCTACGATACGATTAACTACCAAAGTGAGCTGGCCAACCCCGCTCCCCCGTCAGCCGATAACTGGTTAGGAACCGATGATCGGGGGCGGGATGTGTTAGCGCGGCTTATTTATGGCTTTCGACTCTCGGTTATGTTTGCGCTGGTTCTGACCGCCATTGGGGTGGTGATCGGCATTATCGCTGGGGCGGTGCAGGGCTACTTTGGCGGTAAGATCGATCTGATCAGCCAGCGGCTGATCGAGATCTGGAGCTCCATGCCAGAACTCTATCTACTTATTATCTTCGCCTCTATCTTCAACCCGAGTGTGACGCTGCTCATTGTGCTACTGAGCCTATTTGGCTGGATGGGGCTAGCCGACTATGTGCGGGCGGAGTTTTTGCGCAGTCGCAATCTCGACTATGTGACTGCCGCTAGAGCGCTAGGGGTGGCCAACCATACCATTATGTGGCGTCACCTGCTGCCTAATGCGATGACACCGGTGGTTACTTTTCTACCGTTTCGCATTAGCGGGGCGATTTTGGCGCTCACCAGTCTCGATTTTCTGGGAATTGGCGTGCCGCCTTCGACCCCCAGCCTAGGGGAGCTACTGGCCCAAGGGAAGGAGAATATCGCCGCTTGGTGGCTATCAATCACCACTTTTGCCGTGTTGGTCGGCACCCTTTTGCTACTCATCTTTATCGGCGAGGCGCTACGAGAGGCGTTCGATTCGCGGCGGGGGTAGCCGCTTTGGCTCCGAAACTGGTAGAATCGCCCCGTTTTGGGGTCAATAACGGGTGCTAATGGTTCTATGGATTTGAAATTTCTTGATTTTGAACAGCCGATTGCGGAGCTGGAGGCCAAAATTGAAGAGCTACGCTATGTGGGTGACGATGCTGAGGTCAATCTCGCCGAGGAGCTATCGCGGCTACAGGAGAAGAGTCGCTCTTTGACCGAATCAATTTTCAAAAACCTGTCGCCGTGGCAGGTATCGCAGCTCGCACGCCATCCGCTACGCCCCTACAGTCTCGACTATATGACCGCGATGCTGACCGACTTTACCGAACTGCATGGCGATAGAGCCTACGCCGATGATCCCTCCATTATTGGTGGTATGGGGCGGCTAGAGGGGGAGCCGGTGATGGTTATCGGCCATCAGAAGGGGCGTGATACTCGCGACAATGTCTATCGTAATTTCGGTATGCCTCGTCCCGAGGGGTATCGTAAGGCGCTGCGACTCATGAAACTGGCAGAGAAGTTCTCGCTGCCGGTCGTTACCTTGATCGATACCCCCGGCGCCTATCCCGGCGTCGGTGCCGAGGAGCGGGGGCAGTCTGAGGCGATTGCCCGTAATCTCTATGAGATGGCGAAGCTGAGAACGCCCGTGATCTGTACTGTGACCGGTGAGGGGGGCTCGGGGGGGGCGTTAGCGGTCGGCGTGGGGGATCGGGTAATGATGCTACAGTACAGTACCTACTCGGTGATCTCTCCAGAGGGGTGCGCGTCGATTTTGTGGAAGAGTGCCGATAAGGCCTCCGATGCGGCTGAGGCGCTGGGGATCACCTCGGGTCGATTGTTGGAGTTAGGGCTGATCGATAGGGTGATTGACGAGCCATTAGGCGGTGCCCACCGCGATGTCGAGTTAACGGTGAGTCGGGTGAAGCAGGCGCTGCTACAGAGTCTGGCCGACTTGAGATCGCTCTCTGTCGATGAGCTAGTTGAACAGCGCTACCAACGCTTAATGGCTTTTGGCCAGTTTGAAGAGGAGTGACGCCTGCTCTCTCCCCTTACCGGAGCGGCAGCTTAGTGCTACCTTGCAGCAGTTTGGGGTCTCGGCCGTCATGGTCGCTTACAGTGGCGGGGTGGACTCTACTGCACTGCTGTATGCCCTAAAACAGCTCTATCGGCGTGGTGAGCTAGTATCGCTACAGGCGATTCATGTTAACCACCAACTCCAACCGCAGGCCGACCAGTGGGCGGCGGCGTGCCGACAGCAGTGTGAGTCGTGGCACATTCCGCTGACGGTGGTCACTGTCAAGCCGCAGCTAGCCGGTAGAGGGGTGGAGGCGGCGGCAAGGGAGGCGCGTTATCGGGCATTTGCTGAGCATACGCCGCCAGAGACAGCGCTATTGACCGCTCACCACCGTCGGGATCAGGCCGAGACGGTGCTACTACGGCTGTTTCGGGGGGCGGGTGTGACAGGGCTCGTTGCCATGCGTCCCGACTCTCAGTGGCAGGGGTTACGGCTGTTAAGGCCGTGGCTGCTGTTGGAGAAGCCGACCATTGATCGCTATGCCGCAGAGCAGCAGCTACACTGGAGTGAGGATCCGAGCAACGCTCAGTGCGACTTTGAGCGCAACTATATTCGCCATCAACTACTGCCGGAGTTAACTCAGCGCTATGGGGCGATTGAGTCGCTCTTAAGCCGCACCGCCGCCAATATGGCTGATAGTGAGTCGATTTTGCAGCAGGTAGCCGAGCGTGATTGGGCCGAGTGTCGGGCGCGGCAGCAGCTACAGATAGAGCGGTTAATGGCGCTATCGCGGCCACGACGGTGGCAGCTATTACGCCACTGGCTACAGCAGCTAGCCGCGGAGAGGCTATCGCGGCAGCAGCTTGAGCTGCTTGAGCAGCAGGTCATTATGGCGCGGGGTGATGCGATGCCAAAGCTGACGCTTACGCATGGGAGTGTGCGCCGCTATCGGCATTTGCTCTGGTGGGTTGCCGCGCAGGAGGAGAGCTGCTGTCCGCTAAACTACCCACCGCTACGGCTGGCGCTGACTCTTACCCTGCCAGATAGGATAGTGCTACCGTCTCAAAGGGGGGGGCTCATCTGTTGGCAACAGCTAGGGGTTGGGGTAGCACTGACAAAACTAAAGCAGGCGCAGACGGTGGAGTTACGCTGGCGCCGCGGCGGGGAGGCGATCTCGCTAGGAGAGGGGATGGGGCGAGTGGCGCTCAAGAAGATCTATGCGCGTCATGGAGTGCCGCCATGGCAGCGCTGGTCGATTCCGCTGCTCTACCTAGATGGCGAACTGGTGCAGCTATGTGGGATTGTGACGGCGGCAGGCTATGGGGCAACAGCCGCCGAGAGGGGCGTTGTGTTGCGGTGGGAACCTGATATGTCAACAGCTACAATTAGTAATCTTGGTTCTGCCACATCTCTTTGGTAAATCGAACCACTCGGTTTCGACCCTGATCTTTCGCCTGATAGAGGGCGACATCGGCAAACTTAATCGTCTGCCAGAAGGTATCCGAATCGTCAGGAAAGTCGGCGACACCGACTGAGATGGTCTTTTTTAGCTCCGCACCGGGGATGGTAAAGAGATGCGCTTCGACATTAGCACGAACCTTTTCGGCCACCTGCTCGCCCATATCGCTATTGGAGTCTTGGAGCAGAATAATAAACTCCTCGCCCCCATAACGAATGACCAGATCGGAGGCGCGAACCGAGTTACGGAAGATCTGTGCTAATGCTTTAAGCACCTTATCACCGGCGTCGTGGCCATAGGTATCGTTGACCTTTTTAAAGTAGTCTAAATCGAGCATGAGGACTGAGACTCTGCTTTGACGACGATTCGCCGTGGCGATAATGGTATCACTATACTCCTCCAGAAAACGGCGGTTATTTAGACCGGTCATCGGATCGATGAGGGTCGATTCGCGTAGAGTATCCATGAGCCGTTTCGCTTCAATCACCGGTGCCGCCTCGCGTAGATAGACATAGAGCATGGTGGTATTTTCGCGCAGTCTAGGGAGCTGTGCCGCCACTTCAATTAGCTGCACTACGCTACCGACGGTGCCCGACTGAATCACTGGAATACAGGTGTGGACATACTCTTGGCCATCTTCTGGGGGGGCGAAGGCGTTACAGATACCGGGGTATTCGCTGGAGTCGATGGTATGGCCGGTACGACGGGCTCGGCAGATTTCGGAGCGAACCAGCACATTGGGGTTACACCAGTGGCAGCCGTTAGCATCTTGATCGCCATTGACCACAATCGGTTCTAGGCGGCTGCCGTTGTGAGTGACTTCGTAGATGGAGTAGTTAGAGAACTTATGCTCCTCCTCAATCACTCGCGCTAGGCGGTAGTAAACCTCTAGTTTCGACTCATCCTCCTCAATCGCCTGTTTGAAGTGGGAGGCATCGATGAGACCATCGACCATGCTAATGGTACTATTGAGTAGGTTATTGTGGTTATTTCTATCCACTAAGTTACACTGAATTAGCTGGGCGACATTGTTACGAATCGTATTTAACCCCTGCTCTAAGTGGCTGGTCAGTTGGTTAAACTGGTTGGCGATCTCTCCAATCTCATCGTTACTGCGAACCTCAACTCGATACTGAAAGTCACCGCTAATAGCGGCCTTGACGCCGGCCTGAATATCACTGGTGGTGCGGGTGATGGGGCGAATGAGGCGGCCAATGATAAACAGAATAATCGCCGCAAACAGGCCGATACAGAGGGTGATAATGGTAATGGTCAGCAGTGCGCGCTCCTTCTGTTGCCCGACCGACAGGGTAATGGTGACCGCGCCGAGAACATCACCATTTTTAACCTGGTGGCAGTTAAGGCAGTTCGGCTCGCCCTCGCTAGAGGCGATATAGGGGATGGTGGTGCGGAATGTGGGCGACATGCCCTGCTCATCGATAATGGTCGAGACCGCTTGACCGGTGAGCAGGACTTGGCGATCGATATCATCGACCGCTCGCTCACTCGCTAGCCCCGCGCCATATTGGGCAACAACATGTTGACCGCGCACCAGATAGACATCGTTTAACCCTTTGACCTCCTGCATTCGCTCTAAGAAGCTGGAGCGGTGCTGAATGACGCCATTAATCATCGCCTCAGTCATGCTAACTCGAACCACTTCGGCGACACTCTGGGCGTGCGACTCGGCGGTGTGAATCGAAAATTGACGAAAAGCGATGAGGCTCACCACTAGCAGCACAACCATTAACAGGGTAATCAGCACGATGGCCGAAAGGCTAGCCTTATTGGTTAAACGCATGGTCTGTATGCCCTTTGTACAGTGGTTAGAAACAGGAAGTGATAATTTTACACCATTGTTACACTTGAATCAGTACTCTTTAATGCTGGGGGGGGGCAGTGGGGGCAAATTTTTATTTTTTTCGGTTCGAATGGGTTATACTTGCCGCTTTAACATACTCGGTTCGCAATTTTTTAGGTGTTAAGCATGGATAACAGGCTGGGGGCAGACAAGCACCACTCCAGAGTAGTGGTTATTGATGATGATCCACTGATTTTGGGCTACTTTAAGGGACAGTTGCCGAAAATGGGTTTTCACGACATCGATACCCACCACTCATTGAGTACCGCTAGAGCGATATTGCAATCGGGGGAGTGTGATCTAGTTATCTGTGATCTCGATATGCCGGAGGAGGATGGGTTCGATTTTCTCTCCTTTGTGAACGAAATTCACGGCAAATTCCCGATTATTGTCTGTAGCGGCTGCAATGAGCAGCTCATTCGGGTGCTGCGCAAGCTGCTTAAGTTTCACTCCCGTCTCAATGTAGTCGAGGCGATTATGAAGCCGGTCAACCTGCTAGAGTTAGCCAAGGCGGTCGCTAAATCCCGTTTTACCGAGCAACCTAGACCTAAGTCGATCGATAGCACCATCAAGCAATATTCGGTGGAGCAGATTCTCGATAATGTCGATGTCTTTTTTCAGGCGAAGTGGTCGTGCCGTGGCGACTATGTGGTCGGTGCCGAGGCGCTAGCACGGGTGATCGATCCCGATAACGGGCAGGTTGTCTCGCCCTTTTTCTTTATTCCTACCATCAAATCGAGTCAGGCGGGTACCCGCTTTACCTATCAGATTTTTGAGAGGAGCGCCCAATATATTGCCACTATTATTGATCTCAACCTCTCTCTAACCTTTTCGATTAACATTGGCGTTAACGATCTGAAAAATCCGCAGTTTTATCGTAACGCGATGGCGATTTTTGAGAAGTATGCCATCCCGCCTAGCCGTATCTGTTTTGAGATCACTGAGGATGAGATCTACGATCACGACATCACGATTCTTGCGAATATGGGGCGGCTGATTATCGCCGGTTACACCTTCTCGCTAGACGATTTTGGTACTGGATTTTCCAATTTTGAGCGCTTAGGGCAGCTACCGATTGCAGAGATTAAGCTCGATAAGCTCTTTATTGATCACCTGTTAGAGGAGCACTCATCGACTGAGCTGGTGAGGGCGTTTGTCAATATCTCAACCTCATTGGGGTTAAAGACGGTCGTGGAGGGGGTGGAGACGGCCGAGCAGCTACGGCTGGTAACCGATCTAGGTATCGATATTCAGCAGGGCTACTATAAAGCTAAGCCGTGTCCGTTTGCCGATTTTATGGCACTAGCCGCCAATAATACAGGGGGGTAGTCCCCCCTGGCGCTTGTGGAGGGGAGCCGGTTTAGAGCGGATTGTTCTCCAAAAAGCGTTCGGCATCGAGTGCTGCCATACAGCCAGAGCCGGAGGAGGTAATCGCCTGACGGTAGATAGGGTCGGCGACATCGCCGGCGGCAAAGACACCGGCCACCGAGGTGGCGGTCGCACGACCGGCGGTGCCCGATTTAACCCTAATATAGCCCCCTTCGAGCTCTAACTGGCCGGCAAATAGCTCGGTGTTAGGTCGATGGCCGATGGCGATAAATAGTCCGGTCAGCGCTAACTCCTTCGTCGAGCCTGCCTGACTATCTTTAATCCGCACCCCGGTAACCCCGCTACTATCCCCGAGGATCTCATCGACCTCATGGTTCCACTCAATGGTGACATTGCCATTTTTTGCCTTCTCTAGTAGCTGGTCGGCGAGAATCTTTTCGCAGCGAAATTTGTCGCGGCGATGGATAACGGTGACATGTTCGGCGATATTGGAGAGGTAGAGCGCCTCTTCAACGGCTGTATTGCCGCCGCCAACGACGGCGACCTTTTGACCACGATAGAAGAAGCCGTCACAGGTTGCGCAGCCAGAGACGCCGCGCCCCTTGAACTTCTCTTCTGACTCCAACCCTAAATAGAGGGCCGAGGCACCGGTGGCAATAATTAACGCCTCACACAGGTAACTGCCGCTGTCACCGATCAGCTTAAAGGGGCGGGAGGAGAGATCGGCGCTGTGGATGTGGTCAAAGATAATGTCGGTATGGAAGCGGCGGGCGTGCGCCTCCATCTCCTGCATTAGCGCCGGCCCCTGCAACCCCTCGCTACCACCGGGCCAGTTATCGACTTCGGTCGTGGTGGTTAACTGCCCCCCCTGTTGCAGTCCGGTGATGAGTACCGGGTTAAGATTGGCACGGGCAGCATAGAGCGCCGCAGTGTATCCGGCAGGGCCGGAGCCTAAAATGAGTAGTTTACAAGTTTTGGTGTCACTCATTGAGTTATTGCTCCATTGTCAGTAGGTTATCTGTCGCCCTATAGTCTATAGCATAACGTGAGGGTTTCAATGGGGCGGGCTCTTTTCTTGGTGACAAGCGGCCATTGCCATAATTAGTAAATAAGAAATAACTGATAATCGGGTTATCAGAGTCACAAAGTTATGCTAAAGTAGTGCTTCATTCAATCTGCTATTTTGTTATAGGAAGTTATATCTATGTTGCTGAAAAATATATTTAAATTGTCTCTACTTGGGGCTACTTTAGCGACCTCAATGGCCGCCTCTGCCGCCGAGCCGATTGATCCTATCCGTCCGGTACAGGAGATCAACTTAGCTCAGGTTGAGCTGGGCAAAAAGCTCTATTTTGATCCCCGTCTCTCCAAATCGGGTTTTATCTCCTGCAACTCCTGCCACAATCTCTCCATGGGTGGAACCGATAACTTGAAGACCTCCATCGGTCATGGCTGGCAGCAGGGGCCGATTAACTCACCGACTGTCCTTAACTCTAGTATGAATGTGGCCCAATTTTGGGATGGCCGTGCAGCTGATCTGAAAGAGCAGGCCGGTGGCCCTATCGCCAACCCAGGTGAGATGGCCTCTAATCATACGCTAGCTGTTGAGGTTATCGCCTCCATTCCAGGTTATGTAACTGAATTTAAACAGGTCTTCGGCGATGATCGAATTAGCATCGATCGCGTCACGCAGGCGATTGCCGAGTTTGAAAAGACGCTGGTCACCCCTAACTCCCCCTTTGATCTCTGGCTACTCGGGGAGAGTGACCAGCTCACAGCAGAGGAGCTAGCGGGGTATCAACTGTTCAAAAATAGTGGCTGTGTCGCTTGCCACAATGGCCCGGCTGCCGGCGGTAACTCGTTTCAGAAGATGGGGTTAATTCAGCCCTATCAGACCAACAACTCTGCCGAAGGGTTGAGTGCGGTGACTGGTAAAGATGCCGATCGGTTTAAATTTAAGGTGCCGACACTGCGTAATGTTGAGCTAACCTACCCCTATTTCCATGACGGTGAAGCGGAGACGCTGACCGAAGCGGTCGATGTGATGGGACGACTACAGCTCGGTAGAACCTTTACGAGTGAAGAGAATGGCCAGATTGTCGCTTTTCTAAAGAGCCTCACTGGTGAGCAGCCCTCGTTTGCGCTGCCGATCCTGCCCCCGTCAACCGATGCAACACCCGCGCCGACGCCGTTTGAGTAGTCTGTTAGCGCAATACTGATACCTTTGGAAGGTGGTGACTCCCCGCTTGCCCGCTATCATGGGCAAGCGGGGTTTTTGTCTAACGGGATCGTGTTGAGTGGATAGGGTGACAGAGCAGCAGAGTGGTGTCGTGGGGGCGTGGTGGCGGGGAGTTCTGAGTTGGAGAATGGCGGTCGCCTTTTTCATGGGGTTTGCGTGTGGCTTGCCGCTGCTGTTAACCGGTTCGGTACTACAGGCGTGGATGCATGAGGAGGGGGTCGATCTATCGGTCATCGGGCTGTTTGCGCTAGTCGGACTCCCCTATACCCTCAAATTTCTCTGGGCACCGCTGCTAGATCGCTTTACGCTGCCGCTGCTCGGGCGCCGCCGCGGCTGGTTGCTGCTCATTCAGCTCATCTTAACGCTGGCCATCGCCTTGTTGGGGCTGACTAATCCGGTGGCTAGCCCATGGCTGGTGGCTGTCGTCGCCTTTTGGGTGACCCTCTTCTCGGCGAGTCAAGATATTGTGGTCGATGCCTATCGACGGGAGGATCTGCGTGATGAGGAGTTGGGGCTCGGCTCAGCGCTCTATGTTAACGGCTATCGGGTTGGGATGTTGTTAGCCGGCAGTGGCGGCCTAATTCTGGCCGATAGCTTCCCCTTCGCAATCGTCTATCTGTTGATGGCCGCCTCCATGGCGGTGGGGTTGGTAACGACGCTGCTCTGTCGGGAGCCGCAGATGGTCGCAGGTCAGCCGCAGACGCTCTCTGAAGCGGTGATAGAGCCCTTTCGGGACTATTTTGGTCGCGAGGGGGCGTGGCTAATACTGCTATTTATTCTGCTCTATAAGGTCGGTGATACCATGGCTGCGGCGATGACGACCCCGTTCTATCTCGATATCGGCTTCACTAAGACCGATATTGGCACGGTAGTTAAACTCTTCGGTTTTTGGGCCACGATTGCCGGAGGGCTGTTAGGGGGGCTTATCTTGCTTCGCTGGGGGATCGGGCGTTCGCTGTGGGGATTTGGGATTTTGCAGGCCCTCTCCACCGCCTGTTTTGCCATCTTAGTGGTCACCGGTGCCGATACCCTCTGGCTCGCGGCGGTCATTGCGTTTGAGAACCTCTCTGCGGGTATGGGAACCGCCGCCTATATCGCCTATATGGCTAGCTTGACTAATCGCCGCTTTACCGCGACTCAATATGCGCTGTTAAGTAGCCTAATGGGGATTCCGCGAGTGGTTGTGGCAGCACCGACCGGTTATCTGGTGGAGTGGGTCGGCTGGGCTGAGTTCTTTATCTTTTGTGCCCTGATTGCCCTCCCGGGGCTGCTGCTGTTACAGCGTTTGCAGCCTTGGCAGAGTCTGTTTGGAAGAGGGGCGCTGAGTCGTGGTTGAGTGGAGCTATCTGGCGGCCTTTATGGCGGGGTTACTCGGTGGGGTACACTGCATCGGGATGTGTGGCGCGATTGTGGCGACACTGGGGCTGGGGATTGAGTCGAAATCGACCTCGACCTACGGGCTGATTCTACTTGCCTACAATAGCGGCAGAGTGGGGAGCTATAGTGTCGCTGGGGCGATGATGGGGGGGATTGGCGGTTGGCTGCTACCGCTGGATCAGCTACATCAGTGGCAGTTGTGGCTCCATGCGGTGGCCGGTAGCTTTATGATTCTGCTAGGGCTCTATCTGGCCGGTTGGTGGCGTTGGTTCCTGTTACGACTGGAACAGGCGGGGGAGTGGGGGGTGTGGCGGCGGCTACAGCCGGCGGCGCAGCGACTTTTGCCGGTCAGATCGGTCGGGCAGGGGCTAATTGCCGGAGCCGTTTGGGGCTGGATCCCGTGCGGGTTAGTCTATACGGTACTCATTTGGGCGCTCTCAAGCGGTAGCGCCATGAACGGGGCGCTACTGATGGCCAGTTTCGGTTTAGGAACCGTGCCTAATTTGGTGGCGATGGGGGCGGTAGCTGGGGGGTTGCAGCAGTGGCTTCGCCGCCCGAGAGTCGTCCGTTTTGCCGGCCTGAGCGTTATCGCTATCGGCGTATGGCAGTGGGGTTTGTGGGCAGAGGGCTACTTTGGCGGCTGATAGATCGCTTTGTAGATAGCGTGAATCTCCTCGTAGCGCCTCTTCTGCTCCATCCCCTCGCGCTTTAGGCGCTCCATCTGCTCTTGTAGCGTTTCGTGGGATTGGCTCACCTTACGCAGATTCTCTAGCCGCGACTCCATCTGCCCTTTGCGCTCTTTGATCTGTTTAACTAACGGCGCGAGCGCCTCTTTATGCCACCCCTCGGCGTCGCGGTGGGCTTTAAAGAAGATGTTACGGGCATGGCTAACTAGCGAGATAAAGAACTTTTTAATCACAAACGACTGTTCGGTCATGACGGTGACCGGACTGTCGATAAAGTTCTCCGCCTCTTCGTTGAGTTTATCTAATTCAGTGCGATATTTGGCCGGATCGAAGAGTGTCGGCTCCATCTCGGGAATATTGTGTTCGGTGTGGAACTTATGGTAGAGCGTTGTCACTAGCCGGTTAAGCTGCTCGGAGTACTCGGCGACCTCATCGAACATGGTGTTTACGCCGTCAAAGAAGGTGTGCATACTCTTTTTGAGGCCGATGGTTGTCCAAGTTTCGGTCATATTGCTGCGGCTCTTCGAGACTAGCTCATCGAGTTTGGTGAGGCTAAGCCGCTTTAACAGCTCCTGATTCTGCTCTGAGAGCAGCTTTTTGTTGCTGTTAAACTCCTCTAGGTTTTTATGGTAGGCGACCTGCTCTTCACGGGTCTTCTGCATTAAATGCTCAATCACTTGGGTATTCTTACCACTGAGACCGACCAGTTCGTTGAGCTGGCGCTTGGTGTCGTTAAGCCGTTCGACCAGCATGGCGTGGGACTCTTTGACCATGGAGCCGATTTCAGCCTGAATATGGGTTCGCACCAGCTCCTGCTGTGCCGGTACGATAGTGTTGGCTAGAATATCCTCTAGTGTCAGAATATTGCTTCGCTTTAGCAGCGTATCGTCGTGGCGAATTTTGGCTAGCAGCGCCTTCTGTGCTGAGGCGGGGAAGACGGTATTAATGTCGATGCCTAGCGTTCGGGCAGCCTCCTGCCGCTGCCTATCGATGGTGGTGCTAATCGCCTCTTCGCTCTTTAGCTCATCCCACAGGGTGTCGATTTTATTGAGCACGACAATCAGGCCGTCGGGGTTATCCTTGCGCACCGGTTTGACATTGAGATTCCACATATCGAGATCCGATTTGGTCACGCCAGTATCGGCAGCCAGAATAAACAGCACCGCTTGGGCGCTAGGCAGCATACTGAGGGTCAGCTCCGGTTCGCTACCGAGGGCGTTCAGTCCGGGGGTATCGAGAATCACCAGCCCCTGTTTCAGGAGCGGGTGGGGGAAACTTATCAGCGCATGACGCCACTGCGGCACATCGATCTCGCTGAGCGTCCCTCCGCCCTGCCGCCGATGGAGCTCCGCCTCATCATCGCTATAGAGGCCAAGGTTTCGGGCCTCGTCAATAGAGACCTTTTTGGTTTTGACAATCTCCTTAAACGCCTCAGCCATATCATCGGCATTATCGAGGAGCAGCGGAATATTAGTCCACTGCAGACCATCTTTGCGCAGCTCGGAGAACGAGGTATCTTTGAGGCGCGTCTCAATCGGCAGGAGCCGAATATAGGCCTCATTCGACTGGTTATCGAAAAAGAGTTCGGTCGGGCACATAGTTGTGCGCCCCGCTTCGGACGGTAACAGTCGGCGATCATACTCAGAGAAGAAGATCGCATTAATCAGTTCGGTCTTGCCGCGGGCAAATTCAGCGACAAAGGCGACTGTTAGCTTGTCACTTCGTAGCGACTCAATAAGTTCAACGATACGAATCTCATCCTCCGGAGAGCCCATATCGTTTTCGTCAAGCCAACCTGAGTAGCGGTTAATGCTCTCAACCAGGGACTCTTTCCAGTGGCCAAAGGCCTTTAACTTTTCGGTAAAACGGGGCTGCTCCATTGTAAACTTCTTAACTTGCTAGTGAACTTCAATATCCGCCAGAAGGCGACTAATATAGGCTAATTCCCACCAATGGCAACCATTGTATGCAAATTAGGGCACCGTTACCATTTTTAATGCGGTGAAAATGAGTAGTAGCGCAAAAATTTTTTTTAACCACCGAAGCGGCAGCAGATGGGCAAGGCGGCTCCCTAGCGGCGCCGTCGCGACTGAGAGGGGGCTGATGGCGATAAATAGCGGCCAGTAGAGGTAGCCGGTGCTATAGGGGGGAGGGTCTGCTAGCTGCTGGCCGGTGACGGCGTAAGCGGTTGCCGCAGCGAGCGCCAGCGGCAGGCCGATAAACGACGAAGTGCCGATAGCGCGACGCATAGTGACGCCGCGATGGAGCAGACAGGGGACCGAAAGCGTCCCACCGCCGATGCCGACCATCGCCGAGATTGAGCCGATCAGGAGGCCACAGCCTCGATGGGCGAGCTTGCTGACTGCGCTAGCGGGAGGGCTGGGGAGGGGGGGGGGATGAGTGTCACCCTCAAACAGCATCTTTAGCGCCATAGTCACTAGGTAACCGATAAAGAGCGTGAGTAGCAGCTTGCCGGAGAGGTGGTGGGCGAGCAGAGCGCCGAGCAGGGTGCCGACAATGACCGACGGGGTCAGACTGCGTACCTGTTGCCAATCGATATTACGGCGACGATGGTGGGCTAGTGACGAGGAGAGCGCGGTTGGAATAATCGTCGCCAGCGTCGTACCGATGGCCAAGTGGGTATTGGCGCTATAGCCGGGCCACTGCTGCTCAAACAGCCAGATGAGCAGAGGCACTAGAATGAGCCCCCCCCCGATACCCATTAGACCGGCTAAAAGACCAGCGACAGCGCCGCCGAGGGCAGCGTAGAGGACTATTTCGACCATAACTTTGGCGTCTATCCGGCAGTAAAAACGGGCCATTATGCCGAAAAAGGGTTGCCTGCGCCACGCTGTTTCTGTAGAATCCGCGCTCTTTTCCACGCCCAGCCCCATTAACTGAAACCAGAGACTTAACCAGAGATGATTGGAACCAAAACATTTAGTGCGAAAGCAGAACAAGTACAGCGTGACTGGTATGTGGTCAACGCCGACGGGAAGACACTAGGGCGTCTGGCTACCGAAATCGCCCGACGGCTCAGAGGCAAGCATAAGCCTGAGTACACCCCGCATGTTGACACCGGCGACTACATTATTGTGGTTAATGCCGCCAAAATTCGCGTCAGTGGCAAAAAAACGACCGATAAAATGTACTACCACCACACCGGTTTTCCGGGCGGGATTAAGGAGATTAGCTTCGATAAGCAGCTACAGAAGGCACCGGAGCGGATCATTCAGCACGCAGTGAAGGGGATGTTGCCTAAAAACCCGTTAGGTCGGGCAATGTTTCGCAAGCTTAAGGTCTATTCAGGTGCCGAGCATAACCATGCGGCTCAACAGCCTGTCGCCCTCGACATTTAATTAACCGACAATCTTAGAGAGAACTATGGCAGATATTCGTCAACTCAGCACTGGCAGGCGCAAAAGCTCCTCGGCTCGTGTCTATCTGACTCCCGGTAGCGGTACCATTACCGTCAATGGGCGTGATCTTGATACCTACTTTGGCCGCGAAACCTCCAGAATGGTGGTTAGGCAGCCCCTTGAGCAGACCGAAATGCTCGATAAACTCGACATTGTTGCTACCGTCAGCGGCGGCGGGACTACCGGTCAGGCCGGTGCGATTCGTCACGCTATCTCCCGCGCCTTAGTGGCCGATAATGAGGAGTTACGCTCCGCACTGCGGACTAGCGGTTTTCTGACCCGAGATGCGCGTCAAGTGGAGCGCAAGAAGATCGGCCTGCATAAAGCTCGTAAACGGCCGCAGTACTCCAAGCGTTAAGCGATGCCGTCCGAAAAGCCCGCTCAGTGCGGGCTTTTTGCGTTTAATCGTTTAAAGTGCTAGGGGCGCTCTCTCTCGCACTGCTCGACTCACCAAACCAGCCGTCAGAGCGCTTAAAGTTGGTGCGCTCATCGTAGTAGGCTACCGTTAACATCGCTAGCGCATTGGTAAAGTTTTCTGTTGGGTTGTCCCGACAGTAGTCGCTCACCCATAGTAGCGCATCCCCCATGCTGTGGACGCCGAGAATATCATAGGTTCGGGGACTAATGAGGTTAAAGGCGGCGAGGTAGCCAAAGGCGAAATTTTGGTAAAGATCGAGCCTGATGCCACCGAGAGCTCTCGCCTCTCGGTAGTCGCTACAGGTTTTAACGCCGGGGCCGTAGGTGGCGTGAAAGCCGTTCATATCCTTAGCGATCGTTACCGCAGGAGAGAGCAGCAGAGTCACGAGGCTAAGGCTGAGTAGTCGCAATGTCGAGGGGGTTGTCACGATAGTGATGTTCCTTATGGTGGTTAAGTTACAGAGGCATCCATTATGCGATAGCGCGGCAGGGGGCTCAAGGGCGATAAAATTATCCGCTAGGGTATAACGCTTTGGTCAAAGTTGGGGTATAATCGCCGCTCCATGATTAGCGGGTGTAGTTCAATGGTAGAACTGAAGCTTCCCAAGCTTCCAGCGTGGGTTCGATTCCCATCACCCGCTCCATCTTACTCTCTGCCGATCTCAATATCTGACCACCAGCCCACTCCCAAAGCCAATGTTGTTATGAACTACCCCTTCTCCCGTATCGGAATTATCGGTAAATTTGCCGCCCCCACAGTTAGCACTACCCTACAGCGACTGGTTGATTACCTGCAACGGTGTGAACTCTCTGTCGTCCTAGATAGCGACACTGCCGAGGTCTGGAGTGATCACGGCTTGACGGTCGTGAGTCGAGTGCAGATGGGAGAGCAGTGCGATTTAGTGATTGTGGTGGGGGGAGATGGCACCTTTCTAGGCGCGGCTCGCTCGCTGTGTGAGTATCGTAATATCGCCCTGCTAGGGCTCAATTTAGGGCGACTCGGCTTTTTGACCGATATCTCACCGGCGACGATGGAGCTACAACTTAAGGCGATTTTTGAGGGGCGCTACCTAGAGGAGGAGCGCTTTTTGCTCCACTGCTCGGTCGTCAGAGAGGGGAAGATCTGCTACACCTATAACGGCTTTAATGATGTGGTGATTCATAAACGGGAGGTGGCGCGAATGATCGAAATCGACATCTATATCGACGCGAGCCATATCACCACCATGCGGGCTGATGGACTGATTGTCGCTACCCCGACCGGCTCGACCGCCTATGCCCTCTCGGGTGGGGGGCCAATCATCGAACCGGAGCTTAATGCGATGGTGCTGGTACCTATCTGCCCCCATACCCTCTCGAACCGGCCAGTGGTCATTGATGCCGACTCGGTTGTCGAGATGGTGATCAAGGGGGCGTGCGGCAACGAGACCCAAGTCAGTATTGATGGCCAAGCGAACGAGAAGCTACAGCGGGGGGATCAGCTCATTATCCGTAAAAAGAGCCCCTCGATTCGGCTCATCCATCCGGCGGAGCATAGCCATTTTTCGTTACTTAAGGCCAAATTGGGGTGGGGGTAGGTCGATGAGCGCGTTATCACAACACTTATCACAGTACTACTATCGTGCGGTGCTGGAGCAGCGCTGGCTGTGGCTAGGGCTGATCCTACTCCTGCTCTTTTCGGGCTACTCGGCGCGTGAGTTTAAACTCGACGCCTCGGCCGATGCGTTGGTGCTGGAGAGCGATGCCGATCTCCGTTTTTATCGTGAAGTTCGTGCCCGTTATGGCTCCGATGACTACCTTATCTTGACCTACAACCCTCAACGGGCCGATCTCTTTTCTGCCCCCGTGTTACAGCGATTAGCGCAACTTAAAGGCGAGCTAGAGGCGTTAGAGCGAGTCGCCTCAGTCACCTCGATTCTGGATGTGCCGCTGATTCAGAGCCCACCGGTATCGCTGACCGAGCTACAGCAGGGGATACGAACCTTAAGCGATAACGGCACAGATAGCGTGCTAGCGCGGCAAGAGTTTCTCCACAGCCCCCTCTATCGGCAGCTTTTGGTGAGTGACAATGGTCAGCTAACGGCGCTAATGGTACAGCTTAAGATCGATAGCGACTATCGACAGTTACTACAGCAACGGGATCAACTATGGCAGCTCTCCTCCCCATTGACAGCCGAGCAGCAGCAGCAGTTAGAGAGCCTCTCAGCGGCGATTAAACAGTACAATAGCACCCTGCAACAGCAGCAGCAGGCCGATATTGCGGCGGTGAGACAGATTGCCGATAAGTATCGCGATCAGGCGACAATCTATCTAGGGGGCGTGCCGATGATCTCAGCCGATATCGTCGATTTTATTGGTAACGATATTGAACGGTTCGGCCTCGGGGTGACGCTACTCATTCTGCTGCTGTTAGCGCTAGCGTTTCGGCGCCTATTGTGGATCGCGGTACCGATCGCTATCTGTGCTGCGGTCGTGGTGGTGATGGTCGGTTTTTTAGGCTGGATTGACTGGCGAGTCACCATCGTCTCCTCTAATTTTATTTCACTGCTGCTGATTATTACCCTATCGCTGACCATCCATCTAGTCGTGCGCTATCAGGAGCTGCAGCAGGCGGGGGTGGAGTCGCAACGGCGACTGCTACAGCAGACACTGAGCTCTAAATTGGCCCCCTCGCTCTATACCACCTTGACCACCATGGTCGCCTTTGCCTCACTGTTAGTGAGCGGGATTCGCCCTGTGATCGACTTTGGTTGGATGATGGTAGTGGGGGTGGCGGTGGCGTTTGGGTTAGCCTTCGTCCTGTTTCCGCTACTGCTAGCACGGCGACAGCCACAGCCGGCGGCGGAGATTAACCACCCTTGGCTCGATAGCGTGACGGGGTGGTTAGCGCAGTCGGTCATTACGCGGGGCAGGGTGATTATCGCTCTCTATCTGCTGCTGCTGCTGCTAGCGACCATCGGATTAAGCCGCTTGAGCGTTGAGAACCGCTTTATCGACTACTTTAAAGCCGATACCGAAATCTACCAAGGGATGGTGGTCATTGATCAACAGCTAGGGGGTACCACGCCGCTAGATGTCGTTATCTCAGCGCCAGCACGCTTTTTAGCGCAGCAGGCAGAGGAGGGGACAACGGAGCCTGCGCCGGCGTCTGAACAGAGTGGCTTTATGAGGGGACTGTTAGACGATCTGTTCGGCGATAGCGAAGCCGATGCTGGTATTAGCGCTAGCAGCTACTGGTTTAACCGCTATCAGCTAGAGCGGGTAGCGTCGATGCATCGCTATCTGGCATCACTCCCCGAAACCGGTAAGGTATTATCGTTAGCGACAGCGATGGAGCTGGTCAAATCGCTCAATGGGGGCGAAGCGCCCGATAACTTCACCCTGTCGCTGCTGCATAAAAAGCTGCCGGAGGAGATTCGACAGACACTGCTCGACCCCTATATGTCGGCCGATGGCAACCAAATTCGCTTCTCGATTCGGGTCGTGGATTCAGATCACAATCTACAGCGCGATGCACTACTAAAGAAGATTGAGCGCGAGATGGTGAGCCAATTTGAACTAGAGCCGCAGCAGCTACAACTCTCAGGGATGCTAGTGCTCTATAACAATGTGTTACAGAGCCTATTTCAGTCGCAAATTGTCACCTTAAGCGCCGTTTTTGCCGCGATCTGGCTAATGCTATGGCTACTGTTTCGCTCTATGGTAGTGGCAACGGTCGGGGTCATTCCGACACTCATGGCGGCTGGACTGATTTTGGGCCTAATGGGGTGGCTATCGATTCCGCTAGATATCATGACGATCACGATTGCCGCGATTACGGTGGGCATTGGGGTCGATAACGCGATTCACTATATCCACCGCTTTGAGAGTGAACGGCGGCAGGGCGACTCGATTGAGCAGGTGATAGCACGCTGCCACGCGAGTGTTGGACGGGCAATCTGGTACACCTCAATGACGATTAGCCTCGGTTTCTCGGTGCTGGCGCTCTCCAACTTTATGCCGACCCTCTATTTCGGACTCTTTACCGCACTAGCAATGGTGCTGGCTCTTTTAGGGAACTTAACGCTACTACCGCTGCTGTTACGCCGGTTGCGTTGGCGTTCGGTGTGATTTTGCTAGCTTAAAAGGGGCAAAATTGTTACATTACGCGGCTGTTTTTGCTGGATAATAACGGTTAATCACTATGTTAGGACGCTTTCGCGGAATTTTCTCTTACGATATTTCGATTGATTTAGGCACCGCCAACACTTTGATCTATGTGCGCGGCGAGGGGATTGTTCTCGACGAACCATCGGTGGTGGCTATTCGTAAAGATCAATCGGGGGAGAACCGCCGTATTGCCGCCGTCGGTCGCGATGCCAAATTGATGCTAGGGCGTACCCCCGGTAATATCGAAGCGATTCGGCCAATGAAAGATGGCGTGATCGCCGATTTCACCATTACCGAGAAGATGTTGCAGCACTTTATTCGCAAGGTGCACGAAAATAAGTTTAAATTTCTCTCCCCTAGCCCCCGAGTCTTGATCTGTGTCCCCTGCGGCGCAACCCAGGTGGAGCGGCGAGCCATTAAAGAGTCGGCTAATGGCGCTGGAGCACGCGAAGTCTTCTTAATTGAGGAGCCGATGGCAGCGGCGATTGGTGCTGGAATGCCGATTAGTGAAGCGAGTGGCTCGATGGTGCTTGATATTGGCGGCGGTACCACCGAAATTGCGATCTTATCGCTCAACGGCATCGTCTATTCTAACTCGGTCAGAATCGGCGGTGACCGTTTCGATGAGGCGATTATCAGCTATGTGCGCCGTAACTACGGCACCATGATAGGCTTTGCGACCGCTGAGAGAATTAAACACGCCATCGGCTCGGCCTACCCGAGTACCGAAGTGCAGGAGATTGAGGTCAGGGGGCGCAATCTAGCCGAAGGGATTCCGCGCAGCTTTACCCTCAATAGCAATGAGATTCTGGAGGCGTTGCAGGAGCCGTTAGCCGGCATCGTCGGCGCGGTGCGGACCGCCTTAGAGCGGACACCGCCGGAGCTAGGCTCCGATATTGCCGAGCGAGGCATGGTGCTGACCGGCGGGGGGGCACTGCTGCGCGATATCGACAGGCTACTGATGGAGGAGACCAGCCTGCCGGTGATTATTGCTGAAGACCCACTGACCTGCGTGGCCCGCGGCGGCGGCAAGGCGCTGGAGATGATGGATCTCCACGGTGGTGATCTCTTCTCTCTCGATTAATAGCTTGACCGCGCTGCGGTCGATGATCCTATGACAGCGATGAACTACACCCTCTTTATTCAGGGGCCATCGCTGGTGTCACGGCTGTTACTGGTGGTAGGGCTCTCAATTGTGTTCATGGTATCCGATCACCACTCTACCTACCTTGATTCGGTGCGTACCGGACTCTCCACGCTACTCTACCCGCTGCGCTATCTGGTCAACCTGCCGGTGAGCGCGACCTCTAGCTTCTCAGAGACCTTTGCTAGTCGTGAGCTGCTGTTACAACAGAACCGTGAACTACGCCATAAGCAGCTACTGCTGGAGGTGCGAATGCAGAAGATGGCGGCGATTGAGCAGGAGAACCGGCGTCTGCGGGCGATGCTCAAATCCTCTAAAGAGGATTGGGAGCGGGTGCTAGTGGCGGAGATGGTGGCGGTGGATAGCGATCCCTATCGCCACCGAATGAAAATTAACCGTGGCATCGTCAATGGGGTCTTTATCGGCCATCCGGTGATCGATGCCCTTGGGGTGGTGGGGCAGGTGGTCGCCACAGACACTTTTCATAGCGATCTGCTGCTCATCACCGATCCGAGCCACTCGCTACCGGTACGGGTGCTACGCAACGGCCTGCGGGCAGTGGCCGTCGGTAGCGGTAAACATCTGCTCGATATTCCCCACCTGCCCAATAATGCCGATATTCGTGAGGGGGATCTCCTAGTAACCTCCGGTCTCGGGCAGCGCTTTCCCGCCGACTATCCGGTGGCACGGGTGGTCACGATTCGGCGCGATCCGGCGCGAACTTTTGCCCAAGTGGAGGCTGAACCGACAGCGAAACTACAGCAGGCCCAAGAGCTACTGCTCATCTGGAGCGAACCGGTCTTGGCGGCAGAGGACGATGCGGGTGGATGAGCATCGGCGACAGGGGAGTTCGGTGATCGTCGCCACCTTTATCGTGGCGCTGCTATTGACCTTAATGCCGCTACCGTTTTGGGGCGAAGTGTTGCGGCCGCAGTGGAGTCTGCTGGTGCTCATCTACTGGACTTTAGCGCTGCCGGAGCGAGTGGGTATCTTGACAGGTTGGTCTATCGGTCTCTTAATGGATACCGTACAAGGGACTCTGCTAGGACAGCTAGCGGTTGGCTATGCCCTCTGTAGCTACTTTGTCCTCTATGGTTATCAGCGTATGCGTATCTACCGTCGCTGGCAGCAGTCGGTAGTGATTTTACTCCTATCGCTGTTAGTCCTGTTGGCTCGCTTCTGGATCGATGGCCTGATGGGGGAGGCGATTTTGGTCTGGTACTACTGGTTGCCGGCGTTGACCACCATGCTGGCATGGGCACCACTGTATCTACTGTTACGCTTAGTGCGGCGCTACTACGGGGTTCGTTAGGTGCTATCCCGAGTCTGGCTGATTAAAGATCCGCAGCGGGAGCGGCGACTCTTTGCTTGGCGTAGTTGGATTATCTTAGGGATAGTGGTGATGGCGCTGCTACTGCTACTGTGGCGAGCGTGGCAGCTACAGATCGTCCGTCATGAGCACTACTCGACGCTATCGAGCAATAATCGGGTGATGGTGCAGCCGATCGCGCCGACTCGTGGCTTAATCGTCGATGTGACTGGGCGAATTTTGGCGGAAAATATCCCCTCCTACTCGCTAGAGCTGATACCGGAGCGGGTCGAAGATATGGAGGGAACGCTGCAACAGCTACAGCAGCTAGTGGCAGTAGGGGAGGAGGATTTAAGCCGCTTTCGACGAGAACTAAAACGCAAACGCCGCTTTGAGACAGTCTCACTACGACTACGACTGACCGAAGAGGAGGTAGCTCGACTGGCGGTCAATCGCCACCGAATGGCAGGGGTAGAGGTGAACTCCCGCTTAACCCGCTACTACCCCTATCGAGAGCTCACCTCGCATGTCATAGGCTATGTGGGGCGGATTAACGAGCAGGAGTTGCAGCAGATCGATAACAGTAACTATGCGGCGACACAGCACATTGGCAAAATTGGGGTCGAGCGTAGCCACGAGAGCGAACTGCATGGTGAGGTGGGTTATCGGCAGGTGGAGGTTAACGCCCGTGGCCGGATATTACGCACCCTAGAGGAGCAGCTACCGCGTCCTGGCAACAATCTACAGCTCTATATCCATGCGGAACTACAGCAGGTGGCGATGGCCGCCTTTGGCGAAGAGCGGGGGGCGCTGGTCGCTATTAATCCACAAAATGGGGCGGTCATGGCGTTGGTGAGTGCGCCGGGGTTTGATAACAATCTGTTTGTCAATGGTATCTCCGGCAGTGACTACCGGCGTTTGACCGACTCGGCCGATAAACCGCTCTTTAACCGAGCGCTTAGAGGGCAGTACCCGCCCGGCTCAACCACTAAGCCGTTTGTGGGCTTGGCTGGTCTGGAGCACCATCTAATCGATAGTGACAGCTCGCTCTTCTGCCCGGGCTTCTACCAAATTGGCGACAATGAGCGCAAATATCGCGACTGGAAAAAGTGGGGCCATGGCCATGTGACTCTAAAAAGCGCCATTGCCGAGTCGTGTGATGTCTATTTTTACGATCTCTCACTAGAGCTAGGTATCGACCGTTTAGCGCTGTTTATGCAGCGATTCGGTTTTGGCCAACTGACCACTATCGATATCGGGGGTGAATTAGCAGGACTGATGCCGACACGGGAGTGGAAGTGGCGTAAACGCAACGAGGCCTGGTATAGCGGTGAGACTCTGATTACCGGTATTGGTCAAGGGGCGATGTTGACGACACCACTACAGCTCGCACGAGCGACCGCAGCGCTAGCGAATCGGGGGACACTCTACCAACCTCGGGTGGTCAGAGCGATGAGCAGCCCCGAAGATGGCGAACTCCATGTGACTGACAGTGTGATCGAGAGCCGTTTGAACGATATTGCCGAGTCGAGCTGGGAGGCTATTTTCGAGAGCATGGCCGAAGTAGTGCACGGGGTTCATGGGACTGCACGAACCATCGGTACCGGCTTGAACTACCGCATGGCCGGTAAAACCGGTACCGCGCAGGTATTCGGTATTCCGCAGGGGGAGGAGTATGATGCGAGTGAGCTCAGTAAACGGCTACACGATCACGCGCTGTTTATCGCCTTTGCGCCGGTCGATAATCCGCAATTGGTGGTGGCGCTGATTGTCGAAAATGGCGGCAGTGGTAGCAAAGTGGCGGCACCGATTGCACGGCAGATATTCGACTACTTCCTCGGTAACCGAGGCTAAGCGACGATGCAGCAGCGCTCATTGTCGCTACAGTTTCATCTGGACTTACCGCTCCTGTTCGGGTTACTGTTAGTGACGGCAGTGGGGTTGATAACCCTCTATAGCGCCGCAAATCAGCAGCCCGATATGGTAGTGCGCCAAGTCGTGCGACTGGTGGTGGCCTTTGGGGTGATGGTTGCTGTGGCGCAAATCTCACCTGAGAAGCTACTGCGCTGGAGTATGCCCATTTACTATCTAGGGATAGTGCTGCTGCTAGGGGTGTTAATCATGGGTGAGATGGGCAAAGGGGCGCAGCGCTGGCTCGATTTGGGGGTGTTTAGATTTCAGCCCTCAGAGCTGCTAAAATTGGCGCTACCGATGATGGTGGCCGCCTGGCTGCACGATAAGCCGCTACCCCCGTGGCCCAAACAGGTAGCGATAGCGATGGCGATTATTGCGCTACCGGCGGCGCTTATTCTCAAACAGCCCGATCTCGGTACCGCACTGCTGGTAGCGGCCTCAGGGCTTAGCGTCCTCTTTTTTGCCGGTCTTGGCTGGCGCTACATCGTCTCCACCGTGGTGATGCTGATCCCGACAGCAATTATCTTCTGGCACTATGCGATGCTCGACTACCAGCGCCAGCGGGTGTTGACGCTAATCAATCCAGAGAGCGATCCGTTAGGGAGTGGTTACCATATTATTCAATCGACTATCGCCATCGGTTCGGGCGGTCTGTTTGGCAAGGGGTGGCTCAATGGCACCCAGTCCCACCTGGAGTTTCTGCCCGAGCGCCACACCGACTTTATCTTTGCGGTCTTTAGCGAGGAGTTTGGTTTTATGGGGATAGCGCTACTACTACTGCTCTATCTGTTAATTATTGTACGCGGGCTCTATATTGCCATGATGGCGCAGACCAGCTATGGTCGGCTGCTCGCCTCCGGCGTGGTGATGACCTTCTTTGTCTATCTGTTTGTCAATATGGGAATGGTGATGGGATTGCTGCCGGTTGTCGGGTTACCGCTACCTTTAATGAGCTATGGAGGCAGTTCGATGGTGACCTTACTCGCCGGTTTCGGTATCCTAATGTCTGTTCACACTCACCGGAATCTATTATCACGCACATGAGATACACTACTTTCTTTCTGTTTCTACTTTGTCATGCTCCGCTCCACGCCGCATCGCTGCCGCAAGCGGAGGTTAACCGTTTCATTCAGGAGATGGTCGAAGAGCACTCATTTGATGCCACTGAGCTAGGTACCCTCTTTGAATCCCTAGAGCTGCAACAGAGCGTGCTAGACGCGATTAGCCGCCCCGCAGAGCGGACACTAGAGTGGCACCAATATCGCCCTATCTTTCTAAAGCCGGAGCGGATTCGGGATGGCGCACAGTTTTGGCGTACCCATGAGACGCTGTTACAACGGGCCGAAGAGCAGTTTGGTACGCCGGCTGAGATTATTGTCGCCATCATTGGGGTCGAAACTCGCTTCGGTCAATATCAGGGCAGACACCGGGTGGCCGAGTCGCTCGCAACGCTCGCATTTGCCTATCCGCCACGAGCTAAATTTTTTCGCCAGCAGCTCAAAGAGCTGTTTTTAATTGGCCGAGAGGAGGGGTTTGAGCTGCCTAAGCTCTACGGCTCCTATGCCGGTGCGATGGGGCAGCCGCAGTTTATTCCTAGCAGCTATCGCGCCTACGCTATCGATTTTGATGGCGATGGTAAGCGTGATCTCTGGAACTCAATGGAGGATATTGTCGGCAGCGTAGCCAACTACCTAGCCAGACACCGCTGGCAGCGAGGCAAGCCGATTGCCAGTCGCGCCGAAGTGAGCGGTAGCGACTATAAGGGGCTACTAACGGGGTATAAGCCCCATATCAGTCTAGCAGAGGCAGCTCATCGTGGCGTTAAGCCGCAGCAGGCACCAACCGTTGCCCCCGAGAGGGCCGCACTCATTGAATTGAAGCAACAGAGCGGGCCGGAGTATTGGCTGGTGTACGATAACTTTTATGCCATTACCCGCTATAACCATAGCGAACTCTATGCGATGGCGGTCTTTCAGCTCGCTGAAGCGATTCGCAGCAGCTACCAACAGTAGCCGTATCATTGGAGATAGAATCGATGAGATGGCTGCTGTTATTAGGAGTTGGGTTGATGTTAGGGGGCTGTACCCAAGAGATTGTGATTAAAGATGGCCCACCGGAGATTGCGCTCGATCTGGACTCCATTGAGGAGCTTACCCCCCGTTACGAGCCGATATCCGCTGGGGGGAATCGGGCCAGTTATGTCCGTTTTGGCAAGACCTACCTCGTAGAGCAGCAGCGGCGCCCCTATCAAGAGGAGGGGATCGCCTCATGGTATGGCCGTAAATTTCATGGTAACCCGACCGCTAACGGCGAGATTTTCGACATGACCCGTATTAGCGCCGCCCATCCGACGCTACCTATCCCCAGCTACGCCCGCGTCACTAACCTCAATAACCAGCGGCAGCTAGTGGTTCGGATTAATGATCGCGGCCCGTTTCATGAGGGGAGGGTGATCGATCTCTCCTACGCTGCTGCCCTAAAATTGGGGATAGTGGAGAGTGGAACCGCCCCTGTGCGGGTGGAGGTGATCTTAGTTCCTCCTCCAACAACGCCGACGCCGACGCCGCCCGCTGTGACAGAGCCCCCCCCTCAAGAGCCAGTGGCCGCTGTGGTGGTAGCGATACCGGCACCGGCACCAGCACCAGAACCAGCACCAGCACCAGAACCAGAACCAGAACCAGCAGCACCAGCAGCACCGTTGCCGTCGGCATACTACATTCAATTAGGTGCCTTTAGCAGTAATGCCGGAGCGACTGTGCTACAACAACAGCTAGCACAGAAGGTCAATCAGACAGCGCAGATCATCCCGATAGCGGGGCAGAGCGGCCTGCTCTATCGGGTGCGGTTAGGCCCCTATAGCGATAGAGCCGCAGCCGCTGCACTATTGCCGCAGCTACAGCAGCAGGGATTTGGTGGCGCTAAAGTTATTTCGGGGCCATGAGCGCGTGGTCACGGAGAGTGATGAGTGACTGTTAATGTTAAAAGTGTAGAGAGAGTTCAAATGCGAGTAGTTAAACGATTATGGGTCTGGTTTTTTCTATCTGTTGCGCTACCGGTAGCGGCGATTCCGATCCCAGAACCGCCTCAGCTAAAGGGGTCGGGCTATATCCTGTTTGACTACCATAGTAGCGAGGTCATTGCAGGCAAAAATATTCATGAGCCGTTAGAGCCGGCGAGTTTGACCAAACTGATGACCGCCTATGTGGTGTTTCACGAACTCAAAGAGGGCCACATCGGTCTGAATGACGAGGTACTGGTGAGCGAAAAGGCGTGGAAGACCCCCGGTTCACGCATGTTTATCGAAGTCGGGAAGAGGGTTCGAGTCGAAGATCTAATTAAGGGAATGGTGATCCAATCGGGCAATGATGCTAGCGTCGCGCTAGCAGAGTATATCGCCGGTAGCGAGGAGTCATTCGCATCACTAATGAACGACTACGCCCAACGACTAGGCATGGAGAACTCCAACTTTAATAACAGCAACGGCCTACCGGTAGCCAACCACTACACCACCGCCTACGATATGGCGCTGTTGTCGGCGGCGATTATTCGCCAATTTCCCGACTACTATCGCTGGTTCTCCGAAAAGAGCTTCACCTACAACGAGATCACCCAGCGCAGCCGCAACCCATTGCTGCACCGCGACGACTCGGTCGATGGCCTTAAAACGGGCCATACCAATGCCGCCGGTTACTGCCTGGTCGCTTCAGCGAACCGCGACTCAATGCGACTCATAACAGTGATGATGGGGGCGTCGAGTAATCAAGAGCGAGCAGAGGAGACGATGAAACTGCTAAACTTCGGCTTCCGCTTTTATGAGACGCATCGTCTCTACGGGGCAGCAGAGACACTCAAACAGAGCCGTATCTGGCAAGGGAGCAGTGAAACAGTCGCACTGGGCTTAAACGAGGAGCTATTTATCACCATTCCCCGCGGTGAGTATAAAAATCTACAGGCCAATTTAGCGATTACCGAGCCATTAATGGCACCGGTAGCCCAAGGGGAGAGGGTCGGCCAGCTAGAGTTAACCCTCGGTGGCGAGAGGATCGCCTCACCGGCGGTAGTCACGCTCCATAGTGTTGCTGAGGGGAACCTGTGGCAACAGTTAAAAGATCGACTCTTACTCATGTTTGAGTAGCGATATGGCGCAAATCTATCTCAATGGCCAGTGGCAGGAGGGGGCCACCGCGACGGTCTCGATACTCGACCGAGGCTTTATCTTTGGCGATGGTATCTATGAGATGATCGCCGTCTATGCTGGCGTAGCGTTTGAGCTCGACGCCCACCTGCAACGCTTGGAGAGCAGTTTAGCTTCTGTTCGTATCACCGCGCCCCTGAATCGAGAGGGCTTTCGGGCGTTAATGGCAGAGCTGATCGAACGCAACGGCGGTGGTAATCAGGCGATCTATCTGCAACTAACGCGAGGGGTGGCACCACGCGATCACCGCTTTCCAGTGCCAGAGGGTGCCGCGACACTGCTGCTAATGAGCTCACCCCTACCGCAGCCGCCACCGATAGCCACAGCGGTAACAGCAGACGATAGCCGCTGGCACAACTGCCACATTAAAACCATTAACCTCTTGGCCAATGTGCTGCTACGACAGCAGGCGATTGAGAGCGGCGCGAGTGAGGCGATTTTACTGCGTGAGGGCTATCTAACTGAGGGGGCGGCGAGTAATATCTTTATCGTTACCGATCAGACAGTGGCCACCCCGCCGAAGAGCTGCCACATTCTGCCCGGTATTACCCGTCAGGTGGTGCTCGATTTGGCTCATCAGGCCGGAATTAGTGTTGAGGAGCGGCAGATAAGCCGCGCGCAGCTACTCACTGCCGATGAGATCTGGATGACCAGCTCTACCAAGGAGATTGTTCCCGTCGTGAGAGTTGATGGCGCAGCGGTAGGGAGGGGCGAGCCCGGCCCAATGTGGCACCAGCTCAAGCAACAGTTTCAAACCTATAAACAGCAACAGTGCGGGCTATGTATGTTATGAGTCAACCTCCCGATACCCCCGAATATCGAGCCTACATTAACGAGCTATTCCAGTTTCCGTGCGATTTTCCGCTCAAAATTATGGGTCGCACCGATGCCGATTTGGTGCCGCTAATAGGCTCGATTCTGCAGCAGCATCTGCCCGATTTTGACCCCTCAACGCTGACGGTGCGTGAGAGTCGCCAAGGAACCTATATCGCCGTGACAGCGGTGATTAGAGCGACCAGTAAAGCGCAGCTCGACACCCTCTATCTAGCGCTAAGCTCCCGCCCTGAAGTGAAGTGGTTGCTCTAGCGAGCGATGCAGCTACGCTACTTTGGGATTGAGCCCTATGCGCCGATCTATCGGGCGATGCAGCACTTTACCGCCCTGAGAATAGAGGGGGGGACGCCACTGGAGGATGAGATATGGTTACTACAGCACCAACCGATCTTTACCCTTGGACGCAACGCGAAACCGCACCACCTACTTAATCCAGGAGAGATTCCCGTAGAGCAGAGTGATCGGGGTGGCGAGGTGACCTATCACGGGCCGGGGCAGCTCATCGCCTATCTGCTGCTCGATACCGCCAGACTTCGGTTAGGTGTCCGACAACTAGTGACACTCATGGAACAGACGGTGATCGAGCTATTGCAGGCGTATGGTGTGACAGCCGTAGCGGATCGACAGGCACCGGGAGTCTATGTCGAAGGCGCGAAGGTGGCGGCGCTAGGATTACGAATTCGGCGCCACTTTAGCTACCACGGTCTCAGTCTTAACATCGATATGGATCTCTCCCCGTTTGAGCGCATCAACCCCTGCGGCTATGCCGGTATGGCGGTCACTTCGTTAAAACAGCTCGGCATCGATACCCCGCTGCCGCAGCTACAGCAGCAGTGGCTACAGCGGCTGTTAACGGCGCTAGAGAGGGAGAGGGGCCAAATAGAGCAATTAACAGTGAACTACGAGGGAGAGCGATGGCAACAGAGTCGGCTGACAAATTAAAGCGCCAGCGAGGTGCTGATAAAGTGGCTCGGATTCCGGTCAAAATTGCCCCGCGCCAAGAGCGCTATCGGCTACCAGAGTGGATTCGGGCCCGGGCACCGACCGGGCCTGAGGTGGCTAGAGTGAAGGCGCTGTTACGGCAGCAGCGGCTCCATACTGTCTGCGAAGAGGCGAGCTGTCCTAATTTAGGCGAATGTTTTAATCACGGCACCGCCACCTTTATGATTTTAGGGGATATCTGTACACGACGCTGCCCCTTTTGCGATGTGGCTCACGGTCGTCCCGCGCCGCCCGATGAGGGGGAGCCGGAGCGCTTGGCCGCCAGTATTGCGACGCTGGGGCTTAACTTTGTCGTTCTTACTTCGGTTGATCGCGACGATCTGCGTGATGGTGGGGCGGGCCACTTTGCTAAGGTTATTGGCGCGATTCGTCACCACGCACCGGCGACCTCCATTGAGATTTTAACGCCCGATTTTCGTGGTCGTGAGGCGGTTGCGCTCGACCATTTGGCACCACACCCCCCCGATATCTTTAACCACAATTTAGAGACAGTACCGCGGCTCTATCAAGAGGCTCGACCGGGGGCTAGCTATCAGGGATCGCTCAATCTACTGAAGCAATTTAGTCAGCGTCTGCCGACAGTGCCAACCAAATCGGGCTTAATGGTCGGCTTAGGAGAGCTGCCATCAGAGATTGAACAGGTGTTGCATGATCTCTATCAGCACGGCTGCCGCCACCTAACGCTTGGCCAATATCTAGCTCCGAGCAGAGATCACCTGCCGGTGAAGGCGTTTATTCGGCCAGAGCAGTTTGCCGCCTATGCGGCGCTGGCGCGAGAGATCGGTTTTACCCGAGTCGCCAGTGCGCCGCTAGTTCGCTCCTCCTACCATGCCGAGGCGCAGGCGCGAGGAGAGGGGTTAGGTTGAAAAGTGCCAAAGATGGCAAAATTTACTGTTGTGGCGTTCACCATTTAAGTGTAGAGTCACGGGGTGAACTCAATTAATGAGTTGACAGACTATATTAGAAAGTGTTTAACTACTAATGAAGGCGCCGAAACAACGATTCGGCTGTCACTCTAATCAGTACCTTGGGAGGTCATTTATGAAGAAAATTTTTACGCTTGCTGCCGCTGCTGCTGTTATGGCTGCTTCTGCCACCGCTAGTGCTTGGGGTCCTTGGAACGATGGATGGGGTCCTTGGGACGGTAATGGTTGGAACAACGGTAATGGCTACGGCAACGGCTGGGGCGATGGTTGGGGCGACGGTATGGGCGACATGATGGGCGATACCGACTTCAACATGAGCTTTAGTGGTCGCGGTAATGGTCGTGGTACCGGTCGTGGCTACGGTTCAGGTCGTGGTTATAACGGTTATCAAGGTTATAACGGCTACCGTGGTTACAACGGTTACTATGGTGCTCCTTATGGTGGTGCCCCTTATGGTGGTGGCTACGGCGCTCCTTATGGCTATGGCGCTCCAGCTCCTTATGCTCCACCCGCACCTCCTGCTCCGCAGGCTCCGGCTGCCGGTCAGTAAGTACCATTTTTTAATGGTAGAAGCGGTGCCATCGGGCACCGCTTTTTTTTCGTCTGTCAATTTCGTCAATGAGGAGAGCAAAAAACAGTTCTTGATTTTTTATTTATTTGTCATTAGAATTTTCCACCGTAGATAGGTTATCTACAAGCGCGAAAGTTTTGCGTGCCATGGTTAGAGTCGAAGTCGAATCGCAAGGTTGTTCTCTGTTCAGGATGAACATCGAGGCAATTTTTATGGCGCAAGCTGGGTTTCGATGGCTGAAACTGCCCATGTTGCCGGTGTTGACCGGCCATCCGGTTGGGACTGCTCAACCAGGACTCCAGTTGCTCGCCCGCAAGGGTGTTATCAACGGAGAGCGAATTACCAAAAACCGCCATGAGCAACTTTGCTTAGGCTTTTAGGAACAGATACGATGACTCAATTGGGTTTAGGGCTCTTTTTAAGCCTCTGCTTTACCATCCTGCCGCTGCGGGCTGAAGTGCTACTGCTGCTACCGGGCTACCATGAGCGGGCGTTGGAGTGGCACTATCGCGGCGCGAGTGCTGCGCTACTAGCCAATGGCTGGAGTGATGGCGGCATCCTGCTAGCCACCGCTGACGGGGTAAAACAGCTAGCAGCGCCCCAGCCTCCAGCGGCTCAACAGCCGCTACTATTTGTCGCTGAACTGCCGACTGAGGCACCACTAGAGCTACAGATGCAGGTATTGGCGGCTCAAATCGGCTGGATTAAACAGCGCTATCCGGGAGAGAAGCTCCATCTCGCCGGCCACTCGGCAGGCGGAGTGGTGGCGCGGTTGTTTATGGTGCGCTATCCAAACCAGAGCGTGGCTAGCTTGACGACTATCTCCTCTCCCCATTTAGGAACCGCGCTAGCCGAAGCGGGGCGAGCTGCCGCCGACTCCCCTTTGTCACCCATTCTCCCCTTTTTAGGCGCACAGTCGCTCAATCGCTCCGAGGGGCTCATGCGCGATCTATCGCGTGAGAGTCGTGGCAATATCCTCTTCTGGCTCAATCGCCAGCCCCACCCTGAGAGTCGCTACCTCTCAATCGTTCGTGCGAAGAGCGACTGGGTGGTCTCTAAAGTGAGCCAAAACATGAACTTTGTGCCGGCGCTAGCGCAGCGCTCTGACGTTATCTTTACCGCAGGGGATCACAACTTAACCCCCCATGATGGTGATATTTTGTTACGCTTTTTGTCGCAATAGCGCTATCGGATGTAGGTGGTAGTCCATCCACCCCATAGTCTCTTGAATAACGGTGTGCAGTTGATCGAGTAAGGCGACCGCGTACCCATTCCCAAACCTGCGCTTCCATATCAGTGGAAAACTTCCGAATCTGCTTGGCAAAATTCGGTTTTTCGGCGGATACATTGGCGTGGCCGGTGATATTAACCTCACCCCCCGACCCCCTCTCCATAAATGGAGAGGGGGAGGAAGAAGTGGAAAAAGTCCCCTCTCCATAAATAGCGAGGGGGAGGAAAAAAAAGTCCCCTCTCCATTCATGGAGAGGGGATTTAGGGGTGAGGTTTTTCGTCGATAATCCTCAATCACCTTCGCCCTGTTCAGTACCGCCTCATTATTGGTGTTCTCCCACAGTACCAGCTCCCGAATCATCTGAAATAGCTGCACGCGGACTAAAATCGCTTAGCGGATAGAGCGAAGTCGAACGATTGCGGTAACAGCCACTCATCGTAAATACGATCGGCTGTTAACCGAAAACCGTATTGATAGCGTACCTGTTCGGCATAGATCACCACTTCAAACAGCGTTAGCACCTCTCGGTTGACTGAATCAAACCTAAGTGGCGTAAGGGATTGATGACCTAGTTGCGTCGATGAACGAATAATTGACTTATTCAGTGCGTACATAATTTCGTGACGACTGACGGTAAGATGAGTCATGTCAATGGCTCTCCTGACTCCGGAGCAATTAACAGTTGAAGTGGATTTAGGCTAGACAGGGGAGGCAGGATTGATATACTTGGCGGGGTAAGATTTGAGTGGGTAAGGATGGAGCGCAAGCCTGACGAATTGATGAACAAGAACCCGGCGAAATGAGTCAACTCTACGGCAAAAAACTACAGCAGCATACTTACTGGCACATTAGTCTGACTCCCGCTCAACCAGAACGGGTGCAGCAGCACATTGCGATTGCGGAAGCTTTAGCTAAAGTGAGTGCGGGCGAACACTATAGTGTCGTGAAGTATAGCCATCGCGGTGATTCGCTCTCGCTGCTGAACTACCCCGATTTTTTTTCCGCCCCCTTTCCCGAATTAAACCATAGCTGGAAAATCGATTTAGAGCGTGAAACAGTAGTGTGCAGAAGTTATCAACATTCGTTGAATCCACCGATTTTGCACCGCAAAGAGCTCTTATTAGCCGCTGATCATCCACACCGCGCCGCCTACCAACAGCTAACCGAAAGCTGCGAAGCATTAGGGTTATTTGAACAGGCGACGACCATCGGTTTTCGTCTCGCCTGGGCGGCGCGATTACAGCAAAGTGGCTACCGATTGGAGGGGCATCAACTTCTACCTATCGGTAATGCGGGGGCGGATGCTGATGCTGCCAAAACAGTTGGCATAGATTTAACTCAAAGTTTTAGTGTCGAGCGCCATCGGACCGCCTTGAGCCGCTCTAACCTCTCGGCACCGATGCAGGCACTGGCAAGATACGGTTTTTTAAGTGGCGACTATACCTTGTTCGATTACGGTTGCGGCAAAGGGGACGATCTGCGCCATCTGCAGGCGAACCAAATTGAGGCCGCGGGATGGGATCCCTATTACGCTGCTGAAAAGGCGCTTAAAGCGGCCGACTTGGTTAATCTCGGCTTTGTGGTGAATGTGATCGAATCACCGCAAGAGCGGTCGGCGGCGCTGCAAAACGCTTGGCAGTTGACGGAGAAACTCTTAGTTATCGCTGTCATGCTCTATAACCAGAATAGCTTTCGTGGGGTGGAGTATAGCGATGGTGTCTTAACTAGTCGCAATACTTTTCAAAAATATTTTACTCAGGGTGAGTTTAAGCAGTGGGTCGATACCACTTTAGGGGTCGATTCGGTAGCGGTTGGCCCGGGGCTACTGTTTGTCTTTCGGGATGAGCTGACCGAACAGCGTTTTTTACAGCAGCGCTACCGCCCCCGAGCTAACCGGCTGCGTCTGGCCTATCGAGAGCGGCAGCAGAGGCAGCCCGCACAACGACAGCAGCGGCAACAGCTAGTGCAGAGGCTTCAGACAGAGTGGCTTGATTTAGGGCGCCCCCCTGACAAAAGTGAACTAGATAACCTGATTGAGCTGACCGAACAGTTTGGCAGTTACAATAAAGCACTCAACTTTTTACGCCAGCAGGAGGGGGTAGAGCCGCTACTGTTGGAGGCGGAAAGGGCGCGGCGCGACGAGATTCGGCTCTATCTAGCGCTACAGATTTTTAGCCAGCGCAAAGCGTATCATCAGTTAGAGCCGCAGCTACGGCGCGATATTAAGTACCACTTTGCTCACTATACCATGGCGAAAGAGGCAGCTAATCAACTCCTATTTGAGCTCGGCAACAGCGACCGCATCAGCGCGGCGGCACAAAAGGCGGCAGAGGAGAGGTTAGGCTACCTAGATAGTGACGGCTCGTTCCATGTGCCGGTGGGTGAAATAGGACGACTAGCCGCGCTGTTACAGCTCTATATCCACTGTGGTGCGCTGCTCTATGGCGATTTAAATGGGATTGATATGGTTAAAATTCATACCGCTAGCTCTAAACTAAGTCTCATGCGCTACGACGATTTTGATAACTGCCCGTTACCCCGCCTGCTAGAGCGGGTTAAAATCGATCTACGGCGGCAGCAGTTAGCGTGGTACCAGTATGACGACGAGTATGAACCGGCCTATCTCTACCTTAAATCGCGCTATATGAACGAGGAGTCACCTAACTACGCTCTACAGCTCGCTTTTGATGAGCAGCTACAGGCGCTGGAACTGTTCGATTTGAGCCGCTATGGCCCGAAGCCGGAGACTTTTCGCCGCACGCTGAGGCGACAACGCTGGGAGATTGAAGGGTTTGAGCTGATTCGCAGCCGCACCCTGCCCGATCTAGATCAGGCGTGTGGCCAATTTCTCAGCTATCGCGATCTGATTGAGTGCGGCGAGAGCTGGCAGCGGTATCAGATCGACAACCGGCCGCAACAGCCTGAGAGTTACACAGCACTACTCATCTTAGCACAGACGCTGCTCGATCCGATCATCGACTACTTTGGCATGATTGAACTGACCTACGGCTTCTGCTCGGCTGAGTTAGCCAAAAAGATACCGGGGCGAATTGCGCCTAAGCTAGATCAGCACGCTGCCTGCGAACTTAACCGGCTCAACAGGCCGATCTGTCCCCGCCTAGGCGCGGCGTGTGACTTTATCGTTGCCGATGAGGATATGCTAGCCGTTGCGCAGTGGATTGTCGGGCAGCTCGCCTTTGACCGACTCTATTTCTATGGGGCAGATAGAGCGATCCATCTTTCGGCGGGGCCGGCGCAGAAGCGACAGATAGTGGTTATGCGGCCGGGAAAGGGCCGTTTAGTACCGGTGGTGATGAGCCGTGAGAAGTTTTTGGCGCTAACTGTGGAGTCGGTATCGCTATAAAATATCATTTAGCTTAATTTTTATCTGTTTTTGCTACATTTAATGTCGTAAGACATAATGTTTTTATTGCTTATCTGTTCTGCCTATGCTATTTTTTTTGCATGGCAACCACGACATCAATACAACTTCCGATCTATTTTGATAGCGCCGCAACGACACCGCTTCACCCTGAGGTGGCTGAGGCACTCTGTCGTCACTTAACCCTCGCTTCAAATCAGTTTGCCAATCCCGCTTCTGCGCATCGCTATGGCCATTTAGCAAAACAGCAGCTTAGGCAGAATCGTATGGCAACTGCTGAGCTGTTAGGGTGTGATGCCGATGAAGTTATCTTCACTTCGGGTGCGACTGAGGCCAATAATCTGGCGCTAACTGGGATAATGCGGGCTAATCGTCACCACGGCACCCATCTTATCACCGTTACGACAGAGCATAAAGCGGTCTTGGCGTGTTGCGATGCGCTGGAGGCAGAGGGGTTTAGTCTTACCTATCTGCAGGTGGACGGCAGTGGGTTAATCGATATCGCTGAGCTAAAATCTGCGCTACGACCCGAGACGCTACTCATCTCGGTGATGGCGGTTAATAACGAAACCGGGGTGATGCAGCCGTTAACCGAAATCGCCGCTATCGCCGCTAGAGCGGGAGTTCTGTTCCATGTCGATGCGGCGCAGTCTGTCGGTAAATTTGCGCTAAACCTAGCGGATATAGCGGTTGATCTACTCTCGATCTCAGCGCATAAATTTTATGGCCCGAAGGGAGTTGGCGCACTGATTGTACGCCAGCGCCGCCATTTACGGTTACAACCGCTCTGTTATGGCGGCGGCCAGGAGTTTGGGCTGCGCCCCGGCACGGTACCGACCCACCAAATTAGTGCCTTAGTCGCGGCGCTACAGCGCTGCCAGAGGCAGCGTGAGTCGGAGTTAGCCCACATTCGTACTCTGCAACAGCGCTTTATGGCGTGGGCTAGCTCTCAGCGGAGCGTGCAGATCCATAGTCCACTCAGTGGCGGTTCGCCCTATATCATTAACTTTTCGGTAGCAGGGTACGATAGCGATGCGCTGCTAAACCAGTGCGAAGCGGTGGCCGCTTTTTCCAGCGGTTCGGCTTGCAGCAGTGGTACGATTGAGCCGTCGCATGTGCTGCGCGGCATGGGTATCACTGCACGCGAGCTCTATGGCGCAGTACGGATCAGTTTCGGTTACTACAATACGCTGGCGGAGATCGACTACTTTATTCACCATTTAGAGCAATTAATCGAAAAGGTTAACGATGCAAGATAATTTGCCTCAGACTACATTTGGTCGCCACGAGAGCTTTCCGCTCCGTTTCGGCTGGTTGCCAAAAGGGTTTTTGCAGCTTCAGAACGATGCTCAGCTATTTAAACAGGAGAGTGCTGTGGTGAAGCTCGGTGTCGGTAAAAATATGGTTAACGCTATTCGTTACTGGCTGCGGGTGACTCGTCTGGTTCGTGAGCAGGGCAGTGGTGTTTTTATCCCGACCGCTTTAGGAGAGGCGATTTTAGGTAAGTACGGCGATCCCTATTTAGAGGATGAGGCAACTTTATGGATTCTCCACTGGTTAATCGGCTCTAACGCGACCTTAGCCACTGGTTTCTATTGGTTTTTTAACCACTATGCTGTGCCCGATTTTAGCGAAACGGAGCTGCTGGCGTCGTTACAGCGCTTTTTAGAGCCGCAGGTTAAATCGGATAGTTCCCTTAAATCAGATCTCTCCTGTCTGCTACGAATGTATAGCCGTAGCGCTAAGCTAAACGCAGCGCAGGCTGAGGATGGACTCGACTCGCCTCTGTCGCTGCTGGAGCTGATTCAGCCGCTCCCCGGCAGACGCTTTCAGAGTCAGCGTGGTTGGCGTGAGGAGTTACCGACGATCGCGCTGGCGTTTGCGATTTTAGATCGGTTTGAGCAGCAGCCACAACAGCCGGCAGTTCCAGTGCAGGAGCTACTCTACGGCGGTGGTGGAGGGGGAGGTGGGGGTGGCAGTGCTGTCGCACCGGGGGCCGTGTTTCGCCTAAATGAGGAGGGGTTTAGCTACCACCTCGAACAGGCGTTGCAGCACTATCTACCCGATTTTGAGCAGCGCGATACCGCCGGTCTGCATCAGCTCTACCGCCGACAGCAGACTCAACAGAGTCTTACACTACTGCAGGATCACTATCACTAATGGCATCATGTTCTCGGGTTAATAGCCTCTATACCCGCGCGATTAATATACAGCGGGATCAGTTTCGCCCCGAAACCGTGACCGCCTACCTGCCGACTTCGCGGGCGCTACAGACCCTAAAACAGATTGCAGCCGGTTTTGAGCACACCGAGTCGCCCCGTGCTTGGGCACTTATTGGCCCTTATGGTTCGGGTAAATCGGCCTTTGCCCTCTATCTAGCCGCATTAAGCAGTGGCGGTGGTAGTGACACCTTCGAACTTGCCGCTCCGGCGCTACAGATGCTCGATGCTAGACTACTACAGCGTTTTAAACAGCAGTTTAACGCTAGAGGGTTGTTGCCGGTGATGATTAACGGTACTCCCGAAGCGCTGGAGTATCGGCTACAGCAGGCGCTACAGCAGGCGGCTGTTTTCGATAGTCAACTACAGGCTGATATGGCGCAGCAGTTAGCTGAACAACTAACCCTGAGTCAACTGATGGCACAGCTAGAGGCGCTACAGCAGCGCTGGTGTGAGCAGCAGGGCGAGGGGGTGCTGCTAGTGATCGACGAGCTGGGTAAATTTTTAGAGTATCAGGCGCACCATAGTGGCGCGAATGGCATTCATCTGCTACAGCTTCTGGCTGAAGCGACGCTGACCAAGCCGATCTATATCGTGGTCATGCTGCATCAGGCGTTTGAGTACTATAGCCACGGCATGGCTAAGCGACAGCGTGATGAGTGGACCAAAGTGCAGGGGCGCTATGAGAGTATCGCCTTTATCGAACCGGCCGAACAGGTGCTGCAGGTGGTGGCGAGCGCCTTTAGCGAGCCCGATAGCGCTGTGAGGGGCGAGACTGAGCGGTGGGTTGAGCTGCTGATGGCGCAGCAGGCACTGCCGGGGCATTTAAGTCGTGGTGACGCGCTTGAGCTGTTTCATCGCTGCCAGCCACTCCATCCGCTGACGCTGTTACTGCTACCGCTGTTGTGTCAGAAGGTGGCACAAAATGAGCGTACCCTGTTTACCTATCTTGGCAGTCGTGAGCCGGCGGGGCTACAGCAGCAGCTCGATAGCGGGCAGGCCGGAGAGTGGATTAAGCCGTGGCAGCTCTACGACTACTTTACCCTCAATCAGCCGGGAGTGAGGAGTGACCCGCTCACCCGCCACCGCTGGTTAGAGATAGAGACCGCACTGGAGCGCTTTGGCCATCAGCCGTCACTGCCGAGGGGACGGGAGCTGATTAAAACCATCGGCCTGCTCAATCTGATTCAGGCGCAGCAGGGCTTTAAGGCGAGTCAACCGCTACTTAAAGCGCTGTTTGGCAAGGGATTCAATAAGATGCTGACGGCTCTGGAACGGCAGTCGGTGATCACCTATCGCCGCTTTAATCAGGAGTATCGTCTCTGGGCCGGAAGTGATTTTAATCTGCAACAGGCGTTAGAGAGTGAGCTGAAGCAGCAGGGGGAGCTATCGATAGCGGCGGTTCTGAATCAGGAGCTGCCGCTCTCCCCGTTAGTGACCCGCCGTTTAACCATAGAGCGCGGTACGCTGCGCTACTATCTACGCCAGTTTATTGATAGCACGACGGTTACCGCCTTGCAGCAGCCGGCAGAGGTGCCGACCCTTTGGTACTATCTGCGACGGGTTAACGATGAGCCCCCACCTACCCCTAAGAGTAGGCACGATATTTTAGTTGTCTGTGAGTTAGCGGAGCGACTGCTGGAAGCGGCGAAAGAGAGATACGCCCTGCTGCAGCTACCGCAGCGCCATGCCGAACTGAGTAGTGATGCGGTGGCGCAAAAAGAGTATCAGAGTTGGCTGCAAAACAGTGCGATGCGACTCAGGCAGCAGCTAAATGAGCTTTTACAGAGCACACATAATCGTAAAGTGCAGCAGTGGTTCTACCGAGGGCGGGCGCAGCTCGATATCACCGATCGGCGCCAGTTGCAGCACTACCTAAGTCAATGGATGGCAGCATGTTACCCACAGAGCCCTAAAATCGATAATGAGCTTATTAATCGGGATAAGCTCTCTACCAGTGCCAATACTGGGCGAAAAAAGCTAATCAAAGCGATGCTGGAGGCGGCCGATCAGCCCGATTTAGGGATTCAAAAATACCCAGCGGAGAAGAGTCTCTACCGCTCACTGCTGTTAGAGAGTGGTCTGCATCAGTGCCTTGATGGCCGCTATCAGTTTGCGCTGCCGACTAAACAGGATGATAAGTGCGGTTTTCTACCCGTATTTGCCGCGATTGATGCCAAACTAGCGCGTAACGAGGGCAGTGGGGTAGAGCTCGAAGCACTCTATACCGAACTGAAACAGCCCCCCTTCGGGATTAAAGAGGGGGTGCTGCCGCTAATTATTCTGCTCTACCTGCTGATTAATAACCGCGATGTGGCGCTCTACTATGAGGGTCGCTTTAGTGAGCGGCTCAGCTTAGCGCAGATGGAGATGCTCTGCCGCCGGCCTAAATTTTTTGCCTTAGAGCGGTTTCAGCTCGAAGGGCTGCGGGCTGATCTGTTTAACCGCTACCTTGATTCGGTGGTCGGACGGGTGAGAGAGGATGCGCGGCTGATCGATATCGTGAAACCGCTGGTGAGCTTTATTAACGGGCTACCGGAGTATAGTCGTCAAACCCGCTCCCTCTCGCCACAAGCGGAAGCGGTGCGTGACGCTTTTGAGCAGGCGCAGAGCCCCGGCAAGCTACTATTTGAAGCGCTACCGCAGGCGTGCGGGTTCTCCTCGCTAAACGACAGAGCGGTTGAGGAGCAGTTTATAGAGCGGCTGATTCAGGCACTGCGGGAGCTAAAAGGGGCTTACGATCTGCTACTGCGGCGCTGGCAGAGCCATCTGCTGACACTACTGCTGCCGGAGCATGAGGGGCCGGAGCCGCTCCCGACCGTCACGCTGCGCCAGCAGCTACAGCAGCGCTATCAGGGGTTAGAGCGGTTAACTCCCGATAAACAGGGGTTAGGTGCCTTTATTCGCCGTTTAACTGATCGCGGCCATGAGGATCAAAAGTGGCTGGAGTCGATTGCCACGCTGCTCGGCAGAGCGCCGCCGGCAAAGTGGAATGATGCCCGACTGCTGGAGGCGGAGGTGGCGCTGAAAGCGGTGGCCGAAAAGTTGAAAAATCTGCATCAACTGAGCTTGGCGATTGATGAGAACCCTCAGGCAGAGGATGAGGTGGTGCTGCTAAAGTGGGTCGATAGCCGCCATGGCGAGCGCAGCCGGGTGGTGACACTCACGCCGTCACAGCAGCAGGCGTTACAGCAGAAGCAGCAGCAGGTAGAGGGGGTATTAGCCGATCTCGATGAGTCGTCACGGCTGGCGCTGATGGCGTCGCTATTGCAGGGGGTGACGGGTGAGGGGTAATCAAACCTATAAAAAAGGGAAAGATAATGCGCCTGCCTGAACCGCTGCTAGTCACTATAAAACAGGTACTGTCAGATGCAGTAGATGTAGAGTCTCTATGGCTCTTTGGCTCGCGGGTTGATGATAATAAGCGCGGCGGTGATATTGATCTCTATTTAGAGCCGAAGCAGCGGCTCTCTTATCCCGATATGATTCGGTTGGAGTCGCGGCTGAATAATAGTTGTGGTGAGAAGGTAGATCTGTTGGTGAAAAATCCTGATGAGCCGATGACTACTATACAGAAGATAGCGTTAGAGACGGGAGTGAGATTAATATGAGTCAAGCAGAACCATTGTTAATCGAATATTATAGTGCTTGTGTTAAAAGGGGAACAAAATTAAAAGAGTCACTAGATAAATGTTATCCGCTATTTCCGCTTAATGAGACTACATTACTCGATTTAACAACGGAGCAGGAGGAGGCGTTTGATGCACTAATTTTGCGCTATTCGCAGTTGACAGCTATGGTTCAGGATCATCTTTTTCGTTTAATTGCTATTGTTGAGCAGGAGGATGTAAGTCAAAAGTCAAATCGGGATAAAGCGCTATTAATGGAGAAGTTAGGGGTTATTCATTCTGCTGATGACTTTAGTATTGCGGTTCAGTTAAGGAATAAATTTTCTCATCACTATCCTGATCAGGTGACACGGCAGGTTGAAAGACTCAATATGGTGCTGCATGAGTCTAAAACTATATTAAGTTATTTGAAAATGATATCTAACTATCTACAGCGGAAAGGGTTTATTAATCAAGTGTGGGAGAGTGGTCATGAGCGATAAAGTTCGGCATCTGTTAGGCCTTTCCGGAGGGAAAGATAGTTCGGCGTTAGCGATCTATATGCGGGATCGGGTGCCGGAGATGGAGTACTTTTTTGCCGACACCGGGGCGGAGTTACCTGAGACGCTTGAGTTTATTGATATGTTAGAGGATTTTTTGGGGAAGCCGATAGTCAAAATTAATGCTGAAAGAGACTTTAACTACTACTTTGATTTAAACGAAAACTTTTTGCCTACTAATAAAAGTCGCTGGTGTACCCAGAAACTAAAAATAGAGCCGTTTGAAGAGTATGTGGGTGATGATACCGCAATAACTTATGTTGGCATAAGAGCCGATGAACCACACAGAAAGGGCTATATTTCAACTAAATCGAATATATCAGCCAGATATCCATTTATAGAGGATGGGCTAAAAAAAGAGGATATTGTCGATATTCTTAAAAAATCGGGTATAGGTCTGCCGAAATATTATGACTGGAGAAGCCGATCAGGATGCTATTTTTGCTTTTTTCAAAGAAAAGAGGAGTGGGTGGGGCTTTATGATAATCATCCCAAATTATTTGAAAAAGCAATGGAGTATGAGCAGTTTCATAAAGATAAAGGAAGAAGTTACACTTGGTCGCAGGGAGAATATTTAGAGGATTTGATTAAGCGGCGAGATGAAATTGAAGCAAAAGCGAAAAAAAACAGAGAGAAGGAGTTGTTGGTTAAAAAGAAAAAGTTAATTAATAATCTTGATGATGATAACGAAGGTTGTTTGATTTGTACGCTTTAGGCTTTATGGATATTAAGGCCTTGTTCATCTCTTCGTCAGCTCCCCTCCACCCCCTTCCCACTGGGAGAGGCGGAGAGGGAAGGCGAGGGAATCATGCCTCATGAGGGTGACGAGACGATGAACAAGACCCGGGTTTCGTAGGGGCGGGTTTGAAACCCGCCCCTACACGCCGTGGATTACCGGAAGAGATGGTCGTTTAAAAAGCACGGTTTGAATCACACTTGGTTGGAGGGGCATCATAGAAACCGCAAGCCTGACGGAACGATGAACAAGGCCGATATTAATAATAATGTTTTTGAAATAATAAAGCAGACTAAGGTTTATCAGGGTAAAGGACTGAAATCGATAAATAAGCCTGTGCTTATTTTGATGGCGCTGTATTTTGTTATGAAAGGCAAAGAAAGATTAAATGAGTATGTTGTTTATGAGCAATTTTTGAGTGATTTATTAGGAAATAATGGTTTGATATTAAGTTATCCTTTTGTGCGTCTTGAATCAGATGGCTTTTGGGATATTATTTCAGATTTTACTTTGCTTAAAAACAGCTCTGGTGATGTAAGCAGAAAGATTCTTTTAAAAGGGGTTAAAGCTGGATTTAGTCTGGATGTATATTCTGCGCTAATTGCCGATAGGAAAAAAACATACCGTTTGTCTTTATGGTTTTTGAAAAATTACATTTTACCTGCTAATAAGAGTGTATATGATTCTTTCTATTCTCTTTTCTTTGATAATGATAATTTCATATTTGATGATACAAAGGTGATTGACGTGAGCGACGATGCAGTATTAATGTCAAATGAAGGTGAGCCCACTTCAAAATGGTGGATGCGTAAAGGGCTAGATATTATAGATGGCTTTCCGGATGCGTTTGTTAAGGATAATTTGAGAAAATCTCGAATTGAATTTATTGCTGGTACTAATCGGCTTAAAACTATAAAAAGCTGGCTTTTGGCTGCTGAAATTATACAGAAGAAAAAGAGTAATGCAAATAAATTTGAATTAAGTTATTTGGGTAGATGTATAAGAAATATTGATCCTGAAATGGAAAATGCATCAACATGGTGGGCTATACACATTCATTTATGTTTGTCAAGTAATAGCTTACCATATTTTGATGTAATTAAAGTTTTAGTGAATAATTATGGTTCTTGGTTGGATAGAAAAAATATTATTAACGCTTTATTTTATGATGATTCTGTTTATAAAAAGAAAAATTATAAGCAGAGTACGCTAGAATCTGTATCTGGTGGTGTATTGAAAATGTTTGAGGGTGATAAACCATTAGCTGAGATGGGGATTTTAGAAAAATCACAGATATCTGGAACTCAAAATTATCGTATAGGTGATGTTAATTGTTCTGATAGTGTTTTTATTTATGCTATTCAGCTATTTAAGAGCAGATTTTTTCCCACAAGAAGCAGTTTGGACTTTTCCGAATTAATAAATATAGGGTTAAACTCTTGTTTGTGTATGTCTTCAGATGAATTCAGAAAAAAGTTAAGAAAAATAGGGCATAATGATCTGGGTTCTGGCATTAGATTTAATGAGGTAGCTAATTTGCAAACAGTTGATTTTTCTTCAATAAATATATCTGCGGAAGATGCGTTGTATAATCTGCTGAAGGATGTTGATGTGCTATGGATTTGACAGAACTGAATAGTCGAATTCAGGGTATGCGATACCAATCCGCTATCCTAACCGCCCCTACAATGCAACGAGTTGTCTCCCTCTCTAACGAAATGACAGCTCACTTCGATAATTTTGAACACTGGAACAATCCGGAAACTGAACCGGCACCGGCAGAAGATATCTCACCGGATCACTACTGCAGACTCGCATTAGAGTCAGACTCACGCACCGGACTGATTATTAGTGAACCCGAACAGTGGTTCTACCACTGGACACCTCCGCGCATTAATCAACTATGGAGCGGTTTGGCTGAAAGTTATAACAGCTACCCGGTGATTATTATCACCAAACAGAGTATCGAAAACATGAATATGCCACGCTATTTTATAATGGAACATAACTTTAATGACGGCGTCCGGCTATGGCTCTCCCGTTTCGAATTTGACCAGTTATAGCGCAAAACGAAACTAAAACCGATACATAACCGATATGAATTTATAGACAAACAGGGGGCGTACAATGCAACCGGACATTAAAACTGTTGGCGATGTCATAGATATTGAACAAAACACCTCATTAGGGGTTGCGATTGTATTGCAACAGGGACTTAACCGTAAAGATAACAGGTATATTAATGGTTATGTACCGATAAAATCGTCAATCGCAGTATTTGACAAATTGTGTGAGGCAGTCACCCCGGCTGCAACTGCCGATATGCGGGCGATTAACCTCTATGGCGCCTATGGTAGCGGTAAGAGCCACCTTGGAGTCGTGATTGGCCTGATGCTGCGTGACGGCGTCTATGGTAGCGAATTTAGTGATTTTCTGCGCCGCTTAGAGAGCAGTAGCCATGGAGAGACGGCACAAAAGCTACGACAGACCTTTCTCGACAGTCACAACGATGCCGATGCCAGACCCTACCTGTTAGTATCACTCTATAAATCGAATGGTCAGCCTCTGCTACACCGACTGCTAGAAGCGCTCTACCATACACTAAACGAGCATTCTCAGCTTGATGTCAGCACGATTTTAGGCGACACCGAATTTGATGCCGCCTCGCATCGCCTCGAAGAGATACTACAACATCAACCCGACTATCAAAATGCCGATTTAGCACAGTGGAATTTAGCCGGTAACCTGTTGACCACTACCGAAATGGCACAAAAGCTCAAGCAGCACGATCCAGCAGCGCTGGAGACCTTTCTGAAATGGCATAAAAAAGTCACACTGGGTACCGTATTTTCCCCAGAACGGAGCGGTGGTAAAAGCACCATTCCCGCCTTTCTTGAGGCCGGCAAAGCGTTAGCCGAACAGGGCTATGGCGGTATTGCCGTGATTTGGGATGAGTTTGGCCACGCCTTAGAGGATATGCTCAACTCGCCCGAGCGCAATGCGATTAACGAAGTGATCGCACTACAAGACTTTATTGAGCAGTGCTGCGCCCCGAAACAGGGGCACACGCTGTTTATTCCGATGACCCATGTCTCAATTGCAGAGTATGCCGCCCGTAACGGAGCCGATCAGAGCGTTAAAGATCGCCTCAGCACCATTGAGGGGCGCTTTGGCCACCGTCTGCCGATTAGTTTAAAGGCTTCAGAATCGGAGGGGTACCATCTGCTCGGATCACAGCGCCACTGGCGTGACACGGGATTAGCACTACAACAGCAGCCACAGTCGCAGCAGCGGTTGCAGCAGTTAAGCAGTCTCTGTAGCGGGCTACCGCTGTTTCAGAGTGTCGCTGGCGATATGGAACATATTATTTTAGAGTCCTACCCGCTCCATCCGCTCACCGCTGCGGCGCTGTTTACCCTCTCTGCCCAATTCTCACAGGCGAACCGTACCGCTTTTACCTTTTACCGTGAAATTAAACCGCAGCTACTACAGCGGCCGCTCGATGCCGATGGCACGCTGTTCGGAGCGGAGCTGATTCGTCTGCCGCAGCTGATTGAGTTCTATCTTGAACTGTTCCGCAAACATGATGACTATAGGCGTGATATGGCGCTGTACGATCGTTTAGCGAGTGAGCTAAAGGCGACCGAAGCGGGGCAGGAGGCGCTCGATGTGGTAACGCTGGTCTTAGGGGCACGACTACTCGGAGAGCAGTTTCAGGCAACCGCAACCGTGATGGCGGCCGCGCTCTATGATCAAACCGCCAATGAGGCACAAGTGCCACAGCTCTTTACCCGGTTAGCTTGGCTTAAGAGTGGCGGCTTTTTATGGAAAAACGATGTCAGCGGTAGCTGGGCATTTATTGATGGTGCCGGGGTCGATATCGACGCACTGCTGGAAGAGAAGTTAGAGCTGTTTAAGGAGCTGTCGCTGTTTACACTGCTTAAACGGTATGAATCCCTACAGAGCGATCTGCTGCCGCTGTTCGGACAGCACGATTTAGAACCCTCAGAGTGCGGCATTATCCGCTCTTACCGGGTGAGCGGGCATGAACTGCCGCTGCCGGAGAGATTAGCGGGCATGAAACCGGCGACCGGAGAGAGCGCCCGGCTGTTTTGGCTCTTTAGTGAGTCGTCAGAGCAGAGCATCGCGGCACAAGAGGTGATTAAAGCGGCGGCGACGGCGCCGATCTACTTCTGGTTACCGAAAGAGGGGATCGATATTGCACAGCTCAGTGCTGCGGCACAGCGCTATCTGGCACTGCAACAGCTATTAGAGGAGAGCGGCCTGAATGATGGGGTGCGCTCACAACTACAGGCGAGGTGGGATAGTAACCGCCGCCAAATGATTGAGCAGTTAGGGCGAAGCTTTGGCCGTGAGGCGTTACACAGCGATGCGTGTCAAATTTGGCAGGCAGGAGAGCCCGAACCGCTACCGCTACAGAGCTGGCAGGCGTTTCGGCGCTACTTAAACGAGCAGACCAAACAGCGCTATCCGAATGAGATTCAGATCAGAGCAATGAACCTTAATGCGGTACGGGATGAGAGCTATATTGAGGGTTCAAAACAGACTATTCCCAATATTATTCGTCGTATTCTCGACTTTGATGACAATCCAATCTACCAAAATGATCTGTTAGGCGAAACTGAGACCAACGAGCCGGCAGCGCTAATTGATGGCGTACTCGGGGCTAATGGTCTGTTTTGTCAACGCTCCGGAGGGTGGGATCTGTTAAAAGATAGCGAGTGTAACGGGCCGGTTAAAGCGATATTAGAGCTGATTAAAAAAGAGGTGACTTGCTCGCGTACCGATCCCTATCCTCTAAGTAAACTGAGGGATACATTAGTGGCCGAGCCCTACGGTATTCCGCCGGTGGTACACGGTATTTTGGCGGCAGTGGCGCTACGCGATGATATTAGTCGCCTTGTCTGGATCGGTGGCAAAGTTAACGAGTCGGATGAGGTCAGGCTTGCTAAAGCGTTTGGGCGGGATTCAAAGTACAAAATCAGGCTCGATGAGTTTAGCGCCGAGCAGCAGAAGATGTTGGCAGTGGTGGCACTTGTGCTGGGGGAGCCGGCTAAATCGGGCGATATCAGTGCGCTGAAACGGACGGTTAACCGTTTAAAAGAGCAGCTACGGCAGCAGCCGGAGGCGATTCGTCAGTCGAGCTATTTAACCGAACGGGCGCGGGCGTTACTGCGGCTCTGTCGCCAAAAAGGGGTGAGCGCCCACCAGTTTACTGATGAGTTGAGCCGTCGGTTTCCTGAAACGGCTGAGTTTGCGGCTTGTGAGACGGCAGAGGAGTGTCGTCAGACTCAGCGGGCAGTTGCTGCCGTGTTAGCGGAGTACCAAGAGGCGAAAGAGCTAAAGTATCAGGAGGTGGATCAGATGATAGAGGGTCGCCTAGAGGAGGTTGATCGTGCTGCACTCATAACACGGCTCAGAACAAATGGGTATAGACTAGCAAAGGCGTTTGCCGACTATTTAGATGCTGAGGATGAGGAGCGTAATGACAAACGGCAGCAACTGATACAGATCGCTTTAGGGGAGGAGTTTCTGTTCAGCGATATTCAAATTGGCCAACTGAGCTCTAAGTTAAGTCCGTTAATGACGCAACCAGAGCAGATGCTGGAGATGGCGAGAGTGAGTATAGAGGATGCGCTGCGTCGGCTTGAGAATAGAGATAAATTTTACAAGTGGCTTATCTCATTTGAACAAACTTCACCTCAGCAGCTACTTATTGCTTGGTTAAAAAACAGCAGTCAGCAAGATGTGCTGATTCAGCTACTAGAGAAGGTGAGTGAGAAACCCTTTTCGCAGTGTAGTCGTGCTGATCTATATAAATTGGTGCATAAAATTGAATTTTGGTATGAACAGTGGTGTATGCCACGACAACTCACTCCCACTCAGCCGACGCCTCAGCTACCGCTCAAAGTCGCAGAGTCGGAGGCGGTACAGCAGATTCAACAGCTAGTTTACAGCTATCAGGGGGAGCGACAGCCACTCATTAAGCTATTGCGTCAGCTATTGCAGCAGTTAGAGCAGTTAGAGCAGCAGGAGCCATCGTGAAACGGGTCATTTTAGAGGCTGATTCTTGGGGGATCAGTGCGAATGCGGCCTCAGCGCTGAGTGTGGACCAGATTAGTGGTGCTAGGTCTAAAATTCGCCACTATCTGCTGCAGCCCGATGTGGCAGAGGAGTTAACTATTCCGGTGAAACCGGCCTATCGGCAGCGCTTTGCCGACTTTATCGGCTTTGATGGGGTCGAGTGGCGTGAAGTGCGCCCCTACAGCGAGTTTAAGTTACGCTTTGGCCAGCCGGCGCCGTGCTGGATGAGTGAGTCGCAGCTGGTCGAATTGGGATTGTTTCAGTTAGAACCGCAGCCGCTGCCAGAACTAAACGATGAGGCGAGCGCTGCCAAAGCACTACTCTCACTGCTGGTACCGCAGCTGTCAGATGACTCACTGTCGTGGTCAGAGTGGATAACCGCTCTGGCGCTGACAGAGCCACAGCGGCTGCTAATATGGCAGCTGCCGCCGCTACGACAATGTCTTATAAAACAGCTGCAGCGCTGGCTCGACGAAGCGGCTGCAACCACACTGCTACAGCATCTGGTACGAGCAAAGAGCGTGATCGCGCAGCTTAACTACTTAAGCCAGCAGAGCTATCTGGAGAAGCTGCGTAGCTTTTTACTGCACCACGGTATGAGCTATCCACTCCCCGGAAGCCGTGAAGATTTAACTCTGCTACAGCAGCTACCCGCACTACCACTCTCACAGGCGGAGGCGGGCGATTTAGTTAAACCGTGGTTAGCGGTGATGCAGCAGACCCTTAATCAGATTGAGCAGCAGCAGTTAGCGGCAGAGGTTCTGGCCGAACTGGTCTGTTTTGACTGGCCTGAGCTGCTAAAGCTGCTGCGTTCACTGCTGGAGCCGCTCACGATTGCCCGTTTTGCCACCCGGGCGTTAGCCGCCGCGCTACAGCAGCTACAGAGCGCAGAAACGATGGCCCTAGCAGAGGAGATCGAGCTCAGTCTGGCCGACTACCCGCCACTACCGCCGCAGGCCGACACTCGAATAGCAACCGACTGGGCTGCTGGGTATCTTAGCTATGCTGCAAAGCGGCTCGCTTACGATATTGAGCCCGATGCTGCCGTGGGGGAGAGCTTTGCCCGCTGGGTCTTAAACCAGCAACCACGCATTAGTCGCTCGCAGCTTCATTGGCAACGCCTATCAGAGCGGATAAAACACCATCTGCAAAACCGCGATAACCGTGTCATAGTGTTAATGGTCGATGCCTTAAGTGCGTTACAGAGCGAACAGGTAGAGCAGCAGTTTAAGCGCCATATTCAGCGTGAGGAGCTGACGCTACAGCAGCAGCTCTTAATCGCCCCCTATCCGACACTCACCGAAGTAGGTAAAAATGCACTACTCAGTGGCGAAGAGGCAGATCGATTAGAGTCGGAGATGGAGCAGTGGCTGTGGCGGATCTATGGCGCTACTCTCGATAGTTGTGACGAGATTGTGGTTATCAAAAATTGGCAGGCGGCGCAGCAGATCACCTTTCCCCTCGCCTGTCGCTTAGTTATCTGTCTGGAGAACCGTATCGATGAGCGGTTGCACGATGCGGTGCGCTACAGCCACTTTCTGTCGGAGCTTGAGCCGGTACTGGCTAATCTGCTCCACGATGTTAACCGCTGGTGTGAGATAAGTGATCGCGCCGGTAAACAGCCGGTTATTTTATTGAGTGCCGATCATGGTCATACGGCTATCTCGCAGTTAGAGCCTCTCTCTGGTAAGGTGAAGGAGCAGATGGGGGCGCTGCGTGAGCGAACGGCTACTCTGACTAAGCCGCTGCTGCTGCTAGAGGAGGGCTTTAAACAGCTACAGCTAGGCAAAAAACACTATCTGTTGCCGCTGAAACGGGTTCGTTTTGCCGGAAAAGGGCCGTTAGTTCATGGTGGGCTCTCGCCGGAGGAGCTGTTAATTCCGCTGTTTGAACTCTCGGCTGAGTGGGTCGCACCGCAGCCGTTACCACCGCTACAGCTACAGCCAAAGCGATATCGGGCGCGATCTGTCGCCGAGCAGCAGTGGCTTGTCCAGCTAGTCATTCAGCTACACGAAACGGTTGAACGGGTTAAGATTAGGGCTCATCCGCCGTTTAGCGGTCAGGTTCAGGCAGGTCCCTATCGCTTTAACCAGATAGATGAGGCGCTGAATCTGGATCTGTTAGTGGTAGCAAATCAGGCGCAGCGGGGGGTTATTTCGTTACCGCTGACGCTAGAGACAGAGCGCCCTAACCATGAGGTGATGGTGCTGGAGGAGTCGGTAGAGGTCGAGTTTTTTGCCTCCATGGTAGAACGAGATGAGTCAAATCAGTTATTCGAAGGTATGTTTTAAAAACAGTTATGAATAGTGCATTGGATCAAAAGATTCTCCATATATTTGGTGAAATGGTGATAAATAAAGATACGGTGCGGGCACTTAAAATTCGCGAAGCGCGTACCATTCCCAGTTTTGTCGAGGAGTGGCTGATCTCGCGCTTTGCGCAGCCCGGTGTGGCAGAGCAGCAGATCTATAGCGATATTACTAACTTTATGAGTCGCCATCTGCCGGCGAAATCGGAAAAAGAGCTAATTAAAAAGCGGCTGCATGATGGGGAGCAGATTGTACTGCTCGATAAGTATGAGGCGCGTATCGATATTGCCAATGGCTACTCACTAGTTAAGATTCCGTCACTCGATATTGCCGATGCTAGGGTCGCGGGGGAGGTACTGGATAATCACGATAAACTGCTCTCCGGTGGGTTATGGGGTGCGGGTAAAATTACGGTTAAAAACGATGAAAACAGTAGTCAAAGAAACCGTAAAAGGTTAATTGAGCTGATTGAGTTTCAGCCGATGCAGTCGGGCAGGGTGCGGTTAGAGGAGATGATCCATGCCCGCGAGCAGTTTACCACCGAAGAGTGGATCTATCTGCTGATTCGAACCATGGGGTATGAGCCCGACAGTTACCACCCTGAAGAGCGCTATAACCTGATTATGCGTCTGCTGCCGCTGGTGCATAAAAATATCAATATGATGGAGTTAGCGCCAAAGGGGACCGGTAAGTCGTTTATCTTCTCTAACTTAAGTCGTTATGTTTGGGTCAATAGTGGTGGGTCATTAAGTCAGGCGCAGCTATTTAAAAACCTGCGTACCCGCGAGTTAGGGCTGTTAGCGCGGCACGATCTGTTAGTTCTCGATGAGGGGCAGTCGATTAACTTTAAGGGCAGTGACGATATTCATGCTAAATTTAAGTTCTTTCTGGAGTCGGGACACTACTCTATCGGCAGCGATACGATCACCAGTGAGTGCGGTTTAATGGTACTGGCCAATATCGATCTGGTCGGTGGCAAGCCGGCAAGACGCGACTATATTCGCCATCTGCCGGAGATGTTTCATGATGATGCGCTGTTAGATCGGTTTCACGCCATTATCCCCGGCTGGGAGATCCCCCGCTTTACCACCCGTCATATAGCGCAGGGAGTCGGCTTAAAGGCCGATCTGTTCGGGGAGTATCTGCATCAGCTACGAACCGTGAGTAGTTATGAGTTCCCCTATGGCGAAATACCCGATATGAGTGGCGATATTCGGGATAAAAAGGCGGTAGAGCGGCTCTGTGTTGCCCTCTCTAAACTGCTAATGCTTAATCCGGATCATGCCGACTACGATAGCTATGTCTATCAGCCCGCCTGCTCTTTAAGAGAGCGGGTTAAAACCCAATTAGCGGCAGTTAATCCAAATGAATTTGTGCCGCAGCTTAAGGTCGAACGGGAAAATGAGTAAGGTAAATATCGGTCTGACCACGGTACCCATGGCAAGATACATCACCACTTTGGCCTTGTTCATCGTTTCGTGTGTGCCGCCATCGCTAGCACAGGCTTAGAGTCCGGCTTTACTTGTTTTTGTGCGGGGCACCGAGGTAGATCAACCCGGTGAAGCAGGTGTGCAAATAAGCAGATAGAGGCCGTGGTCGCCCGGCTGACCAAACAGCTTAAGGGGGAGCACAATCGTGAACTGCGTCGCGCTTTTACTATCTGGATCAACCGTATGGTACTTAAACGCCTGGCACCGGCGGATAAACTACCAGAAATCAATGAGTTAAGCGAGGTACAATCGATGTTAGCAGAACGAATGACCCAGTTGACCCAAGAGTGGCAGCAGGAAGGGGAACAACGAGGCGTAAAAAAAGGTGAGCGCAAATTATTAGAGCGGCAAATTATCCGCCGTTTTGGTTTTAATGCGCTCAATAACGAACTACGGCAGAAGCTGGCAAGCGCCACAATCGAAGAGCTGGAGCAGTGGGGGGATAATATTTTAGATGCCCAAACACTGGAAGAGGTATTTCAACCTGAACCGTGATTAAACCGGGCACCCATGCAACACGACAACGCCTACAAAAATCTGTTTAGCCATCGGCAGATGGTCGAAGATCTGCTACGAGGCTACATTAACGAGCCGTGGGTAGAGCAGCTCGACTACACCACACTCGAACGCTGTAGCGGCGAACATGTGAGTGATGATCTACGCGATCGGGAAGATGACATTATCGACCGCTGGATGGCGCTGCGGGTGATGGTCTATACAGGGCTGCTCTACCAATCGTTAATTAAACAGAAGCTGATTAAACCGGGCAAAAAGTTGCCGCCGGTTTTTCCCATCGTGATCTATAATGGTGACACACCCTGGAGTGCGGCACGCAATGTGAATCAGTTAATTGAAGCCGTTCCCGGTGGATTACAGATCTATATGCCAAGCCAGCGCTACCACCTGCTCGACGAGGGGCGTACCTCATACGATATCGCCAATAACCACTTTAGTGATATTCTGGAGCTGGAGAATAATCCGGATCTAAAGCAGATAGAGACCGTGGTCGCCCGGCTGACCAAACAGCTTAAAGGGGAGCACAATCGTGAACTGCGTCGCGCTTTTACTATCTGGATCAACCGTATGGTACTTAAACGCCTAGCACCGGCGGATAAACTACCAGAAATCAATGAGTTAAGCGAGGTACAATCGATGTTGGCGGAACGAATGACCCAGTTGACCCAAGAGTGGAAGCAGGAGGGAGTGCAACAGGGTGAAAGCAAAATATTAGAGCGGCAAATCATCCGCCGTTTTGGTTTTAATGCGCTCAATAACGAACTACGGCAGAAGCTGGCAAGCGCCACAATCGAAGAGCTGGAGCAGTGGGGGGATAATTTTGTTGATGCCCAAACACTGGAAGAGGTGTTTCAACCTGAATCGCGACCCTGAGTGTCAGGATGGCGCTATCTAGATCGGTAAAGGTGCGGCCATGGGCTTGCCTCACCCCGCTACCGAGCTTAAACGAGGCATAAAGCATCCCGTCAGGCTTTAGCGCCCTGCCTAGCCGCAAAAATGCGTCCGGCAGCGTCTGTGGCAGCAGGTGCAGCAAGCAGCGAGGCACACGGCCAAATGCCATCGTACAGGGCGCAATCGGTCAGATTTTGCACCGTTTGGCGGTGTACCGGTTGCCTCCTAGCCACGCTTCGGCTATGGTGGCTAGGGTTTCGACTGGCTCGGTGGCGGTCATGCTGTAGCCCCGCTGCATAAAGGCACGGCTATCGCGCCCGGAGCCACACCCGACATCGAGAATATGCCCCGTAGCGGGTAGATAGGGTAAAAATCGGTCGTAGAGCGGTGCCATATCGAGCGCACGGGTCGAGTCGGCAGGCCTTGTTCATCGTTTCGCCATTTTTTGCCCCCACCCCAACCCTTCCCCCAGCGCGGGGAGGTTGGAGGGGGGAAGAATAGACATCGCAAGCCTGACGAAACGGTGAACAAGGCCCGAAATACCCGTTCACCATCATTCCGATCATAAAGTGACAATAACTCTTCGCTCCCAGTGCGCCAAAGCCATCACTTCTTCATCACGACGAGTGCAATCCGCCTCCCGCGCCTCCCTGAAAATCAGAGAGCACCGACAGGGGGAGGAGCCCCTATGTAACCACAAATCGGTCAAAAGTTGCGGAAGGTGAGCTTGTCGTTAGGCGCAGCTAGTCTAACGGCAGTTTTACTGTAACCTCCAACCCCCCCTCTGCTGCTTGGGTAAAGGTTAATTCACCGTGATAGAGTTTGACAATATCGCTAACAATGGCTAACCCCAGTCCTGAGCCCTGCTGCTGTTCATCGAGTCGCAGACCGCGTTGTGCGATCTGTGTTAGCATTTCAGTCGTACAGCCAGAGCCATCATCAGCAATCCGGAAAATAATAGCCTTATCACCCTGTTGAGACAGTGTACAGACGATGCGCGAACGAGCCCATTTGCAGCCGTTATCGAGCAGATTACCCAGTAGCTCGACCATGTCGTCACGATCTAGCGCCAGCTCTGGCTCGGGGGGGAAGTTGAGCTCCAGCGTGAGTTGTCGGTCGGCGTAGATCTGCAGCAGTAGCTGGCGTAGCAGTGGCAGCTCTTGTGCCGGTTTAAAGTAGTGCCCTGGCAGAGCGCGGCCGGCCAGTCGGGCCCGTTTCAGCTCACGATCAATATGGTGGTGGATCTGCTGTAGTGCCTGATGATAGTGCTGTCGTTGCTCAGGATAGTGCTGCCATAGCGGTTCGTGTCCGAATAGTAGCAGGCGGTTAAGCGGCGTTTTTAGCGCATGAGCTAGATTACCGACGGCATGGCGCGAGCGCTGCAGACGCTCTGCCTGCTGTTGCAGTAGCTGATTGAGCTCCTGCGCTAATGGTGCGATTTCAGCCGGTATCTGTTCAAGCCGGAGCTGCTGCTGCTTCCCCTGTTGCAGTGCCTGTAACTGCTGCTTGATCTGCTTTAGCGTTGCTAGCGCTCCCTGCACTACCCATAGCTGTACCGCAGTTAGCAGCAGCAGTGACACTAAAGCGGCGGCTGCGAGAAGCCACAGTAGCTGCTGGCGTAGTTCGCGGCTGCGGTAGATATCCTCGGCTACGGTAATGGTTAAAGCGATGCCCTGTTTAGTAAATCCCTGACTGAGCGCTAATAGCTGCTGTGTCGCTAGATGGGGTGAGCTCTGCTGCTCGCTGCCTGTCGCTAGATCAACTTGTGGTAGCTGCTCATCCCACAGTGAGCGGGAGCGTAGGGGAGGGTGCTCGGCGATATCAATTTGGTAGTAGTGACCCGATAGCGGCCGCTGATAGATCGGCGCGATTCGGTTAGGGGTTACGGTGGCGTTAACCGGATCAACCGCTTGCAGAATCATCTCGGTATCGTGGTGCAGACGGGTGATAATCTCCTGCTGATAGAGGTGCAGTAGTAGCTGATTTAAACCTAGATAGAGCAGTAGCAGTACTAGCAGTAGTGAACCAAATAGGCCCGCTTGCAGTCGTCGTTTTAGTGAGCGGTAGGGGTATTGGCGCAACGGCTTAAGAGTCGGTTTGGCTATTAAAGCGGTACCCCTGTCCGCGCAGGGTAGAAATTCGCTCTCTGCCTAGCTTCTGTCTTAGTCGGCGGATATAGACCTCAATCACATTGCTGTCGTGCTCCTGTGTCTCATCATAGAGGTGGCTGTTAATGGTCGATTTAGCCAAAATTTTATCGGGGTTGAGGATTAAAAATCGCAGCAGACGAAACTCAATTGCTGTCAGTGTGATCGGTTTTTCACCATGGCGAATTAGCTGCTGTTGCTGTAGATCGAGGGTTAAATCATCGATTTGGATCTGTTGTGTTGTTTGACCGTAGAAGCGGCGGCAGAGCGCTTCGAGTCGGGCGAGCAGCTCTTCTGGGTGGAACGGTTTGCCGAGATAGTCGTCGGCACCCTGGCGTAGCCCCTCAACCCGCTCCTGCCAGCTATCACGGGCGGTTAGGATCAGTACCGGCATGTTGCGATCGTGACTGCGCCACTGCTGTAACACCTCTAGCCCTGGGCGTTGTGGTAGTCCTAAGTCGAGAATCACCGCATCGTAGTCGATCTCCTCCCCCATAAACTGGCCATCAATGCCGTTATCGCTATGATCTACTGCATAGCTGCGCTGCTGTAGCTGTTTTATCAGGCTGGCGGCGAGCGCTTGATCATCCTCTACTAATAGCAGACGCATCTAATCCTCCCGCTGTTGTTGTAGTAGTTGGCCGTTGCTGGCATCAAAATAGAGTTCGTAAACTTCGCCGTGGGGTGTCAGAATTTCGATCTCATAGAGATAGCGCCCCTGTTTACGCTCCAGCTCGACCTCCAGCAGATTATCACCGAAGCGGGGCGGGATCTGCTGCAGAATCTGTTGCAGTGGCAGAATCGTACCGGCCTGGCGCAGCCGTATCGCCTCTTCGTGATCGGGGTAGTACTCCTGTTCGCTGGCGCTAGTGATGACACTAAACAGCAACAGGAAGCTAAGTGCTATTGCTGACAGTGCAGCGTTAACAGATAGCATCGCTAACCGGGTGACAACTCATTGAGTCGTTATCGCTGCACCGTGTCTGCGCTTTTGGGTTAAGACTCATAGTCTTGCCACGCCATGAATCGCTCTCCTGTTAATGAATAGGTAGTCTCAGTATAGGCGAGTTTGGGCGTGACTGCATCTCCACCATCCCCATCGGGCTACTCACATGGTAACCGTTCACGCTCCCTGCTAATTTTACCCCTCACCCCAACCCTCTCCCGCTGGGAGACAGCAAAACGACCCTATGGCAGTGGCGTGATGCGATTGCCGACTCGCTGCACCACCACGAACAGCTCCAGCTCCACCCTAACCCCATTCTCTCCAAAGTGACCGAAGGGATTGATCTCTTTGGCTACCGCATCTGGCCACAAAAACTTCAGCTCCGAAACGATAACGGCCACCGTTTTGCCCGCAAACATCGCCAGCGGGCGCGGCGCATGGAGTTAGCTAATATGCGTGCCTCGGTGCAGAGCTGGATTGGCCACGCCCGCCACGGTGAAACCGAAGGGTTGCGCCGCCACCTGCTCTGGAGTATTGTGTTTTGTCGAGGGGGATGACCATCACTGCGGTCGTCGCGTGGTTTGCGGCGGCTCCTGGAACAACAACCCGAACAACCTCCGTTCGGCGAATCGCAACAGGAACAACACCGATAACCGAAACAACAACATCGGTTTTCGGCTTCTGCTCCAGTCCGCCCCCTAGTACAGTAGAGCTGCGGCTATGGCTTCAGTTCGCGTGACTCGGGGTGTCCATGAGTTATCCTCCTGCATCGGGCAAGGATGGGCCGATCGAATAGCAGCGTCACGATGGCCGGTCACAGGCGTGGTAGCGAGAGCGAAGCGCCTGTGGCCAACTTAATAAATACCTTCTCCATAACACGCGCATGAATCACGGATATGGCGTAGCGGCTTCCATCACCACTCGCCCACCAAGTAGGCGAAGGGCGTAGGTACAGGTTCCGAACCGCCGATTTTAGGCGCAAAACCGAGAGGATGAGAGGAATGGAGAAGTTTTTTAACACCGCAGGGCCACAGAAGGCGGAGATGAACTACACCCTGTCGCCGTTAGCCCGGATCAGTTGGCCGGAGTTGCGCTATCTCATCGACAGCCAACGCTACTTTCTGCTCCACGCCCCCCGCCAGACGGGGAAGACCACCACCCTGCTGGCCATCGTCGAACAGTTGAACGCCGAGGGGCGTTATACCGCGCTCTATGTCAACATCGAAGCGGCGCAGACGGCGCACAATGAGGTTGCGGTAGGTATTGATGTGGTGTGTGAAGCGATTGCCGAAGAGTGGGCGATGAGCCACGGCGATGGAGGGCTGCTGGCGTGGTTAGAGCAGAATCGTGCGGCAAAAAATCCGCACAAGCGTTTACAGTCACTCCTCAACGAGTGGAGCCTGCACCATCCCAAGCCGATAGTCCTGCTGCTCGATGAGGTCGATGCCCTCATTGGCGATACGCTGGTCTCCCTGCTGCGGCAACTGCGCACCGGTTATACTCAGCGCCCGCACGCCTTTCCCCACTCGCTGCTGCTCTGCGGCGTGCGCGACCTCAAAGATTACCGCATCCACCAGAGTAGCGGCGACATCATCACCGGCGGCAGCGCCTTTAATATCAAAGCCAAATCGCTGACGATGGGCAACTTTACCGAAGCCGAGTGCCGCCAACTCTATCAGCAGCATACTGATGCCACCGATCAGCCCTTTGATGAAGCCATCTACCCCGAACTGTGGCTTGATACGGCGGGGCAGCCGTGGCTGGTGAATGCGCTGGGTCATGAACTGACTTGGGAGGAGAAATGCCTGCGCGACCGCACGCAGCCGATTACGCTGGCGCACTATCAGGCCGCCCGTGAACGGCTGATTCAATCTCGCGCCACCCACCTCGACCAGTTAGCCCACAAGCTGCAAGAGGAGCGGGTGCGGCGAGTGATTGCCCCCTTACTGGCAGGGGTGGATGAGTTAGAGCAGCCGGTTCCACTGGATGACCGCCAATATTGCGAAGATTTGGGTTTAGTGGTGTCGCGCCCCTCGCTGCGCATTAGCAATCGCATCTATCGCGAAGTGATTCCGCGTGAGCTGACATGGATCACCCAGACCACCATCGCCAATCAGGAGCAGGTGTGGTACCTCCACCCCGACCGGCGACTGAATATGGTCAAACTCCTCAAAGCCTTCCAACACTTCTTCCGTGAGAACGCCGAGGGCTGGATTGAGCGCTTTGACTACAAAGAGGCGGGGCCGCAACTGCTAATGCAGGCCTTTTTGCAGCGGATTATTAACGGCGGCGGGCGGATTCAGCGCGAATATGCCTTAGGCCGTAAGCGCACCGACCTCACTATCGAGTGGTCGCTGGATGAGGCGCAGGGCTTCTTTGGGCCGGTGCAGCGGATAGTGGTCGAGCTAAAACTGCAACGGGGTGATTTAGAAGAGCTCATTGCCAAAGGTATCACCCAGACCCTCGACTATGCCGACGGCTGTGGTGCTGAGGAGTCGCATCTGCTTATCTTCAACCGCGACCCGAAAGTGAGCTGGGAGGAGAAGCTCTGGTACTGCCCCGCACGGGAGAACCAGCCCCATTTATGGGGGTGTTAATGCCGCTGCGCCGGCTGTCGCTACTTAAACCAATCGGCCTTAGCGTTTGAACCCCATATTACGCTGGGCTACTTCGTTAACCGACACTCGGCGCGTAGGGCAGTAACCCTTCCATGCCATACTGCCTCGCTTCTGCAAGAGCTGGAGCCGGCGGCAGAAATAGTGTTGTTTAACCATGCTGGCCTCCACTCTACTAATAGAAAGAGCGACTCTCTATCTGATTCTGATACAATCGCCCTCCTAAAGTGACATTAACTGCGTTGCACTCAAGGAGCAAAAAACAGTTCTTGATTTTTTATTTATTTGTCATTAGAATTTTCCACCGTAGATAGGTTATCTACAAGCGCGAAAGTTTTGCGTGCCATGGTTAGAGTCGAAGTCGAATCGCAAGGTTGTTCTCTGTTCAGGATGAACATCGAGGCAATTTTTATGGCGCAAGCTGGGTTTCGATGGCTGAAACTGCCCATGTTGCCGGTGTTGACCGGCCATCCGGTTGGGACTGCTCAACCAGGACTCCAGTTGCTCGCCCGCAAGGGTGTTATCAACGGAGAGCGAATTACCAAAAACCGCCATGAGCAACTTTGCTTAGGTTTTTAGGAACAGCAATACTGCCCGAACCGGAGGCGTGGTGGCAGCGGGGGTGGGCATGGGCTCAACCCTATTGGCTATGGGGCGTGGGCACTCTTATTGGTTTAGGGCTCTGGTGGGGGTGGAGACCTGACAAAGCGCAGCAGCGCAAGGAGGCCGCAGAGAAAGCGACCGAGAGCGAACCCGAGCGTAAAGCCCGTGTAAGGTTGGCAGCAGAGCAGAAGGCGCAAGAGGTGAGCGGTCACTTTCCGCGCCAAGTGGACGCCTTGACGGGCAGCACCTTCATCCAGTTACCGGGTAATAGCGATTTTAAGATGGGCAGCCCGCTAAACGAGGCGGGTCGGAATGAAAATGAGGGCAAAGAGGGACCGCATCGGGTGGCGATTACCCCCTTCTGGATAGCCACGACAGCGGTAACGGTGGGCCAATTTCGTCGATTTGTAGAATCGACCGGCTATGGCAGCAGTGCTGAGGAGAATGCGGGCGGGAAGAAGGGGTGTTTTAGCCGTTCTGAGGGCGGAGGTGCGTGGGCGTATGTGGAAGGTCGCTGCTGGCAGAACCCGGGTTACCGGCAGCAAGAGAACCATCCGGTGACCTGTGTAAGTTACTTAGATGTGATGGCCTATCTGGAGTGGCTAAATCAACAAGCAGAAGGCAAGTCGTATCGGTTACCGACTGAGGCGGAGTGGGAGTATGCTTGTCGGGGCAATACCACCACGGCGCGATTTTGGGGCGATAACCCCGATGAGGCGTGTGATTACGCCAATGTGGCGTGCCAAAATCGCCAAGATGGCGTTAGGTGGCAGACATACCACAACTGTGACACAGGGTTTAACCTTGGCACCTCTCCGGTCGGTCACTTTGCCCCCAATCCGTTTGGCCTTTACGATATGCTGGGTAATGTGTGGGAGTGGACCTGCTCTGGCTATGATGACAAATACCAAAACAACCTGGAAATATCATGCAAGAACCGTGCCGATTCCGGCCTCCGCGCTGGCCGTGGCGGTTCGTGGGACAACATTCCTGCCAGGGTGCGCGCCGCCTCTCGTGACGGGTCCAATCCCGACACCCGTGGCGACAGCCTCGGCTTTCGGCTTGTCCTCCCCCCCAGGTAGTGTTTCCTTTACCCTTTATGCTTTTACCTTTATGGGGGGGGCCCGCTTGCGGGGGCGCTAGCCCGGGGTTCAGGGGCGGCAGCCCCTGATCGCGATATTTTTTGAGCTTTTTTGGAGAACTGAACGGATGTGACGCAGAGGCTTCCATCGCCCCTCGCCCGTTTGCGGGAGAGGGGATGGGGGAGAGGGCTGTTTTGATTGAGGCAAAGCACCACCGCCCGACCTCATCGCCTAACGGGGGCTCCTAAGCGAACGCATAATGGGTTCCGAACCGCCGATTTTAGGCGCAAAACCGAGAGGATGAGAGGAATGGAGAAGTTTTTTAACACCGCAGGGCCACAGAAGGCGGAGATGAACTACACCCTGTCGCCGTTAGCTCGGATCAATTGGCCGGAGTTGTGCTATCTCATCGACAGCCAACGCTACTTTCTGCTCCACGCCCCGCGCCAGACGGGGAAGACCACCACCCTGCTGGCCATCGTCGAACAGTTGAACGCCGAGGGGCGTTATACCGCGCTCTATGTCAACATCGAAGCGGCGCAGACGGCACGAAACCAGGTGGCGATTGGCCATTACACCATCGCTCATGCCATTGCCCGAACGGTACGCCTCACACTGCGCGACGATTCACTGCTGCACTGGCTGGAGGCGCAAACCCATCACGAGGAGAACCATGGGCTGATTCTGAATCTACTGGAGCAGTGGAGTCTGCACCACCCGAAGCCGATTGTGCTGCTACTCGATGAGGTCGATGCCCTCATTGGCGATACGCTGGTCTCCCTGCTGCGGCAACTGCGCACCGGTTATACTCAGCGCCCGCACGCCTTTCCCCACTCGCTGCTGCTCTGCGGCGTGCGCGACCTCAAAGATTACCGCATCCACCAGAGTAGCGGCGACATCATCACCGGCGGCAGCGCCTTTAATATCAAAGCCAAATCGCTGACGATGGGCAACTTTACCGAAGCCGAGTGCCGCCAACTCTATCAGCAGCATACTGATGCCACCGATCAGCCCTTTGATGAAGCCATCTACCCCGAACTGTGGCTTGATACGGCGGGGCAGCCGTGGCTGGTGAATGCGCTGGGTCATGAACTGACTTGGGAGGAGAAATGCCTGCGCGACCGCACGCAGCCGATTACGCTGGCGCACTATCAGGCCGCCCGTGAACGGCTGATTCAATCTCGCGCCACCCACCTCGACCAGTTAGCCCACAAGCTGCAAGAGGAGCGGGTGCGGCGAGTGATTGCCCCCTTACTGGCAGGGGTGGATGAGTTAGAGCAGCCGGTTCCACTGGATGACCGCCAATATTGCGAAGATTTGGGTTTAGTGGTGTCGCGCCCCTCGCTGCGCATTAGCAATCGCATCTATCGCGAAGTGATTCCGCGTGAGCTGACCTGGATCACCCAGACCACCATCGCCAATCAGGAGCAGGTGTGGTACCTCCACCCCGACCGGCGACTGAATATGGTCAAACTCCTCAAAGCCTTCCAACACTTCTTCCGTGAGAACGCCGAGGGCTGGATTGAGCGCTTTGACTACAAAGAGGCGGGGCCGCAACTGCTGATGCAGGCCTTTTTGCAGCGAATTATTAACGGCGGCGGGCGGATTCAGCGCGAATATGCCTTAGGCCGTAAGCGCACCGACCTCACTATCGAGTGGCCGCTGGATGAGGCACAGGGCTTCTTTGGGCCGGTGCAGCGAATAGTGGTCGAGCTAAAACTGCAACGGGGCGAGTTAGAAGAGCTCATTACCAACGGTATCACCCAGACCCTCGACTATGCTGACGGCTGTGGCGCCGAGGAGTCGCATCTGGTCATCTTTAACCGTGACCCCAATACGAGCTGGGAGAAGAAACTCTGGTATCGTCAGGCGGCGGAGGGATTGCCCCATCTGTGGGGGTGTTGAGACGACCGGAGACCATTCTGCTATATTTCCCAGAATTAACCACAAACTACTGACCCTAAAATGAGCCTAATCCATGCCGAGCAAAAATGAGTGCAGTCAGATAGTCTGGCATCGTTTGCAACAACGCCGCGAGGGAATACTGGGTGGCTGGTATCTGAAAGAGTATCTGGGCAGTGGGGCATCGGGCTGCGTGTTTCGGATAGAGAAACAGCTTGAGGGGGTGAAGGCAGTGAGTTCGGCGTTAAAGGTGATTCCATCTTCCCCCTTTGGAAAAGGGGGATTGAGGGGGATTTCATGATTTCCCCGCTTAACCCGACAGAGAATTTCTATGAGCTTAACTGAAAAATTTTTTAACACCGCCGGGCCGCAGATTTTGGCCGACCACTACACGCTTGACCCGATGCAGCGCATTGATTGGGGCGAGTTGCAGACGCTGATTGACCACAAACGCTACTTTCTGCTCCATGCGCCCCGCCAAACCGGCAAGACCACCACCCTGCTGGCGATGGTCGAGGCGCTCAATGCGGAAGGGAAATACACCTCGCTCTATGTCAACATCGAAGCGGTGCAGACGGCACGCAACGAGGTGGATGTGGGCATGGCAACGCTCTGTGAGCTGATGATTCAGCAAGCGAGTGACACTCTGCACCACGACTGGCTAGCGGCATGGCACAAAGCGGAAAATCGCACTCACTCGCCGCATGGACAACTGCAGGCACTCCTGAACCACTGGAGCCGGCATAGTGATAAACCGATAGTGCTACTGCTCGATGAGGTCGATGCCCTCATTGGCGATACGCTAGTCTCCCTGCTGCGCCAACTGCGCACCGGTTATACCCAACGCCCGCACGCCTTTCCCCACTCGGTGTTGCTCTGCGGCGTGCGCGACTTAAAAGATTACCGCATCCACCAGAGCAGTGGCGACATCATCACCGGCGGCAGCGTCTTTAATATCAAAGCCGAATCCCTAACGATGGGCAACTTTAACGAAGTCGAATGCCGTCAGCTCTATCAGCAGCACACTGAGGCGACCGGCCAGCCCTTTGAAGAGGGCATTTTTGCCGAGTTGTGGCTCGATACCGCCGGACAGCCGTGGCTTGTCAATGCGCTCGGCCACGAACTGACTTGGAAGGAGAGCGCACTCCGCGACCGCAGCCAAACCATTACCTTGCAACACTATCAGGCCGCCCGTGAGCGGCTGATTCAATCCCGCGCCACCCACCTCGACCAGTTGTCAGACAAACTGTGTGAACCGCGCGTGCATGGGGTGATAGCACCGATTGTGGCGGGCGAAGGGGATAGCATCCAGCAAGCCGCCGATGACCTGCAATATTGCGAAGATTTAGGGCTGATTCGGCGCCACCCGATGGTCCATATCAGCAACCGCATCTACCAAGAGGTGATTCCACGCGAGCTGTCGATTGTGATGCAGCAGAACATCACCCACCAACAGCAGCAGTGGTACCTCACCGCCGAGCGGCGGCTCGACATGGTCAAACTCCTCAAAGCCTTCCAACACTTCTTCCGCGAGAACGCCGAAAGCTGGATAGAGCGCTTTGACTACAAAGAGGCGGGGCCGCAACTGCTAATGCAGGCCTTTTTGCAGCGGATTATTAACGGCGGCGGGCGGATTCAGCGCGAATATGCCTTAGGCCGTAAGCGCACCGACCTCACTATCGAGTGGTCGCTGGATGAGGCGCAGGGCTTCTTTGGGCCGGTGCAGCGGATAGTGGTCGAGCTAAAACTGCAACGGGGCGATTTAGAAGAGCTCATTGCCAAAGGTATCACCCAGACCCTCGACTATGCCGACGGCTGTGGTGCCGAGGAGTCGCATCTGCTTATCTTCAACCGCGACCCGAAAGTGAGCTGGGAGGAGAAGCTCTGGTACTGCCCCGCACGGGAGAGCCAGCCCCATGTGTGGGGGTGTTAATGCCGCTACGCCGGCTGTCGATACTTAACCTAATCGGCCTTAGTGGTTGGCTAGCGTTTGAACCCCATATTACGCTGGGCTACTTCGTTAACCGACACTCGGCGCGTAGGGCAGTAACCCTTCCATGCCATACTGCCTCGCTTCTGCAAGAGCTGTAGCCTGGAGAAGAGTGAATTTGACCAAGGGCGTTTTCTGTACGCTATGGCGGTCACCGTTCGGCCTTTGCAGCAGAGTCCAACACAAACCTCCTCTGCGCCGGTCGCAACACAGCAGGAGTTGGTGGTCGATTTAAGCCGCCCCGATTGGGGCCAAACGCCTGAAACAACGCGGTATAGATGAGCAGACGCTAACTTCACTGCAAAAGAGTCTCGTACCGGATTTGAGGGCTATCACCCAGAGTAACGCTAGCGAAGAGCGTCGTCGTCAGCAGACCTCCATTAACCATCAGAACCAACTGGCTCTACTGTAGTCTGAAATCACGCTTCTACAGCGCCAATTAGAACAGCGACGCAAAGACTTGCGCGCGATAATGGGCAAGGCTTGGCCTAAAATGTGAAGCACAAGAGCGCGAACCGGAGCAGTGTATTGATGCCGCACTGACTGGCCTTTACGATATGCTGGGTAATGTGTCGGAGTGGATCGGGTCAAAATGGTCAAACCCGTATGATGTTGCGCACGGCGCATGACATCACGCCTCTAATCGAATACGATAGCCGAATACGCACCAGCGTTGTGTAGGTCGGATTAGCGCAACGAAACCCGACAAAAACAGGTGGAACATGGTTAACCAGAGGAGTGAGACGCTATGGCACTGGAGGCTGGTGATTTAGCCAGATTAGTCAACTGATTGAACAGGCGCTGCAACAGCGGCTTGGTGAGCCGGTGTTGAGCAATGTTCGCTATGAGTTAGAGATTCGCGAGCGGGTGGTGCGCGTTGAGGAGGAGCTACGCCATCAACGCGAGCTGATGCAACACGGCTTTGCGATGATGGAGCGGCGTTTTGACGAAAACCAAAAGCAGATGGATAAGCGCTTTGGGCAGATGGTCGAAGAGAGTCATCGCCGCTCTGCTGAGGTGGAGAAGCGCTTTGAACAGGTCGATAAGCGACTGGAGCTGATGGCAGAGGAGAGTAATCGCCGTTTTACCGAGATGGAGAAGCGCTTTGAGCAGGTCGATAAGCGACTGGAGCTGATGGCAGAGGAGAGTAACCGCCGTTTTACCGAGATGGATAAACGCTTTGAAGAGGTGCAAAAGAGTATGGATAAACGCTTTGATACGGTTGATAAGCGCTTTTTAGAGCTGACACGACGCATTGATCGCTTTATGTTTTGGTCGCTAGGGCTGATGATGGCGGCAATGTTTGTGGTCTATCGCCTGACTCTGTAGGCGGTTGGCGGCGTAGGTCGGGTTGATATGGATTCCCACGCCGGAGCGCTCACCTAAGTCTGCTGTTGCGACTTCGTCATACGCCCAACTGTTCATCGCTATTCTCCAAAGTTGTTCGTTATCCTAAAGTATAGTCTCTGGATGAGTTGTGTATAAACGGTGAGCACTGGGTTGCGATGGAGAGCGTTAAACTCTATCGGGTGGCTAAGGGCGGGCATGAGCCCATGATCGCGCTCGATGCAGGAGGGTGGGTATTGGTCTATACTTACAGTGGAAAGTTGGTGACTTTTTACCAGAAAGAGGATGGAATTGAGTATGTTACAAAGCGATATTTGCGGTTAAAGTGGACGGTAAGTGAGGTGGAATGAGATGACAACATTAGAGCAGAAAGTGACCGGTTATTGTCACACTATCGAAAATTTTTACCCGAATGAAGAGAACTCAATTGATGCGGCGGTTGAGGGGAAAAACGGGGGGGCGCGGATTGAAACATGAGCAACAGCGACTACCTGACCGTTTTGAATATCCTTATCGCGTTTATCGGCGTCGGCTTTGCTGCGCTGGCGGTCTGGGAGTGGTGGTCGCTTCGCTCAACCCGTGCCGAATTTGAGCAGATAAAAGCACAAATCAGACGCGACAACCATCTGTCGCAAAAGGCACAGCAGCGCATCATAGCCAGCTATCAGTTAACCGACATCGATGCCAAAATAGCTTTGCTATTAAGCGCAGTCGAAATCGCCCCGGCCTCATTTAATGGCTATAACGCATTGGGTTATGCCTATCTCGAAAAGGGCGACATGGCCGCAGCGGAAGATGCGTTCCATGAGGCAATCACCCATCAACCACAAGACAAAGAGGGCTATTTCGATCTGGCCAGCCTCCATCTGGCAGAAAAGCGCATCCATTTGGTTAAAAAATACCTATCGAAAGCCATCGACATCGACCCCTCATCAAAGCAGGATATTGAAAATAACCCGCAGCTAAAGGCGGTAATGAACAAATAGGTCAGTTATCTCAATAGGGAAATGGCTACGCCACATCTGCCGGTGCGTGAATATCCAGACGAACATCTGGGGTCTGCTGCACCAGGGCTAACTGTAGCGCCGTCGGCAGGCGCTTAAAATCGATTAACCCCATCGACTCATTTAGGGTTAACGGCCGATCCGCTGCGATAGGGCGCTCCAGTGGCACCCCTGTAGCAGCGCCGGTAGTTCGCCGAGCAGAAAGCTCTGCGGCTGCTGCCCGACCTCACTAGAGAGCGCACTAAAACGGCTCAAATCACGCGGTTGGTGGCAGATCAGCGCTAGGTGAACGACGCGGGTTTCGCTCTGACCTGCGGGGAGTTCGGTTATCAACCCCTCATACCGTTTTGGATCGGGGTAGCGCAGCGAGAGGGCGGCGGTGGTCACCGGCTGATTGGCGAGATTAAGCACCGTCGCACCGCTGCCGAAGATCTGGATCAGGCTCAGATAGCCGCTAATAGCCGGCTGAAGCACTACCTGAAATAGCTGCTCTGGCGGGTAGTTGGTTAACTGCGGCTCTAAGCGTAACCCTAGCTGCGGCGAGAGCTGTGTTGGCGGCAGCAGCAGGGCGACCTCCCGCTGCCGCACCCCGACATGCTGATCGGCTGCGTGGAGGCGGTAGCCGTTGCCGTCGTGGCTCAGTGTGAGGGGGGCGTTTGGGCGATATGAACCATAACCATAGTGGCGCTGTAGTTGCTGTTGTAGCGGGGAGGCGCTGAATAGCTCTTGAACGCTGTGCTCGGGTGGGGCGGCGGCGGCGGTTAGCAGCGGCTCTAATCGCTGCCATAGCGGGCGATTGTCGTAGGCAAGAGCGACATAGAAGCGCTGGTTAATCGCCTCGCTGCGCAGCGTCTGTAGTTCGCTAAATTGGGCGCGACTGAGCTCTTCAACCGCTGAGCGGGCAGTAACAACCACTTCGCCTTGGTGCTGCTGGCGCTCGATGGTGATCTGGCTGGTCACTTGACTCTGAATGGTGCGGCTAAGATCGGCTCGCGCCGCCTGTTTCGCCTCGGCCAATGTGTCGCCCTCGCCATAACCGATCCACGCCCCCACCTGCACAAGCTGCTGGCCGCTATACCAGAGCGGAGCGGGGAGGCGGGGGGCTGAGGGCGGTGGTGTGAGGGGGCTGGTCGATGTGGCCGCTGTGACAGGGCGCTCAGAGACTGTTTGACAGCCGCCTAGTAGCAGTGTGATCAGCGCTGCGTGAAAAAGCGCGTGCGCGGTCACTCGGCTATAGCGTCGTTTCATGGGGGTGGCCTGTTTAGCGATTAGCGATTCGATGATTGCAGCGATAGCTGCCGGTTACCGGTTAGCACCGGGGTCTGTCGGTTTAGGCCGCCTAAATCGCGGCTTTTGCGATCAACGGCGGCGGTGACCTGAAGCGCCAGATCGCCGACCGAGGCGGGTCGATTCATCAACTCCTTCATCAGATAGTAGCTAAAGAGGCGGTGGCCGCTCTCCGGTAGCGCGTTGGAGAACTGTTTATCGGTGCCGGCGGTTAACACCGCCATCTTAGCGCCCTCACCGAGCGTGAGGCGGCGCGGTTGCAGACGGGTGGCGGCTCTGGTGCCGCCAAAGATGCTTTTACCATCGGTGGTGCCGGTAAAACAGGAGTCCATAAAGACCACCACCTGTGCGGCGGCGGAGCTTTGTAGCCGCTGATAGAGGTTATCGGCACGATAGAAGGGATCATCGGCGACAAAGTCGGGGATCTTATCGGCGGGGAGCAGATAGGGGGTATTGCCCTCCTCAGCGACCGGCAGGCCGTGGCCGGAGTAGTAGAAGAGGATGCGATCGCCCGCTTCGACTTTGCTTAACATCAGCTTGAGTTGATCTTGAATCTGACCGCTGCTCGCCCGATCATCGAGCAGCACCACCTGCCGCGATGGGTGGATGCCGAGGCTCTTCGCGGCTACCTGCGCAAACAGCTCCGCCGAGCGGCGCGAGTAGAGGATGTTATCGGTATTTTGATACCGCTCAATGCCGATGACAAATAGCCACTGCCGCTTATCGATCGGCGCGGCGCTAATCTGCGCTAACCGCTGTGGAATATCGTCGTTAAAGGCCTGCTGCTCCTGCTGTAGATAGGCCTCAAACTGTACATCTTTGATATTGGGGTTTTGCAGTTGTAGCTGCGCTAACGCCTGCTCATCGAAGCGCACTAGCGGCTGCTCTGCCTGTGCTAACTGTTCGGGGGTGGAGCGGTTTTGCAACACCACCTCTAGCGGTTTGGCGGTGGTAAATAGCTCGCTGCTGCCGAGGCGGGCGCTCAGGGTGTGCTGCGCTTGGGCAACGGTGACGGCGGCGAGGGTTAGGCGCTGTGCCGCATCGCGCTCAAACGCCACTTGTGGTATCAGGCTGCCGGCTTGGAGTTGGCGATAGAACTGCTCGGCACCCCTACCGGCGGCGATCGGAAAGATCACCTCCTGACGCTCTTCAAGGTGGCTAAAACCGAGCGAGGCGAACATTAGCCCCTTTTCGGCATCATATTTGGGTTGGCCATCGACCTCTAACGCCTGCAGCCACGGTGCGCCATAGACGGTGGCGACCGCCTTGGCGATAAAGTGCGGCTGCTGTTTGGCGATGCGCTGCTCAATGTCGGCGCTAATGGCGGCGAGGCGCTGCTGATAATCGTCATTGCGTTGGGTAATCTGCTGCTGCAGTTGCGCGAGTTCGCGGCTCGTTTTCTCGACCTGACGGTTACGCTGCTCGACGCGCTGGCGGTAGTCGGCGAGTAGTTTGGCGGTCTGCTGCTCGCGTCGCTGCCGCGCCTGCTCCATGCGCTGCTGAAACATCGCGACACTCTCAAATGGGCTCTTAGCAAAGGTCTCAACCGGCGGCAGTGTCGGTTCGGCAATGGTAGCAATCGGCTGGCTGAGTGCCGCTAGTTGCTGGCGGGTTGTATCGCTCCACTGCTGAAACTCGCGTTGCAGCTTAGTGTGCTGTGGATCGGCAGCGCGTAGCTGCTGCTCGGCCTGATAGCTCTGCAGCAGTGCTAGTTTGACCACAAGCTGCTGCGCCTGTTCGGGGCTGAGCGGCGTGGTCGAGGGGGCGGCGTTTGCCGTACCGCTAAGGGTGAGCGCCCCCTGCTGCTGTTGCTGTATTGAGGCTGGTCGCTGTAGGGCAAATACCGCCTGCACCATATCGACTGTATCGAAGCTGCGGTCGTTTACGGTTACCTTCTGTGACGGATCGCCCCCTAACTGCAGCGCCTGCTTGAGCAGCGCAGGGGAGGCGGTAGCGGCAAGCTGCATCAACGGGGTAAAGCCGCTGGCATCGGGGCGGTTGAGATCGGCACGAAACTGCGGCAGCAGACGGGCAAGAGTCGCCTCGTCGCTGCCGTTGAGCAGGGCATCACTCAGTGATGTTGGGGCGTTTTGAATGACCGGTTTAACCGACTTAACCCCCTCTCCGCCGCAGCTACTAAGCAATATAGCGGCGGCAACAACTGCTAGCGTTCTGATTTGACGCATGATAGCGCTCCTCATCTCGGTTGCGATGGTTCATTGAGGTTCAATTATGCCATAAGCAGGTCAGAGTAGGTATAATCGGCGGATGATCAGTAAGTCGAGGAGCGGTGTGGTGAGAGAGAGACGATGGATAGGGATGAGTGTGGGAATTGCGTGGCTATTTAGTGTGGTGGCGTGGGCAGATGAGGGTGCGGCAGATGCGCTGTTGCAACGCAATGTCAGCCAGCTCAAGGCGTTTTTGGCGGAGCAGGAGCGGGAGCGGGAGCTGGAGCGGGAGCGGGAGCTAGTTGGCGAGATGGTATTGATTAAAGGCGGTTGCTATGACATGGGCAGCCCTAGCAACGAATCGGGTCGTCAAAGTAATGAAACCCAGCATCGCGTCTGTGTGGAGGATTTCTGGATGGGGCAGTACGAAGTGACGCAGGGGCAGTGGCAGAGGGTGATGGGCAGCAACCCATCCCGCTTTCAAAAGGGCGACAACTATCCGGTTGAGAGTGTGAGCTGGAATGAGGCGCTCGATTTTATCGACAAGCTCAATCGCCAAAGCGGCAAAAACTATCGCCTGCCGACCGAAGCGGAGTGGGAGTATGCGGCACGGGGGGGGAGGAAAACCGCCTATTGGTGGGGAAACACCATTAGTCACGAGAACGCGAATTACGGTAGTGACGAGTGCTGCTCAGGTAAGGCAGAGGGAAGAGACCAATGGGTTAACACGGCACCGGTCGGCAGTTTCAAGCCAAACCCCTATGGCCTTTACGATACGGCTGGCAATGTCTGGGAGTGGACCTGTTCAGGTTATGATAGCCACTACAAAAACAACACAGAAACATCATGCAAAAATCGTGCCGATACCGGCCTCCGCGCTGACCGTGGCGGTTCGTGGGGCAACGAACCTGCCTGGGTGCGCGCCGCCAATCGTTTCGGGAACAATCGCGACTACCGTAGCGGCAGCCTCGGCTTTCGGCTTGTCCTCCCCCCCAGGTAGCATTTCCTTTATGCTCTATGCTCTTACCTTTATGGGGGGGCCCGCTTGCGGGGGCGCTAGCCCGGGGTTCAGGGGCGGCAGCCCCTGATCGCGATTTTCAGAAATCCCCCCAGTCCCCCTTTTTCAAAGGGGGGAGTTCTCGTTACCACGCTCCGGCGCTGCAGGCCGGCGTCAACCGGTGCAAATAACTTCCATGAACCACGGCAGCCCACCACAACCCCAGCGTTAACAACCAAGGAGTCGCCATGACCACCCAAGCTAAACCCCACTATCGCATCCCCTACGGCGTAGCCGACTATATCAAACTACGCCAAGGGGGCGAATTTTACCTCGATAAAACCCACTATCTACCCAAACTCGAAGAGGCGGGGCGGTTTCTCTTTCTCATCCGCCCCCGGCGCATGGGTAAAAGCCTGCTGCAGTCGATGATGGAGTGCTACTACGACCTAAAGCGTGCCGAGCAGTGGGAGGCGCTATTTAGCGACACCTGGATTTATGCCAATCCAACCGATGAGAAGCACCGCTATATGGTGCTGCGCTTTGACTTCTCCCGAGTTTCAGGCCGTTCGGTAGCGGCATTAGAGGCGGCTTTTGATAACTACTGTCGCCGTCAGATTCAGGTATTTATAGCACACTACCAAGCGCAGCTTCCCGACTCGATTAGCGACGATCTGCTAAATCAGCCCTCCATTCAGGCGGTGATAGGTCGTCTGATGGATGTGATTGCTGAGCAGGGACTACCACCACTCTACCTCTTTATCGACGAATACGACAACTTCGCCAACACCCTGCTCGCCAGCGAAGGGCGCGAGGCCTATCAGCAGCTCACCCACGGTCGCGGCTTTCTGCGCGACTTCTTTGCCGAACTGAAAGGGGCGAGCGGGGCGACCGGCGGGGCGCTGTCGCGGCTCTTTATTACCGGTGTCTCACCGGTTACCCTCGATGATGTCACCAGTGGTTTTAATATCGGTGCCAACATCTCGCTCGACCATGATTTTAACGCTATGCTTGGCTTTAATGAGCGCGAACTCGAACAGCTTTTTAGCGTGTTTGGACAAAGCTATTCGGCTCACCGTGAGGTGATGAATCTGTGGTACAACCACTACCGTTTTAGCCGTCAGGTTGAAGAGACGATTACCAATAGCGACATGGCGCTCTACTACCTTAAATCGCTGCATCGACTGAATCAGCCGCCGGACGAACTTATCGATCAAAACATTCGCACCGACTACGGCAAACTGCGCCATTTAATCCAGCTCGACCGCAAACTCAACGGCAGCTTTGAGCGATTACACCAAATTATCAACCAGGGCGGCATCGCCAGCAGCGTCAAGAGCAGCTTTCCGGCTGAACTGCTGGCCAATACCGACAACTTCATCTCACTGCTCTACTACTTTGGCCTGCTCACCTTCTCGACCGAAACCGAGCGCGGTGAACCAAAGCTGGTTATCCCCAACCAGACCGTCAAACAGCTCATCTACAGCTATATTCGTGAGGCGGTCGATGATGTTGGCCTATTTCGTCCCGATATCTTCACCATCGGCGAAAAGCTCAAAGCCTTTGCCTGGGATGGCGAGTGGCAGCCCTTCTTTAGCCATCTGACCGAACAGCTACAGAAATATAGCGGTATGCGCGACTATCTGCATGGCGAAAAGATGATTCAGGGCTTTCTGCTCGCTTGGCTCAACCTCAATCCGTGGTTCTATGCCCTCAGCGAGCAAGAGCTAGGTGGCGGCTTTGTTGACCTCTACCTTTCGCCCTTCTACGCCAAATACCCCGAGATGGCGCACGCCTGGCTTATCGAGCTGAAATACCTTAAACGAGACAACGACACAGCAGACGCGAGAGCCAAACTGATTACCGAAGCCACCACCCAACTCAACCGCTATCGCAACGACAGCCGCGTCTTAGAACGCGCCGGCCACGCCCGGATACACGCACTGGTACTCATCTGGAGCGGTTGGGAGCTGGTACAGACCGAAGAGATTGGCGTGTAACCCGATGGAGCAATTAACAGCAAAGAATCCCCGTCGACCACTCAAACATGGCGACTATACCCAGAACGCCCTCCGGTTTCGCCATGAGCTGGCGCAACTGACCCACGCCGCCAGAGCGCTACTGCGCGAAGTGGCGTAGTCTGAATCTATAGAATCCTGACTTACAAAATACAACAGCCTCGCATTAACAAGCGAATAGATTTTGCGGTTGCTGAATCAATCGGGTAAAGTTGGCGGATAACCCCTACCCGAACCTGAGAGCCCAGCCCATGAAAACCTTGCTAACCCTTCTCTGCCTCTTGTTGACCACCCTCTCGCTGTCGGCGCAGACCGAGAACCGCACCGCACTGGTGCTGGGCAACAGCGCCTATCAATCCTCGCCGCTGAAGAATCCGGTCAATGATGCGCGGGCGATTAAGAAGGCGCTACAGCAGAGCGGCTTTAAGGTGATCTACCAGGAGAATGGCAGCCGCACCGAGATGTTTAACAAAATCCGCGATTTCGGTAACGAATTAAGGCAGCGCAAAGGGGTGGGCGTGGTCTTCTATGCCGGACACGGTATGCAGGTGAATGGCGAGAACTACCTGATACCGGTCAATGCCAACATCAATGCCGAAGACGAAATCGAGATACAGGCGCTACCGCTGCAATCGGTGCTGAACAAACTCAACAGTGCCGGCAACAAGCTCAACATGGTCTATCTGGACGCCTGCCGCGACAACCCCTTTGCGCGCTCCTTTCGCTCCAGCAGTCGGGGCTTGGCGCGAGTCTCGGCACCGACCGGCACCAAAATCTACTACGCCACCAAACCGGGCGAGGTCGCCCATGATGGCAAAGGGGCGAATGGCATCTTCACCAGCCATCTGATGAAGGCACTCACCACGCCGGGACTAAACCAGAATGAGGTGTTTCAGCAGACCGCAGCCGCAGTGATGGCCGAGACCAAAGAGCAGCAGGTGCCGTGGGAGGAGGGGTTAATTACCGGCACATTCTATTTTATTGATGCACCCATACAGGTCGCTGGCGGCACCAGCCAAATCATTCCGCCGCCACAACCGGCTGCCCTGACCGGCACGCTGGCCGTTACCAGCTCCCCTAATGGCGGCGCCACCATCCGTCTTGATGGGGCTTCAGTCGGTGCGACCCCCGTCACCCTGCCTAACCTGCCAGCCAACAAGGGTGAATCGGGCAAAGATTACCAGCGCCCGACCATCCATCCGCAGGCCTTTCCTGATACGCCTGACGATTGGTTTTGGTCTTCTTCGCCGAACGCCTACTATAGTGACTTTTCGTGGGTCGTGGGCTTCGACGATGGTGGCGCCAATGTTTACTATCGTGACCATGCAGGCAGTGTGCGGTTGGTTCGCGCCGGACAGTGATTTTGATTTTTCAACAGGAGCAAATTTGTGAATCAACTCTATAGTGAACAGGCGATTAGCCTGAGTGAATTTCAGCAAAGTCCGGTATCGATTCTGCAAGAGGCGGGAGAGCGCCCTGTGGTGGTTTTCGATCACGATCATCCGGCTTTTTATCTCATCTCGCCACGATTTTACGAGGCGTTAGTAGAGGAGTTGGTGGAAACGGTGGTGGAAGCAGAGCTGCGGGATACGCTTTTGCAACGCCTGCAAAGCCGTGATCAGGCGGTGGAGGTCGATATTGATACCGTCTGATACGGCAGATAGTTCTGCCAAAGTACCGTACCGATTGCTGTTTGTACCAGAAGCTTTGGTTGAGTGGCAAAAACTGGATGGCAGTGTGAAAGAGCCTCTGCGAAAACTTCTGAAAAAGCGCTTGCAGCAACCTAAACTGCCCGGTGCCGAACTACACGGCGATTTACGCGGTTGCTACAAAATCAAATTGAAAAAGCAGGGTTATCGGCTGGTCTATACCGTGGATGATGGTATTTTGGTTGTGTTGGTGCTGGCTGTCGATAAACGCGAAGGAATGATCGTCTATCGAGCGGCGGTAGATCGATTGCTGGCCAAGTTGACTTAACCGATTTTGAATAATGTTGCCAATATGAAACGACTATTTGCCCTGCCGGGATTGATTATTTTGGTTTTGCTAAATGGCTGCCTTGGATCGCGGATTGAGCTGCCAGTTTCTGCTAACCATTCCGAAACAACAACTTTTAATCGTCTGGTTTCGGCGCAGACCGAGAACCGCACCGCACTGGTAATGGGCAACAGCGCCTATCAATCCTCGCCGCTGAAGAATCCGGTCAATGATGCGCGGGCGATTAAGAAGGCGCTACAACAGAGCGGCTTTAAGGTGATCTACCAGGAGAATGGCAGCCGCACCGAGATGTTTAACAAAATCCGCGATTTCGGTAACGAATTAAGGCAGCGCAAAGGGGTGGGCGTGGTCTTCTATGCCGGACACGGTATGCAGGTGAATGGCGAGAACTACCTGATACCGGTCAATGCCAACATCAATGCCGAAGACGAAATCGAGATACAGGCGCTACCGCTGCAATCGGTGCTGAACAAACTCAACAGTGCCGGCAACAAGCTCAACATGGTCTATCTGGACGCCTGCCGCGACAACCCCTTTGCGCGCTCCTTTCGCTCCAGCAGTCGGGGCTTGGCGCGAGTCTCGGCACCGACCGGCACCAAAATCTACTACGCCACCAAACCGGGCGAGGTCGCCCATGATGGCAAAGGGGCGAATGGCATCTTCACCAGCCATCTGATGAAGGCACTCACCACGCCGGGACTGAACCAGAATGAGGTGTTTCAACAGACCGCAACCGCAGTGATGGCCGAGACCAAAGAGCAGCAGGTGCCGTGGGAGGAGGGGTTAATTACCGGCACATTCTATTTTACTGATGCACCCATACAGGTCGCTGGCGGCACCAGCCAAATCATTCCGCCGCCACAACCGACTGCCCTGACCGGCACGCTGGTCATCACCAGCTCCCCTAATGGCGCCACCATCCGTCTTGATGGTGCCTCAGTCGGCGCGACCCCCGTCACCCTGCCTAACCTGCCAGCCAACAAAGCCTACCAGCTCAGTGCTGAAAAATCAGGTTACAAAACCGAAGAGGAGCGCATCTTCCTCACCGCCAGCAACCAGCCCAGAGTGGTCAACTTCGCCCTAGATGCACTCAACCAGCCCCCTGCCACCCACCCCTTCACCATTCAACCGACCCCTGCCAACGCAGCAATTCAGAGTCACCGCCAAACCAGCATCACTACATAGCCTTGCTTTCTTGGCGACAATACCCCCCCTCTTCTCAACATTTCCTTGTTGAAAAGTCAACTATTTCAAATTGTACAGCGGTGTTGAGTGAGCTTGTCTCCAGTGTGTAATGAGGGTTATCCCGAATTTCGGAGCGGGGATCTCCATCGTCTTTTAATTGATGAGTCGAATCTGGCAGGGGCGCCCGGTGAGTTGGGCTAATTTCGTTACCGACAGTTTTCGTTCAGTCATAACGGCAATCATCTTTCCCCAGATGCGCTTTAAGGTCATCTTCCCCTGCATAACACTTTGAAATGTCTTGCTAAATACCAGTAACTGATTGATGATGTGAGCTATTTGCAAGCACTGGTAGTAATTCTTGGTCGCCAGATAACTCACCCGTGAAAATTTGTGCTCTAATGCATATCCATGATTTTTTTGGGTATTAAAGCCTTCGTTCTCTATTTTCCAGCGTAAGCGTCCGGTACGGCTCAATTCCGGTGCCGTATTCCAGTTGATGGGATAGGAGCTAATGTGAACGAACCGATTTTCAATTATCTGCCCCTCTTTGTCGGTGGTTGTCTCTATGCATTCCAGCCAGTGTAGTTTCACGCCATGATAGTCAATATCGTTAATCCATGTATAGTTTTGCTCAATGACATTATCCTGTTGCCGTAGAATGATTTTTCGTTGATTGCCGGATGTTAACTGGCACAAGGATTTAACCTCTTCCCAAACAGATGGCAGATTGCCATCCTTGAAGGTGACTATCCAGCCCCAACCATACTCTGAGCAAATTTCGAAGAATCCCTGATAAGGATAGAGTCCATCGGCAACCAGACAGATGGGTAGACGCGGAAACGCCGATTTCAACTTTTTTGCTAGGCGTTTGAATGCCTTACGCTCACAATCCTGTTTGTCATAGTTGCCCTCTTCGGGGTTTTCCAGCCACTCTGTGGCAATGGAGATGGCGAAGCCGTTAGCGGTAATCAGTTTGGCCTCTAAAACCATGTTATGCCAGCTACTTTTACCGCTGCTGTAGTCTTTGTGCAGCGCCTGTTCATGGGGACACTCTGTAAAACTATGAATCCCGCTCGCATCCACCGCAATGACAAACCATTCACCAAACAGCCGTTGATTGTGGAATATCTTCTTTTTCAACAGCGCCCTAACCATGGATTGAGTCAGTTTTTGCAGTTGATCCTCCGTGAGTTGTCGCATGACATTATCGACGGTATCCATATGAGGTAGCGGCATTTTGAACAACCGCTGGTAGTTTTTGCGAAAGCGTTTCTCTTCGCGCAGATTATTCATTTCATTACGAGAACCGGCTTTAAAGAGAAACATGGCAATGCAGGCCGTAATAAGAGCCGCCAAATCATAATTAGTAGATGTCCGGCACTCATCCAGCTCTCTCATCTGCTCAAAGAGAGCAGGAAAGAAGTGTGTGATGGTCAGGTGGAGTTGATAGACGACATCTTTGCGCTGTAATTTACGTTTATTCCGATTCTTTTTTTAGACCGGACGGATTGGTTCGAAGCTGATTTTCGTGCAGTTGACATGCGGTTACCTCTCAAAATTGGAGATATATGGGCTATTTTTGCTGGAAAAAATAATTTTTTTGCCAATGTAAGTTTATGAAGTTAGTCGGTTATGGAGCTGCCCCTGAATTGCTGTGCCAACGCCACCGTCAAAATCCTGAACATCACCCCGCGCTATCAGACCGGCATGGAGCTCCCCGATGGCGACTACGATGTGCTGATACAGGCCGATGGCTACAACAACTGGCGGCAGACGATTACCCACCGGGGCAGAGCCACCTACCAGCGTGTTGAACTGCAACAGGATAACCGTGCAGAGGCGGCTCGACTTGCCCGCCAGAGAGCGGAGCAGGAACGATTAGCGCAACTCACACCACAACCGCCAACCCAACCGGTGCCCTCTGCACTCATCGACAACCGCTACCGCGACAACGGCGATGGCACCGTCACCGATGTGAAGACCAAGCTGATGTGGCAGCGCTGTAGTGTCGGCCAAACCTGGAGCGGCAGCGGTTGTAGCGGTAAGGCGAAAAAGTTTAAGTGGGAGAAGGCGAAAGCCCTCACCGACCGTTTTGCCGGCCACAATGACTGGCGTACCCCGACTATTCAGGAGTTAAACAGCCTGGTTTACTGCTCCAACGGTCAACCCGGTTACTATCCCTTTGTGGGGGTGAAAGATGAACAAGATGGCTGTGATGGTGAATCGGGCAAAGATTACCAGCGCCAGACCATCCATCCGCAGGCCTTTCCTGATACGCTTGCCACCCATTTTTGGTCTTCTTCGCCGAGCGCCAACGATAGTTACAATTCGTGGATCGTGGTCTTCAACTATGGTTACGCCGGTGTTGGCAGTCGTGACTTTGCGAACAGTGTGCGGTTGGTTCGCGCCGGACAGTGATTTTGATTTTTTTGATTCCTTCCCTCAAGCCCACTGCGGCAGATGGGCGTTACACGGAGCGCATTGATGACCACTAAATCCCACTACCGCATCCCCTATGGCGTGGCCGACTACATCAAGCTGCGCCAAGGGGGCGAATTTTACCTCGATAAAACTCACTATCTACCCAAACTCGAAGAGGCGGGGCGATTTCTCTTTCTCATCCGCCCGCGCCGCATGGGTAAAAGCCTGCTGCAGTCGATGATGGAGTGCTACTACGACCTCAACCGCGCCGAGCAGTGGGAGGCGCTGTTTAGTGATACCTGGATTTATGCCAATCCCACTGACGAGAAGCACCGCTATATGGTGCTGCGGCTCGACTTTTCGTTAGTACACGGTAGAACGGTGCAGGCACTGCAAGAGTCGTTTGAAAACTACTGCCGCACTGAGTTAGATGGCTTTTTGCAGTGGTATCAAGAGATTATCCCTGCTCACAGCCGTGAGCAGATTTTGCGCCATAGCTCCATGTCGGCAGCAATACGGCAGCTCATCATTGAAGCCAAACAGCAGCAACTCCCCTCCATCTATATTTTCATCGACGAGTACGACAACTTCGCCAATACCCTGCTCGCCAGCGAAGGGCGCGAGGCCTATCAGCAGCTCACCCACGGTCGCGGCTTTCTGCGCGACTTCTTTGCCGAACTGAAAGGGGCGAGCGGGGCGACCGGCGGGGCGCTGTCGCGGCTCTTTATTACCGGTGTCTCACCGGTTACCCTCGATGATGTCACCAGTGGTTTTAATATCGGTGCCAACATCTCGCTCGACCATGATTTTAACGCTATGCTTGGCTTTAATGAGCGCGAACTCGAACAGCTTTTTAGCGTGTTTGGACAAAGCTATTCGGCTCACCGTGAGGTGATGAATCTGTGGTACAACCACTACCGTTTTAGCCGTCAGGTTGAAGAGACGATTACCAATAGCGACATGGCGCTCTACTACCTTAAATCGCTGCATCGACTGAATCAGCCGCCGGACGAACTTATCGATCAAAACATTCGCACCGACTACGGCAAACTGCGCCATTTAATCCAGCTCGACCGCAAACTCAACGGCAGCTTTGAGCGATTACACCAAATTATCAACCAGGGCGGCATCGCCAGCAGCGTCAAGAGCAGCTTTCCGGCTGAACTGCTGGCCAATACCGACAACTTCATCTCACTGCTCTACTACTTTGGCCTGCTCACCTTCTCGACCGAAACCGAGCGCGGTGAACCAAAGCTGGTTATCCCCAACCAGACCGTCAAACAGCTCATCTACAGCTATATTCGTGAGGCGGTCGATGATGTTGGCCTATTTCGTCCCGATATCTTCACCATCGGCGAAAAGCTCAAAGCCTTTGCCTGGGATGGCGAGTGGCAGCCCTTCTTTAGCCATCTGACCGAACAGCTACAGAAATATAGCGGTATGCGCGACTATCTGCATGGCGAAAAGATGATTCAGGGCTTTCTGCTCGCTTGGCTCAACCTCAATCCGTGGTTCTATGCCCTCAGCGAGCAAGAGCTAGGTGGCGGCTTTGTCGATTTATACCTTTCGCCCTTTTATGCCAAATACCCCGAGATGGCGCACGCTTGGCTTATTGAACTCAAATATCTCAAGCGCGACAACGACAACCCCGCCGCCCGAGCTAAACTGATTAGCGAAGCAACGACCCAACTCAATCGCTATCGCAACGACACCCGCGTCTTAGAACGCGCCGGCCACGCCCAAATTCACGCACTGGTACTCATCTGGAGCGGTTGGGAGCTGGTACAGACCGAAGAGATAGACACCCCGGAAGAGCGCAGCGTATGAGCAGATAAGAGCGAACCTGCTACTGAGGCTTGCGCACACAAAAATGACAGCACCATTTATTATGGTGATATGATTCACCTATCGATTCACTTCCGCTCTAACGAGGTAGCTATGCCACACCCACGAACCCGCGTTATCTTACTGCTGCTAATGGCTCTAAGCGGCACCATTAGCTCGCTACAGGCCGCCACCACCACCACGGCCATTAATCTGCAACCCGCAGCGCCGCCCCCTCCTCCCGGTAGCGATGAGCTACTTGGCCAAATCCCCAAAGGTCAGCCAGCGGGGCGCTACGACATCGCCGTGCTGATCGCCAATCAGCACTACCGTGACGGCGTTCCGTCTGTCGCCTATGCCCATCGCGATTTAGCAGCGATGCGCGCCTACCTCACCACCACCATGGGCTATGCCGCTGAGAATATCCTTATCGAAAAGGATGCCACGCTCGGCGTTTTCAAAACCCTGTTTGACAGTAACGGTAAACTGAAGCGCTTCATCCGCCCCGGCGAGAGTCGGGTCTTCATCTACTATGTGGGTCACGGCGCACCCCATCCGGAACAGGGCGATGGCTACTTTGTTCCCAGCGATGCCGACCCCGACTTTATTGACAAATCGGGCTACTCGCTGCAACAGTTCTACGCCAATCTGCGCCAGATGCCCGCCAAAGAGATGATCGTGGTTCTCGACACCTGCTTCTCCGGCACCACAGCATCGGGTCTGCTGGTGAAAAATGTCAGTCCGGGCATGCTCAACATTCGCGAAACTGCCAGCACCTTGCAACAGGGGGTGGTACTCACCAGCGCCACAGGCAATCAGCTCAGTAGCTGGTATCCCGAAAAGCAGCACAGCCTCTATACCTACTACTTTCTCAAAGGGCTACAGGGCGAGGCCGATCAAAACCACGACCGCACCATCACCGCCGGCGAGATGCAGAGCTATCTCGCCACCGAAGTGAGCTACTGGGCCGGACGACTTAGTGGCCGCAGTCAACAACCCAAACAGGAGGGCAACCGCAACACCGTGTTGGCCCGCCTGAAGTAATGAACCTATTCACACCACCGGAGAATACCGCCATGCCACGATACCCCCTTGCCCTGCTCTGCTTGCTCCTTACCGCACCACTACTCGCCGAACCCCTCTGGGTCAGCGAACCCAACTACAACAGCGCACTTAATGGCGCCTCAAGCTGCATCAGCCAAACACAGGCGCCCACACCGGCGCTGGCCGAACAGATGGCCGCCACCTACGCCCGCCGCGAACTGATGCAATCGCTAGAGACAACCCTGAACGCCTCCTTTGAACAGATGGTCACCGCCACCGGCAAAGTGGCCAGCGCCGAAGTTAAGCGGGCAGTAAAAGACCATATCCACATCCAGACTCAGGGGGTACTGCGCGGCAGTCGCATTGCCGAAAAGTGGTACGACAGCCGCAATCAGCAGGTGTGTGTCTGGGTGGTGATAGAGCAAAACCGCTATCAGGCGCTCAACACCCTGCCAACCAACCTCAATCTGTAATAAGGGGTATCCCATGCCATTACGATTCGCACTACTCACCGCATAGCTGCTGCTTGCCGGTCTCACCGAAGCCGCCACCCTCCAAGCCGACCTCAACTTAACCCCTGCCCAAAAGGGCACTACCGCATCGCCACCCACCCCCTCTGCCGATGACCTACTCAGCCAGATTCCGCGTGGTGAACAGGCCGGGCGCTACGACATCGCCGTACTGGTCGCCAACCAGCACTACACCCGCCCCGGCGTCCCCAATGTTGACTATGCCCATCGCGATTTAGCAGCGATGCGCGCCTACCTCACCCAAACCATGGGGTTTCGTGAAGAGAACCTCATCATCGAAAAAGATGCCACCTCGGGCGTATTTAGCACCCTGTTTAACCCTGATGGCAAAGTGAGCGGCTATATTCGCAACAATCAGAGCCGCCTGTTTATCTACTATGTTGGTCACGGCTCACCCGACCCGAAGACCGGTGATGGCTACTTTGTGCCGGTTGATGCCGACCCCGACTACATCGACCAAGCCGGCTACTCGCTCAACCGCTTCTACGCCAACCTTAAACGCCTGCCGGTGAAAGAGATGATCGTGGTGCTCGACTCCTGCTTTTCGGGGCGGGTGAAGGATGGCCTGATACTGCAAAACAAAAGTCCGGGACAGCTTACAATCAACGAAACCCCCAGCCCGCTCAAAAATGCCAGCGTCATGACCAGCGCCAGCGGCGACCAGTTAAGCAACTGGTACCCTGAAAAGCAGCACAGCCTCTACACCTACTACTTCCTCAAGGGGCTACAGGGTGAAGCCGATCAAAACCGCGACCGCACCATCACGGCAGGCGAGATGCAGAGCTATCTGAGCGAAGAGGTCGGCTACTGGTCGAAACGCCTCGGTGGCACGCAACAGCCCAAACACGAAGGGCGCGCCGATACGGTACTCGCCAAACTCAACAACTAAGCGGAGCCAGTATGAACCACCTAACCCTTCTGCTACTGCTGCTGCCGTTCACCCTCCACGCCGGCGCCCGCGTTGACCAAAAGAGCCTCAGCTACGACCAACGGGGCGGGCAGATTGTCTTCCACTACACCCTAAGCGGCGACGCCGGCGAGCGCCACACCCTGCGCTTTGGCGCGGCTCTGAATGGCCAACCACTTAACCCGCGCAGCCTGATTGGCAACACCCAAAACATATTAGTGGGCGAACCGCAAATTCTGGTCTGGAGCGTCACCCAGGACTACCCGCAGGGGCTATCGGGGCGTTTTACCTTTACGCTACAGAGCGACTGGGAGCAGAGCCACCACTACCCCTTCACCATTCAAACCGAACCGGCCAATGCTCGGGTACGCATTATGAATATCACCGAACCCTATCGCCCGGGCATGGAGCTACCCGATGGCGACTACTATGTTGAGGTGAGTGCCGAAGGCCGCGACAAGTGGCTGGAGTGGGTCAAGCATGGCGGGCAGACAACGGTAAAGGAGGTTGCGCTTAGCGGGGGGAATGAGCCCTTCACCGACCCGACCACTGGCATGACATTTGTTTATATCAAAGGTGGCCGCTATCGGATGGGCAGTCCGACCGATGAAACGGGTCGCGACGGTGACGAGAGCCAACACTGGGTCACGGTTGGGGATTTCTGGATAGCGACAACCGAAGTGACCAATCAGCAGTACCGCCTCTTCAAACGCGACCACGATAGCCAAGAGTATGAAGGCCATAGCCTCAATGGTGACAAGCAGCCGGTGGTCTATGTTAGCTGGGAAGAGGCGACTGATTATGCGGCATGGTTAAGCCAAAAGAGCGGCAAGAGCTACCGCCTACCGACCGAAGCGGAGTGGGAGTATGCGGCACGAGGGGGGACAACGACCGCCTACTGGTGGGGAGATGGCGTAGGTCGCAACAATGCCAATTGCGATGGCTGTGGCAGCCAATGGGACAACAAATCAACCGCACCCGTAGTTAGTTTCAAACCCAACCCCTACGGCCTCTACGACACGGCTGGTAATGTCTGGGAGTGGACCTGTTCAGGTTATGATAGCAACTACAAAAACAACACGGAAACATCATGCAAGAATCGTGCCGATTCCGGCAACCGCGCTTTCCGTGGCGGTTCGTGGGGCTACGTTCCTGCCGGGGTGCGCGCCGCCAGTCGTGGCTGGAGCGATCCCGGCCTCCGTGGCGACAGCCACGGCTTTCGGCTTGTCCTCCCCCCCAGGTAGTGTTTCCTTTATGCTCTATGCTCTATGCTCTTACCTTTATGGGGGGGCCCGCTTGCGGGGGCGCTAGCCCGGGGTTCAGGGGCGGCAGCCCCTGATCGCGATTTTTTCAGGTTGAATGCATGAGACAGAAAATGGCCGTCAGCACCCCTGCAGCGGTTGAACTGTGCCACGACCTGTTAAAGTGGATTATTCCACATTTGGGCAAATTCCCCCGCAACCAGCGTTTTACCTTGGCTGAGCGCATCGAATCGGGTCTGCTCGATGTGCTGGAGCATCTGGTTGAGGCTGCCTACAGCAACCGCCCGGCAACGCCGTTGGGCAAAGCCAACTTGCGTTTGCAACGGGTAAAGCACCTGTGGCGTTTAAGTGTTGAGTTAAACATCACCGGCCAACAGCAATATGCCTATGCTGCCGAACTGATGGAGCAGTTGGGGCGACAAATTGGCGGATGGTACCAAAGCAGTGCGAAAACGGCTAAGTAATCTCTGGGAGGAGATGACGAGCCCGGCGCACCTCTATCGCGCCTATCTGCTGGCACGAAAAGGCAAGCGTCGCAAACCGGCAGTGTTACGCTTTACCCTTAATCTGGAACGGGAGCTGTCGCAACTACACCACGAACTGCGGGAGCAGCGCTACCAGCCCGGTCGCTACCATCTCTTTACCCTCTACGAGCGCAAGCCGCGCCAAATTGCCGCCGCCCCCTTTCGTGATCGGGTTGTTCATCATGCTGTGATGAGTCTGATTGAACCAGCGATTGATGGTACCTTTATTGACCACAGCTACGCCTGCCGCAAGGGTAAAGGCACTCATGTCGGTGTGGCGCAGTATCAGCGCTGGGCACAAATCTACCCGTTTGTGTTACAGATGGATATTCAACGCTATTTCCCCTCAATCCCCCGTGAGTGCCTAAAAGAGAAGCTGCGCCGCTATATTAAAGACTCCAAACTGTTATGGCTGCTGGATTTAATCATCGACAACAGCCCGGAGGATGCACGCTCGCCTGTCGGATGTGGTATTCCTATCGGCAATCTAACCAGTCAGTTTTTTGCCAACCTCTACCTGAACGAGTTTGATCATGCTGTTAAACAGCAACTTAAAGCTCCCGCTTATGGGCGTTATGTTGATGACATGGTGATACTTAACAACGACAAGGCATGGCTGCACGATGCACAACGCTGGTGTGCCGGTCAGTTACAGCAAGAGGGGCTGACATTGCATCCAAACAAGTGCCATATTGTGCCGGTAAGATGCGGCATCGACTATCTGGGTTATCGCGTACTGCCCAATTATCGGCTGTTGCGTAATGATAATGGCCACCGCTTTGCCCGCAAACTGCGCCGTATGGCACAAGCGTATGCCGACCACCGTCTCGACTTTGCCGATATCAACCCAAGCGTGCAGAGTTGGTGCGGTCACGCCCGGCACGCCAGCACGCAGGGGTTGCTCACCGAGCTCTTTGCCGGTATGGTACTGCGCCGTGGGGGTCGGCCTGACCGGCAACCGCGCTAACCGTGGCGGTTCGTGGAACAACAAACCTGCCAGGGTGCGCGCCGCCAATCGTAACAGGAACAATCCCGACAACCGTAACAACAACCTCGGCTTTCGGCTTGTCCTCCCCCCCAGTCGGCCTGAGATGCAGAGTTGTGTGGTTTAACGACCGCATGAGCGTCACTTCAGGCTACCATGAGCCGGCCTCCCGGTTCGATAGGGATATTATAGCCAAATAGACCGTCATCAGGGATGATAACCGCAGGGTTGGTAGCGCGCGCGAAGACCCTGTGGTGTTTTTGACTTATCATACCGTTGCAGAAGAGGTGGGTAATAAAAAAATCGCGATCAGGGGCTGCCGCCCCTGAACCCCGGGCTAGCGCCCCCGCAAGCGGGCCCCCCATAAAGGTAAGAGCATAGAGCATAAAGGAAATGCTACCTGGGGGGGAGGACAAGCCGAAAGCCGAGGTAGAAGTTACGGAAGTCGGGACCGTCCCCGACACGACCGGCGGCGCGCACCCCGGCAGGCCCGTTGCCCCACGAACCGCCACGGAAAGCGCGGTCGCCGGAATCGGCACGATTCTTGCATGATATTTCCATATTGTCTTTGTAATCGCCATCTTTACCTGAACAGGTCCACTCCCAGACATTACCAGCCGTGTCGTAGAGGCCGTAGGGGTTGGGTTTGAAACTACCTACGGGTGCGGTTGATTTGTTGTCCCATTGGCTGCCACAGCCATCGCAATTGGCATTGTTGCGACCTACGCCATCTCCCCACCAGTAGGCGGTCGTTGTCCCCCCTCGTGCCGCATACTCCCACTCCGCTTCGGTCGGCAGACGGTAATTTTTACCGCTTTGGCGATTGAGTTTGTCAATAAAGTCAAGCGCATCATGCCAGCTAACCCCTTCAACCGGGTAGTTGTCGCCTTTTTTAAAGCTAGAGGGGTTGTTTTCTGCCACTCGCCTTGGGTTACTTCGTATTGGCCTATCCAGTAGTCCCCAACCGTGACCCAGTGTTGGCTCTCGTCACCGTCGCGACCCGATTCATCGCTCGGACTGCCCATCCGATAGCGGCCACCTTTGATATAAACAAATGTCATGCCAGTGGTCAGGTCGGTGAAGGCTTGGTTGGCCGACTCTCGCTGCTGTTTTTGCAGCGCTGCCTGGCGCTCTGCTTCTGCCTGTTGCTGCCGTTTCAGTTCAGCCTGGCGCTGCTGCTCCCGCTCCGCCTGGCGGTCGCGCTCTAGGGCTGCTTGGCGCTGTTTCTCCTCTTCGGTGCGCCGCCGCTCCGCTTCGCGTAGGTCGCTTAAATTCACGCTCTGGCGGGTTGCTGCGCCACTGTGGTGGATGGTCTCTCGCCAGCTTGGGTAGCCATCAGCCTGTACCAGCACATCATACTCCCCAGTGGCCAGCGCCATGCCGGGCTGGTATTTGGGAACAATGTTCATGATTTTGACCGTGGCGTGCGCCGGTAGCGGCGTGATGGTGAAGGGCCAGGTGGGCGACTGCTCCCACTCGGTCTCTAGGGTGATGCTCAGGTCGCCCTGTAGCCCCTTGGGATAGTCGGCGAGCGCCTGCCAGCGCAGTGGTTGCGCTTCACCCACCCGAACCTGCTGCAGGGAGCCGCTCAGGGTGCGTGGCGTCAGGCGTGTGCCGTTAAGGCTGGCACTCAGACGCAGGTTGTGGCGCTCGCCCGCATCCCCCTCAAGGCGGTAGTGAATTACAATGGTGTCGCCCTGCGGTTCGATGCGCAAGCTGGCCGGGTCCACCCGCGCACCGGCATGCAGCGAGGATGAGAGTAGCAGCAGAGGCAAGAGTGTGAGTCTTGAAGTTCGGTTCATCGGTCAGCTCCAGAGTTAGCAGTGTGGGTCAACCTGATAGGCGATGAGCGAGAGTTCGGCATCGGGCTGTGGTTGCAGGCGTTGATAGAGCTGCCGTAGCGTGGTGCCGCTTGCGCCGACTTGCGCTTCGGGCACCGGAATATCGCTTAAATCGAGGAGTTCGCGGCTGCTGATGAGCAGAAACTGTTCATGGGTGAGCTGGCCGGGCAGCGGATAGAGGGTCAGATTCATCTTCTGCTGACTGCGCCACGCCGCCGGAGGAAACTGCAGGGCTCCCGCCGGCTCACGACGGGATGGTTGCAGACGGTTGGGGGTGTAGCGGGTGACACTGTTGTCGGCACCGAGCGTGAGCAGGGTGAGGTAGCGCGGTTCGGTGAGGCGAATATCGACCCACGCCTCTTCGCCCCGACAGTAGTGGCCACTGAGCTTGTTGAGCGTGATTTGGGTAGGCGTGCGGCGACTCTCGGCGCGGCGAATTAGGGCGGTGCGGTAGCTGTTAAGGGTGGCACTGCCCGACTCGACCGGCGTGGGGATCGCTGCGCTTAGTTGGGTCAAAAGGCGCTGTTGAGCGATATGCCATGCCAGCCAGACGACCCGACTCCCCTCGGGGGTGGTCTGGTAGCTGCCGTTTATCAATACTTCGGCACCGCTGCGCTGCAGGGCGGTTTGCATAGTCGGGTCGCTGAAGGCCTCGGCCGTTGCTGGCATCAGCAGCTCTTTGAGGGGGGTAGGCAGCGGGCGCAGGTTGGCTAAACCGCTGTTGCGAAGCTGCTGCTGCAGTTGCTGGCGAAGCTGTTCGCCAAAGGGGGTGATATCGCCCTGCTCGCTGCTCGCCGGCAGCACTAAAATGGCCGGATTACCGAGGAGCTGCTGGCGTAGTTGCCAACCGATGTCGGGGTTGTCGTCAAAGCGGAAGCGGCTAAAGGCGCGCACACTGTAACCGTTGCCAGGCGCTTCGGTGACCATCAGCCAGAAGTGATCGAGACGGCGATAGGGGGTGGTGAGCTGTTGCAGGTTAAATTGGGTCAGCAGACCGTTGTCGATGGTGAGCTGCTGCTGCCAGGCGGTGCTCTGTTGGTGGCTGCGGATGAAGTCGCTAATCGAGCCGATGGCGTTGTTGGCAATCGCGTCGGCAAAGCTGCCCTGGCTATAGACCGGAAACGACTCGCTGGCAAAGAGTTCGCCACTGAGGGTGGTGCGCCGCTGCTGTAGGTTCAGCACCAACTGCTGTTGCAGATAGGCGTTGCCCTGGGGGCGGCAGGCGAGTGGGTCTTTCTCGCGGCAGGGGCGTTGCCAGGTCGCATAGAGCTGTTGCAGCGCTTGGCGCTGCTGCTGCTCTAAGGTGGTGAGTTCACTGAGGCGGGTTTGGTAGGTGGCAAGTGCCTCGGTGGCGGTGTTAATCAGTGCCTGTTGGCGCTGTTGCTGGTTCTGGTTCTGTTGGCGAATGTTGCCGATATAGCGGCTACGCGCCGCGTCGATAGTCGCCGTGGTGGCGGCATCTAAGCTAAAGTCCGCTAAGTGGGTCGCCCAGTCGGCGCTATCGAGGTTAATCACCACCGAACGCACCAACTCGGCGGCGCTGCCGGGGCGCTGAATGCCGCTTTGGGCGGGTAGCGGCGCTTTCAGTGGCGTTACCACCACTTCGGTAAGGGTGTAGAACTGTTTATTGGGGAGTTTTTCGCCCGGAACCGGGCGTTGGCCGATAGCCAGCTGGCCACTCATGCGCTGGGTGAGGCTATCTTTGAAGCTCTGCTGGCTCTTGTTACCCATCTGGGTAGTGGTGATTTCGGTGATGGAGTGAATAAAGATGCCGTTCAGTTCAGGGATAGCCGTGGCCGCCAGCAGGCTCTCGGCGAGCCGCTTCATCGCATCTACTTTAACTTTCAGCGGGGACAGGTTGTGTTGCAGCAGCGTCAGGTAGAGGCCGCGCAGCTCAATCTGCTCTAGCTGTTCGGGCAGGTCTTGCTGCTGTTTGAGGGTCGCTTGCCGATACTCCTCCTGTTGGCGGCGGGTCGTGGCAAGCCCTTCATGCAGGCGGTTAAACTCGCGCCACTCTGTAAACAGGGTGTCATATTGGGTAATGGTGGTGCTGAGCTGCTGTTGGCTCTGTTGGCGACAGGTGGCGACCTGCTGCTCGGCCTGTTGTAGCTGCTGGGGAAGATGTAGCTCTTCTAGCTTTTCCAGTTGCGCAGTGATGGCCGTGCGATTGAGTTGATCGGGTGTAAAGGCGACCCCTTGCGGCAGGTCACAGGCGAGTGTTATGCCCACCCAGAGGGCGGGTAGTAGGGGTAGCAGAGCGTGTTGTAGTCGGCGCATGGAGTCCTCTATTGAATATGGCGTTGGTGATAGTGCTGCGGTGATGAATCGCGGTGAGATGCGAGAATTGTACCGTAGCTGGAGGTAAACCGCAGCGTAAAAATCAGTGCTTGTTCATCTCAGCTTCCCTAAACTCTATCGGGTGGCTAAGGGCGGGCATGAGCCCATGATCGCGCTCGATGCAGGAGGGTGGGTATTGGTCTATACTTACAGTGAAAAGTTGGTGATTTCTTACCAGAAAGAGGATGGAATTGAGTATGTTACAAAGCGATATTTGCGGTTAAAGTGGACGGTAAGTGAGGTGGAATGAGATGACAACATTAGAGCAGAAAGTGACCGGTTATTGTCACACTATCGAAAATTTTTACCCGAATGAAGAGAACTCAATTGATGCGGCGGTTGAGGGGAAAAACGGGGGGCGCGGATTGAAACATGAGCAACAGCGACTACCTGACCGTTTTGAATATCCTTATCGCGTTCATCGGCGTCGGCTTTGCTGCGCTGGCGGTCTGGGAGTGGTGGTCGCTTCGCTCAACCCGTGCCGAGTTTGAGCAGATAAAAGCACAAATCAGACGCGACAACCATCTGTCGCAAAAGGCACAGCAGCGCATCATAGCCAGCTATCAGTTAACCGACATCGATGCCAAAATAGCCTTGCTATTAAGCGCAGTCGAAATCGCCCCGGCCTCATTTAATGGCTATAACGCATTGGGTTATGCCTATCTCGAAAAGGGCGACATGGCCGCAGCGGAAGATGCGTTCCATGAGGCAATCACCCATCAACCACAAGACAAAGAGGGCTATTTCGATCTGGCCAGCCTCCATCTGGCAGAAAAGCGCATCCATTTGGTTAAAAAATACCTATCGAAAGCCATCGACATCGACCCCTCATCAAAGCAGGATATTGAAAATAACCCGCAGCTAAAGGCGGTAATGAACAAATAGGTCAGTTATCTCAATAGGGAAATGGCTACGCCACATCTGCCGGTGCGTGAATATCCAGACGAACATCTGGGGTCTGCTGCACCAGGGCTAACTGTAGCGCCGTCGGCAGGCGCTTAAAATCGATTAACCCCATCGACTCATTTAGGGTTAACGGCCGATCCGCTGCGATAGGGCGCTCCAGTGGCACCCCTGTAGCAGCGCCGGTAGTTCGCCGAGCAGAAAGCTCTGCGGCTGCTGCCCGACCTCACTAGAGAGCGCACTAAAACGGCTCAAATCACGCGGTTGGTGGCAGATCAGCGCTAGGTGAACGACGCGGGTTTCGCTCTGACCTGCGGGGAGTTCGGTCATCAACCCCTCATACCGTTTTGGATCGGGGTAGCGCAGCGAGAGGGCGGCGGTGGTCACCGGCTGATTGGCGAGATTAAGCACCGTCGCACCGCTGCCGAAGATCTGGATCAGGCTCAGATAGCCGCTAATAGCCGGCTGAAGCACTACCTGAAATAGCTGCTCTGGCGGGTAGTTGGTTAACTGCGGCTCTAAGCGTAACCCTAGCTGCGGCGAGAGCTGTGTTGGCGGCAGCAGCAGGGCGACCTCCCGCTGCCGCACCCCGACATGCTGATCGGCTGCGTGGAGGCGGTAGCCGTTGCCGTCGTGGCTCAGTGTGAGGGGGGCGTTTGGGCGATATGAACCATAACCATAGTGGCGCTGTAGCTGCTGCTGTAGCGGGGAGGCGCTGAATAGCTCTTGAACGCTCTGCTCGGGTGGGGCGGCGGCGTTGGCGGCGGCGGTTAGCAGCGGCGCTAATCGCTGCCATAGCGGGCGATTGTCGTAGGCAAGAGCGACATAGAAGCGCGGGTTAATCGCCTCGCTACGCAGCGTCTGGAGTTCGCTAAATTGGGCGCGACTGAGCTCTTCAACCGCTGAGCGGGCAGTAACAACCACTTCGCCTTGGTGCTGCTGGCGCTCGATGGTGATCTGGCTGGTCACCTGACTCTGCAGGGTGCGGCTAAGATCGGCTCGCGCCGCCTGTTTCGCCTCGGCCAATGTGGCGCCCTCGCCATAACCGATCCACGCCCCCGCCTGCACTAGCTGCTGGCGGCTATACCAGAGCGGAGCGGTATCGCGCACCGCTTCGGGCAGGGTTTGACAACCGCTTATCAAGGCAGCGAGCAGCAGCAGAGCGATAATCGGGCGCGGGTAGCCTCTCATGGTGGCGGTTTAGCGCTTAGCGATTCGATGATTGCAGCGATAGCTGCCGGTTACCGGCTAGCACCGGGGTCTGTCGGTTTAGGCCGCCTAAATCGCGGCTTTTGCGATCAACGGCGGCGGTGACCTGAAGCGCCAGATCGCCGACCGAGGCGGGTCGATTCATCAACTCCTTCATCAGATAGTAGCTAAAGAGGCGGTGGCCGCTCTCCGGTAGCGCGTTGGAGAACTGTTTATCGGTGCCGGCGGTTAACACCGCCATCTTAGCGCCCTCACCGAGCGTGAGGCGGCGCGGTTGCAGACGGGTGGCGGCTCTGGTGCCGCCAAAGATGCTTTTACCATCGGTGGTGCCGGTAAAACAGGAGTCCATAAAGACCACCACCTGTGCGGCGGCGGAGCTTTGTAGCCGCTGATAGAGGTTATCGGCACGATAGAAGGGATCATCGGCGACAAAGTCGGGGATCTTATCGGCGGGGAGCAGATAGGGGGTATTGCCCTCCTCAGCGACCGGCAGGCCGTGGCCGGAGTAGTAGAAGAGGATGCGATCGCCCGCTTCGACTTTGCTTAACATCAGCTTGAGTTGATCTTGAATCTGACCGCTGCTCGCCCGATCATCGAGCAGCACCACCTGCCGCGATGGGTGGATGCCGAGGCTCTTCGCGGCTACCTGCGCAAACAGCTCCGCCGAGCGGCGCGAGTAGAGGATGTTATCGGTATTTTGATACCGCTCAATGCCGATGACAAATAGCCACTGCCGCTTATCGATCGGCGCGGCGCTAATCTGCGCTAACCGCTGTGGAATATCGTCGTTAAAGGCCTGCTGCTCCTGCTGTAGATAGGCCTCAAACTGTACATCTTTGATATTGGGGTTTTGCAGTTGTAGCTGCGCTAACGCCTGCTCATCGAAGCGCACTAGCGGCTGCTCTGCCTGTGCTAACTGTTCGGGGGTGGAGCGGTTTTGCAACACCACCTCTAGCGGTTTGGCGGTGGTAAATAGCTCGCTGCTGCCGAGGCGGGCGCTCAGGGTGTGCTGCGCTTGGGCAACGGTGACGGCGGCGAGGGTTAGGCGCTGTGCCGCATCGCGCTCAAACGCCACTTGTGGTATCAGGCTGCCGGCTTGGAGTTGGCGATAGAACTGCTCGGCACCCCTACCGGCGGCGATCGGAAAGATCACCTCCTGACGCTCTTCAAGGTGGCTAAAACCGAGCGAGGCGAACATTAGCCCCTTTTCGGCATCATATTTGGGTTGGCCATCGACCTCTAACGCCTGCAGCCACGGTGCGCCATAGACGGTGGCGACCGCCTTGGCGATAAAGTGCGGCTGCTGTTTGGCGATGCGCTGCTCAATGTCGGCGCTAATGGCGGCGAGGCGCTGCTGATAATCGTCATTGCGTTGGGTAATCTGCTGCTGCAGTTGCGCGAGTTCGCGGCTCGTTTTCTCGACCTGACGGTTACGCTGCTCGACGCGCTGGCGGTAGTCGGCGAGTAGTTTGGCGGTCTGCTGCTCGCGTCGCTGCCGCGCCTGCTCCATGCGCTGCTGAAACATCGCGACACTCTCAAATGGGCTCTTAGCAAAGGTCTCAACCGGCGGCAGTGTCGGTTCGGCAATGGTAGCAATCGGCTGGCTGAGTGCCGCTAGTTGCTGGCGGGTTGTATCGCTCCACTGCTGAAACTCGCGTTGCAGCTTAGTGTGCTGTGGATCGGCAGCGCGTAGCTGCTGCTCGGCCTGATAGCTCTGCAGCAGTGCTAGTTTGACCACAAGCTGCTGCGCCTGTTCGGGGCTGAGCGGCGTGGTCGAGGGGGCGGCGTTTGCCGTACCGCTAAGGGTGAGCGCCCCCTGCTGCTGTTGCTGTATTGAGGCTGGTCGCTGTAGGGCAAATACCGCCTGCACCATATCGACTGTATCGAAGCTGCGGTCGTTTACGGTTACCTTCTGTGACGGATCGCCCCCTAACTGCAGCGCCTGCTTGAGCAGCGCAGGGGAGGCGGTAGCGGCAAGCTGCATCAACGGGGTAAAGCCGCTGGCATCGGGGCGGTTGAGATCGGCACGAAACTGCGGCAGCAGACGGGCAAGAGTCGCCTCGTCGCTGCCGTTGAGCAGGGCATCACTCAGCGATGTTGGGGTTTTTGCTTCGGGTGGGGTGGAAGGCTGTTTAGCGGCCATTGGCGAGGGGTCGTTTTGAATGACCGGTTTAACCGACTTAACCCCCCCTCCGCCGCAGCTACTAAGCAATATAGCGGCTGCAACAACTGCTAGCGTTCTGAATTGACCCATGATAGTGCTCCTCATCTCTGTTTCGATGGTTCATTGAAGTTCAATTATGCCATAAGCAGGCAAAAGTAGGTATAATCAACGGATGATCAGCAAGTCGAGGAGCGGTGTGGTGAGAGAGAGACGATGGATAGGGATGAGTGTGGGAATTGCGTGGCTATTTAGTGCGGTGGCGTGGGCAGATGAGGGTGCAGCAGATGCGCTGTTGCAACGCAATGTCAGCCAGCTCAAGGCGTTTTTGGCGGAGCAGGAGCGGGAGAGAAAGGAGCGGGAGCGGGAGCGGGAGTTGGTTGGCGAGATGGTATTGGTTAAAGGCGGCTGCTATCAGATGGGCAGCAACAGTGGTGATAGTGACGAAAAACCGGTGCATCGCGTCTGTCTTGACAGCTTCAAAATAGGTAAATACGAAGTGACCCAAGGGCAGTGGCAGGCTGTGATGGGGAGCAATCCGAGCCATTTTAGTAACTGCGGCAGCAACTGTCCGGTTGAAAATGTCAGTTGGGATGATATTCAGCAATACATCAAAAAACTGAACCAAAAGACGAGCAAGCGTTACCGTTTACCGAGTGAGGCTGAGTGGGAGTATGCGGCTCGAGGCGGCACCACCACTCCGTTCTGGACAGGAAATTGTATCACTACAAAGCAAGCAAACTATGATGGTAATTATGACTATAAAGATTGCGGCGCTAAGACCGGCACCTATCGCAAGATAACACTACCTGTTGGCTCGTTTCAACCCAACGCCTTTGGGTTATATGACATGAGCGGCAATGTCTGGGAGTGGGTGCAGGATTGTTGGAACAACAGCTACCATGGCGCTCCGGCTGATGGCAGTGCTTGGGAGAGCGGTGAGTGTGGCCGGCGCGTTCTGCGCGGTGGTTCCTGGTTCAGCAGACCGACCTACCTCCGTTCGGCCGACCGCGGCAGGGACAGCACCGGCTACCGCGGGTACGGCTACGGCTTCCGTCTGATTCTCCAGGACTAACCCTATGTCCCCCTTACCCTTTTACCCTTTAAACTCAGTGGGACGGATTAGGTGATGAGTGCCGATGGAGCCGTTACAGAGTGCCCCGCGTGCGGGGCTCGCGCGATTTTTTTGACAGAGTTATCCACAGGTTCCAATTACGGTGACACTTTATCATTTACACTAATTATCTCGTCCCGCAATTACGGTGACACTTTACCATTTACACTAATTATCTCGCCAATTACGGTCAATTACGGTGACACTTTACAATTACGCAATTACGGTGACACTTTACCATTTACACTAATTATCTCGTCCGGTAAGATCACGACATGGCAAGACTTCCCAGAATCGTAACCGTTCACTCTCCCTCCTTAATCTCCCTCTCCAATTACGGTGACACTTTACCATTTACACTAATTATCTCGTCCGGTAAGATCACGACATGGCAAGACTTCCCAGAATCGTAACCGTTCACTCTCCCTCCTTAATCTCCCTCTCCCAGCGGGAGAGGGTTGGGGTGAGGGGTAAAATTAGCAGGGAGCGTGAACGGTTACAGGTTCGCCAATCTGTCTTTCGTCACACCCGGTAATAAAAGGGGTCGGTAATAAAAGGGGTCGTAACTGAATTAAATTTTGTGACCATCTCACCATCCCCCTGACTTAACCGGCCCCCTTGCCACCCCCACAAACTTAACGCTACAATTTCCCCATGAAGCGTCCCCCGTCCCCACTCACCCCACAACGCCGCCGCCAATGACAATTACGGTGACACTTTACCATTTACACTAATTATCTCGTCCGGTAAGATCACGACATGGCAAGACTTCCCAGAATCGTAACCGTTCACTCTCCCTCCTTAATCTCCCTCTCCCAGCGGGAGAGTCAATTACGGTGACACTTTACCATTTACACTAATTATCTCGTCCGGTAAGATCACGACATGGCAAGACTTCCCAGAATCGTAACCGTTCACTCTCCCTCCTTAATCTCCCTCTCCCAGCGGGAGAGGGTTGGGGTGAGGGGTAAAATTAGCAGGGAGCGTGAACGGTTACAGGTTCGCCAATCTGTCTTTCGTCACACCCGGTAATAAAAGGGGTCGAATAAAAGGGGTCGTAACTGAATTAAATTTTGTGACCATCTCACCATCCCCCTGACTTAACCGGCCCCCTTGCCACCCCCACAAACTTAACGCTACAATTTCCCCATGAAGCGTCCCCCGTCCCCACTCACCCCACAACGCCGCCGCCAATGGCACCGGCTATTTGGCCTGATGGTACAACAACAATTTCACGACAGCCCGTACCGGGTAGAAGTAGAAGTTGATGTGGCTAAAGTGCCGCAATTTCTCGATGTAGTCGTGATCGAACAGACTGAAGCGAGCGACTGGCCGGGAGCAACCATCCTGCCCGATGGCCTGACACAGCTACAGCGTTACAACCTGATGACCTTTAAATCGCACCACGAATCACTCACCGACTGGTCAATTAAAGAGCTGATAGGTTACTATGTCAGCTATCGTAAACAGCTGAGCGAAGCGGGCAAACGGCCACCACAAACCGACTTCGGACTCTATGCTGTTAGCCACCACTACCCGCAAAAACTGGCCAACTACCTGACCACAGATAACACAACCGGTCTCTACCAACTCCGGTGGGGCAGTGATACGATACAACTTATCGTTTTAAGCCAAATTGACACTGCCCCCCGCAATGACCTGTGGCACCTGTTTAGCCACCAAATCGAACGGGTACGCCAGGCGAGCCAACGCTACCGGCAATACTCAAATGAGATCATCTATGGCGTAGTACAGCAACTACTAGAGATATACAGTGAAGAGGAACCCGACATGGCCTATACCTTAGAGCAATTTACCAAAGAGTTTGTCGCTGACCACCTTAACCTGCTATCAGCGGACGAAGTATTACAGCGCTACTCGCCGGATGAAGTATTACAGCGCTACTCGCCGGATGAACGGTTAAAAGATCTGTCGCCGGATGAAATAGCCGAACACCTCAGCCCCGAAGCGCTACAACAGCTACTATTACGGCTGCAACAGAAAAAACAGCACCACTAACCGATGCTCCCCGGCCCCTCTATGCCCGATCCCATTACTGAGTTTCTCGAACAACGAAAAGCGCAAAAACTTAAAGCACTGAAAGCCGATGACGCCGAAAATCGCCTTAAAATTGAAGCCGCATTTGAACCGCATCACTGGGGAATTACGGTGACACTTTACCATTTACACTAATTATCTCGTCCGGTAAGATCACGACATGGCAAGACTTCCCAGAATCGTAACCGTTCACTCTCCCTCCTTAATCTCCCTCTCCCAGCGGGAGAGGGTTGGGGTGAGGGGTAAAATTAGCAGGGAGCGTGAACGGTTATAGGTTCGCCAATCTGTCTTTCGTCACACCCGGGACGAAGCCGAGCAAAAACGCCTGTTCACTACCCTCAAGCGCAACGAATGGACGGACGATTCTTACTCAAGGCGTTTTTGGCGGAGCTGGAGCGGGAGCAGGAACGAGAGAGGTTAAAGCCGTTTTTCTCGTTCCCGCGCTCCGGCGTGGGAATGCAGAGCGGTGTTAAAGTGTCGATTTCCACGGATGACCGTGGGAACCAGAGTGGAAATAGACGAGGAGTCATCGTATGTTAAAACCCAAATCACACCAAAAACTGAGCGTTGCCGACTACTTAGAAGACGAAAAACTGACAGAAACCCGCCACGAGCTGATTGATGGCGAGGTCTATGCGATGAGTGGTACCAGTGCTAACCATGCGCGAATTACCGGTAATTTTGCAGCAGAACTGCGCCAGCAGTTAAAAAGAACCCCCTGCGAACCGTTTACCGAGTCATTGAAACTTCGAGTCGGGGATAACTTCTACTACCCCGATGTGATGGTCAGTTGCGATGAGAGTGACAAAGATGACCCTTACTATCGCCAGCGCCCGATACTCCTTGTTGAAGTGCTGTCGAAATCAACGCAGCAGTATGATCGCACCCACAAAGCCGAGATCTACCGCACTATTCCCTCGCTACAGGAGTATGTGTTAATCGAACAGGATCGGGTTGATGTTGAGGTGCAGCGCCGCTCCGAGGGTTGGGTGTCGCGCCACTACTATTTGGGAGACGAGGTGCCGCTGGAGTCGGTCGGGACGGCGATTCCGGTCACGGAGATTTATGACCGCGTTGAGAATGGGGATGTTGCCGAGTGGCTGGCAAAACAGGCAGCGCAGGCGCCGAGTGAATCCGTGTAGGTTGGGCAGAGCAGTGGTATCGGGTAAGCCGTGGGTGAGCAGAGGACAATGAGTCGAATGATCCGAGTCATGGTAGTCAGTGTGATGGTGTGGTGGGTGAGTGGAAGGAGACGGCTGGTTTCTGGCGCGGGTAAAAGGCTCGCATCACCAGTTCAAGCACCCGAGCAAGCTAGGCTTGGTGACGGTGAAGCATCCTGACAGCGACATTCCTGCCGGTACGCTGAACAGCATTCGGAAACAGGCAGGTTGGAAATAGGAGGTTGCTATGCGTTTTCCGGTTGTTTTGCATTCTGACGATGGTGTGCGCTTTGGCGTGACGGTGCCCGATTTGCCTGGCTGCTTCTCGTCTGGCGACACCTTCGATGCGGCTCTGGAAGTTACGGTGACACTTTACCATTTACACTCATTATCTCGTCCGGTAAGATCACGACATGGCAAGACTTCCCAGAATCATCGTGCCCGGTGTTTCGCATCATGTGACTCAGCGGGGCAACCGGCGTCAGAAATGGTGGGCCACCATGCCAACCATTCTCAATAGCAGGAGCACAAAAAGGTGCCGATGATGAAAGAAACATGTGGGGAGAGTTTAGCAGAGCAGTTAATGCGATAAAGCCTCGTGTGTTTATAGCAGAAAATGTGCCAGGAATACTTAATCCAAAGTTTAATGATTTTATAAAAGAATATATATTGAATGAGCTGGCAGATTATTCAATAACGACATTCAAGATGCATGCTGCCGATTATGGGGTACCACAGATTAGAGAAAGAGTGTTCTTTGTTGGCTTTAGAAGCAAATCACGGTTGAAAAAGAATGAAGTCGGGGAAAGAGCATGAGATTACTGCTACAACTGTTGCGCCTGTTGAGCTATCTGCCTTGGCGCTGGCAGCTTGGCGTTGGCGGTCTGCTGGGCGATCTTATGTGGATAGTGCTCCCGCGTCGGCGCCATATTGTGGCAGTCAATTTGCAACTGGCACTGCCAGAGCTCACCCCGACTGAACGAGCGGCGCTACTACGGGAGAGTTTTCGTAATGCAGGCAGAGCCCTCATTGAGAGCGCGATTAGCTGGTGGTGGCCCGATGAGCGCCTACAACCGCTGCTACACTGGCACGGTCTGACCCACCTACAGCAGGCGCAGCAGAGCGGCAGGCCCATTATTCTGCTGACAGGCCACTTTACTAGCTACGAGATAGGCTCCCGCGCACTCTCCTCCCGCCTACCGTTCCACTTTCTCTATAAAGAGCAGCGCAACAATCCCTACTTAGAGCAGATGACGCTGCGCTATCGGCATCGCCACTACTTAGGCGCGATTAAACACCACGACATGCGCACCATGGTAAAGGTGCTCAAACGGGGCGAGCACTGCTGGTATGCGCCGGATCAAGATTTTGGCCATCGTCACAGCGTCTTTGCCGACTTTATGGGGGTGCCGACAGCGACCGTTACCGCACTCTCGCGCCTAGCCCGACTCAGTGGCGCGGTGGTGCTCCCCTATGTACCGCTTCGTAGTGCGACCGGGTACGATATCTACATTGATGCACCACTGGACAATTTTCCTACCGCAGATGAGGTGGTCAATGCCGCACAGATTAACCACTTTTTGAGCCGTTATGTGAGCCGACAGCCGGCGCACTATCTGTGGTTACATCGCCGTTTCCGCAGCCGACCGAATGGAGCTGACTCCCCCTATGAGTCGTGAACTGAGGTACTACAACGGCGTGCTGGCGCTGTTACTACCGCTATTGCTGCTAGTGACACTCTGGCACGCCTACCGCCGACGGGGCGGCTGGCGCTTTATTCGACAACGCTTAGCTCTGCTGCCCTCAGAGCCGGCGAGTATCGGTAGCTGGTGGTTTCACGCCGCATCGGTAGGAGAGGTGAACGGCCTGATTCCGCTGCTACAACGGCTACAACAACGCAAACCACAACAGCCTATCGTGTTAACCACAACGACACCGCAAGGGCGTGAGAGGGCGGCTCAACGGCTACCGAATATCGCCTGCTACTATCTGCCGCTCGACTATGGACGACTGCTGCGGCGCTTTATCGCCCACCATCGCCCCCAACGGCTACTGTTAATGGAGACCGAACTATGGCCCAATTTGATAGCTTGTGCCCGAGAGTCGCAGCTACCTCTGTGGGTGATTAATGGCCGCCTCTCGGCTAAAACCAGTCAGCGAGCGCCGTCGTGGTTGCGGCGGCTCTATGGCCAGAGCCTACAGCAGTGTACGATGATTTTGTGTCGTGCTGAATCAGATTGGCAACAGTTTATAGCACTCGGTGCGCCACCGCAGCGGTGTCGGGTTGTCGGTAACTTAAAGTATAGCGCCCCCTTGACAGTTGCCGAGGGGGAGATAGAGAGCGTGGTGCCAACCGACCGACCCTATATCCTGCTCGCATCGACCCGCGAGGGGGAGGAGCGGTTACTGATAGAGGCGCTATCGCAGCTACCACAGTGGCGCGACTATCTGTGGGTGGTGGCACCACGCCATCCAGAGCGCCGAGAGGCGATTAAGCGCCAGCTCCACCCCTTTGAGCTCGCGGTGCGTACCGCAGCTGAGCCGATTAGCGCGACTACCGCCATCTATCTACTCGATACACTCGGCGAGCTAACGGCGGCGATGGCGAGAGCGACGCTAGTGGTCATGGGGGGCTCCTTCAGTGATAAGGGGGGGCATAATCTATTAGAGCCGGCCGCACTTGGCCGAGCGGTGGTGGTCGGGCCGGATATGGCCAATTTTGCGACCGAAACGGCCGCCATGGTCGCCTACGGTGCCGCACTCCAACTAGAGAGTGTGGCAGCGCTCCCCCCGCTCTTAGCACAGCTCCTTGCTGAGACGAATCGCTTAACACAGATGGGCGAGCAGGCGCGGCGATATATCGCACAGCAGGCCGATATCGTTGAACGCTATCTCGCCTCCCTAGCAATAGAGTAGTCTCCACAGAGTATTGAGTTGGTATCGGAGCGAGGTAACGGTTATATGGACAAAATTTTTATCCGTCAGCTACAGGCTGAGGCAGTGATTGGGGTACACGAGTGGGAGCGGCAGGGGCCACAGCCGCTACTATTCGATATCGAAATGGGGTTTGAGACCCTGAGCGCGGCACAGAGCGACAGTTTAGCCGCAACGCTCGACTACGCTACAGTGGCGGCGCAGGTGCGCCAATTGGCCGCTGAGAGTCGCTGCCAACTGGTTGAAACTTTAGCCGAAATCGTCGCCACAACACTGTTAGAAACATTGCCACTACAGTGGTTAAAAGTGACCCTCACCAAACCTAGCGCCGTCCCTTTTGCCGCAGGGGTAGGGGTGGAGATAGAGCGCAGCCGTTGATTAACATGGTAACTAGCCCCCCGTTTGCGCTAAACTGCCGTGACTTAACCGATGATGGAAGCTGGAGGGACAAGAGAGCGAGATGAGTGAGACCCCAATATTTGATCAAGAGATACTTAAACAGCAGGTGCTTGGTAATGAAGAGTTAATGAAGATGATTATCGGCACCTTTCTTGATGATGGCGTGAATCAGATGAGAGCTGTCGATGAGGCCATTGCCGCCGCCGATGGGGAACAGATCCATCGTGCCTGTCACCGTCTGAAAGGGAGCACTAGCAGCGTTGGTGCCATGGTGATGACCCCGCTGGTGTTGGAGATGGAGCGGCTAGCCAAACAGGACGACCTTGAGCAGGTTAAGGCGCTCCAGCCTCAACTGCAGCAGGCGTTTGATGATCTGGTTGTCGCGATGAGGGCGGTCGTATAGCCCTATTGATTTTGGGCATAGACCCCGGTTCGCGTACCACAGGCTTCGGCCTGCTGCGCTACCATAACCGGCAACTAGGCTATATCGATAGCGGCTGTATTCGTACCGGTGGAGGGGAGCTGCCGGCGCGGCTTAAGGTGATCTTTACCGAAGTGCAGCGGCTGATTCAGCTCTACCGTCCGACCGTGGTGGCAGTTGAGCAGGTGTTTATGTACCGTAACCCCGACTCGGCGCTCAAACTAGGGCAGGCGCGGGGTAGCGCTATCTGTGCGGCGGTAGTGAACGAAGTCGCGGTGGTGGAGTATAGTCCTAACGCTATCAAACAGTCGGTTGTAGGGCATGGACACGCTGAGAAGGCCCAAGTCCAACAGATGGTCACGCAGCTACTGCAGCTTAACGGCTCTCCCCAAAGCGATGCGGCCGATGCGTTGGCGGTGGCGATCTGTCATGCCCACACGCAGCAGGTGGCGACTAAAATGGCTGCCCTGCATGGTGTGGCGGGGCGGCGGCAGCGGCGCTGGCGTTAATGAATTGAGAATGGCAAACAGTAGTTAAGTAAGGAGTCAGTTGAGTGGAACAGAGAGTCGAAGCGTTAACTTCGCAGCTACTAAAGCTGCTACCGGCCGATGTGGCGCTACTTAAACGCGATCTGAAACAGCAGATTGAGGGGGTACTACAGCAGGCCTTTATCGAGATGGAGCTAGTCACCCGAGAGGAGTTTGAGATTCAGCAGAAGGTGTTAGCCCGCAGCCGACAGAAGCTAGAGCAGTTAGAGCGGCGGCTAGCGGAGCTGGAACAGGGGCGCTAAAGATGGCGCTAGCGACACTCTACAGCCGTGCCGGATTGACGGTCGATGCGATCTTGGTGACGATAGAGGTTCATCTCGCTAACGGTCTGCCGGGGCTATCGATTGTCGGTCTGCCGGAGACGACGGTTAAAGAGAGCCGAGAGCGGGTTAAGGCGGCGATCCAAAACTGTCATCTTAAATTTCCCGAACGGCGAATTACCATCAATTTGGCCCCGGCCGATCTGCCGAAAGAGGGGGGACGATTTGATCTACCCATTGCGTTGGGGATTTTAGCGGCGGCTAATCTGATACCGACAGCCTCGCTAAATGGCTATGAGTTTGCCGGCGAGTTATCGTTAAGTGGTGAGTTACGGCCGGTGAAGGGGGTTTTACCGCTGGTGATGGCGGCCAAAGCGGCTGGGCGCAAGGTGGTGGTGCCGCAGGATAACGGCACCGAAGCGGCGCTAGTGAGCGGGATTGAGGGGGGGCTAGCCACCCATTTAGCGCAGGTGGTTAGGGTGTTGCGGGGGGAGGAGCCGTGGCTGTCGTTTCCGGCTAGGGGCGCTATCGCCCGTGCTGGCTCGTCACCGGTTGCGAATGATGAGGTCGATATGGCCGATGTATTAGGGCAGCACCACGCTAGGCGGGCGCTGGAGATTGCGGCCGCTGGAAGCCACAATCTACTGCTCTATGGCCCCCCCGGCACCGGTAAAACGATGTTAGCTAGCCGGTTAGCGACCATTATGCCGCCGATGAGTGAGGCCGAGGCGCTGCAAAGTGCCGCCGTTAGCTCTATCAGTCAAAGTGGCTTTCAGTTAACCCAGTGGCGGCGGCGACCGTTTCGCTCCCCCCACCATACCGCCTCCAGCGTCGCGCTGGTCGGTGGCGGCAATCCTCCCCGTCCGGGCGAGGTCTCGCTAGCCCACAATGGGGTGCTATTTCTGGATGAGTTACCAGAGTTTGATCGAAAGGTGCTAGAGGTGCTACGCGAGCCGCTAGAGGCGGGGGTGATTACCATCGCTAGAGCGAGCCATCAGGCCGATTTTCCGGCCCGATTGCAGTTAGTGGCGGCGATGAACCCCTGCCCCTGTGGCTATTTGGGCCATCCGAGTGGTAAGTGTCACTGCACCGCGATACAGATTGATCGCTACCGCAGCCGTATTTCAGGGCCACTGCTCGATAGAATCGATATGCAGATTGAGGTGCCACCGGTGAAGTATGAGGCACTAGAGGCGGAGCAGCCAGAGCCGATGGAGTCGAGCGAGACGATTCGGCAGCGGGTGGTGGCGTGTCGAGAGTGGCAGCTAGCGCGACAGGGGAGGTGTAATAGCCAGTTGATGGTGCGGGAGTTAAAACAGGTGGCAGCTCTTGATGAGGGGTGTCGTACCCTGCTGCAGCGGGTGAGTGAGCGCTTCGGCCTCTCGGCTCGGGCGCACCACCGCATTCAGAAGGTGGCCCGCACGATTGCCGATCTGCAGCAGGTGGAGACGATTACCACCACCCACCTAGCCGAAGCGATCTCCTATCGCCATTTTGATCGACCGGTTACCACTTAAATCAGCTGTAGCCCTAAAATCCCCTCCATCTTCTCAGCCGTCTCCGATTTGCCGGTGCGGCTATCACCGACGAGAGCGACGGTAATACTGATCTCAGTTAGCGGCTCGGTTTGGGTATCGCGCTTCTCTTTGGCGATCTTTTTAATCGTATCGATTAGATCTTGAGCTAATCGCACCGGCCCCTCCTGCTCTACCGCTTCGCGACTGCTAAAGCCGCAGCGGTGGATATCATCATCGCTATTCTCTTTATAGACCCCTGCCATTAATTGGCTATGGGCGACGCCGATGAGAAAATCGCCGTGCTCAAATAGCTGCTCAATATCGTTAATAAAGCGGCTCTCGTTATCGCTAAACTGGTGGTAGAGTTTGGGGTGCAACAGGGTGCCGTCGTTACCTTTTAAGAGCGGAAACGGGTTGGCCCAGTAGCTGCTCTCTTTATCGCCTCGGTGGGTATGGGTACTGCCGGCCGCTACCCGTTCGCCGAGACGAAAGTGCTCTAGCGCCTCTTTAACCGACATCTGAAAGTTGATTGCCGACTCTGTCGGTTCAACTAGGTTAAAGTTGTTCATGTAGAGCAGTATATCGAGCGCATCGCCGCTGAGTACCTCCTCATCGGACGATACCGGTACGATCTGGCGGGCGTTAGAGCCGGTCTCCTTGTTATAGCCGACCTCGCGCCCGGCCATCTGCATCTTCGCCTGTTCGCTAAAGCCATCGAGGCAGGCGAAAGCTCCGGTTTCAGTACCAAAAAAGATCGGTTGGGTGATCCCATCAAGACTCTGTTTGAGTACCACCCGCCCCATGTCATCCGCTTTGACAAACATATCGGCGATGTAGGGTTCACCATGCTCATCAAATCGCATCACGTAGCGGGTACAGCCGCAGTGGAGCGGTATCTCGCCGTTACGAATCGCTAGGACATTGTGCAGGGTTAAGATCGGTTTTTTGGAGTAGCCGAAATATTTTAGTTCGTCAAAATTGGGGACTAAACCGATAAGTAGCTGATTCTCTTCGTCGATATAGTAGCCAAGATCGTCAAATTTAGCGTTAGGATCGCCAAAGATAAAGATACCGTCCGGTCTGCGTCCTGCTTTAATTTCGTCGATACGGGCGAAGGGGAAGAGGTTCAGCAGCCCCGGCTCCATCTCAATGCAGCCGCGCGATTTGTGTAGATAGGCGATAATTAGCCACGCCCCGACCTGGAGCGGTACTGATACCCACTGCTCCGGCTCGAACGACTCATTATGAAAGGGGTTGTTAGTTAGCTCATAGAAGGGGTAGGCGCGTTTATTCGAGGGGGTGGAGTAGTCCACACCGGTCTGAATGTCGGCGGCAATGGTCAGTGGCACTGAGGCGAGGGCGTAGTAGTCGCCCGGTAGGTTGATATAGTGGCCGGAGATTTCGCCGGCGGTGACATTGGGGGAGGCGTCAAGGCCATGGGTGCGGCGCACCCCTTGGTGATCCATGTGGACTAGCTGTAGTAGCTTGCGCCGCGTCTCTAAAATGAGATCGGAGAGGAGCTGCGCTTTGTGGGTTACCTTATCCTTGACCGTCTCAGGGGTCTCCTCCTCGCCGGAGACTACCTCATTTTGTAATCGAATCAGGCGGGTGTAGCCGCTGCCTCGAAAGTGGTGAAAGGCACCATCGAGAAAACGAACTAAGGCGCGATCGTGCTCCTGTACTTCGTGGCTAGGGCGCTCCCCTTTAGCCAAAATATGGAGAAAGTCGCGGGCAGAGATACCCTCAATAAAGGTAATGCGCTGTTTTGCCTCCTGCTGCTGTCGGCCGGAGCGGGCGGCGAGATCGGCGATAAATTCACCTTTATAGATCTTCAAATAGCGACTAAAGGCGTAACTTTTTAGTAACTGTTCGGGGGTGACGCAGCCGTCACGAATTTCGAGAATCTGTTGCATAGTGAAATAGCTTGGTTATCTCTTCGGTTGGGTTAACAATTAGATTTTAGCGTAGCACGAAATGGGGAGCGGGGGAATTTTGAGCGCTATAAACGATTTATTGTCAACCAAGATGTGGTATAGTGCGCCCTAACACTCCTCTGAGAGCGCTGCTGCCTAGATGAAGTTTATTGACCACAACAATGACACCCCTATCTGCGTGACAAATAGATCGTCTATCTTCTTAAAACTGCTATCTTTCCCGCTAGCGGGGCTGCTGCTGCTGGCCGTTAGCGATGGCTGGGGGTCGGCGCTACAGCTTAACGGCTACGGCACATTGGCCTACTCTGTCGATGATAACTCCTCTTTGGCACCACTACGAGATATTAATCAGCGTGATATGCCCTCTTCACGGGATGGTTATTGGCAGCTCGACTCTCGTTTGGGGGTACAGTTAAGTTATCGGATTGACTCCCGTTTTGAGGCGGTCGGGCAGCTATCGCTGCGGCCGCAGCACCAAATCACGCTTAAAAGCAGCACTGAACTGGCCTACCTGCGTTGGCAGATGACGCCGCGGTTTCAACTTCGTCTGGGCAAGGTCGGTTATGCGGCCTATCTTATGTCTGATCACCGCAATTTGGGCTACGGCTATAGCTGGTTGCGACCGCCGCCGGAGTACTACGGTTGGGCACCTATCTATTCGGTCTTGGGTGTGGATGCCTCTTGGTCACTCTATCAGGGGACGACCCACTGGGAGTTGCGGCTACAGGGGGGAGGTGAGGATATGGTGGTGCCGTGGGGCGATGAGAGTTGGGATATCGCCTATCGCGATCTGCAGACGCTAACACTCTCTCGCATTGACCGTCATTGGACGCTGAAACTGGGGCTCTCTCGGTATGGTGTTGATAACGAACCGCGCATTATGCAGCCGGTACTGGCCGGGTTGCAGGAGGTGGCTCGTCTGGGAGTGGCGGGGGTAAGTGGTGAGAGCCAGTGGCTCTACGACGGACTTAACTACGATGCTATTAAGCAGCGATATGGCTCATTGGGGGTGCTATACGATAGTGGCCGTTGGTTTGCCCAGGGGGAGCTTGGTGTGGTTGATGCCTCAGCGCGTGGTGGTATTAACGCCAATATGGGGTATGTGGCCGCAGGTCACCGTTTCGGATTGTGGCTGCCATACGCTATTTTCGGTTATGCCCGTTCTGAACCGATCTATGAGGCTCAATACGACTGGGCCGTGGTTGACCCCGATCTGGTATCGTTGCAGCAGGTAGCGGTCACCACCATTAATGCCTTGCGTATCGAACAGCAGACGCTCTCAATCGGCACTCGCTGGGATTTTCAGCCGCAGATGGCGTTAAAGTTGCAGTGGGATCATATTCGGGTAGAGACACTTGGGTATCTCCTCTGGTTTCGGGACGCTCTTGACCTCCCTACGCAGCGAGTGAATATGTTTAGTGTCGGACTCGACTTTATCTTTTGATGTGTATGAGTAAATTACTAATGCTGTTGCGGTTAGGCTTTTGGTGGGGGAGCTGTTCGGTGGTAACCCTCCAGGCTGAGGAGATTTGGGTCGTGGTTCACCCCCAAAATCCGCTCACCCAGCTCGAAGCGCAGCAGGTGGCCGATCTCTTTTTGGGCCGCTCACAGCTCTTTCCCAATGGTCAGCGGGCGGAGGTGATCGAACAGCGGCGCGATAGCCGAGTACGGGAGGCCTTTTTTTTAGCGCTAGACGATATGCCGCTTGCCTATGTGAACGCCTACTGGGCTAGGTTGCAGTTTAGTGGTCGCGTTAGACCGCCTCAGGCATTAGAAGATAGTCTGGAGGTGGTCGAGGTGGTGGCGAATAATCCGGCGGCCGTTGGCTATATTGCCACATCGCTACCGCAGTCGCTGCTAGCAACGATTAAACCGGTCTTGAGGTTAAATCAATAGTGCTGTTGTCAACTGAGCCGCTACAGGCAACCATCCTGATTGTGGATGATACGCCGGAGAATATCGATATTTTGGTTGAGCTGCTAGCGCCGAACTATCGCACTCGGGTGGCGCTCAATGGCGAGCGAGCACTGCAACTGGCCCAGAGGGAGCCCTATCCCGATCTCATTTTGCTCGATGTGATGATGCCGGGTATGAGCGGCTATGAGGTGTGCGAGCAGCTAAAGCAGCTACCGCGTCTAGCCGCTGTGCCGGTGATCTTTATTACGGCAATGAGTGAGACGGAGGATGAGCAGCACGGACTCGATCTTGGTGCGGTGGACTATATTACCAAGCCGATTCGTCCTGCCATCGTCAAATCACGCATCGCGACCCATCTACAGCTCTATCAGCACCAAAAGGTGCTGGAGGAGACGGTATGCCGACGGACAGCCGCACTTAGGCGGACACGGCTACAGGTGATTCGTCGTCTTGGGCGGGCGGCCGAGTTTCGTGATAACGAGACCGGTAACCATGTGGTGCGCATGAGCCACTACTCCCGCCTGATTGCTAGCGCTTATGGCCTCGATGAGAGGCAGATCGAACGGCTATTTCAGGTCGCGCCAATGCACGATGTCGGTAAAATTGGCGTCTCTGACCACATTCTGCTCAAACCGAGCAAGTTGAGCCCTGAGGAGTGGCGTGAGATGCAGCGCCACTGTGACATAGGGGCAGAGATTATCGGTAACCATCAAGATGAGCTGTTAAGTGCGGCGCGACTGGTAGCGTTAACCCACCACGAAAAGTGGAATGGCAGCGGCTATCCGCAGGGGTTAAGGGGGGAGGAGATCCCCCTCTTTGGCCGCATTGTTGCCCTAGCCGATGTGTTCGATGCGCTAACCTCAGCGCGGCCCTATAAAGCGGCGTGGCCGGTCGAGCGGGCGGTTGAGTTGATTAACGCGGAGGCAGGAGAGCACTTTGATCCGGCGCTTATCGCCCCCTTCCACCAAGTGTTACCACAGATATTACAGGTAAAAGAGCGCTACGCGGAGGGGCGGGAGCACTTGAGTGATACCGATTTAACCGCTGATGGTCGGACAGCGATATAGCTTGTGATCTTGCGTCACAGAGTAATGATCAGGTGACTTAAGCATGGTGCAGCCGTGGCTAAGAGGAGGACTGGAGTTTCGGTTGGTGGTTGTTGCCGTCGCTACTATGCTGCTATTTGCGCTAGGGATGGCCAACTTCACCTACCTTCGCGCCTATAATGAGCAGCAGCAGCAGGCGGAGCAGCTACAGCACCACCTAGTTCGCACCGTTAAGGCACAAGCCGAAGTGGCGCTCTTTGCTCGTAACGAGATAATAGCGAACGATGTGGTCGAGGGGTTAATGGCCAATCCGATGATTTTGGCGGTGCGTCTAGTCGATAGTGAGGGCATTTTGAGTGAGAAGAGTCGTCAGTCGCAGCCCGATTTCAGCGACAGTTACCGCTACCAACTCACCGCCCCGTTTAACCGTGATGAGTCGGTAGGGGAGCTACGGGTGGTGATCAACCGTATTGAGATTGATGCCCAAGCGTTTCGTGCCGGTCTCAATCAGAGCTTGATCCTGCTGCTGCAGCTAGTGGTGGCGACGACTATTTTGGCGCTGACGATCCGCTATATGCTACTCAAACCGATTTTGGCGCTAGCGCAGCAGATTGTGGCGCTTCAGCCCGGCAGCGCTGGACGACTCTTCTGTCCTAAAGAGCACCAACACGATGAGCTTGGGGTACTGATTGAGAGTATCAATGCGATTTTGACAACCACCGAGACGACCATGGCGCAGGAGCGGGCACAACGCCAGCAGCTAGTGGAAGCGAGGGAGGCGGCAGAGCAGGCGGCTCGCACTAAATCGGAGTTTTTGGCCAATATGAGCCACGAAATTCGCACACCGATTAACGCGATTACCGGTATGGCCTATCTAGCACTACAGGGGGAGCTATCGCCGAAACAGCGGAACTATGTCACCAAAATCGACAACTCGGCCAACCATCTGCTGCGAATTATTAACGATATTCTCGACTTTTCTAAAATTGAAGCGGGTGAACTCCACTTTGAACAGATTCCGTTCTCCCTTGACGATGTGCTGCGACAGCTAGTCGATCTGACCATTCAGCGGGTACAGGAGAAGCGATTAGAGCTGCTGTTCGATCTTGAGCTCGATCTACCGGCGCAGTTTAAAGGAGATCCCTACCGCTTAGGGCAGGTGCTGCTCAACTTTGTCGGTAATGCGATTAAATTTACCGAACAGGGGGAGATTCTGCTGCGAATACGGCGACAGCCCGATGGCGGTACGCTAGCCGAGCAACAGAGTCAGCTTAGGTTTGAGATTATCGATACCGGTGTCGGGATGACTCCTGAACAGCTATCGCGGCTGTTTCAGGCCTTTAGCCAAGCCGATAGCTCAATTACCCGCAAATATGGCGGTACCGGCCTTGGCTTAACTATTAACCGCCGTCTGATTGAGATGATGGGCGGGAGTGTCGGGGTGGAGAGTCAGCTAGGGCAGGGGAGCAACTTCTACTTCGATATCTCTTTTGAGGCGATGGCTCCACCGAACCCCCTTCTCGAACCCGAGCTGGCGCTAGAGGGGATGCCGATTTTGGTGGTCGATGATAACGCTATGGCGCGAGAGATTCTGGCCGACCTATTGCAAAAGATGCGCTTTCAACCGGTTGTGGTCGATAGTGGCGCAGCCGCGCTGCAGCAGCTAACGCTAGCAGAGGCAGAGGGGAGAGCGTTTGAGCTGGCGCTCATCGATTGGCAGATGCCGCAGCTCGATGGGCTAGCGCTAGTTGCACTGCTAGAACAGTTTGCCGACAGCCGTCCCCCCGCAGTGGTGATGGTGACGGCTCATGATCGGGATGCGCTGCTAGAGCAGGCCGATGCGGAACAGTTAGCAGGTGTCGTGACCAAACCGATCTGCCCCTCGCTGCTATTAAATGCAATCTTAACCGCTTTAGGCCATGAGCGAGTGGTGCGAAGCCAGCGCCGTCAGCAGAGCAACCCTTTAAGTGATCGCAAACGGCTACAGGGGGCCTATCTGTTAGTGGTAGAGGATAACCCCACCAATCAAGAGCTAATTATCGATCTTCTTAAAATGGCCAATATTGGTTGCGATTTGGCGCATCATGGTGCCGAAGCGCTGCAAAAATTGCAGCAGCAGCGCTACGATGGGGTGTTAATGGATTGCCAGATGCCGGTGATGGACGGTTTTGAAGCCACACGGCAGATTCGCGCTAATCCCGAACTGGCCGATCTACCGGTATTAGCCCTCACCGCTGGGGTGATGAGTGAGGAGCGGCAGCGCTGTGTCGATAGCGGTATGAGCGACTATATTGCCAAACCGATTGATGTCGAACAGCTCTTCTCGGTGATGGCGCGATGGATTAAACCGATAGTCTCCGCCGATATTGGCTTAGAGGCTGTGAGCGAGACAGAGAGCACTCTTTTGCTACCGGCGGTTGAGGGGCTAGAGCTGCAACAGGCGCTAAAGCGCCTAGCCGGCTCAACGGCGCTACTACAAAAGCACATCACCAACTTTCCGCTTCGCTACGGCGCGAGTGCAAAGGAGATAACGCAGGCGCTACAGCAGCAGGATAGTGAGCGGGCTAGGCGATTAGCGCACACGCTAAAGGGGGTGAGTGCAACGATAGGGGCAAATGCACTGTCGCAACAGGTAGCAGAGATCGAAGCGGCGATTGCCGCTGGCAAATTAAAGCACGATGCCGCCGAGTTACCGCAATTACAGCAGGCGCTAACGACTCTCTGTGGTGCGATAGAGAGCCAGTATGGAGTTCGACAGGAGGAGGTGCACGAGCCGGCGGTAACATCGACACTCTCAGCTAAGGAGATGGAGACAGTGGTAGCGGCGCTAGAGCAGCTACAGCAGGCGCTATTGATAGGCGATGCCCGAGCTGTGAAAGAGCAGCAGCCGCTGTTGGAGCAGTTAGCGCGGCTCGGTGAGGCGGAACTAGCCAAAGAGCTACGAGAGATGATCGCCACTTATGAGTTTGAACAGGCGCAGCAGCGACTGCAGCCACTATTGCAGCGGTTACAGCCGAATTAGAGAGATAACTAGAGCGTAGAGAGGTTTTTATGCAACAGACCATGATGTTTGATACCCAAGAGAGCGAGGTATTAATCGATATTACCGCTGAAGTTAAGGCGTTAGTCGAGCGAAGCGAAGTCGAGCACGGCATCGTTTCGGTCTATGCCCAAGGCTCAACCGCAGCGATTATGGTGCAAGAGAGCTGGGAGCAGAGCGTGCAGCACGATGTCATTACGCTACTGCGGCAGTTAGTGCCGCAAGGGGTGTGGCAGCACGATACCCAAGAGGCAAATGGCGCGGCCCACCTAAAAGCGGGTCTAGTCGGCTCCTCTGAGACGATTCCGATTATGAGTGGGGCGCTAGATCTGCTAAGTTGGCAGAAAATTTACCTCTGTGAGTTTGATGGCCCGCGCAGTCAGCGGCGGGTGGTCTGTACGGTGATTGGTGATTAGCAAATGGGTGCTAAAGCGATGGCGCAGACGCTAGCCGAGCAGTTAACGATTGTGATTCCGGCGAAAAATGAGGCGGCGGCACTAACGACGCTGCTGCCTAGCCTTAGGCAACACTATCCCGACTGCACTATCATTGTGGTTAACGATGGCTCTACCGATCAGACCGAGGCTCTCTGTCGCGCCAATGCTATTGAGGTGGTGAGCCACCCCTATAGCAAAGGCAACGGGGCGGCGATAAAGAGTGGCCTTCGGGCGGCGACTAGTGACTATATCCTCTGTATGGATGCCGATAATCAGCACCGTGTCGAAGATATTGCCGCCCTCATCGCGAAGAGGGCGCAGGGGTATGAGATGGTGGTTGGGGCTAGAGTCGATAAAAAGTCGCAGGCTAGCACCGCAAGGCTGGTCGCTAACGGCTTCTATAACCGCTTTGCTAGCTGGGTGAGTGGCCATACCATTGTCGATTTAACTTCAGGTTTTCGTTTAATGGAGCGGCGCAAGGCGCTGGAGTTTATCCATCTGTTACCGAACGGCTTCTCCTACCCGACCACGATAACCATGGCCTTCTTTCGTGCCGGTTACAGCGTCGGTTATGTGCCGATTACCACCAATCCCCGTATCGGCAAGAGCCATATTCGTCTCTGGCGCGATGGCGCTAGATTTCTGCTCATTATCTTTAAAATCGGTACCCTTTTCTCGCCGATGAAGCTGTTTCTGCCGGTCAGTCTGGCACTGTTTCTGACCGCTAGCGGCTACTACCTCCATACCTATCTAACCATAAGTCGCTTTACCAATATGAGTGCGCTACTCTATATGACCTCAGTCATTATCTTTATGTTAGGTCTGGTCTCAGAGCAGATTACAGCGCTGCTCTATAAAGATAATAGCCAGCGCCAACAGTCGTAACCACTACTATCGAATCGAAGGAGAGCGCCGTGTTATCCCCGCAGAGTCAGTCAGCAACTTATCAACAGCTAGTTGAGTTACCGGAGCATTGGGTCGGTGAAATTATCGACGATAGTCTGATTAGCCACCCTCGGCCTGCTCCGCGCCATGCACTGGCGTCGAGCTATCGGCGCTATGGGCGGACTAAATTTAGCGCAACAAGGGGGAAGTAATGGAGTGGTTGGACTCGAAGAGTTAAAACTGTGTGCAACTTTGAGTCATGAGTTATGCGTTTAACTCATTTCCAGCGGAAAGTGATTGAGGAGACCGGCTTAGTCGATTTTCCGGATAATATGCCGTGGAGTTTTCAACAGGTGCTAGATCAAGCATGGTTACCTGAGTCAATAAACTAAGCTACAGCTCCACCGTTTTAAATTCACTATACCCCTTGTAACGAGTTCAATTTGATCGGTAATATTGAGTCTGTTATCTAAAATCATATTCAGTTAATCTATGCAGCCTTGTCTAAGCTTTAAATAGTGACACAAGGGTGAGCAAAGTCGTTAGGTTAAAAAATAGCGAGCAAAATGATGACCAGCCATTTAGATAAGGTATCTATCCTGCAACAGCGAGTTGCCAAACTAACTAAGCACTATCAGGCGTTATCGGAGTATAGAGCATTAATTGACCAAATGGGCGAAAATGCCATAACTGTTGCCGGTTTTAATCGATTTGGGTGTGAGGTGCTCCATGTATCTCTCTGATAAGCTAAGAAATCAGCTGCGTGACGCGATTCAACACCACTTTGACGCTCCTAAAGAGATTATCCTGTTTGGCAGTAGCGTCAATCCTGACAGCCGTGGCGGGGATATCGATATCGCACTGAGTAGCCACTACGACCGCAGTCAGTTTCGGCAGCGCAAAGCGGCTCTGTTAGCGGCACTACTGCAGCAGGATATTGAACTACCGCTCGATCTGTTACAGCTACAAGCAAGATGCTGGTGAATTGCTAAAGCGCGAGATCCAACAGCATGGCGTTCGGCTATAGTCGAGAGCGTGGTTTGTCCATCACGAGCCACTAAAAAGCCGCCGCAGCCCTGTTAGCGGCAAACGGTTTTGCCCAACAGCCGCCGCTTGGTTTATTATGTCGCCCCTGTCACCGCCGCCACCTTAAGAGGCTTAAACCCGATGCCCTTATCGCTCACCTTTATTATTCCGGCTAAAAACGAAGCCCAATCGCTACAGCAGCTACTGCCACGACTGCGCCAAAGCTATCCTGACTATCCGGTTATAGTGGTGAATGATGGCTCTGATGATGAGACCGAGGCGTGCTGTCAGCAAAATGGGGTTCAAACTATTACCCACCCCTACAGCAAAGGTAATGGAGCCGCGATTAAATCGGGAATTCGTGCCGCCGATACCGACTATATTCTCTGTATGGATGCCGATAACCAGCACCGGGTTGAAGATATCGCTGCGTTATTAGAGCCGATAACCCGGGGATACGATATGGTCGTTGGGGCGCGGGGCGATAAAAAGTCGCAGGCCAGTACCGTCCGCCTGGTCGCTAACGGCTTCTCCTACCCCACAACCATTACGATGGCCTTTTTTCGGGCCGGTTATAGCATTGGCTATGTGCCGATTACGACCAATCCACGCATTGGCAAGAGCCATATCCGATTATGGCGTGATGGTGCCCGTTTTCTACTCATTATCTTTAAAATTGGCACTCTGTTTGCGCCGATGAGGCTGTTTCTGCCGGTGAGCTTAGTGCTATTTCTCACTGCCAGCAGCTACTACGGCTATACTTTTATGACAATTAACCGCTTTACCAATATGAGTGCGCTCCTCTATATGACATCCGTGATTATCTTTATGCTAGGTTTGGTCTCTGAGCCGATTACCACCCTGCTCTATAAAGATAGTGGGCATGACCGCAAGGACTAACCTGAACATGAAAATCGACACCACCTTTTTACAGCGTTGCATTCAGGCACTGCAGCGCGCCATTCAGCAGCTTGAGATCCACACCCCGGATACAATAGAGTATGAGATGTTTCGTTCTGCAGCGATTAAAGAGTTTGAAATTATCTTAGAACAGTCTGGCAAGCTGCTGCGCCACTGCTTAAAGCCCTGGTTTGCCTCGGCTAAAGCGGTTGATCGGCTTACCTTTAAAGAGGTGTTTCGCTATGCGGCTAAGCACGACTTAATTGATTTAGAGAGCTCCGAGCGCTGGCTTATCTATCGTGATAACCGTAATAATACCGCCCATGACTATGGCGTTAATTTCGCTGAGGCAACACTTAAATTACTACCGCAATTTATCGCAGATGCTTCAGCGTTAGAACAGACACTGCGCCGATGTGACTATGATTGATCTGCGCCCTAAAGATAGAGCCGCAATTATCGCCTTAGCACAACAGACCCTGTCTGAGCAGAGGGAGATATGGGCCTATGGTAGCCGGGTTAAGGGGACGGGGCACGATAGCAGTGATCTCGATTTAGTGATTAAATCGCCGGCTGACTCTCCGCTAACCCTTGATGAATTAGTGACCTTTAAACAGCAGCTGCACGACTCAACTATCCCGATTTTGGTACAGGTGTTTGACTGGAACCATATCCCGCCGCAGTTTCGTGTTGCGATTAACCAAGCCGAGGAGCTACTCTACCGCCAGTAGTGGCTGAGATTAGATGTACATGATGAGATTTTCACTACAACAACTCATTCAGGCAGGGGAGGATTCAAAGACCGAATTGATGAGCAGAACCGAATCAGCGTATTAGGTGCGCTCTTTTTGCCCAAAATGGGATGCAGCTGTTGCCCCAAAGTGGGATCGAGCTCAACTATTTTGATGGCACCGATACCAGTAGTGGGCTACTCGATTACCGCAGCGAAAACTGCACTGTGGTACCGGCTATCGAAAAGGCGATCGATTTTGTTAGCCAAGCTAACCGCACAACAGTTAAATTTGACTCAAATTCACCACAGCGGATTGAGCAACCGAGCTACGAGCCGATGATTATTCGTGAGCTAATTGTTAACGCCTTTATGCATCGAGACTGGTCTATCTTTGGTCAACGCATCCGTCTTAATCTGTTTCACGATCGGCTGGAGCTATTTTCACCGGGAAAGTTACCTAATACACTTAATTTAACCCGGGCTCTATCTGGTATATCTTACTATCGTAATCCGATTATTTCACAAATGTTGAAAGATTATGGTCTGGCGGATCGGATCGGTCGGGGATTGCAAAAGGTGGTCAATTTTCACCGCGAACACCAACTGCCACCACCGCTGTTTGAGGCGGATATCGCTTTCTTTCGGGTTACACTCTATAATGCTAACCAATAAGCTTTAGTTTACAGGGGAAAAATGTCGTCACTATCGCTCCATCCGCTTCCATCTGACTTGCCATGGCCATTTCAGACGGTTATGGCTCTGAGTTTTTGGTCAGAGTGAGCAGACTATGCGTTTAACCGCAGAGCAGCAGTATCAGATTCGCCACTGCTTTGAGCAGGTATTTGAGCATGGATCTATCTATCTTTTTGGTAGCCGGGTCGATGATCAGCAGCGTGGTGGTGATATTGATCTATTTTTGGAGCTAGAGGAGCATGAGCGTCTGTTTGAAAAAAAGATCAAATTTTTAGCTAAACTCAAACGGCAAATTGGTGATCAAAAGATTGATGTGGTTTTTAATCTCGATCCATCCTGGCCTATTGAACAGGAGGCGCGTAAGTGGGGCATAGCGCTTTAGAGAGTTATCGGCAGCAGTTTATAGACACCAAACAGATGAGAAACAAGGTCTGATAGATGTATCCTGATTCCGCTTCACAAAATAGGTATGATGAAGATATCTATAACTGGACTAAAGCCCAAATTGCATATTTACAAACAAGAGAGTTTGAGTCTCTGGATATTAAAAATCTAATAGAAGAGCTAGAGGATATGGGTAAAAGCACCCTGCGTGAGTTAGAGAGCCGCTTAATGATACTACTAGCACATCTGCTTAAATGGCAGTTTCAGTTTAACAAATTAGCTGAACAGTGGCAGGCGTTTGAGGGTAAAAGCTGGCGCAATACGATTATTGAACAGCGGGCACAGATTCTGTTTTTACTAAAAAAAGTCCCGAGTCTGAAGGCAAAGATAGCTGATGCGGTTGAAGAAGCCTATCCCGAAGCTGTCGCTTTAGCCAGTAAAGAGAGTGGGATAGCGGTAGCTACTTTTCCTCTGCGCTGTCCCTATACCTTAGATCAGCTATTGGATGAAGATTTTTTTCCGCAGTTGTGATATGGAAGAGGTATCTCTAATGAGTGCGATGCAGTTGGAGTATGAAAAAGATTTCTATTACTGGATTAATAAAAATATTGAGCTATTAAAACTGCGTAATTTTGCTGAACTCGATATCGATAATCTTATTGATGAGTTGGAGAGTATGGCTAAAAGGGATAAAAGAGAGTTAATCAGCCGTCTTATGGTGCTTATTGCCCATTTATTGAAGTGGCAATATCAGCCCAACCATCAAAGTAGTGGTTGGCGGGGGTCCATTGTTGAGCAGAGAATTAAAATCGGGCAGCAGTTAGAGGATAGTCCCAGTCTTAGCCGATATCTGGAAGAGAGTGTGATGAAAGCGTATCCGAATGCTCTCACTTTGGTTGAGAAGGAGACCGGCGTTGGTGCAGACCGACTTCCGCAACAATGTCCATACTCTGTTGAGCAGTTGCTGGATCAAGATTTTTATCCTGTGCAGTCGTAGAGATGAGAGACGCAAAATTTTCGTGTAGTGATAGCGGGGCGGTAGTCATTATTAGGGTGACGAGACGATGAACAAGACCTGGGTTTCGTAGGGGCGGGTTTGAAACCCGCCCCTACACGCCGTGGATTTCCGGAAGGTAACCGTTCACTCTCCCCGCTAAATTTTTACCCCTCACCCCAACCCTCTCCCGCCGGGAGAGGGAGATTAAGGAGGGAGAGTGAACGGTTACACCGGAAGAGATGGTCATTTAAAAAGCACGGTTTGAATCACACTTGGTTGGAGGGGCATAATAGAAACCGCAAGTCTGACGAAACGATGAACAAGGCCCCTTCAATCACTGAGCTTGAAGTCAAATACGCCACCGGTGAGCAAGGCAGCGACTCTTTGCGCTGACGCCAGTGATGCAGTGTGGTGCGAGGAATGTCCAAGTGCTGTGCAATGTCGGCTTCACTCAGCTCCTGAGTCATTTGCTCGTATTGTTCTAGCAGTTGGGCAATGTCTATACGGCTACGGCGAGGTTTCTGCTTGGGATTAGCGACCGATTCAGTTACACTAGCTTCTGACCTGACACTTCCTCTTTTGTGGCGATAAATGGTTTTCGTCAACAGATTTTACGCCTCAGAAGTGTGGGTGTCATGTCTCTTGTGAAATCGGGCAAGCTGCCGGTTTGTGGCTGTCCCTGACGAAACGATGAACAAGGCTAGTTGAATGATAGTCAGCGAGGTGGTGATATTGAACTTTTTCCTGAGATTGATGATCAGTCTGAGCTCTGGAGGCACGCAGGTGGGCAATGCCTCTGTCAGGTGAGACTGGAGAAATATGAGTCAATTTAATGAGGATTAAGTGAGTGCTTGATTTAGATGGTGGTGATCTTTTTTATAGTGAAAGATTAGGTAAAATGGAGCGGTGGTACTGCCGTATTTTTGGCGTGCCTATTGTTGGTTTACGGATTCGTTTAAGAACGGTAAAACGGTTATTGCCAGAGGGCGCGACTCATATTTTGGATGCGGGTTGTGGGCGTGGTGTTATCTCTCGTTATCTTGCAAAGCGCTATCCTAATGGACAGATAACAGCTATCGATTTTGATAGTGATACTCAAAAAGATAACCAAATCATTGCTAATCGGACAGGGCTGAATAACATCCAATTTAAAATAGCTGATCTTACTGTATTAGCAGATCATGAAAAATATGATCTGATTGTCTCTGTGGATAATTTGGAACATGTTGACGATGATCGGGCTGTTATTACTCAGCTATATAACGCTCTGCTACCTAATGGTAAATTGGTTGTTCATGTTCCCCACTTTTATCGCCGTTGGCCACTGTTTAAATGGCAGGAAAATTTTGATGTGCCGGGGCATTTTCGTCCGGGTTATCACTTGCCGCAATTAACTGAACGGTTGGAAAGGGCTGGTTTCAGTCTTGAAGATAGTGGCTACTCATATGGTTTTTTAGAGAATTTTATTAATAATATATCTTACTGGATTACGGGGGCTAGAGAACAAAATAAAACATTGTATGCACTTATTTTTCCGATGCTAAATGCAATGGCATTTCTAGGCCGAAATGAACAACTAAATATGGGGGCGGGTGTTTGGGTTATTGCAAAAAAAAGTAATCAAATAAATCAGATGTCTATGACCGTGGAATCCTCTGTCGAACATCATTTATGATAAAAAAAAACATATTTGTAACTCTATTTAGAGGGGGAAGGTCATTAGTATTGCCTATTGTGGGTTTGTTATTGTTAGGCCTGCTCATTTGGTATTATGGTTTTACGAATATAATCAATACTATATTTAGTGAATTTGAGCTAAACTGGGCAATAATATCTGCTTTATGCATTCTCATTTCAACATTAATTGGTTCAGTAAATGTATATCTTTTTTTAGCAAGAATAAATTCTCTATCTCTAAATTACGCTAAGTTTTTACGCTTTTATTGGTTGTCATGGGGAGTTGGGCAAGTTGTTCCAGGACAGGTAGGTGATATTGCTACCTTAGGAATAACTCTCAGGAAGCATGGCATCTCAGCTTCAACTACGATTGGTAGAGCAGCTATGGACAAAGTGATTTCTCTGCTGGTGATTACATTGGTTGGCCTGATTGGCATTTTTCTGTTGATTAATCAGAGCAATGGGATGATTGATATGACGCCAAGTTGGTTCTGGTTATCGTCAATATTGCTTGTAGCGGCTATTTTTTGGTTTCTAAATCCCAGAATTCTGCAATTTTTTGATGTCTGTAGAGACGATTGGCGCGGGGATGTTGGTAGAGCTAGAAAAGAGTTTATTCATATATTTCGTCATGAATTCAAACTTATCCAATTAAATCTGTTTTTTACTGTGAATAAGGTGGGTTTAATTGGGTTAGCATATTGGGCAATGTTCAGAGCGCTAGGGGAGAGTGAATTGACTATTCTTCAAACCATTCCATATGCGACACTATCTGGTTTGATAGCGTACCTTCCGATTAGTTTTAACGGATTGGGTACAGTGGAAGCGGCTGCAATTATTTTATTCGACCAGCTAGGTGTTTCGGCGGATGTAGTGCTTTCCGTTTATCTTTGTCTTCGTATAATGATTCTGATTTTAGCTTGGTTACCTTCGTTATTATTAATTTTTTTTGAATCATTAACCCCGATCCTTAATAGTGGTAATTGATATGGAAAATAAATACTATATTAAAGAAAAAAAGTTTTGGGATAATAAAGGGACTACTGACTATTGTTCCCTCTCTGAATTTGATCAAAAGAGGATTTATCAGTGGATAGGTTGGAGTGGTAATGGTAAGGTTTTAGATATTGGTGGTGGGTCTGGTATGATTAGTCGAATCATTTCTGACATGCCCAATACTGAGGCATTTTGTGTTGATATTTCACTTTCTATGCTGCAACATTCTGTTGTTACCAGTATTCAGGCTGATGCCTTGCGATTACCATTTAAAAACGATAGTTTTGATATGATTATAGCAGCAGCTTTTTTTCACCATTTGCCAGGAAGGGAGTTTCAACTACTTTGTGAAATGCATCGTGTGCTGCGTCCTGGGGGACGAGTGATTGCTTATGATCCAAGTGCTGATTGCTTACAGAACAGATTTTTTATGTCCGATGGTTTTTTTAGGCTAAATATGTTTAGTCCTGATGAGCTCCCGCTATATCCAAAACATATTGAGCGATATGCGACTCAGTGTGGGTTTTCATCTTTTTCATGTAAACTTTTTTCGTTCAGAAATTCACGACTAACTATATTTGAATTCATTCAAAGATATATTTTATCACCTATTGCTATAGGCCCATTAGAAAAAATCTTTGAAAGATGGTTTTTCTGGGAAGTTTGTAAAAAACAAATAGGATAAAAAACAAAAACAATGGTCGAGCCAAAACTCTATAGCATTAGGAAGTTTCCAAGATATATTATTAATTACCTTATAGAAATAAATTTTTCTGTTCTACCCTCTGAGCCAATTTCCAATTGGTGGAAGGGAAAACTACTTTCGGCTAGCGGTTCGACAGTTGGTAGAGGAGTTAAATTTGGTCGTAACCTATGGATAGATGATTATTCAAAACTCATTATTGGAGACTATGTTTTCTTTAACTATGGCTGCATGATTCTTTCTGGTGGAGGTGTCTATCTGGGTAATAATGTTCTTCTAGGTCCGGGGGTAACTATTCTTAGCGCTAACCATGATACAGAACTAGGGTGTGTTATGCGTACTTCTGCACCTATTTATGGATTGGTCACCATAGAAGCAGATGCTTGGCTTGCTGCTAGATGTACTATTCTACCCGGTGTGACTATTGGGAAAGGAGCGGTAATTGCTGCGGGTGCAGTTGTGACAAAAGATGTTCCAGCAAACACAATTTTTGGAGGAGTCCCCGCAAAATTTATCAAAAAAAGATGATATATAGATTGATTATTTTTATTTAAGCATTCGTTTCGTTTTTGCAATGGATTCACCCATTGTTGGAAAAAAACCTTTTGCGGACATTCTCAAATTTTCCTCTGCATAGCAAGAGAGATAACAGCGGGTACAATCTCCTTTAAAAGCATCTATTCTTGTCTGTCGATGTTGTGCTGATCTCCATATCTCCTCCATCTCCTGTTCTTTGAGATTGCCAAGAGACTCGGTCATGAAAGAACAGAGAGTCACATTACCATACACATCTAGCTCAATACGGTTGGAGCCTTGTAGGCACGGATGAGGAAAATAGCTATGCCCCTTTCGATAGTATTCTGGAATGCTTTTCAAATATGCCGCGCTATTATTTAACAATCCAGTCTCTTTTTTAAATGCCAATAATCTATCAATCTCAATTTTTAACTTTTCTAAAAAATCAGGCTCTTGATAGGGTGACTCTCTAACTTGAATCTCATCATGAAAATAGCCCTCATGATAGGCAGTAAATCGAATACCGTCCAGTTTTTGTTCCCTGACAAAGTGACAGAGCTCTAGCCATTGATCCATATTGTCCTGCATTAAAACCGAACCAATGCGAATATTTTTGACGCCGGAATTTTTAAGATATCCAATGCTGCGAGTTACTTTGGTAAAACCGTTTACTAAACCACGAGTTAGTAAATAGTTGTCGTTACCTACACCATCTAACCCAATCGTTACTACTCTTGGATTAAGCAGCGCTAACTGCTCCGCTTTTTGCCGCGTGATTAGTGTTCCGTTTGTATTGATACCAAAACCTAAGCCCATGTTTTTTAGGTGACCTAGTATTTTAAAGATATCGGGACGGGTGAATATCTCTCCTGAGGCGTTCACTCCCACATACTCTACCCCGAAGGCTTTAAGTCGTGAGAAGATAACTCCCCACTCTTCACTAGAGGGTTCGTTAGGATTTCGATCTCGTTTCCAAAAGTCACACATCGTACATTTGGAGTTGCAGTATTCAGTGAGGTAAACATTAGCGATGGTCGGTTTCAAGTTAATAACGGCGCGACCACCAGTTAGAGGGGAGATGATCGCGCGTGTAGATTCTTTGATGAGTAATCGAATAGATGTCATTATTTGCAGTTTAATCCTTCGTTGCGCGTATCATCAGGTGCCAACCTACAGTTTTGGATAGCATACGATAGAGCCATTTTGGCATGGCGCGATAAATAGCGCCATATCCCTCACCAAAAACATATTGAACATCAATATCTACTTTGGAAAAATCGGCAAATAGCTTACGGACTTCTGTCTTAGTGTAGCGTCTAACAACAGGACATAGCTCATCTTTTTCTTCAAAGGGTACGCGGGTTAAATGATGAATTGTCTCATTTAGGGAACGCCGGTGGTAGAGCATAATCCGGGCTTCTCCGCTAGGTTTAAGCACGCGAAATACTTCACTAACACTTTTTTTAGTGTCCGCCACATGGTGTAGTACCCCGAATGAATAGACATAATCAAAGACAGCATTCGGAAAAGGTAAATTACATGCGTCTCCGACATTAAAGTGAGCAGGAACTTCTTTGCGTAGAAAGCGTTCCTTTACGGTCTTTATACCCACTTGGGTTAGGTCAATAGCGTAAAGATCCATACCGTGGCTGGCAATTTTAAAACTATCGAGACCGATGCCGCAGCCGATCTCCAGAACCCTCTTTCCTGGCTTCATATCTCGAATCCATGGTAACAAGTGGTAGTGAGTTCGGTAGCGCTGTTCTTCTAAATCGGTAAAGTATTTATCTTCCCCTCGTTTAGAATCAGATATTGTGCGTCCATAAATGCGTTCTGCATTGATATTGCGTTCCCAGAATTTTTTTATTTCAGCGGTCAATTCTGGTTTAATTGTAGTGTCAATGTTTTCTATCTTTTTCATCCAATTTAACCTTTGTTTCATTTTTGCAGTATTGATGTTGCCAGATAGGAACCCAAAGCCCTGACCATCCATCCGTTACACCAACGCAATAAGGTAAATTTTTTAGTGAAATATCTGGTTTTTTGATAAAAAAAATGACCAGAATTATGATACATGTTAGACAGAGTCCATGTCAAAATATCGTTCACTAGCTGTCCGTACTCTCCTCGATGTCTGGAGAAAGTAATAATCCCCTGCGCTGCACCATGAATATCATGGGGGTAGTCTTTGTCACTCATCCATCGCGGACTACCATTTGGATTAAATAACTTATCCGCATAAAACTGTAATCCACGATGATAGTGTTTATGCCACTGTGTATCTCTGGTTGCTTCCATATAGTTCCAGAGTGCATCTAAAATAAATCCAGTATGATAGTTATCATGACGAATATGGGAATCTGAAGCTGGATCAGTGTAAAACCAAGCACCGTAGTCGGTTTGTTGGTTAACCACATAACACACCAGTCGCTCAGCCGTTTCAGAGAAGTTATTATCATTGGCCAGTTGGCCATACTGCGCCATCACCGAGCCGATTAAAATACTGACATCCATGACTCGCATCGTCATCGGTAATGGCATATAGGCGAGACATAACTCCTGCTCTGTCTCTTTCAATCGGGTCAGATCGTGACTGAAAAAATCAAGTGCCGATCGGACTCGGGCTAGTAGTTCCGGTTTTTGTGTGAGTCGATAGCCATCCAGATAAGCTTCGCAGACAAAGGCGGTAACAACGGCATTAGGTGTGTTGGTTGGCGCAAAAAAACCGGGATCACGCCAAGGGTAGTGGTAGCCCCAACAGTCACCTGACCAGCTCCCTGGTGATCGAATAGAGTCAAGAGTCGTGAATAGCTCGAACGCTTCGTCTAAAAATCGCTGTTGTTGGAAAACGCGATATTGATCCAGCAAGCCTCTGATAAACAGCGATAGCCCTTTAGGGTTATAGACTTTGGGAGTTAAGAGTAGTGGCCGTATATTCACCGGAAAGCGCATCACCCCCTGAATAGCAACCATTCGTGGCCATTTACCCCACCCTAACAGCAGCCTCAAGAGGGGGCTGTTTAATCCATCGTGTTTATTGTAGCCGCGATATCCCTGATTTCGGCTCCAGTGGTACACCTGTTCAAGAATAGTAGCTAACTGCTCAGTTGTGTATCTCACTCGGACTCACTCCTTCCTCAAATATTGCCAGCCATAAATGGGTTCCTAACATCAAATAGAGCATAAAGTAGTGCCATCGTAACCGTTTTTTCGGTTTAGCGGTGCGAATCGAGTTCACAAATTGGGGATTAAATAGCCCATATTTCGCTATCTGCTCTTCAGATAACCAAATGTCGGCAAGATTATTTAGCTCTTGGTGAAAAAATGTCGCCGCATCGACCTGAAATCCGCTTTTAGGACGATGGAGGATCTCCGTAGGTAGCAGCGGTGAAACCATTTCGCGCATAAATCCCTTGTTTTTTCGTTGAGGCATCAGTTGATCGCGGCCATGTTGGGCAACATTGGAAGCCAGTAACTGATCAACAAAGGGTGTTCGCACTTCCAGACCATGAGCCATGCTGCAGCGATCTTCCTGCCATAAAAGATCATTTACCATTTTGTTTTGCCACTCATATTGGTTAGCAGCAATCACAGGATCAGCCCGATTAGGCCAATTTTGTTCAATGAGTTCAAAGGCGTTGGTTAGCGATTGATCCAGTACTCTGGGGCCATAGATCTGTCGCCGAAGCGTGGGACTATCCCAAACATTACGCAATAGACCATAAACATGTGGCCAATTTCCTAATTGCGATAGCATACGTAGCGCCCGTTCAGGCTCACTCCAAGGTAACCGTTCCATTTTTGCAGCCAGCGGCGCTAACCCCAAACCAACTCCTTGGGTCAATCGTTGTGGTAGCCATTGATGAATTTGCTCCCCTTGTGCCAGTAGTCGATGGAGATTATAGCCGTAAAATAGCTCATCTCCACCCACACCGGAGAGTGCAACCTTTACCTGTTTTACTGCCACTTGTGCCAGTTGTAACACTTGCCATGCGTTTACCTTAGGCTGTTCTAAGTGATAGATTAACTGCGGTAGGCTCTGTGCAACGCGAGTGTGAATGGTTCCGCGATAGTTTTTGACGCCTAACAGTTGTGCGGTTCGGGTTGCATTATCGGCCTCGTCCGGATCATCACCAATGGCTAGGGTAAAGGTCTTCATAGGGGTGGCCTGATGCCTAGCTGCTAGAGCTACGATTGTGGCCGAATCGATCCCGCCAGAGAGATAAGCGCCCACCTCGACATCTGCAGCCGTATGCAGTGCCACTGTTTCGGATAGGGAATCTAACAGGTTAGCGCTGCTCGGAGAGTTTGGCGGCGGAATCTCTCTTTGTGTGATGGCGGACTCTCTGTTCCAGATTAATACCGCCCCGGGAGCCAGTTGATGAATGCCGCTAAATAGGGTTCGTTCTCCCGGAAGGTAGCGATAGTTCATCAATAGGTGTAGCGAGTTACTATCAAGGGCAGCGTGATAACCGCTGGCTAAAATAGCTTTGGCCTCTGAAGCAAATATTATAGAGTTATCTTCTGTTTCGTAGTGATAGAAAAGCGGTTTAATACCCAGTGGATCGCGCACTAAATAACCTGTTTCTATTTCGCTATCCCATAATGCAAAGGCATACATTCCGCGAAATTTAGCAAATCCTTGCCAACCATAGTGGCGATAAACAGCCAAGATGATCTCTGTGTCAGATTGGGTTTGAAATGGGTAGCCTGCATGGATTAGTCGCTGGCGTAACTGCCTAAAATTATAGATTTCACCGTTGTAGATTAGCTGGATTTTCTTATCCAGAGTAGCTAGCGGTTGTTGCCCAGATTCGATATCAATAACCGACAGGCGAGCATGTGCCAAAGCGGCATGATTATCAAACCAAAGGCCTTCACCATCCGGTCCACGATGTTTAATGGTTTGTAACATGGCTCGTAATTGATGCGTTGTGTTAACAGTTATATTATATTTTGAGCTAAACCAGCCAGCGATACCACACATAATCAGTTATGCTCTCCATCATAATCGTGCAATATCTTAGGAAATGTTGTAATGCTGCGAACAATGAGTTGTGTGACATCAACTGTATCACTTAATAGCTGTTGTCTGGCCGCCGCGTAATCTGCTTTAGATCTGGCGAGCAGTCGTTCAATAGCGTTATTAATTGGTTGCCAATCTAGTTGAAAAATATTGTGTACCAAACCGTAGCGACTCTCCTGTTCGTTAGTATAACCTCGGCCGGTGTTGGCAATATAGATAGCTGGGGTACCCAATACAGCGGCTTCGGATGCCATGGTGGCACTTTCACCAATGACACCACGACAAAAAGCCAGCAGATGGTGCACCTGATTCGAGTGACCTAAATAGCGATAATCAGCCAGTTCTGGGGCTAACTCTCCCTCCGCTGAAATTAACACTTTGCCATGTGACGCTAGTTTAGCGACTAACTTTTTTAGCAGGTGATGACTCCAACCTGTTTCAGTCAGATCATGATTTGCTTGCCAAGAGACGACTCGAATAAAAAAGGTGTCACCCTCTGTTGCCAGACCATTGGCCTCAGCGATGGTTCTATCGGGGGTAAAATAGTTGGGGTGTAGATAGGCAAGTTCATGATAGCCATCGTAACGCAGATGGCGTCGTTTAGGTAGCCAAGCATTATAACAGTGGGGAACAATGACCATAGAGGCAAACGGGTAGGTGAGTGCATTTTGTAACGAAGCGTTTTCGGTATCATAAAAGACTAGCGAGGGTACTTTGGTCAGAAAACCGACCTGAGCAATAAAGATTCCCCCTATGGCAGCCATAATGTCGGGTTTAAAGGTGCGTACCTGTTGATATAACCTAAAGTTGCGACTGAGTAACTCTTTGGTTAAAGCAATCATACCACTACCGTTTTGTGACGATAGAGGTCTATGGGGAAGAGAATATTTGTCTAGCAGTTCAAGCGCAATATCTTTATTACGGCTGGTAATAAGAATTTGATGATTTTGCTGTTGTAATAGGGTAATTGAATGGCGAAAGAAATGGACATGGGCCGGATGACAGATATCAATAAGAATTCTCATATTGTTTGACTCATGGCTACTGCTTTAATGGTAATAATCTCTTGGTAAAGTTGGTGTAGGTTAGCATCAATAAACACCTTACACTGTCCCATAAAGTTAAGTTTGTCTGCCAGTGATGGAATCGCAAATAGCTGTATCGGTTTAGCAGCCCCCTTGGGTGTTTTATAGAGATAAATCACACTGCTTTTAACAATGTCATTATTAAGGTAGTTCAACATCATCTGGCTGTGAGTGGTCACCATAATTTGATGAGTCGATTGCACTAGATGGTCAAGCGGATATTCAATCAGTTAATGTATCAATTAACATTGGCAGAACGCCTTAGCCTACTGGAGAGTCGCTTCTGCCTGAAGCCGCCGCAAGAAGGATAATATGCATTATGATTAAACCTCAACAACACAACCACACTCAAGTTGAAGGGTAACAGGTGACATCATGCGTTGAACTTTTTCTCTACGCACATGTAAAACCAGTAGAGTATATGGATCAAAGACAACGACATCTTTCACCCCTTGGGAGAGGTAGAATGGCGGCCCGATCTCTAAATCCTTCGCCTCATACCCTTTGCTGACGACTTCAATGACTGCCTCAGGAATTTGAGTCAGTGCGCTATCTTGCTCCTCATCACTCGGCTCCTGACAAAATATAGAGATATCCGGTCGCTTCAATCCACTGGGGAATTGTACATAGACATCCATCGCATGGACACAGCCACACGCAGCTCCATCACTACTTTTGCTAATCCCGTGAATAATACGCTCAATATGCTTTTGATGACGATAGAGCGGTTGTGCTTCCCATAATGGCAGGCCATTGACTATTTCGAGTCGAATCCCTAGCTCACTTGCTTGCATTAATGTCGTTGATAGACTCATGTTAGGGTATAGATACTGCTACCTGCTGTAATACTCGCTGACAGAGCGCCTCAGCCCGCTCAGGGGTCGAGCTCTCTACATAGCAGCGAAGTTCGGGGGCGTTGCCTGAAGGACGAAGATGGATGATCTCTTGGTGGCTATCGGTTAGACGCAGGCCATCGGTGCTATCTTGCTCAATGAGCGTGGCTAAATGGTCGGGCAGAAGCTGTTGCAACGGATTGGGAGCCGTTTGAAGCTGTTGTAGTAGCCGCTGACTAGCGCTAGTGGGGATATTGGTCAGCCTGTCGCTAGCGGTGTAGCGTGGCGGTAGCTGTGTTGGTAGCGCCGAGAGGGATAGCTTCTGCCGGCTAGCTGTGATGAGCAGGGCGATTGCCGGTAGGATCGCATCGCGGGTCGGTAGCGGTGAGAGGAGTCGTCCCTGTAGCCTCGCGTCTGTGGCTAATAAAAAGCCGCCATTGGCCTCGTAGCCGACGATAACATCCTCTGCCGTGCTCTGCTGTTGCAGCGCCTCCATCGCCTCAATGACATAGGGCGAGCCGATACGGGTACGGCGAATTTGGGTAAATTGACCGCACAGCTCTAGCGCGGTATTACTACTGATTGGGGTTGCTACGGCGGTAGCGCCGAGCTCTATGGCGCAGAGGATACCGACAATATCCCCTCGCAACCACTCTCCCTGTTCATCGCCAATGAGTGGGCGATCACCATCGCCATCGGTAGAGATAATCGCGTCAAAGTGGTGTTCTGCCGCCCATGCTTTTGCTCGTTGCCTATCTTCTGTGCTAACCGCTTCGGTATCGATAGGGACAAAAGTATCGGTTCGACCGAGTGAGATAACTTCAGCGCCTAACTGTTGTAGTAGCTGGGTAAAGAGCTCCCGTGCGACCGAGGAGTGTTCATAGAGGGCAATGCGCTTTCCTAGCAGCGGTCGGTCACTAAAACAGTCGAGATAGCGGTTAAGGTAGTGTGTCGTCGCATCAGGCTGAAGCGGTGGCAGTGGCGGGGGAGTGAGCTGTTCGGGGAGGGTGATCTTAGCTGCGAGCATCGCTCTCTCATCGGCTTTGGTAATCTCCCCCTGTTGGCGGTAGAACTTAATGCCGTTGCGATCAAACGGAATATGGCTGCCGGTGATAACGATGACCGGCTGCTGTTGTCTTAGGCCGTAATAGGCCAGCGCCGGCGTGGGGAGGGCACCACAGTAGCAGCTCTTTTTGCCGCTAGCCTCGATAGCCGCGATACAGGCGGCAGTAATGGCCGGGCTGCTAGGGCGTAGATCGTGGCCGATAATGAGGCTGTCGGCCTCACTGGCCACTGTATGTAGAAAGGCTTGGGTAAAGGCGTAGCAGATCTCCGGCGTCATATCGCTCACTAATCCGCGAGCACCACTGGTGCCAAAATGGAGCTTAGCCCGTTGACTCAGATCAGAAAGGGTGGTGGGGGTAGGGGGACTCATGGTTGCTGCTCCTGACGACCGTAGCGATCTTCAAAGCGAACGATATCATCTTCGCCTAAATAGCTGCCAGTTTGAACTTCGATTAACTCTAGGGCAATTTTTCCCGGATTTTCTAGCGAGTGGGTCTCGCCGACATGAATATAGATCGACTCATTTTCAGTGATAATTTCACTGCGATCATTGTGGGTTACCCGCGCCGTTCCGGAGACCACAATCCAGTGTTCGGCTCGGTGGTGGTGCATCTGTAGCGATAATTTCTCCCCCGGCTTGACAGATATCCGTTTAACTTTAAAACGAGTTCCCTCCTCAATCGAGTCATAACAGCCCCAGGGACGATAGACGACACGGTGGTGGTGCGCTTGGCTGCGCTGTTGCTGTTTTAAGGTATCGACAATGGCCTTCACATCTTGTGCTCGATCCTTTTGGGCGATAAGTACCGCATCTTTAGTCTCAATGACCACTAAATTATCGACCCCGACGGTGGCAATGAGCCGCTCTTCAGCATGGAGCAGGCAGTTGTGGGTATCGTGGGCAACCACATCGCCCTTGGTCGAGTTTCCGGCGCTATCTTTGTGATCGACCTCCCATAGTGCCGACCAGCTACCGATATCGTTCCAACCGGCATTGAGTGGCACTACGGCGACACTCTCGGCCCTCTCCATGACCGCATAATCGACCGATTCGGCGGGGCAGTGGCTGAAGATGTCGCTATCGAGGTAGAGAAATTCGTACTGAGGGTGAAGATGGTCAGCGGCCTGTTGGCAGATGGTGTGGATATCGGGCCGGTATTGCTGTAGCTGCTGTAGGTAAGTGTCGGCCTGCATTAAAAACATACCGCTATTCCAGAGATAGTTCCCCTCTTGTAGATAGTTTTTGGCCGTCTTATGATCCGGTTTTTCGACAAAGCGGGCTACGCGATACCCCTCACCAAGGGGTTGACCCTGTTGAATATAGCCATAACCGGTTTCGGGGCCGGTCGGAACAATGCCGAAGGTGACTAGCTCACCGCTAGCGGCGAGCCGCTCTCCGATACCTATCGCTCGATGAAACGCGGCGACATTTTGAATCAGATGGTCGGCTGCTAGCACCAGTAGTTGGGGGTTATCGTGCTGTTTTAACGCCGCCATCGCGGCAATGGCGATGGCCGGTGCGGTGTTACGACCTACCGGTTCAAGAATAATCTTCGCCCGCTCTATGCCGAGCTGCCGTAGCTGCTCAGCGACAATAAAGCGGTGTTCGTAGTTGCAGAGCAGAATCGGTTCGCCCAATTTTAGCCCCTCTAGTCGGGTAAGGGTCTGTTGTAGCATGGTCTGCTCCCCCTGCAGGGTCAAAAACTGCTTAGGAAAGTGGGTGCGGGAGAGCGGCCAGAGGCGAGTGCCGGAGCCGCCGGCGATAATGACGGGAATAAGGGGTTGGTTCATCTTGCTGTCTGTATCGTTAAGCGTTTAAAACTGAGGGGTTCTCGATAGGTTGGAGCTGCTAAGGTTGGGATTGTAGCAAGTGGGGCGAGGGGTGGCTAGTTCGTTTGTCGTTGTGGGGGGCCATTTTCAGCGTGGGGGGCGGTGGCTACATCGCCGGCAACTTCAGGTGAGAGAGCGAGTGGAGCCGAGAGGGTGAGGGTAAACGTGGTGAAGAGAGCTCTTGGTGAATTGATTTTAGCCCTATTTTCAGTCATGCTACCCCCATTGGCCTTGTGACAGCTTGGGTTGTTTTTTATATTTTGGGTATTTTAGCGTATTGTCATGACAGTATTGGAAGTATCAACCCTAAATCTTTTGGGCCTGAGCTATTTGATAAATTTTTAGCTTCTGCTGATGCAACAACCCGAACAGATTCAATTTTCGCTACCCCCATGGCTGAGCCCCTTTTTAGCGCAGCAGCCGTCCTATTTAACCACGCTAGAGGAGCGGATGGCGCTAGTCCTTGAGGCGTGTGCGGAGAATATTGCTCATCAGAGCGGTGGCCCCTTTGCTGCCGCGCTATTTGATCAGCACAGTGGCGAGCTGCTCTCTTTAGGAGTGAATCGGGTGCCGACCGAGCGCCTCTCACCACTGCACGCCGAAGTGGTCGCGATTATGCTAGCTGAGCGGCAGTTATGGGGCGTCTCCCCTCGACCTTCGCTACAAATTGTTTGTAGTAGCGAACCTTGTGCGATGTGTCTGGGGGCGATGAGTTGGGCTGGTATTACTTCGCTAGTGACGGCCGCTAGCGGTGCTGATGTGGAGGCGATCGGCTTCGATGAGGGGGATAAGCCGACAACATGGCAGCAGAAGTTACAGCAGCGAGGTGTTGAAGTCATAACCGGCGTTGCCCAACAGCGGGCGGTGTTATTGCTGCAACAGTATCAGCGAAGCGGCGGTGTGATCTATAATGGCGGTTAGCGGCGAGGGGGGAGCCCTTTTAGTTTACGATATCGACAGAGGGGAATAGCATGGCCAGAGGCACACTTGCGGTGCTCTATGCAGGAGCGTTTGTAGCCGGTAAAGATCCGGAGGCGGTGAAACAGCAGCTTGCCGTCATGTTTAAAGTACCGCAGCAGAAGCTTGAACATCTATTTAGTGGCGAGTGGGTGACCATTAAAAAGGGGCTCGATCAGGATACTGCGGCGCGTTATAACGCCGCCCTAAGCCGCGTCGGTGCGGTGGTTCATGTGGTGGATGAGAGCGAAGTGGCTGACTTTATTAGTCAACAGCTGCTTCAAACGGCACCAAACTCCCCACCCGAACCCGAACCCGAACCGTCAGCCCCCGAACCTGAGCCGGAGGAGGGGCGGGGCACTCGCGGCGAGGCGACTCATCCACAGGGGCCGATGGTAGCGACTGCCACTGAGCCCCCTTCGAAACCGAAAGCTGCGCCTGAACCCGAGAGTAAAGCGGGGGGGAATCTGCCCCCTAGAGCCGAACGAGGACAGGTGATGATTGAGCCCCCTGCGACCTTAGGCGAGCTGGAGAGTCTCGGTGTGGAGTCGCATTGGAACGACACGCTAGAGAGGCGAGAGGAGGTGGCGCTGCCAGAGATTGCCACCGAGCATCTGGATGTGGATGAGGTTGGCGTGCTCTTGGTCGAGCCGGAGCCGTTTGTAGCGCTAGAGCTGGATATCTCCCATCTACAGTTTGATAGCAGCGGCGCACCGCTGGTCGAGCCGGAGGAGTTTGTGCCGTTACAGATCGATACTAGCCATATTGAGTTAGAGAGTACTCCGTAGATGTTACTTCAGCGCTTAGCAAAGCTGCATCAACAGAACGGCGTGGAGCTACTACAGCAGGGGTTGATCGGCCTTGAGCGGGAGGCGCTACGGGCCGATCGCGCCGGACATATCGCCCGTACTGATCACCCTGCTGCGTTCGGCTCTCCCCTGACCCACTCCTGGTTGACCACCGACTACTCTGAGGCGCTTTTGGAGCTAATCACTCCGCCTCGGCATCGGTTAACGGAAGTCCACGACTTCCTGTTTCAGCTACACACCTTTGTGCAGCAGCAGTTAGGAGAGGAGCTGCTCTGGAGTGGCAGTATGCCGTGCCGACTACAGGGAGAGATGAGTATTCGTCTAGCAGAGTATGGTAGCTCTAATGCGGCGATGATGAAGACTATCTATCGGCGTGGCCTAGGCTATCGTTATGGCCGTATTATGCAGGTAATCGCCGGTATCCACTTTAACTACTCCTTTTCGTTACCGTTTTGGCGTAGTTATCAAAAGTTGGAGCAGGATGAGCAGTCGTTAAAGACTTTTATCTCGGAGGCCTACTTTGAGCTGCTGCGTAACCTGCAGCGCCTCGGCTGGCTGATCCCCTATCTATTTGGTGCCTCTCCGGCGGTCGATGCGTCGTTTATTGAGCAGACACCGACTAAATTGGAGCGCTTTGATCACGCTACTTGGTTTGGCCCTTGGGCGACTTCGCTACGCATGGGTGATATTGGGTACCAGAACAATAAAGAGAACGAAATCGGGGTAAAAGCGTGTTATGACAATTTAGAGGAGTACCTAGAGACGCTGGTCTATGCCATCGATACCGAGTACCCCGGTTACGCCCGCATCGGCGTTAAAGTTGATGGGGAGTATCGTCAGCTTAATGCCAATATTCTCCAAATTGAGAACGAATACTACAGCACGGTACGCCCTAAACCGCTACTTAACGGCAATGAGAGCCCAGCGTTGGGGCTCATTCGTCGCGGGGTTAGTTATGTCGAATTGCGCTCGGTCGATGTTAACCCCTTTTCGCCCGTTGGTATCGAACTGTGGCAGTTGCACTTTCTGGAGGCGCTCTACCTCTACTGCCTGTTAGAACCGAGTCCTAATATCTTGCCGTGGGAGCGGGCAGAGATCGATAAGAACGAGATGACTGTGGCTCAATATGGTCGTAAACCGGGCTTAAAGCTCATTCGTAATGGTAGTGAGATTACTCTGCGCGACTGGAGCCACCAAATTTGCGCGGCGATGGTGCCGGTCTGTCAACTACTCGATGAGACTGATGCGAGTACTCCCTATAGCGACGCGCTGCAACAGGCGGTGACTTTGGTGGATGATAGCGATAAAACCCTATCGGCGAAGCTGTTACGGCAGATGCACTGTAGTAACGAGGGCTACTGGCAGTTAATGCGGCGCTTGTCGCAGCAACATCAGCAGCAGCTGCGTCAAGGGGCACTCTCTCCAGCATGGCAGCAGCAGATGGCAGCAGAGATTGTCCGCTCTGATCGAGCTAGAGCGGAGATAGAGGCGCAGGATAATCGATCGTTTGATGACTATTTGAGCGACTACTTCGCCCAGCCGCTCGATGGCTTTGTGGCGGAGATGGAGTAATCTTTTGGGCAGTTTGATAACCGCAACCCCCGTACCTCTATTGTGAACTATACGCTTAAAATCTGGCGCCAGAAAAGTGCCACGGTGGCGGGTGAGATGGCCAGCTATCGGGTTGAATCGATTAGCCCCGATATGTCATTTCTGGAGATGCTAGATCACCTCAATGAGCAGTTACTGCTGCAGGACATAGAGCCGGTGGCTTTCGATATGGATTGTCGCGAGGGGATTTGCGGTGCCTGTTCGATGGTGATCGATGGTAAGCCGCATGGTCTAATGGGCGCTACCACGACCTGCCAGCTCTATATGCGCCACTTTGAGGATGGTGCGACCATTACCGTTGAGCCGTGGCGGGCGGGGCCGTTTCAGGTGATTAAAGATTTGGTCGTTGATCGCTCTGCGTTAGATAGAGTGATGCAGGCAGGAGGCTACATTTCGGTCAATACCGGTGAGGCGGCCGATGCGAATACCCTCCCCATCCCCAAAGATGTCGCCGATCACGCCTTTGCCGCCGCGACCTGTATCGGCTGTGGGGCGTGCGTTGCCGCCTGCCCCAATGCCTCGGCGATGCTGTTTGTCGCCGCCAAAGTTACCCACTTAGCGCTACTGCCGCAGGGGCAGCCGGAGCGGAGTCGCCGGGTGGTGAGCATGGTTGAGGCGATGGATAGCGAGGGGTTTGGGAACTGCTCTAACCACTATGAGTGTGCGAAAGCGTGCCCTAAGTCGATTCCGGTGTCGCTCATTGCGCGGCTCAATCGGGAGTTTCTGCAGGCGGCCATCTTCGGGCGCGAATTTGGCTATCAGCCGCGCCACTGGGAGCATCAAGAGTAGCGCGTTTAACGATTAACAAGCGCTAGCGCAGGGGAGGTGGGGATCTGTGCTGGGCACCAGTGGTGGTGCGCCCACTGCCACACCTCCTGCAAGGGGGCAGAGTGGAGCGGCGGTGGCGGCCTCTGTCCGAGTAGCGTTAGTGCCTGAACCAACTCAGCCGCCGCTCTGCTTGGATTGAGGGCGGGGGCGTGGTTCTGTTTACTTAACTTCTCTCCTTGTGCGGTGACTAACGGCAGGTGGCAATAGTCGGGTTGCGGCAGCCCTAACGCCTGCTGTAGCACAATATGGGCACCGGTTTGGGCTAACAGATCGCGACCGCGAACTATCTCGGTGACCCCCTCGGCACCATCATCGACGACCACGGCGAGCGCATAGGCAAACAGTCCATCGCGGCGGCGTAAGATGAGATCGCCGCTCGTCTCTGCCGGTCGTTGGTATTGGGGGCCGCAGTGGCGGTCATCAAAGGTGACCGCTTGATTCGGCATTCGCAAGCGGATCGCAACAGGGTCGGCTGCGGCGAGGTGGCGCTCGCGGCAGAAGCCCGGGTAGGGGTGGGGGGGGATCTGCTGCGCCGCCGCTTGTGCCTTAACTCGCTGTCGTGAGCAGTCGCAGTAGTAGAGCAGCCCTTGAGCCTTGAGTTCGGCGAGTGCGGCCTGATAGCGCTCAGTGTGGCGACTCTGGTAGCTTAGGGCGTCCCACTCAAAACCGAACTGCTCTAGCGTAATAAGAATTCTCTTTGCCGCCCCGGCTGCCTCACGCGGCGGATCGATATCTTCAAGCCGTAGCTGCCATCGACCCTGACAGCGATGGGCTTGGAGGTAGCTAGCCACCGCAGTGGTGAGTGAGCCTAAATGGAGCGGGCCGGTCGGGGAGGGGGCAAAGCGGCCGCAGTAGGGGATCGATCCCCTAGTGTTAGAGTACGGGGTTATCACTCATCAGATGGAGTGGTTGTGGTTGCGACTCTAGCTGCTGCTGCTCTTTGGCCTCCTTTTCGGTCTGCCAGCGGAGGATATCGTAGTAGCCGCGAATCCGTTCGACATAGTTCGCCGCCTCATCCCCCCGAGCGTAGCCGTGTTTAACGGTAGAGTGCCACTTTTTCTGGCGCAATTTGGGTAGGTGGTTGCGGACATGTTGCCACAGATCGGGGTTATCCCCTTGTCGTTGAGTTAAGATTCGGGCATCTTCCAGATGGCCTAAACCGATATTATAGGCCGCCATCGCAAACCAGATTCGATCTGGCATGGTGATATCTGCCGGAATTCTATCGATTAGGCGGCGCAGATAGAGGGCACCGCCGCGAATACTCTGTACCGGATCGGTTCTATCTTCGACACCGATATCTTTAGAGGCCGCTAAAGTGAGCATCATTATCCCCTTCACGCCGGTAGGGGAGACGGCATCGGGATCCCAATGCGACTCCTGATAGGCCATGGCGGCCAGAATACGCCAGTCGAGATCGACCTCCTTGCCGGCATACTCAAACAGTACCCTAAAACGGGATAGACGGCTCTCTACATGGTTACGAAAGGTACGACTACCGACAAAACTATACTCATCGAAGTGGCCGAAGTGGCGATCTGCCAAAATAGCGAGCTGGCCGTTGTGGCTAATGGTCTCGATAAAGTCGGCTGTGGCCTGGTAGAGTGTCTCATCCCCCTCAATGGCGCGCATCGCCCACGCGACCGATTCGCTCTCGGTGAGTTCAAAGGCGCTCTTTAACTCGGGGTAGAAGCGGCGATAGAGGTTAAAGGTATGATCATCAACAATGGTAACCCCTTGGCGCTGCTGCCAAATCTCCTCTAATAGCGCTTCGGGTGTGAGGGAGAGGGTCTGCCAGGTGAGATCACGATATTGAAATAGTAGCGTCTGTAGCAGGGTATCGGCGCGAGTGCCGCTGATAATTGTCAATGGGTGCGGATAGTCGGGTAGTTCGGCAAGCGATTTAGGTAGCTTATCTTTTTGGTGACCGATAAGTAGCTGTTTAACTTTGGTATAAGGGGGGGAGTAGCGTAGCCAGAGCGCTCCGCGATCAATCGTCAGTCCAGCGGCGGCGATATCAAACGATGACTCTCGTAGCGCTTCATAGAGTTCAGCGGGGCTCTCTACCACTGTGAGGTGTAACTTAACCCCAAGCTGTTGACTAAACTGCCGCAGCAGATCGACCTCAAATCCAGCGGCAAGGTTGTCGTGGGTTAGATAGTAGCTAGTGGGGTTATTCAGTGTGAGGGCGTTCAATTCGCCCCGGGCAATAATTTGTGCTAGTTGGGGCGGGGATTGGCTACAGCCAAAGAGCAGCAGCGCTGTGGTTAGCAGCAGTGGGAGCTTAAAGCGGAGGCTCATTTGAGAGGCGCTCTTCGGTTAGTCAAAGGCAATGCCGAGGCGTTGGGCTACCTCCTCATACGCTTCGACAACTCCACCGAGCCCTTGACGGAATCGATCTTTGTCGAGTTTGTTACGGGTCTGGCTATCCCATAGACGGCAGCCGTCGGGAGAGAACTCATCGCCTAGGTAGAGCTGGTCGTTAAAGTGGCCAAACTCTAGTTTGTAATCGACCAAAATCATGCCGGCATCGTCAAATAGTCGTTTGAGTACTCGATTAACGGCTAGGGTCTGCTGCCTCATGGTGGCGATATCGCTCTCGCTCGCCCAGCCGAAGGTGACGATATGGGAGTCGTTAACCATCGGATCGTGCAGGGCGTCGTTTTTAAGAAAGAACTCAAAGATAGGTGGGTCGAGTTCGAGTCCCTCCTCAACTCTAAGTCGTCTGACCAGTGAACCGGTAGCGATATTGCGTACCACGCACTCTACCGGCACCATCTTTAGGTTAAGCACCAACGAATCGGTATCGGAGAGGCGCTCAATAAAGTGGGTCTTAATGCCCGCCTGTTGCAATTTTTGCATTATAAAGGCGTTAAAGAGGTTGTTAACTCTGCCCTTACGAGCTAACTGTTCAACCCTCTCGCCATCAAAGGCGGAGGTATCGTCACGAAAGCGCATAATCAGCCGTTCGGGATCGGCGGTGGTGTAGATCGTCTTTGCCTTACCGGCGTAGAGCTCTATGTCTGGTTGCATGGGGTTCGGTTCCTGTTAATTGCTCTCTAAATCGAGTTCTGCCGCAGTTCGCGCCAGCCCGAGGGGTGATCTTGGCTGGCGATGGTGAGCGCCTCGGCACTGCACGCCACTACCGGTAGTATAGCCTCTCTAACGCGATCGGGGTGGTTATTTTTCGCGCTCAAATGGGCCAGTACTAGCTGCTGTAATGGCCGCTGATCTAGCCGCTGTAGTAGCGATGCTGCCTGCTGATTGCTCAGGTGGCCTAGCTCTCCCCCTACCCGAGCTTGCAGTGAGGGGGGGTAGGGGCCTTGGCGCAGTAGCTGCGGGTCGTGGTTGCACTCTAATATCAGTCCGTCGCAGCCATTAAGATGGGCCACAATGTGGGGGGTAATATGGCCCGCATCGGTGAGTAGCCCTAAACGACGGTTACCGTTGCTGAGGGTGTAGTGGCACGCCTCTTTCGCATCGTGGGGGATAGTGTAGGGGGTAATCTCTAGCTCGCCGATGGCAAAGGGGGCGTTATGGCTATGAATGGTGGTCACTTGAGGTAGCGTCCCTAGTCGGTGCGGCAGGTAGCTACCGGCGGTGAGATAGACCGGCAGCCGATATTTGCGTGCTAGCGGGCCGACTCCGTTGAGGTGATCGCCATGTTCGTGGGTGACTAGGATGGCACTTAAAGAGGCCGGTTCGGTGGCGGCTGTGGCTAGTCGCGACTCAATCTCTTTTAGAGTAAAGCCGCAGTCGATTAGAATTCGGGTCTGGTTGAACTCAACTAAGGTAGCGTTGCCGCGACTGCCACTGCCTAACAGATTAAAGCGCATTCATCTCCTGACGGATTAACTCCTGCCGTATCGCCTGTAGTAGCTGCTGCTGCTCGGAGGCGTTGAGATTCTCAATGGTGAGTCGGCTCTGCTGGCGATTGCCTTCAAGACGAACCCGCGCCTTCAGATCGCTCTTATCGCTCTGCTCATCGGGGGGGATCAGCCGGAAACCGTCGTCACTGAAGTTATCGCGATAGAGGTTGATAAAGTAGAGGCCGTTACTGCGATCCTTATCGCTAATAGTGAGCGCTAATCGATCGAGCGCCAGTCCAGTTTCACGCCAAGCGCGGGCGTAGTCGAGCTGTAGGCTCAACTCCCCCGCTGCTAGAGTGAAATCGGCCTCACGCGCTAACTGTCGCTGCTGCTGCTGCTGCTGTTCGGCGATGGAGAGGGCGAGGCGTCCCAATATTTCGTGCTCTAAATCGTAGTCGCGGGGGCGAAACTGCCACTTACTATCGACCTTGCGGACTCCGTAGTGGGTTAGGTAGAGATCGTACTGTGCCGGGGCGGTTTCGATAACTCTTAGCCGAAATTTATCGCGGGTCTCTTCGGCAAAACGCTGTTCACGGCCATTAAACCAGAGGGTCTCCATGACCCCTAATTCGATCTGGTTAAACTGTAGTGCGATATTGTTCTGCTGCCAGAACTGCTCTAACAGTGGCCAGAGTCGCTCTTGGCTATTGTCGATCTGTAACCACTGCTGCTGATTATGGGCGAGGCGGCTGACCCGTTCTAAGGGCGGTAGGAGTGTTTGACGCCGAGTACTGGGCGGCTGTTCACTCGGCAGGGCTAAAAAGCCGCTACGGGCAGGGCGGGTCAGATCGGGGGGAATTGCCAAATCTTGCGGCTGTTCAAACTGAATGGACTCTCGATCGGTGGCGCAGCCGCTGGACAGTGCCGATACCCATAGGAGCGGGAGTAGCCGCCACAGCACGACTCTCATGTTAGCACTCCGGCTTGCTGTAGTGCGTCGGTTAGCTGGGCATGAAAACGGTGACTGAGTTGAGTCAGTGGTAGCCGGATACCGGTAGAAATCAGCCCCATGCGGTGCAGTGCCCACTTGACAGGGATCGGATTAGATTCGGCAAAGAGCTCTTTATGACACGCTAATAGCTGTTGATTGATCTGTTCGGCCTGCTCAAAGTCGCCCTTAAGTGCCGCCTGGCAGAGGTTGTGCATCTGTCGTGGGGCGACATTGGCGGTGACTGAGATGCACCCTTTTGCGCCGAGTCGCATCAGCTCTAGGGTAGTGGCATCATCGCCACTAAAGACCGCCATCCGATCACCGAGGCGCTGAATCAGATCGGCACCTCGTGCCATATCACCGGTGGCATCTTTAATGGCGACGATATTGTCAATATCGGCTAGCTGCTCTACGGTGCTGTTCTGCATATCACAACCGGTACGGCTAGGGACATTGTAGAGAATTTGCGGGATGGGCACCGCATCGGCGAGTAACCTAAAGTGGCGAAAGAGCCCCTCTTGGGTCGGCTTGTTATAGTAAGGTGTCACGAGCAGAGCGGCATCGGCCCCCATGTCAGCGGCGCAGCGGGTGAGTTGTAGTGCCTCGGCGGTGCAGTTGGCACCGGTACCGGCGATAATCTTCACCCGTCCGGCCGCTTGGTTAATAATGGCCTGAATGACCTGACAGTGCTCATTGTGATCTAGCGTTGCCGACTCTCCGGTGGTACCGACAGCGACTATCGCGTCAGAGCGGTTGTCGATATGGAACTCAACTAGCTGGGCTAGACTACCGTAATCGATCTCACCATGCTCATCCATTGGGGTTACCAGTGCAACCATACTACCTTGAAACATACAATACTCTCTCTACAGCTTGTCGATACCTAAAATAGGGGGGAGATGTTATACCGCTAGGCGGGGAAAATCCATAGGCCGGATCAGATTTGGTCGCTTAACTACGGTTGCGAGCAGGGATTCGGGTTATGCTTGAGAAAGAGAGTGACGAGGCACTGGGTTTTAGGGTCGGTTTATGGTAACTTGTGCCCCGTTTTGCAATTTAATGTCATGAGTTAATTGGACAAGGGAGTGGCGGTATGGCACTAGCACAGGCCGATGTTGAACGCATTGCCCATTTGGCGCGACTAGCGATTGAACCCGATGCGGTAGAGGGGTACGCCGATGATCTCTCAACCATCTTGACTCTGGTGGAGCAGCTCGCTGAGGTCGATACTCGCGGAATTGAGCCGATGGCTCACCCCCTAGAGATGACCCAACGACTGCGTGACGATGAGATCACCGAGTCGAATCAGCGCGATAAGTTACAAGCCCACGCCCCATGGGTTGAAGAGGGCTGCTTTTTAGTGCCGAGAGTCATCGAGTAGGAGGAGGCGTTTAGACGATGGATATGCACAATCTGACCCTACGGGAGCAGTCGCAGGCGCTGCACCGTGGCGAGTTCTCCAGTCGAGAGTTGACTCGCCACTATCTTGATCGTATCGAGCAGTTCAATAGCCGCTATAACGCCTTCATTACCGTCACTCCTGAGGCTGCGCTCGCGGCGGCTGAGGCGGCCGATAGACGACTAGCGGCCGGAGAGGGGGAGGCGCTGACCGGCATTCCGTTAGCGCACAAAGATATCTTCTGTACCGAGGGGGTGCGAACCTCCTGCGCCTCAAAGATGCTCGATCCCTTTATCGCCCCCTATAACGCGACCGTGATAGAGCGATTCAACCGCGCTGGCGCAGTCATGTTAGGGAAAACTAATATGGATGAGTTTGCGATGGGCTCCTCCAATGAGACCAGCTTCTATGGCCCGGTTAAAAATCCGTGGGATAGGGCGCGAGTTCCTGGCGGCTCCTCCGGTGGCTCTGCCGCTGCGGTAGCGGCGAGATTGAGTGCGGCGGCTACCGGCACCGATACGGGGGGGTCGATTCGTCAACCGGCCGCTCTGTGCGGTATTACCGGACTGAAGCCGACCTATGGCCGAGTCTCCCGTTATGGCATGATCGCTTTTGCCTCCTCGCTCGATCAAGGGGGGCCGATGGCGCAGACGGCCGAAGATTGTGCCCTGCTGCTACAGACGATGGCGGGGTTTGATGAGCGTGATTCGACTAGCGTTAAGCGCGAGGTGCCTGACTATCTCGCCGCCCTAGAGGGTGATCTGTCAGGGCTGCGAATAGGTCTGCCGCAGGAGTATTTCGATAGCGGCCTCTCAGCCGATGTGGCGCGGGTGATCACTAGCGCCATTCAGCAGTTTCGGGCCTTAGGGGCGGAGATTGTCGATATCTCGCTACCTAACACGGCCCTTGCGATTCCAGCCTACTATGTGGTGGCACCGGCGGAGTGTTCGTCTAATCTATCGCGCATGGATGGGGTGCGGTTTGGCCACCGTTGTGAGAATCCTAACGATCTAGACGATCTCTACAAACGCTCTCGCGAGGAGGGGTTTGGAACCGAAGTGAAGCGGCGGATTATGATCGGTACCTATGCCCTCTCGGCCGGCTACTACGACGCCTACTATCTCAAAGCGCAGCAGGTTCGGCAGCTTATTAGTCGCGATTTTAGGGCGGCCTTTGAGCAGGTGGATCTGATTTTAGGGCCAACGACCCCGAGCGTAGCCTTTAAATTGGGCGAAAAGAGCGATCCGGTCTCGATGTACCTAGCCGACATCTACACCATCGCGGTCAATCTAGCCGGAATTCCGGCGATTTCGATTCCGGCCGGTTTTAGTGGCCATCTCCCGGTCGGATTGCAGCTAATGGGCAACTATTTTGAAGAGGGCAGAGTGCTCAATGCGGCCTATCGCTATCAACAGTTGACCGACTGGCACCGTAAGCTGCCGAAGGAGAGTGAGTGATGAGTCCGGTATGGGAGATAGTCATTGGTTGCGAAATTCATGTTCAGCTAGCAACCGCCTCCAAAATCTTCTCTGGGGCCTCCACCGCCTATGGGGCGGAGCCTAATACTCAGGCGTGCGCGGTCGATTTAGGACTGCCGGGGGTACTGCCCGTTTTAAACAAAAGAGCGGTAGAGATGGCCGTTAAGTTTGGGCTAGCCATTGAGGCCGAGATTGGCCGTCGTAATGTCTTTGCCCGCAAAAACTACTTCTACCCCGATCTACCTAAAGGGTACCAAATTAGCCAATTTGAGCTGCCGATTGTGGGGCCGGGGTATATCGATATCGAGCTAGAGGGGGGCGAGTCTAAGCGGATTGGTATCACTCGTGCCCATCTGGAGGAGGATGCGGGGAAGTCGTTGCACGAAGACTTTCACGGCATGACCGGTATCGATCTCAATCGTGCCGGGACGCCGCTGCTAGAGATCGTCTCTGAACCTGATCTGCGTTCGCCGCAAGAGGCCGCCGCCTATATGCGTCAAATTCACTCGCTGGTGCGCTATCTACAGATTAGTGATGGCAATATGCAGGAGGGATCGTTTCGTTGTGATGCGAATGTCTCAGTACGCCCGATGGGGCAGCGTGAGTTTGGAACGCGGACGGAGATAAAAAATATCAACTCCTTTCGCTTTGTCGAGCGGGCGATTGAGTATGAGGTCGAACGCCAAATTACCCTCATCGAGTCGGGGGGGCGGGTGGTACAGGAGACTCGACTCTACGATCCCGATAAGCACGAGACTCGCCCAATGCGCTCGAAAGAGGAGGCGAATGATTACCGCTACTTCCCCGACCCCGATCTACTACCGGTAATGATTGATGAGGCGACGATTGAGGCGATTCGTAGCGAACTGCCTGAGTTACCAAGCGCTAAACGGCAACGCTTTATTGCGCACTATCAACTGCCTCAGTATGATGCCGAATTTCTAACCCAATCGCGCGAGATGGCCGACTACTTTGAGCAGCTAGTGGCCACGGCGGCAGCTGAGGCGAAACTGTGTGGTAACTGGGTGATGGGTGAGCTCTCGGCGGCGCTCAACCGAGAGGGGTTAACGATCGATCAAAGCCCGGTGAGTGCGACGCAGCTAGCAGGGATAGTGCGACGCGTTGCCGATCATACGATCTCTGGCAACCTTGCCAAACAGGTGTTTGAGGCGATGTGGCAAGCGGGAGGAGAGGCCGATGCGATAATTGAGGCCAAGGGGTTAAAACAGATTACCGACAGCGGAGCCTTAGCGGGAGTTATCGACACCCTTATCGCCAATAGCCCGCAGCAGGTTGAAAACTATCGTCAGGCCGAAGAGGCCAAACGGAGTAAAATGATCGGCTACTTTGTCGGCCAAGTGATGAAGGCGACTCAGGGGAAAGCCAATCCCGCTCAGGTCAACCAGTTGTTAAAACAGAAATTGGAGGGATAGCGTTATGTATCTGTTATCGAAACGGCTGTTAATCGTAACCGCTCTGTTAGCGCTGTGGCTTTCGGGCTGCTCCGAAGAGCAGCAAAATCGTATCGGTCGAGCCGCAGTCACTTGGCTAGAGGGGGACTATCGGGTCACCTACGCCGATGGCGAACATAGTAAAAGTTGGATAGTGAGATCGGGCAAAGTAACCAGTGAGCCGGAGAAGGGCTACTACTACTTCTGGTCGCGTGATAACGGAGGTAAAAAGGTCTATGTCCAGACCCCGATAGGGCGAACCTATATCGAAGAGTTAACCGAGTAATTAGATTTAGAGCCGATAGGGCAGGAGAGAGATGATGAGTGACACAACTGAGATCAATCGGGCTGAAAATATCGCTAGAGAGGAGCCCGAATTGAGTTATGAGGAGCTACAAGCGCAGATTCTACAGTTAAAAGAGGAGAATCGCAGGCTTAAAAATGAGAAGAAAAAGGCGGTTATCCGCCGTCAGCAGGAGAAGCAGCTTAAGCCCTATCAGGCCGAACTCATTAAACTACAGCAGCATCTAGAGCATGAGCAGCGCAAGATGATTATCATCTTTGAAGGTCGTGATGCCGCCGGTAAGGGGGGCACCATTCGACGCGTCTCGCGCTATATGAACGAAAAGCACTACCGTATTGTCGCCCTAGGTAAACCGACCGAGGAGCAGCGTACCCAATGGTACTATCAGAAGTATATCTCCCAATTTCCCCATGCAGGAGAGATCGTGATGTTCGATAGAAGCTGGTATAACCGCGCCATGGTCGAACGGGTCTTCGGCTTCTGTAGCGATGTCGAGTATGAGGATTTTATGCAGGGAGTGACGGGGTTTGAGAAGGACTTTGTTAAACAGGGGATCACGCTCATTAAACTCTATTTTAGCGTCACCAAGGAGGAGCAGGCGAATCGCTTTGAGCGGCGCAAGACCGATGCGCTACGGCAGTGGAAACTCTCTGAAGTTGACCTACAGGCGCAAGATCGCTGGGATGACTTTACCAAAGTTAAATATGAGATGTTAAAACGGACCAATACCACCGTGACGCCGTGGACAATTATTCGTTCGAACGATAAACACGCCGCCCGACTTAATGCGATGAAGGTGATTCTAAACTCTATTAACTACAATGGCCGTGATCCGGTGCTCGACTATGTGCCTGACTCGCGTATTGTCATCTCCGGTTCGCGCGAAATTGAGCTCATGGAGGCGCAGCGGATCTCCAGTGGTAAATTTACCGGCTAACTCCGTTATTAAGTTAACTGCGAAAAGGTATCTATGGACAAAACCTATACCCCCGAATCGATAGAGCAGCGCTGGTACCAGCAGTGGGAGAGCCGTCACTACTTTGCCCCCTCACAAAAGAGCGGTGCGCCCGCTTACTCCATTATGATTCCGCCGCCGAATGTGACCGGTAGCCTCCACATGGGGCACGGCTTCAATAATACCGTGATGGATACCCTCATCCGCTATCACCGTATGTGTGGCGATAATACCCTATGGCAGCCAGGAACAGATCATGCCGGCATTGCGACCCAAATGGTGGTTGAACGCCAGCTCGCCGCTGAGGGGAAGAGTCGCCACGATTTGGGGCGAGAGGCCTTTATGGAGCGAGTGTGGCAGTGGAAGGGGGAGTCGGGGGGCAACATTACCCGCCAACTGCGCCGACTCGGCTCCTCAGTGGATTGGGGGCATGAGCGCTTTACCATGGATGAGGGGCTCTCTGAGGCGGTCAAAGAGGTCTTTGTGCGCCTCTACGATGAGGGGTTAATCTATCGAGGCAAGCGGCTGGTCAACTGGGATCCGGTACTGCATACCGCTGTATCAGATCTCGAAGTGGTCGCTAGCGAGGAGCGGGGGCATCTATGGCACATGCGCTATCCGTTAAGCGATGAGTCGGGCTATCTAATCGTCGCCACAACTCGCCCCGAAACGATGCTAGGCGATAGTGCGGTAGCGGTTCACCCTGACGATGAGCGCTATCAACATCTCATCGGCAAAATGGTCAAGCTACCGCTAGTCGGGCGGGAGATTCCGATCATTGCCGATGACTATGTCGATCCCGAGTTTGGAACAGGCTGTGTCAAAATCACCCCAGCGCACGACTTTAACGACTATGCGATGGGGCAGCGCCACCAGTTAGCGTTAATCAATATTCTCACAGTGGATGCCAAAATTAATGAGAATGGCCCTGAGCGCTATCGGGGGCTAGATCGTTATGAGGCGCGGGATGAGATTATCTATGATCTAAAGCAGCAGGGGCTGCTAGAGAAGATCGATGATCACACCCTAATGGTACCTCGTGGGGATCGCAGCCACTCAGTGATTGAGCCTCTTTTGACCGATCAGTGGTTTGTGAATACGGCACCGCTCGCCGAGCCCGCGATTCGGGCGGTAGAGCAGGGGACGATACGATTTGTGCCCGATAACTGGAAGAACACCTACTTTGAGTGGATGCGTCATATCGAAGATTGGTGTATTTCGCGCCAAATTTGGTGGGGGCACCGTATTCCCGCTTGGTACGATGAGGCGGGCAATATCTATGTCGCCCGTAGCGAGTCAGAGGCGAGAGTGAAGTATCAACTCAGCGTCGAGCTGCGACTACACCAAGATGAGGATGTGCTTGATACTTGGTTCTCCTCGGCACTGTGGCCCTTCTCCACCCTCGGATGGCCCCATGATGAGCAGCGACTGCGGCAGTTCTATCCCACGTCGGTACTGGTGACCGGTTTCGATATTATCTTCTTCTGGGTCGCCCGTATGGTGATGTTCGGAATGAAGTTTATGGAGGGACAGGTACCGTTTCGCGATATCTATATCCATGGACTGGTGCGCGATGCCCACGGCCAGAAGATGTCCAAGTCGAAGGGCAATGTGCTCGATCCAATTGATCTGATTGATGGTATCGATCTCGAATCGCTGCTTAAAAAGCGTACCAGTGGCCTGATGCAGCCCGAGATGGCGGCAAAGATAGAGCAGCTCACCCGTAAAGAGTTTCCCAAAGGGATCCCCGCTTTCGGCACCGACGCGCTGCGCTTTACCTTCGCCTCACTCGCCTCCACCGGTCGCGATATTAACTTCGATTTAGGTCGAGTGGAGGGGTATCGTAACTTCTGTAACAAGCTCTGGAATGCGGCTCGATTTGTACTAATGAATGTGGAGGGCGAAGATTGCGGCCAGCAGGGGGGAGAGATCGAGTTATCGTCGCCTGATCGCTGGATATTATCGAAGCTACAACAGACCATCGCCACGATTCACAAGGCGATGGCCGACTATCGGCTCGATCTGGTGGCGCAAAGCCTCTATGAGTTTAGCTGGAATATCTACTGCGACTGGTATCTGGAGCTAAGCAAGCCGATCCTCAATAGCGCGGAGAGCTCTGCCGCGCTTAAACGAGGCACCCGCCGTACGCTAGTGCAGGTGCTAGAGCAGATGATGCGGCTAACTCACCCGTTAATGCCCTATCTGACCGAAGAGATTTGGCAAAAGGTGGCCCCCCTAGCCGCAGTGAGGGGTGAGACGGTGATGCTACAACCCTATCCTAAGTCGAATGAGGCGCTCATCGATACCGAGGCGGAGGCTGAAGTGGAGTGGCTGATGGCAGTGGTGGTTGGGGTGCGAAAAATCCGTTCGGGTATGAATATCGCTCCTAGCAAGCCACTGACTATCTATCTTAACAACGGTTCGGCACAGGATAGCGAATGGTTGCATAGCTACCGCCCGCTGCTGCTCAAGCTAGCCAAACTAGAGCAAATTATCTGGCTAGAGCCGGAACAGGAGTCACCGGAGTCGGCGACCTCTCTAGTCGGCGAGATGCAGCTACTGGTCCCCATGGCGGGGCTGATTGATAAGGGAGCTGAACTGGAGCGACTCGGTAAGCAGGTGGCCAAGCTAGAGCAGGAGGTCAAACGGCTGCGAGGCAAACTAGGTAACGCCAACTTTACGGCCAATGCTCCCGAGGCGGTGGTGGCTAACGAGCAGGCGAAACTGGCCGATGCCGAAGGCTCTCTGCGACAGTTACAGCAGCAGTCGGAGAGGATTCGACAGCTTTAGTCAACTCGTAACTGGTGCCGGTTTAGCGCCCCCGAAAATAGAGCACCCCCCCAGCTATCCCCATCAGCCAACTTAATAGCGGTACGCCGGCGGCGCTAGGTTGATAGTAGCTCTGTAACCCCATTAATACCGTTGCGCTAATAATGAGCGCTGCGGCCATAATGGTTGACGCGGTACGACGCTGAGTCTGCTCTAGGATCTGTTGAATTTTATTTAGGCTCTGTTCGTGCAGTTGTAACTGTAGCTTACCGTGGGTCGCCTGCTGTAGGGTGTCGTGAATAAGCATCGGCATATCGGCTGCGGTTTCGTTCCAGCGGGGAAAGGCCCGTTTCACCCGAGCGACGACTGCCCGTACTCCGAGCTGTTCATCCATCCAGCGCTCTAAAAAGGGTTTGGCGGTCTGCCACAGATCGAGTTCAGGGTAGAGTTGTCGTCCTAACCCTTCGATATTGAGCAGCGTCTTTTGCAGCAGCACTAGCTGCGGCTGTACCTCCATATTGAAGCGGCGAGCGGTCTGAAATAGCCGTAGCAGTAGCTGACCGAAGGAGATCTCCTGTAGCGGTTTTTCAAAGATCGGCTCACAGACGGTACGAATCGCCGCCTCAAACTCATCGACTCGGGTATGTTTGGGCACCCAACCCGACTCGACATGGAGCTCCGCTACCCGTTGATAGTCGCGTTTAAAGAAGGCGAGGAAGTTTTCAGCTAGATAGCGCTTATCGTCGGGGCTTAGGGTGCCGACAATGCCAAAGTCGATCGCCAGATAGTGGTGCTCTTCGGCCGAGACGAAGATGTTGCCAGGATGCATATCGGCGTGAAAGAAGTTGTGCTCAAAGACTTGGGTAAAGAAGATCTCCACCCCTCTCTCGGCTAGCTGTTTAAAGTTCACTCCAGCGGCTCTTAGCGCGGCAATATCGCCAATCGGAATGCCGTTAATTCGCTCCATCACCATCACCTGCTTACGACACCAAGGCCAGTAGATTTCGGGGACATAGAGTAGCTCGGAGTTAGCGAAGTTACGCTTTATTTGGGTCGCTGAGGCCGCTTCGCGCAGTAGATCGAGCTCATCGAGCAGATTTTTCTCAAATTCGCGCACCACCTCTACCGGATGGAGTCGTGCCCCCTCCGACCAGTAGCGCTGTACGCTGTGGGCGAGGGTATAGAGCAGGCCGATGTCGCGCCGAATCACCTTATCGATTGAGGGACGGATCACCTTGACCACCACAGGGGTGCCATCATGGAGGGTGGCGCAGTGGACTTGGGCGATGGAGGCCGAGGCGAGTGGGGTGGTCTCGAACTGTTTGAAGATCTTCTCTAGTGGCTGCTGATACGCCTTTTCGATGATTTTGCGCGCCACTTCGCCGGAGAAGGGGGGGACTCTATCTTGTAGTTTGATGAGCTCGGTGGCGATATCGTCGGGGAGTAGATCGCGACGAGTGGAGAGGATTTGGCCAAATTTGACGAAGATAGGGCCGAGATCTTCTAAGGCACAGCGGATCCTCTCACCGCGATTACCCAGTTTTCGATCTCGTCTAAGCCAGTGCCACCAGAGTGTCCAGCGCAAAAAGTGGATGGGACGAAATAGGGGGGTGGCAAATAGCAGCTCATCCAGACCGTGCCGTAGGAAGGTCCAGCCGATAAAGAGGATGCGCCACAGCTCTCCGGGGGCCATCGGCGACCGTTAGGGCTGCCGCTCCCTCTGCTCGCGTCGTAGCTGCCACTGTTCGCGCATCATTTTATCTAGCTCCTCTAGTTCGGCGCGACTAATTTGGCCGTTACTGTCGAGATCCATGTGGCCAAATGCCTCCTCGGCCTGTTTTTGGGCCGCAGCGGTAAACTCCTGTAGGCTGACGCTATCATCGCCGTTGTTATCCATCATTTTAATCATGTCGGGTCGCTCTGGTGGCTGTTTGGGGGCGGCCGTCGCCACGATCGGTAGTAGCAGGAGGGGCAGCAGTGGGAGAGCGCGCTGTAATAGAGAGGTGGCCATTGGCAATTATCCTTTAGAGAGGTAGTGGTTAAGTCTCGCCTCTAGGCGATCGGTATCGTTACGCAGCTTATCAACTGCGTCAATAAATTGATCCACCTCCCAACGCAGCGGTAGCTGTTCGGTTTCGTGGTGGAGGTACTGTTCGCTCTGGTAGCGTAGATCGGCGTAGCTCTGTGCCAACCACCTTGTAACCGAACGGGTCATGCGGCCGAGGGTGTGGGCTGGGGCATCGCCGAGTAGATGCGATAGCCACTCTTCAAGATCGATATCGGCTCGGTCGATCATCTGCTGTAGCTGTTGTACTAGCGCGACATCGCCTTGAATATCGACCGCGCCGCTACCAAACAGCTCGCTGCCGGGGCGCTGCTGCATGAGTCGCAACAGGGCGAGCGGTGGGCCGCTTAGGGTGACATCGCTTAGACCGTCGTCGTGACAGAGGATCTCGATGCGGTGACCGAAACGAAGGGTGGCGCTAAGCGCAACTCCTTGGAGCTTAAGGTGTAAGGTACGCCCCTCTAGCTCGGCGAGCTGTTGGTGCAGCTCTGGCTCTAGCCGCAGTAGTGCGTTCAGACCCTGTTCGAGCGTGGCGCAGAGGGCGGTGGTGAACATCTAATATTTAAACCCGCGATGGAGGGCGACAATGCCCTGACTAAGGTTGGTAACATCGCACTCATCAAAGCCGTGATCGAGCACCATTTGGCGCATCGTCGCTTGATCGGGGTGCATTCGAATCGATTCGGCTAGATAGCGGTAGCTATCGGCGTCATTCGCAACGAGCTGACCGATGCGGGGTAGTAGCTGAAATGAGTAGAGATCATAGAGTTTATTGAGTAGCGCCGAGGTCGGCTTGGAGAACTCTAAAATCAGCACTCGCCCCCCCGGTTTAACTACCCGCGCCATGGAGCGTAGCGCCGCCTCTTTATCAGTGACATTGCGTAGGCCGAAGGCGATGGTAATAATATCGAACTGGTTATCGGCAAAGGGGAGCTGTTCGGCGTTAGCCTGGGTATAGCGAATATTGCCGATATGGCCGCTATCGATGAGTCGTTCGCGGCCATTATTGAGCATTGAGGCGTTAATGTCGGCTAGGGTGACTGAGCCTGAGGGGCCGACAATATCGGCGAAGCGGGCGGTGAGATCGCCGGTGCCGCCAGCAATATCGAGAATGTGGTGGCCACGACGAGCGCCGCTCTTTTCGATGGTAAAGCGTTTCCAGAGACGGTGGATGCCGAGTGACATCAGATCGTTCATGAGATCGTATTTATCGGCAACCGAGTCGAAGACGCCGGCAACCCGTCGCACCTTCTCATCGGTGGCGACCTGCTCAAAACCAAAATGGGTGGTCTGCTCTCTCATCTCTCTGCCTCAGATCGTGCCGTAGGGGTTAAGTTTGCGCTGTGGCGACCTTGCGTTTGTGGCCAGCCGCTTCAAGCTTATCGAGGTAGGCTTGCCAATATTTAAGGTAGTTCACACCGTAGTCGTAGAGCAGGTTCCAGTCATAAATACCGCTGTCGTGGCCATCATCGAAGGTGATGCTAATGGCATAGGTGCCAACCTGCTCAATCTTTTCGATATTAACATCTTCTTTGCCAACTTGCAGCCTCTCTTGACCCGGGCCGTGGCCACGCACCTCGGCCGAGGGGGAGTAAACCCGTAAAAATTCGCACGGTAGCTGAAAGCGCTGGTTATCATCAAAGGCGAGTTCAAGTTGACGCGCCTGTTTATGGAGGGTAATTTCGGTTGGAATATGTCTATTCATCGCTATCTCATACTATCTGGTTAGGGGGAAGGGGGCTGGCTACAGAATGTAGCGGGTCAGATCTTCATCATCGGCCAGTTCGCTAAGCTGGTTATCGACATAGTCGCGGTCGATGGTGATGGTTTGACCTTGTCGTTCGGTGGCGGTAAATGAGATCTCCTCTAATAGCCGCTCTAGTACGGTGTGGAGTCGGCGGGCTCCGATATTTTCGGTCGCTTCGTTAACCTGCCAGGAGATTTCGGCGATACGGGCCAACCCCGCTTCGCTAAAGTGTAGCGTGACCGCTTCGGTGGCGAGTAGCGCCTGATACTGTTCGGTCAGTGAGGCGTTAGGTTCGGTCAGAATGCGGACAAACTCCTTGACTCCTAGCGCCTCTAGTTCGACCCGAATCGGTAGCCGCCCCTGTAGCTCTGGAATGAGATCGGACGGTTTAGCGAGATGAAACGCCCCCGAGGCGATGAAGAGGATATGGTCGGTTTTGACCATGCCATATTTAGTGGTGACGGTCGAGCCTTCGACGAGCGGTAGTAGATCACGCTGTACCCCCTCACGGGAGACATCGCCCCCTTTGATTTCGGAGCGGCTGGTGATTTTATCGATCTCATCGAGAAAGATAATGCCGCTCTGCTCGACCATTTCGACCGCTTTGAGCTTAATCTCATCCTCGTTAACCCGTTTGGCCGCCTCCTCTTCGGTGAGCTTTTTAAGCGCATCGGCTAGCTTCATTTTGCGCCGTCTGCTCCTTTTATTGCCCATATTTTGAAATAGGCTCTGGAGCTGGCTGGTCATCTCCTCCATGCCGGGGGGGGCCATAATCTCAACCCCGATGGAGGGGGAGCTTACTTCGATTTCAATCTCTTTGTCATCCAGATCGCCCTCTCGTAGCTTTTTACGAAACTTTTGCCGCGTGGGGTTCTCTTGACGCCACTGGTTCTCCTCCTCTTCACTCTCATTTCGCGCTGGGGGGAGGAGACTATCTAAAATGCGCTCTTCGGCGGCGTCATAGGCGATATTTTCTACTCGCACCATCTCCTGTTCGCGCAGCATTTTAATGGCGATATCGACCAGATCGCGAATCATCGATTCGACATCGCGACCGACATAGCCGACTTCGGTAAATTTGGTCGCTTCGACTTTAATAAACGGGGCGTTGGCCAGTTTGGCTAGGCGGCGGGCAATTTCGGTCTTGCCGACTCCGGTCGGTCCGATCATTAAGATGTTTTTGGGGGTAATCTCATCTCGTAGCGACTCTTCGACGCAGCTACGACGCCAGCGGTTTCGTAGCGCAATCGCCACTGCCCGCTTAGCGGCGGCTTGGCCAATAATATGTTTATCGAGTTCGGCAACGATCTGTTGTGGGGTGAGGGTGTCGGTATTAATCACTGTTCTCTAGCGTTTCAATCGTTAGGTTTTGGTTGGTATAGATGCAGATATCGGCGGCGATGGCGAGCCCCTTTTCGGCAATCTCTCGGGCAGAGAGCTCGGTTTCGTTCATCAGCGCAGTGGCGGCTGCTTGGGCGTAGGGGCCGCCAGAGCCGATGGCAATCAGATTCTGCTCCGGTTCAATGACATCACCGTTACCGGTAATCATGAGTGTGGTCTCGGTGTCGGCGACCAGTAGTAGCGCCTCTAGTCGGCGTAAAATGCGGTCGGTGCGCCAATCTTTGGCCATCTCAACCGCTGAGCGGACTAGATGGCCTTGGTGCTTCTCTAGTTTGCCCTCAAAGCGCTCAAAGAGGGTAAAGGCGTCAGCGGTGCCGCCGGCAAAGCCGGCTAAGACTCGGTCTTTATAGAGGCGGCGCACTTTGCGGGCGTTGCCCTTCATGATGGTGTGGCCTAGAGTGACTTGGCCATCACCGGCAATGACAACTTGATTGTGGCGTCTGACGGCTAAAATGGTTGTGGCGTGGTACTGCTCCATCGCGTTAGGCCGCTGGCTCTTTAAGCGTACCGCTTTGGCGGATCTGCTGCAAAATATCGGCGTTTTTCTGCTGTAGCCGTTTGAGCATGGGGGCTAGCCCATCACGGCTAATCTCGATGCTAAAGGTATTGCGGTAGTTGGTGATCAGGCTGATCCCCTCCACTGTTAGATCGTAAATCCGCCAGCCATCGGTACTACTGCGGCGGTAGAGCCGAAAATCGACCGGTAGCTGTTGACCCTCTCCCGGTAGAGTCACCGTCGCTTTGACCACTACTTTACGGCTCTTATCATTGAGATTGGTTACCGGATGGTAGGTGATGATTTGGCTTCCTGCTTCGACTAGCTGATCGATGCGTTGTGGGTCGCTCATTAGGGCCGAAATATAGAAGCGCATGATTAAATTGGTAAACTCCTGCTCAAATAGCTGCTGCTGTTCGGGGGAGGCGCTATTCCAGCTCGGCCCGAGGACATAGCGCGACATCAATTTGACATCAAACAGCGGCAGTAGGTGGGTATCGGCAATAGTGAGCAGCAGTTCCGGCTTGGTTTTTATCTGCTGCTGCTGTTCGGTGAGTGTCTCGATGAGCTTTTCGGTCGCCTCACTCAGTAGTTGAGAGGGGGGTGGGGGGGTAGCTAGCACAGTGGCAGTGCTAAAGAGGAGTAGCAGTAGCCAATAGGGTTTGAGTAGCGGTTTCATAGGCGATAGTTTCCGGTATTTAGGGTAGTATTTCTGATAACATAGAGCTAATTTACCACAACGGAGTCCTATCAGGCGATGGTTAAACCCGAATTACTGGCCCCTGCCGGTACCCTTAACAACTTGCGCTATGCACTTGCCTACGGGGCGGATGCGGTCTATGCCGGCATGCCGCGCTACAGTTTGCGGGTACGCAATAACGATTTTTCGACCCTAGAGCAGCTGCAGCGGGGGATTGATGAGACCCACAGTCAGGGTAAACAGCTCTTTCTGGCTACTAATGTGCTGCCGCACGATGCTAAGGTCAAGACCTTTATTGATGATATGGCTCCGATTATCGATCTAAAGCCGGATGCGTTAATTATGGCCGATCCCGGTCTGATTGCGCTGGTGCGCCAGCGCTGGCCAGAGCAGGTGATCCATCTATCGGTACAGGCGAACACCATGAATAGTGCAGCGGTGCGCTTTTGGCACTCTCTCGGGGTTCAGCGGGTGATTTTGTCACGGGAGCTATCGCTCAATGAGGTGGCCGAGATTCGCCAGCAGTGTCCCGACACCGAACTGGAGCTCTTTGTCCATGGGGCGCTCTGTATCGCTTACTCCGGTCGCTGTCTGCTATCGGGTTACTTTAACCATCGCGATGCAAATCAGGGGAGTTGTACTAACGCCTGCCGTTGGCAGTACCGCTTAGAGGCGGGGGGGCAGGAGAGTATGCTCGGCACCGAGCGCCACCCTGAGGCCGACGGTAGCTATCTGCTAGAGGAGGTGACCCGAGCGGGTGAGATGATGCCGATAGAGGAGGATGAGCAGGGGACTTATATTATGAATTCGCGCGATCTGCGGGCGGTGGAGCATGTGCAGCGGCTGGTTGAGATCGGTGTCGATAGTCTAAAAATTGAGGGTAGAACTAAATCGCACTACTATGTCGCCCGTACCGCTCAAGTCTATCGGCGGGCGATCGATGATGCGGTAGCGGGTCGGCCATTTAATCCGGCGCTTGTGACTGAACTCGATTTTTTGGCCAATCGTGGCTATACCGATGGCTTCTATCAGCGCCACCACAGCCATGAGCACCAAAACTATCTCACCAACCACTCGACCGAGACTCGGCAGCAGTTTGTCGGTGAGATTAGTGAGTTCAATCCAGAGAGCGGGATCGCGACTATTGTGGTTAAAAATCGTTTTGAGGTGGGGGATACCCTTCAGCTAATTACCCCAAATGGCCACTCTCGGTTTCAATTAGAGCAGATGCAAAAGCTCGGGGGGGAGGCGGTAGGGGTCGCCCCCGGTAGTGGCCATCAGGTGCAGATGGCGCTACCGCTCGATAGTGGGAGTTGGCACTACGCTCTGCTCGCAAAAGAGCTGGCGTCGTGGGGGGATGAGGCGCTATAGCACCTCGGCGGCGTAGTCGGCTAGGCGCGAGCGCTCGCCGCGAACCAGCATGACATGGCCGCTATGCTCCCAGCGCTGAAATCTATCTACCACATAGGTGAGCCCTGAGCTAGTTTCGGTCAGATAGGGGGTGTCGATTTGGGCGATATTACCTAGGCAGACGATTTTGGTGCCGGGGCCTGCGCGGGTAATGAGTGTCTTCATCTGTTTGGAGGTGAGGTTTTGCGCCTCGTCGATAATAATATACTTCTTTTGAAAGGTGCGACCGCGCATAAAATTGAGCGAGCGGATCTTAATCCGCTTATGGAGTAGATCTTGGGTCGCGGCCCGCTCCCACTCGCTGTTGCTCTCACCTTCGGTTAAGACCTCCAGATTATCGAGTAGCGCCCCCATCCACGGGGTCATCTTCTCCTCCTCAGTCCCTGGGAGAAAGCCGATATCCTCACCTACCGGCACGGTGACGCGGGTGACTATGACCTCAGCGTAGGTTTTGCTCTCCATCACTTGGGCTAATCCGGCGGCTAGCGCTAGTAGGGTTTTACCGGTACCGGCTTGGCCGACTAGGGTGACGAAATCGATGGCAGGATCTAGCAGCAGGTTAAAGGCGAAGTTCTGTTCGGCATTACGGGCTTGTATGCCCCAGACACTGTTGTGATCGCTGCTATAGTCTCTAATCACCTCTACGGTGGCGCTGCTGCCCTCAAGCTCTATGTGGCGCACAATGGCGCTAAAGGGGGCGTCGGGATCGTCGGTATAGATAAACTCATTTGGATACCACTCGCCGACCGCAGGACCGGTCAGTTTATAGTAGCTGCGTCCCTCTTCACTCCATGAGGCCATATCCTTGCCGTGCTGTTGCCAGAAGTCGTCGCCTAGGTGGCTCACCCCCTTATAGAGCAGTTCGACATCCTCTAGTACCTGATCGTTGCGATAATCCTCAGCCTTAATCCCTAGCACGGCGGCTTTAATGCGCATATTGGTATCTTTCGAGACCAGCACCACCTGCCGCTCCGGCATACGGTTGTTTAGAGCTAGGGTAATCTCTAAGATCGAGTTATCTTGCTTTGAACCTGGCAGGGTCGAGGGGAGACCCGCCTTAGCCACTTCGGTCTGAAAGAAGAGTCGCCCTAGCTCTAGAGTCTCGGCCTCCCCGCTAGCGATGCCGGAGAGTGGAATGCCATCGCAGATCTGATCCTGGGGCACATGGCCCATCAGCTCGTCCATAAAGCGGCTCGCTTGGCGGGCGTTACGAGCTACCTCGGAGTGGCCCTTTTTATTATTGTCTAGCTCCTCCAGTACCCCCATCGGTAGGAAGAGATCGCACTGTTCAAACCGAAACAGGGCGGTGGGATCGTGCATCAGTACATTGGTATCGAGCACAAATAGCTTGTTTTTTTTGTTACTCATAAGTGGCTTGGCCTCACTGTTTAATTAACGATTAACTATCGAGCGCTTTGACTGCTTGTAAAACCTCAGCGGCGTGTCCTGCTGCTTTAACTTTGCGCCACTGCTGTCGCAGCACACCGTTCTCATCAATTAAAAAAGTGCTGCGTTCGATACCCATATAGGTCTTACCGTAGTTCTGCTTCTCTTTGATAACATCAAAGAGCTGGCAGAGTGTCTCGTCGGGATCGGAGATGAGCTCAAACGGGAACTCGTATTTGGCTTTAAAGTTCTCATGTGAGCGAATCGACTCGCGCGAGACTCCGAAGATCAGGCAGTTGTGTTGCTCAAATTCGCGATAGAGGGCGCTAAACTCCTGCCCTTCGGTGGTACAGCCGGAGGTGTTATCTTTGGGGTAGAAGTAGATCACCACCCGTTTGCCGACTAGTTCGTTGAGGGTGACTCTCTGCTCACTGGTCGCGGGTAGGGAGAAGTCGGCGATAGGTTCACCTGTGGTTACACTCATATTGGGCTCCTTCAAGACTCAATTGGGTTGTGGATGTAGAGAAAGGGGGCAGAGTATAGAGGATCAACCCGCCGCTGCCTATGAGCAGAGGGGGGCTTTTAGCACAACGAGGCCGCTGGGTATCAATCTATTATCTATTATCTATTATGGCTGGCGCCCGCACTTAAATCATCTGAGCTAACCCCTGCGCAGTGTGCCGCTACTGGCTAATCTCCTTGAGTAGCTGCTCAAACAGACGGAATAGCTCGTCACTGTGCCGCTCCATCTGCTCAAAATTGGCTTGAATCTCGTCTCGGTGCTGATCCACCGTACCGGCTTCAAGAAACTCCATGTTGCGCAAAGAGCAGCTATGTACCCCCTTGTGCGGCTCAATCATCTGTTGAAACGGACGGTAGTGACCTAACAGCTCTTTGCCAACGGTATCGTACCACTTACCGAGGCGGCAGCTATGGTGGTCACTGAAGTTCATCGTCTTCTGTCCTGTCGAGATGGAGAAGTAGGCGTTGGCCTTAAAGACCACATGGTCGATCATGACTAGAGTAATAAAAATATGGTAGTGCATATAGGAGGTGGTGCGGCTAAGATCGGTCGCGTTTTGGTCAAAATTTTGCAAAATAGTGACAATTTCGCCGATAGCTTGGCTCGATTCGGTCACCTTATCAAAGAGTCGATGTGAGTTGCGGCTAATCTGTTCGATCTCATCGTTAAGGGTCTCGATCGATTGGCTAATTTCGGTGGTGGCGCTGGCGGTACGGTTAGCAAGGTTGCGAACCTCATCAGCCACGACGGCAAAGCCGCGCCCCTGCTCGCCGGCACGGGCGGCTTCAATCGCCGCGTTGAGTGCTAGTAGGTTGGTCTGTTCGGCGATGCCTTCGATCATTTTGACGATGTCATTAATCTGCCGATTGCGTTCGACCATGGTGCTCACCGTCGCTTGTGACTGCTCGGCTAGCTGCTGTAGCTGCTGAATATGGCCACGAAACTGCTCTACCTGGCCAACACCATTGGCGGCCTCACGGGAGATGGTTAGAGTCGATTCGGAGACGCCCTTAATCAAATTGACATTGTCTGACATATCGTGACGAACTAGCTCCAGTCCGCCATTCATATCCTCGCTCGCTGAGGTGTTGATATGGTAGTTAAATTGGCTCCGCTCTAGCTCCTCTCTTAGGGAGAAGAGTGAGGCCTGACTCTGGTGGCGATTCTCTTTTTCGCGTTCAATGAGGCCGGTAAAGTAGTCGATAAGTTGGCTGATACTCCGCTCGACACTCTTTAGGCACCCTTTCGAACTACGGCTCGTGAAATGGTTTTGGCTATCGCCGATCGCAATTTGCTCTAAATTGGCGCTAATTGCGAGAATATCAGCGATAATACGCCGAATAACATAGCGGGTGGCGAGAAAAAAGAGGATAAACAGCACGATAGTTATCACCAAGATGGTGCGATCCCAGCTTGCGAGATCGTCCCGAAACTGATCGACAACCGTGAGTAGAGCTTGGTGAGAGGCCGCTGTGGATGCCTGTTGCAGGTGCTCTGTCATCGTATCGGCAACCTGCTGATATTGGTCTAGTTTATAGCTGGTAATCAGGCCGGCGGCAACGATCACCAGCAGGGTGATGGTACCAATAGCGACGATTAGCTGCTGAAGTGATACTGGACTGCTCAACTCTCTCTCCTCAATGTTGTGATGGGTTGCGGTTGCCATTTAAGCGGACAGTGGTGGCGAATTGTAAACCAATGACTAAAAAATTACCCCTCTAACCCTTCTGACCCCCAAAAATGGCCTTACTATCTGTGGGGCTAGAGGGGGGGCTTTGATAGGCTTTGTCAATCGAACCTATCAGAATAAACGATTTTTCTTGCTCCTCTTTGAGCGCTACTCTAGCGCCTGTCCTGATGACAGGCAGAACCCAATTAAACCTAAATCACTTGAACGAGGTATCAATATGGAACTAAAAGGTAGCAAAACCGAGCAACACCTGAAAGATGCGTTTGCCGGCGAATCACAAGCTAACCGTCGCTATCTCTACTTTGCGGCCAAAGCTGATGTCGAAGGCTATAACGATGTTGCTGCGCTGTTTCGCTCCACAGCAGAGGGAGAGACTGGTCACGCCCACGGCCATCTAGAGTATCTGGAGCAGTGTGGTGATCCGGCCACCGGTATGCCCTTTGGGGGTACCGCCGATAACCTGAAAACAGCGGTTGCCGGTGAGACTCACGAGTACACCGATATGTATCCTGGTATGGCCAAAGATGCCCGCGATGAGGGCTTTGAGGAGATTGCCGACTGGTTTGAAACTTTGGCTAAGGCCGAGCGTTCTCATGCGAATCGCTATCAAAAAGCCCTCAACGAACTGGATGCTTAATTCAGTAACCGTTTAGGGTCTCCCTTCAGCCCTCTGTGTTAAGATTAGGCAGAGGGCTGTATGGATTACCTTACAATGTAGCAGATGCGCTAAGGAGAGAATAGTTATGGCTACCACCGTCAAAGAGGGCAACCTTGAGGCACCGACTCGCCACCCTTTAGATTGGAAGGGCCCCCACTTTTATGACAAAGAGGCCCTATTTAACGAACTAGAACGGGTATTTGATATCTGTCACGGCTGCCGCCGCTGCGTTAGCCTCTGCCAATCGTTTCCGACCCTATTTGATCTAGTCGATGAGTCGGAGACGATGGAGGTTGACGGAGTCGATAAGGCCGATTACTGGAAGGTAGTCGATCACTGCTATCTATGTGATCTCTGCTATATGACCAAGTGCCCCTATGTGCCGCCCCATGAGTGGAATCTCGACTTTCCCCACCTAATGCTCCGCGCTAAGGCGTACAAATATCAGCAGGGTGAGGTCAAAATGCGCGATAAAATTCTCACCAGTGTCGATGCGGTGGGGAATCTAGCCGGTATGCCGGTGATCTCCTCGGTAGTGAATGCGGCTAATAACTTCAAACCGACCCGCAAGGTGCTGGAGGCGGTATTAGAGGTTCACGCCGATGCCAATCTGCCCAAATATCATAGCCATACCCTGCGTAAACGGCTCGCTAGCCACCAAAGTGACTTAACTCCCGAACCGGCGGGGAGAACTCGCGGTAAAGTGGCGCTCTTTACCACCTGCTTTATGAACCGTAACGAACCGGCGCCAGGTGAGGATCTGGTGGCAGTATTTGAACATAACGGTATCCCGATCACGACGCCACCTAAGGAGACCTGCTGCGGTATGCCAAAACTGGAGCTAGGTGATCTGGAGTCGGTCGCTAAAGCAAAAGAGATCAATATTCCGGTGCTAGCTAAAATGGTCGATGAGGGGGGGGATCTGACCGCGCTTATTCCATCGTGTGTGCTAATGTTTAAGCAGGAGCTCCCCCTTATGTTTCCCGATGATCCTGAGGTACGCAAGGTTAAAAACGCCTTTTTCGATCCGTTTGAGTATCTGATGCTGCGCCATAAAGAGGGTAAACTTAAGACCGACTTCAATCGCGGCCTAGGTAGGGTCTCCTATCAGGCCGCTTGTCACCAACGGGTGCAGAATATCGGCCAAAAGACGCGCGAAATACTCGATCTAATCCCCGATACCGAAGTGGAGATTATCGAGCGCTGCTCCGGTCACGATGGCACCTACGCGGTTAAAAAGGAGTTTTATGAGTCGTCGATGAAAATTGTTAAACCGGCGGCTGATCGGGTCAAAAAATATCAAGCAGATCACTTCGGTAGTGATTGTGCCATGGCCGGTGGCCATATTGCCCACGCCGCCGGTAGGGTGGCAGAGCATCCGATAACCCTGCTACGGCAGGCCTATGGTATCTGATAACGGAGCGAATGGATGATGAAGTTAAGTCGAGAAGATCTCTATTCACTAGAGAAGTACGCCGAAGTACGCCCTGAGTTTCGAGCTAAAGTGATCGCTCACAAAAAAGATCGCCGCCTCCCTATCGGCCCTAATGCGGCGCTCTATTTTGAAGATCGGCTCACTATGCAGTATCAGATTCAGGAGATGTTGCGTATTGAGCGCATTTTTGAGGCCGCAGCGATTCAGGAGGAGCTGGAGGTCTATAATCCGCTTATTCCCGATGGGAGTAACTGGAAAGCGACCTTTATGATGGAGTATAGCGATGTCGAGCAGCGGCGTGTCGCGCTCGCGCGGCTAGTCGGGATTGAGGAGACTCTCTGGGTGGAGGTTGAGGGGCATGAGAAGGTGTACCCGATTGCAAATGAAGATCTCGACCGCAGCAGCGATGAGAAGACAGCCTCGGTTCACTTTCTCCGCTTTGAGTTAACCGACAAGATGGTGGCCGATCTTAAAGCCGGTCTCCCTCTCTTAGCCGGCATTGAGCATAAAAACTACCACCACACGACTGTTGTGGCCGATAATGTGCGCCAAGCACTGATAGGTGACCTGCAATAGTAACCCGTTCATGCCTCTGAGATTAGGGCGGTTACCGTAACGGAGACCGCCTTTTTTTGTAAGGTTACTGTACTACAAAGTCAGTAATTAGCACCTGCTCGATGCTTTTAATCTCTTTCGCACTCTCCCCCTTACCGACACTCTCGCCGGGGGTAATATGGGCGAGCTGCTCTAATACCTGTTGTATCTTGAGCTTCATCTCCTCTTGTACCTTTTTTCGCCCCTGAATCGAGTTCATCGTCTCTCTATCTTTAGAGGAGATCACCGTTATCAGTGCGTCAATAACTGCCGGTTTATTGATTTCGACCGCCTCGATAGTGGCTACCTCCTGAGTCATTAACTGTAGTTTTATCTGGGCAAAACTGATGCCGAACTCATTTAAATTGACGGTCAGAGCTGGGGTGATGGGATAGTAGTTCGGTTTGCCATCTACCCAGCCGCCCCCCTCTTTGGCGGCAGTTGCCGGTTGAGTGGCGAGAAGCAGTAGCAGCGGGACGAGATAGCGCGGCTTGGTCATGGTAAACCTCCGTTGGTTGCGGTTAGGTGAAGGGGAGTAGTGTAGCCGATTTTTAGTCACGGCGCTTGCGGGCGCGAGGGTGGGCTTGATCATAAATTTGGGCTAAATGCTGAAAATCGAGATGGGTATAGATTTGGGTGGTCGCAATATCAGCGTGGCCTAGCAGCTCCTGTACCGAACGAAGCTCGCCACTCGACTGTAGCAGATGAGAGGCAAAGGAGTGGCGCAGTGTATGGGGGTGGAGATGGCTAGAGAGCGCCCGAAGTTGTCCCCACCGCTCTAGCCGTTTCTGCACCGAGCGCTGACTGATCCGCCGTCCCTGTTGGGAGAGAAACAGTGCCGAGGCGCTCTCGGCGCAGGTGGTAGGCCGAATAAATTGGGGGCGAAGCTTGAGCCACTGCTCTAGTGCGGCCACCGCCTTGGAGCCTATGGGCAGTTGGCGCTGGCGACTCCCCTTACCGGTGACGATGAGGATCTGTTGTCTCAGATCGATATCCTCAAGATTGAGTGAAGTGAGCTCTGCTAGGCGTAGCCCCGAGGAGTAGAACAGCTCCATCATCGCTAGATCTCGCTGCGCTAGGGGCGAGTCGGGAGCAACATCGAGTAGCTGGGATATCTGTTCGATATCGAGGTGATCGGGGAGAGACTGCTCCTGTTTGGGGGCACGAATCGCATTGGTAGGATTGTGGCTATCGCCCCGATAGCGGTTAAGATAGCGATAGAGGCTGCGTAGTGCCGAGAGCTTGCGCTGCAAAGAGCGGGGGGCGAGCCCCGATTGGTGTAGCTGCATGACGATCTGTCGTAGCTGCTGAGGGGAGACGGCTGACCAATCGGTGGCTTCGGGCTGTAGCTGGATGGCAAACTGCTCTAAATCGCGCCGGTAGCTGCTCACGGTATGGGGCGAGTAGCGCCTCTCTACCTGTAGATAGCCGCAGAAGTGGTCGATGTCAGTTGTAAAAGCGCTATCGCTCTGAAGCGGATCTGGCATGAGAATCGCTCCCCCCCGCCTTAACTGAGATAATCCTGAAAAATTTTATGGATAATTGCCCCTAAATGGGTAATAAACAGGGTACTCATATCGGGGTGATAACGGTTGCGATGACTGCTGCCGATAGCGAGAATACCGCTACAGGGGCCATTATCGCGACAGATAGGGATAACGATTGAGGAGGCGATGGGGGGATCCTCACTCTTACCGAATAGCGCCTGCTGCTGCTCCGGCTTAAGTTGACCGCAGATGGTACCTTTGCGCTCAATAAGCGCCTCAAGTGGCCGTAAGCGGCTGTGATCGCGGGAGATATACTCCGGTCGGTCTGTTCTATCACTAAAGAGCTTGATTTTGACCACATCGGCAAAAAAGTGCTCCATCAGCGCCTCTCGTAGGCAGTGAATCGCCTCATCAAGCGAGTTGGTTTCGAGTAGTGAGATAATGAGCTGCTGCAGACTGAGCAGTAGCTGTTCGTTATCACGCGCATTCTGTTTGAGCAGGGCAAGCTGGCGCTGCTGCTGGCTATTCTGCTCTCGCAGCAGCGCTAGTTGGCGATCAATCAGCGGTGCGACAGTGGCATTGCTGTGGCGCTTGTCGCTCAGATTGAGCTGTAGTAGCAGTTCGGGGTGCTGCTCAAAAAAGTCGGGGTAGCGCTGCAGGTAGTCAGCAATCTGTTGCTGTGTCAGCGGCTGTTCGGTCGGTCGTAATTCTGCACTCATAGTTCGATGGTTCCGTTAAAAACTACCGTGGCAGGGCCAGTCATCCATAACTTAGCACCACTGCCCGGCCACTCAATGGTTAACTCTCCTCCGGGGAGCGCTACAGTAACACACTTTTCGGTTTCACCCCATTGGCGACTGATAGCCGCTGCGGCACAGGCACCGGTTCCGCAGGCGAGAGTTTCACCGCTACCGCGCTCAAAGACTCGCAATCGCAGCCGATGAGGGTCAATTCGCTGCATAAAGCCGACATTAACTCGCTCAGGAAAGAGCGGATGCGACTCTAGCAGCGGGCCGAAACGGGCAACCTCAGCGCTCTCAATAGACTCTACCGGCAGGGTGATGTGGGGATTTCCGATGGAGACAGCCCCAAAAGTGAGCTGTTCACCCTCTAGTTCGAGCTGATAACGGGATTGAAACGGGGTGAGCATCGGCAGGCTCTCTGGAGCAAAGTCGGGGGTGCCCATATCGACCCGAACGCGGCTATCATCGGTGTGATAGAGCGTCAGAAGACCGGTGCGAGTCGCCACGGTCACCTGCTCCCCATGGTGTAGCCCCTGCTCTTTCACGAAGCGGGCAAAACAGCGGGCACCGTTGCCGCAGTTACCGACCTCGCTGCCATCGGCATTGAAAATTCGGTAGCGAAAGTCGATGCCGCTATCGTCTGAACCAGGGGGCTCGACTAGCAGTAGTTGATCAAATCCGATGCTAAAGTGGCGGTCGGCTAACTGGCGAATCAACTCTGTGGTAAAGTGGGGCCGTTGGCGTACCGCATCCACGACCATAAAGTCGTTGCCCAGACCGTGCATTTTGGTGAAGTAGAGGGTTGTCATGGCGCTATTATATACTTCAATAGGGCGGATGGGTACTTGCTGAGAGAGCTGAGTTGTCCTTTAAGTAATGAGGAGAGAGCCGATTGTGAATGTCGCAAAAGATCGGGTGGTGTCGGTCACCTACCATATTACCGACGAGAGGGGGGAGCCGCTAGAGCGAATCGATCTGCCGGTCAGTTTTGTCTATGGCGATAACAGTGGCCTCTATCCGCGGGTGAATGAGGCGCTAGAGGGGCTAGAGGAGGGGGAGTCGATCGCGGTAGAGCTGTCGCCAGAGGATGCTTTTGGCGCGTGGGATCCGCAGCTAACCTTTAGTGATCGTATTGAAAATGTGCCACCAGAGTATCGCCGTATCGGGGCCGAGGCCGACTTTATGAACGATAGAGGGGAGAGTCGCAAATTTGTCGTCACCCATGTCGATAGTGGCAGTGTGACCCTCGATGGCAACCACCCCTTTGCCGGCAAAAAGTTGACCTTTCATATCACTGTGGTCAAGATTCGGGCTGCGACAGCGCAGGAGCTTGAGAATGGGGTCTCACAGACGCCAGGGGCGATGTCATCGTAGTTTAGAGGGGAGAGAGAGTCGATTATGGCACTAGAGATTGTCATTTTAGCCGCAGGGCAGGGGAGTCGGATGCGTTCACGGCGACCGAAGGTATTGCACACCTTAGGGGGTAAACCACTACTGCAGCATGTCATAGAGCGAGCGCGAGAGCTGCGGCCGGAGAGGATTCATGTCGTGTATGGCCACGGTGGAGAGCAGGTCTTACCACTGCTGAGGCAGCTACAGGTCAACGGAGTGCTACAGGCGCAGCAGTTAGGTACCGGCCACGCGCTGTTACAGGCGCTGCCCCATATCGATCGCAATAGCGAGGTGCTGGTGCTCTATGGCGATGTACCGCTACTCCAGCCAGAGTCACTAGCAGCACTTAGCCAAGAGGCGGCGGCGGGGCGTGTGGCGCTACTCACCTTTTTTCCACCGAATCCCCACGGTTACGGCCGCATTGTGCGCAGCGGGGAGGGGGATATTATCGCCATTGTGGAGCAGAGAGAGGCGACTGCGGAACAGCAGCGTATTGGCGAGGTCAATAGCGGCATTATCGCCTTTGCCGCCGCCCCCCTACCTAACTGGTTAGGCGAGCTGAAAAATAGCAACGCCCAAGGGGAGTACTATTTGACCGATCTAGTCGCACTCGCGGTGGCCGAGGGGGTCACTGTGGTGGGGCGGGCAGCTGAGGATCCACTGAGCGTTACCGGAGTGAATGATCGCTTACAGCTACAACAGTTAGAGCGGATCTGGCAGCGGCGTCAGGCCGAAAAGCTGCTACAAGAGGGGGTTGAGCTAGCCGACGCTAATCGAATCGACATTCGCGGCTCACTGCGCTGTGGCCAGGATGTCAGCCTTGATGTGGGGGTGATTATTGAGGGCGAGGTAACCCTCGCCGACGGGGTCACGGTAGGGGCCTACTCTATCATCCGCAATAGCCAGATAGGGGAGCGGGTGACTATTGAGCCGATGAGTCTGATCGAGAGTGCTGTGATCGCCGCAGAGTGTACCATCGGCCCCTATGCCCGCCTGCGTCCGGGAACGGAACTAGAGCAGGGGGCAAAAATCGGTAACTTTGTTGAGGTGAAACAGAGTACCATTGGCAGAGGCTCCAAGGTTAACCATTTGAGCTATATTGGCGATACCACCATGGGGAGTGAGGTAAATATCGGTGCCGGCACGATCACCTGCAACTATGATGGGGCGAATAAGCACCAGACAGTGATCGGTGACAGAGTCTTTGTCGGCTCCGATACGCAGCTAGTGGCGCCGGTTGAGATAGCCGATGGGGCCACCATTGGTGCCGGTTCGACAATTACCAAAACCGCTCCGGCAGAGGCGTTGACCCTCAGTCGTAGCCGGCAGGTGACAATCCTCGGTTGGCAACGACCGCAAAAAGGGTCAAAATAGCCGATTGCAGCGGTCTCTAAAAGAGTGCAATAACAGAGTAGGAGTAGCTACCATAGAACAGCAACCTAACAATCATGGCCCTAGTTGTGGTGATCTGAAACGCGCCATTCAGCGATTTGAAATTATTATGCAGTCGCGTATGGATGTGCAGGATCAACTCGCCGAGCGGGTAAAGTATGGTATTCGGGGCGGGATGGTCGTTCTGAGCCTGATTGCGATCTCTATTTTGCTCATATTGATGATTATGGCCACTCAGGTTGAACGCATCTCCGATGTGGTGATGAGTATGAACCACCACTTCACCAAAGTGTCGCAAAAGATGCGTGATGTCTCTGATGTGATGGTATCGATGCAGCAGCAAGTACAATACATGGAATCGATATCTGATAAAGTGGCGCAAATGGGGCAGGATGTGGTGATTATGAATCAGCATGTCGGCCAGATGAGCCAACAGATCGATGCCATGCAGCAACATATGGGCGATATTGAGCGCCATATTACCGAGATTGCGGTCACGACCCAGCGCGTCGATGCCGAAGTGGTTCGGCTGAATGGGGATGTGAATCGAATGTCGAAACCGGCTCGTGCTATGAATAATATGTTTCCGTTTCCATAAAGGAGTCTCTGCTCAATGGCTAAAGCGATTACCGAAGAGCAGCAGCAGCGTGAGCTGCGAGAGATGCTGTGTCGTTCACTCGATAGGTTAGATCAATTAACCGAACAGAATCGATTTGAGCGCCACTACCATTTTCGTCTGACTAACACCATCGTCAAGATATCGGCGGCACTAATGCTGATAGTGGCGGTGTTTAATGTTCTATATGCCTACGACTTCTATCTGCGTATGCTGGCGATAGTCGATAATATTTCACTGCTAGAGCAGAACACCCGCTCGATTTCACGCGATATGGATATTGTGGTCGATACGATGTCACAGCTAAATAGCTACATGACCGGCATGGAGCAGATTAACGATAGCATGATCCTAATGAGTGAGACGATGCCGCAGATGAATCAGCGTGTGGGCAGTGTGGTTAACGGGATGCATCAGATCAATACTGAAATGGTACAGATGAGTCAGAATGTGCAGCTCATTAACTCTAGCTTTAATCACATCGCTACCGGCGTGCTGATTATGCGGGGCAATGTGAACCAAATTGCTAAACCTATGGGAGTCATGAATCCATTTATGCCCTAACGCTTCCCTCGCTCACTGAGCGAGAGAGAAATAGTTGGTAGAGCACTAGGGGTGGCTTTACTTTTGCAGCCAGATTATGAATAATAGCCCCCTTCTTGATAGGGGCCTATAGCTCAGTTGGTTAGAGCAGGGGACTCATAATCCCTTGGTCGTAGGTTCGAGTCCTACTGGGCCCACCAATTAAAGCAAATATTGAGCAAGCCGATACAATTAGGTTTTTAAGAGCAATTAACAGCAGCGATATGAACTGTGTCATTGAGGCATGGCACTGCCATGAACAGGAGCTAAGAGGCTTTTTTTATCGTCAGCTACACGACTGGGCGCAGGCTGACGATCTGCTGCAAGATATCTTTCTAAAGGCGATGGCGCAGCAGAGCCGCTTTTGTGCCGTCGAGAATCGTCGCGCTTGGCTATTTCGGGTGGCTAAAAATAGCCTCATCGACTACCTGCGTAGCCATCAGCGCAGCGAAGAGAGGGGTGATGTGCCCGAACCGCTTGAGGAGGAGCTACCGCCACTGCTCAATCTAGCTGAGTGTCTTCCCCATGCGCTACAGCGACTAGGGGCGGCCGAGGCGGCGATTATCCAGCAGTGTGATCTAGAGGGGATGAGCCAGCAGGCGTATGCCGATCAAGCGGCGCTATCGCTGCCGGCTACCAAATCGCGGCTACAGCGAGCCCGAAAGAGGCTCAAACAGGAGCTACAGCAGCTATGTCAGGTGCGATTTAGTGAGAGTGGCACCATCTGCTGCTTTACCCCCTGTTCGCCAAAAGCGATCGCGGTAAGGCGCTAGCAGCAGCCACTCTGGCTACCGGAACAACCCCCCTCGTCGGCTAGCCAGCCTTCGACGGTGGCGCGACTAGGGAGCCCGCCGGCATGAACTAGCTGTTCATCAATCACCACCGCAGGGGTTGACATAACACCGTAGGCCATAATGGCACCTAACTCTTCGATCTTCTCCAATTGAATCGCGACACCTAGCGATTTTGCCGTCTCCTCAAGCATAGTGTAAGTGGTGTTGCAGTTGGCACAGCCAGTACCTAATACCTTGATATTTTTCATCATTAAATCCTCATACATCTTATCGGTTAAGGGGAAAAATCAGCAGCACGACTGGCCGCTGGCGGTTTGACTACAGTGGCAGCTTTCACCACTACCCTCTATGGGGATTGATTTAGCGCTAGCTGACTGTTCATTAAAGGCCGCATCGAGCTTTTGCCCCGCCTCATCACGAAGATGGCGGGCGATCTCGATCACAGTATCGATCTGGTGTTCGGGGACGCCGAGTTGACGCAGGCGCTCAAGCTGGCACTGCCCCATCGCCGGATGGTTGGCGGCGATACCGGCTGCAAGCGATATCATGGCGACAATAGCGGGGTGAAGTGGCGGTTGTTCAGACATCGTGGTGACTCCTATAGTATGGTTAATTTGACGGGAAGGGGGCCTTTTAGGCGGTAAGCCAGTTAAACCCCCAGCCTACCAGAGTAAAGGCGACCGCCAGTACAGTGGCATAGAGGGCGAGCGCTGGCCAGCGTATCACTTTGCGCAGAATAATCATCTCCGGTAGCGAGAGGGCGGCAATACTCATCATTAAGGCGAGGGTGGTGCCGATAGCGACCCCTTTGCCGAGCATCGCCTCGGCCACCGGAATCACGCCGGTGGCGTTAGAGTAGAGGGGAATCCCCAACAAGACTGCCCCCGGTACCGCTAGCCAGTTATCTTGACCGCCTAGATGCTCGCTCACCCACTCCTCGGGGACATAGCCATGGAACAGTGCCCCGATGGCAATTCCAGCGATAATCCACTTCCAGAGTCGACCGATCAATGTATTGACTTCGCCTACGGCGTAGCGGTGTCGTCCCCGCAACGATCTGTCGGGTTGGGGGAGCTGCATCTGCCCCATCTGAATCTTCCAGATATAGGGCTCAACCCAGCGTTCGGGCTTGAAATACTCCATGACCACGCCGCCAATATAGGCGACACTCAATCCTGCTGCCACATAGATCAAGGTCAGCTCCCAGCCGAGAATGCCGGCTAAAATCACCACCGCTACCTCGTTAATCATGGGCGAGGCGATCAAAAAAGAGAAGGTGACCCCTAACGGAATCCCCGCCTCGACAAAACCGATAAAGAGTGGGACTGATGAGCAGGAGCAAAATGGGGTGACAGCCCCTAGCCCGATGGCGGTAGTGCGTGCCATCCACACCGGTTTGCCGCGCACATAGTCGCGTACCCGTTCCGGTGAAAGCATCGCTCGTAACAGCCCCATGCTATAGATGATCAGCAGCAGCATGACAAAGATTTTGACCGTATCCATCACAAAAAAGTGCAGCGCAGCACCTGCATGGCTGGCAGGATTTAAGCCAAGCACTTGAAATACCAGTAGGTCGGCAAGGGCATCGAACATTTAGGGATCACTCCAACGGTAGGGATAAGGGTTTCCCAAGAAGACGAACAGTGCCCCGAAAAGATGCAGCTAATCTGTTAGCGGTAAAAAATAGCCCCAAGGGTGCATCTTTTGCTGTGGTGGTTCGTCCTCCCTGCGTACGACTTTAAGTTTAGGAGATTTTTTATGCTGTTGTGGTTACTATTGAAACGAAGCGCCCCCCTTAGGTGGCATACTCTCTGCCGACAGGGGGGGGGACTAGTGTTACTGCTCTGCTCGGCGATGGCCGTCTCGGCCTTTACGCTGAAGGTTGAGCCGCTGGGGGCTACTATCTATGCTCTATTGGGGGAGGTGGGGCCTCGTAACGCCGCTAACCACGGCTTAAATAACACCTTGGGCTTTGTGGTGACCGCTGAGGGAGTGGTTCTTATCGGCAGCGGCACAACAGCGACAGCGGCAGCGCTCATTGAGCAGAAGATCGCTGAAGTGAGCGATAGGCCGATTATTCGAGTCATTAATATCGGCGTGCAGGATCACCACTGGATGGGGAATAGCTACTTTCTGGAGCGGCAGATTCCAGTACAGGCGCTACAGATCACCGCTACCGATCAGCGACGACAGCAGGATAGCCAGCTAGGGCGCTTAGAGCGGGAGATCGGTGCTGAGGCTAAGACGATTACCCCGCGCCATGCGAGCGAGCTCATCGCTAAAGAGCGAGCGTCATTTGAGATTGGTGGGGTGGCGTTTGAGCTGATCTGGCCCGGTGGTGGCCACTTTCATGGGGATGCGCTGCTGTGGTTGCCAGAGCATAAAACTCTCTTTAGTGGTGACTATCTCTTTCATGACCGTATGTTGGGGATCTGGCCGAGCTCAAAAGTGGTCAACTGGCAGCGATCGTGGCAGATGATAGAGCAGTTGCAGCCAGAGAGGATTGTCCCCGGCCACGGTGCCCCTGGCGATCTGGCCAAAGCGCGGCGTGATAGCGGTAACTATCTTAACTGGTTAATTGACGGTGTCACTCTAGCGCTGGAGGAGTGGCGGGAGATGAGTGAGACTATCGACTCTCTGGCTGAAGCGCCCGAATTTGCCCATCTGCAATATTTTGATAGCTGGCATCGGCGCAATATCCATCAAACTTTTATGCAGCTTGAGGCTGCGCAGTAACACTAACGTAACCGTTCACTCTCCCTCCTTAATCTCCCTCTCCCGGCGGGAGAGGGTTGGGGTGAGGGGTAAAATTTAGCGGGGAGAGTGAACGGTTACACACTAACCAACTCACTAGGAGGTAATGAACAGATGGCCATTCAAGTAGGTATTAACGGCTTTGGGCGCATGGGACGGCTCGGATTTCGGGTCGGCTGGGAGCGAGATGAGTTTGAGCTGGTGCAGATCAATGAGATAGCAACCGATGCGGCAGGCTCGGCGCACCTCTTAAAATTTGATTCCGTCCATGGACGCTGGTCACGGGAGAGTGGGGCTAGTGGTGATCCTAACCGCATGGTGGTTGAGGGGCGGGAGCTCGTCTATAGCCGTCACGCAGCGATTGAGCAGACCGACTGGTCAGGCTGCGATATCGTGATTGAGGCGACCGGCAAACACCATAAAAAGCCGCAGCTATTGCAAAACTACTTTGAGCAGGGGGTCAAAAAGGTGATTGTGGCGGCACCGACCGAGGGGGCGCTCAATGTCGTCTATGGCATTAATGATCACCTCTATCGTCCCGATGAGCACCATCTATTAACCGCAGCGAGCTGTACGACTAACTGTTTAGCCCCCGTCGTTAAGGTGATGCATGAGCAGATCGGTATCGTTCACGGCAGCATGACCACGATTCACGATATTACCAATACCCAAACTATCGTCGATAGAGGCCATAAAGACCTGCGTCGCGCCCGCGCCTGTGGCGAGTCGTTAATTCCGACCACTACCGGTTCGGCTAAAGCGATTACCAAAATCTTTCCTGAATTAGAGGGAAAACTCAACGGCCATGCGGTCAGAGTGCCGCTGCTTAACGCCTCGCTGACCGATTTTGTCTTTGAGGCGGCCCGTCCGGTGACGGTGGAGGAGATAAATGGCTACTTTAAAATGGCCGCAGAGGGGGAGTTACGCGGGATTTTGGGCTACGAGGAGCGGCCACTGGTCTCGGTGGACTATGTTAACGATCCCCGTTCGTCGATTATTGACGCCCTCTCAACGATGGTGATCGATGGCACTCAGGTGAAGCTCTACGCTTGGTACGACAATGAGTGGGGCTATGTTAATCGCATGATGGAGCTGACCGCTAAGGTCGCTCGGAGTCTGTAACATGGAGCGAGGAGTCCGTAACTATCTTATTGTCACCGGTGGCTATTGGGGCTTTACCCTCACCGATGGGGCGATTCGGATGTTGGTGGTACTCTACTTCCATCTGCTCGGCTACTCGCCGTTTGAGGTGGCGATGCTGTTCCTCTTCTATGAGTTTTTCGGCATCGTTACCAACCTAGTCGGTGGCTGGCTCGGGGCGCGTATCGGCCTGAATTTGACCATGCATATCGGCATGGCGCTCCAGGTGGTGGCGCTGCTCATGTTGACGGTACCCGATAGCTGGCTCTCGGTCGGTTATGTGATGGCGGCGCAGGCGCTGTCGGGGATCGCTAAAGATTTGAATAAAATGTCGGCTAAAGCATCGGTCAAGGCGATAGTGAGTGGCGGCGAGGAGTCGAAGCTGTTTAAGTGGGTCGCCCTGCTCACCGGCTCCAAAAATGCCCTCAAAGGGGTCGGCTTCTTTGTCGGTGCGCTACTGCTAGAGTGGGTCGGCTTTAGGATGGCGCTGGCGCTTTTGGCCGGCGGGCTGCTGCTGATACTGCTCATCACCCTGCTGCTGCTCCCCTCTGGGGTGGGTAAGATGAAGAGTAAGCCGACATTTACGCAAGTCTTTTCCAACATTAGCGCCATTAATTGGCTCTCGGCGGCCCGTTTTTTTCTATTTGGATCGCGTGATATCTGGTTTGTGGTCGGCCTGCCGGTCTTTCTCTACGAGGGGTTGGGGTGGTCATTTACCGAAGTGGGCACCTTTTTAGCGCTGTGGGTGATAGGGTATGGGTTTGTGCAGGCTCTAGCGCCCAAACTGCTCCACTCTCGAAAAGAGAGCCGCCCCCCAGGGGGGGCCACCGCCCGCTTTTGGGTGCTGCTATTAGCGCTCTCACCGGCAGGGATCGGTTGGGCGATGGCGCAGGGGTGGGCTGCGGATGGGGTGTTAGTGATCGGTCTGGTACTGTTTGGCATTCTGTTTGCGATTAACTCCGCGCTCCACTCCTATCTCATTTTGGCCTACTCCGATCACGATAAGGTGGCAATGAGCGTCGGTTTTTACTATATGGCCAATGCCGGCGGTCGCTTAGCCGGCACTGTGCTCTCAGGGCTGCTCTATCAGATGGTCGGGCTAGTCGGCTGCTTAGTCGGCTCAACGCTGTTTCTGCTGTTCACCTGGCTATTGACGCTGAAGCTGCCCGACCTTGACCACGATTAACTCATCCGTTCCTAGCGGGGCAGCAGCAGCCGTTCGATAAACTCACCGCGCATACAGTGGTTTGAGCTCATGGAGGCGGCATAGCCACCGATATTGAGCATCGCCAGATAGTCCCCCTCAGCGAGGGGGGGCAGCGGATGGTCTTCACCTCTCGTAGCTGCTCTTGGTAGATGCCAAATTTGGTGGTCTTCACCCCGCTATACTGTAGTAGCTGATTATTACCGTAGCCGATTCCCATGGCGGGGTTAATTCTCAGCCCGATCCGACGCCCGGGAGCTAGCTCACCGATTCGGCGAATCATGCTCAAACTATCGCAGTTAATAGCTAAATCGTCGTAGGCGAGAATTTGGGTTAAATCTCTCTCGGAGAGTGAGGCGGCGGTAAAGGAGAGATCGCCACTCTCAAACCCACACCCTAAGGCGTGGCTGATCTCGTTCGGTGAGCAGACATCGATCCCGACTAAGCCGGTGGTGCGCATAAAGGTGAGCAGTGGTGCGAACCGATTCGCCTTCATGGCGTAGTAGATTCGATAGGGCAGCCCAGTCCCTTTGAGCACCTGATGGAGCTGTTGTAGCTTCTGCTCGACACGGGCAGCGCTATAGACAAACTGTGGCAGTGGCGATTGGCGGGCGAGTTTCAGCAGCGACTCTCCCCCTAGGGAGAGCTGCTGGTCGATGAAACAGAGATCGGGACGCTCCCACCATAGATAGGGGGTTAACCATGGTAGCCCCGCTGCTGTAGGTAGGTTAACCCCTGCTCATTGATCTGCTCTTTGCGACCGGTGACCCAGTGGCGGCAGTTAGGTGAACCACAGAGGCAACGAAACTGTCTGTAGAGAACATCTTCCGTCGCGGCATAGTCCATCGTTAGGGCGCTCTGAGCATCGATGTCGCCTAGCGCCCAGACCTCGAAGCTCTGCATATCGATAAAGACATTGGGTGAGCAGGAGTGGGCTAGATAGCCGACAAACGAGAGATCTAACAGGTGGATATTGGTATTGAGTTGTAGAGTGTGTTGAGTCCGGTAGGGGAGGATAATGCCGGTAAAACGGGCAATCATCTCGCCACGGCGATAGCTGTTAGCCGCATAGATTGCGTTCCCTTTCCCCTCTTCTCGTTCAGCAACGACAAAGTTGCCCTCAAGGGGAAAGTGGTAGCCCTGTTCAAGTTCAACATCACGATAGATGTGCATCAATGCGATACTCCTGTCCGGTGGGACTCAAGGGTGATAAAAATCGCCTTATCGCAAATTTTTTCGACTTTAGCAATGGCTATTTTATCCCCGGCCCACTTGCCATCTTTTGCCCACCACAGGAACCGTCCGGCTTCTTCGTCTGCTTTATCGATCGTCGTTAAATGGCCAGCGGTTGGTCCTGCTGATTGACAGTGATAACCCGAATATAGTCGGTACCCCCAGCGGCTTGGTGGTGGCCGGCGGTAATTAGCACTACGTCGCCATCGTGAATATAGCCCGCCTGTAGCGATTTGCGCAGACCACAGCGAGTCTTCTGCTCATCATCGGCCCCCTCTTCGTGCAGCAGTGGAATCACTCCCCAGTTGATAGCTAGCTTACGAGCGATCTTATCAGAGCGGGTAATGGCCAAAATCGGGCAGTTTGGACGATGTTTCGATATCTGACGGGCCGTAAAACCGGTATCGGTCAGGCAGAGGATACTCGCGGCGTTCAGGTGAGCTGCCATGGTGATGCTGGCCTGGCTAATCGCCTCGGTAATCTTATTAGAGGGGTTAGGTTTGCTCTTTTGCAAAAAGCCATACTCGGCTAGCGACGCTTCGGCTCGCAGGGCGAGATTGGCCATGGTTCTTACCGCTTCGATGGGGTATTTGCCCATGGCGCTCTCGCCGGAGAGCATCACGGCGGAGGTGCCATCGAGAATCGCGTTGGCAACATCGGAGGCTTCGGCTCGGGTCGGCTTAGGGTTGCTCTCCATACTCGCTAACATCTGGGTGGCGGTAATGACCGGTTTGCCGTTGGAGACGGTAGAGCGAATAATCTGCTTCTGCATCCCCGGCACATCGGCTAGGGGGAGTTCGACCCCTAGATCGCCGCGGGCGACCATGACTCCATCGGCCGCTTCGATAATCTCCTCTAAGTTGCGAATGCCGGCCCGATTTTCGATTTTAGCGATAATCGGAATCTCCCCCCCCAACTCACGAATGACCGCTCTAAGGCGTTCGATATCTTCAGCGGTCTGAATAAAAGAGGCGGCGATATACTCAATATCGTTCGCAACCGCAAAGGCCATCTCCTGATGCACATCGGCCTCTGTCTCGGGGCTAACTGCGCTTAATGAGAGCTGGGTGTGGGGCAGGTTGACCCCTTTGCGCGACCTTAACAGCCCACCGTGAATCACTTTACAGCGAATAGTGCTCCCCTCAATGGCGGTCACGATCAGTTCGATAGCACCATCGTCGAGCAGAATCGGAGTGCCGATTTCGACCTCACGATAGAGGTGGCGATAGGTGACCGAGACCCCTTGGGTGTTGCCAACTTCGGGCTCGCAGTAGAGGTTGAAGTTCTCACCGTTCTCCAGATCAAAGTAGTCCCCCTCAACCTGGCCGGTACGAATCTCAATCCCTTTGGTGTCGGCCATAATGGCGATATGGCGGCCACTTTCGGCAGCGGCTTGGCGGATGCGCTCTACTCGCGCGACCTGATCGGGGCCGGCACCGAAAGAGAGGTTTAGGCGGGCGACACTCATGCCCGCCTCCATCATCTGTTTTAGGGTGGCCACACTGTCACTAGCGGGGCCAATGGTGGCGATTATTTTGGTACGACGAATACGAAAGTCGGTCTCCATAAACTCTCTCTAAATAGTTGGGGGGAGGGGGAAATAAAAAACCCGCCTGAGCGGGTTTTAGTTACAATGTCTGAACAGCGCGGAGAGCCCGAGGCGGTCTATTAGCTAGCAATAACGCTAATAAACTGGCGATTTTTGGCTCCTTTGATCTCAAATTTCACCTTGCCCGCGCTTAGGGCGTAGAGGGTGTGATCTTTACCGCAGCCGACATTTTCACCGGGGTGAACTTTGGTGCCGCGCTGACGAACCAAAATGTTGCCAGCCTCCACGACCTGATCACCAAAGCGCTTGATACCGAGCCGTTTGGAGATGGAGTCGCGACCGTTGCGGGTACTACCGCCTGCTTTTTTATGTGCCATATTGAACTACCTCGTTAGGTTATCTGTTAGCCGTTAATCGCGGTAATCTGCAGTTCGGTAAAGTACTGCCGATGTCCCATCCGTTTCATGTGGTGTTTGCGACGACGAAACTTGAGAATGTTAATCTTCTTCTCCCGTCCGTGGCCAGAGACGGTGGCGGTCACCTTGCTCTGGGCAAGATAGGGAGCGCCGACTTTAATCTCTTCACCGTTGCCGATCATTAGCACTTCGGGAATTTCGACTTCACTGCCAATCTCGGCTTCGAGTTTTTCAACCCGTAGCTTCTGCCCCTCGGTGACCCGATACTGCTTACCGCCGCTTTTAATAATTGCGTACATTGTTGCTGCTACTCCAAATAGATCTAATTCATGCTTCACGCAGAGAAAGCGCGCGATTCTATGCCTTGGTGGCGGTTAAGTCAAGGAAGAGAGCGCCTCAATGCGGCGACGGCGCAGCTCATCGCTAATCGCTTGACCTTGAAAACCGGCGGCGATTAGCTCCTGGGCGCGAATAGCCGCGCACTTAGCATAGGCGCGGCGAATCGTCTCCGGTTGGGTATAGTGCTCATTCTCAAAGCCGAGCCGACCACGAGAGTCGGCTTCACAGGCGAGTAGAAAGGGGGTGAGCCGCTCTGGGCGGCGAAACAGATCGAGCCTCTCTAGTAGCGAGTAGAGGGTCGCGGCATCGAGCTCATCCGCACGGTGGTAGAGGCCATGATAGGCGGCGACTAGCAGCGCCATAGCCTCAATCTCACGGGGGACTTTAAGGCGCCGACAGAGCTGTTTGACTAGCGTTATCCCGCGCTCCTCATGCCCCTTATGGCTCGGTAGTTGGCTGGAGGGGGTGACCCCTTTACCGAGATCGTGTACTAAAGCGGCAAAGCGAACCTGTAGCTCACCACTTAGCTTAGCTGCCTGCTGTAGCACCAGCATGACATGGGTGCCGCTATCGATTTCGGGGTGGGCGTGGGCCGACTGCGGTACGCCGAAGAGCTGGGCGAGTTCGGGAAAGATGATCTGTAATGCGCCGCAGCTATGTAGTACCTCAATGTAGCGCTGTGGACTCTCTTCGAGCAGGGCGCGAGCGCTCTCTTGCCAGACCCGTTCAGCCACTAGATGGGCGACTTCGCCTTGGTCAACCATCTGCCGCATCAATTGATGCGTCTGGTGGGCGACCCGAAAGCCCCACTTATGGTAACGAGCGGCGTAGCGGGCGGTGCGTAGCAGTCGCACCGGATCTTCCCGAAACGCCGCTGAGACATGGCGCAGTCGCCCCTGTTGCAGATCTACCTCACCCCCGAATGGATCGATAAGTTGACCCGACTCATCCATCGCCATGGCATTAATGGTTAGGTCGCGCCGTTTAAGATCCTCCTCTAGTGTGACCTCGGTGCTGGTATGGAACTGAAATCCGTGGTAGCCGTGCCCCTGTTTGCGTTCGGTACGGGCTAAGGCGTACTCCTCCCCCGTTTCGGGGTGGAGAAAGACCGGAAAATCTCTACCCACCGCTTTATAACCGCGTTGTCGTAGCGCCTCAGGAGTCGCGCCGACGACGACCCAGTCGCGATCTCTCGGCGTTACGCCCAGCAGCTTATCTCTGACAGCTCCCCCGACTAGATAGATTTGCACTCAATGTCTCCTCTCTGTGACGGCTGTGGCATACTATATCCTATTTTGTGGGCAGGGGGGAGTTGGCAGGTGGCTGTGGCTTGGGGCGTGACATTCATTTAGGGTAATGGGGAGTGTGTGATGACGGATAGTGATATCGATAATAGTGGCCACCATTTTAACAGTGGTGAGGAGTTTTTCGGCTTTCGGTTTCGGTTACTGAACCGGCTAATTACCATCTCGCTCGTGGTGGCGAGTGGATTTGCTCTGCTCGATGGGGCCGATATCCATCTGCTCGGGCACCCTTTTGCCTCTCTTAACTGGGGGTTTATCTTGGGGTTAGGGCTGATGCTGCTCTATCTGCGTCGCTCTAAGCGCAGCTACTACCCGGTGGTCTATCTGTTCTTGTTGTGGGTGCTTATCGAACTGGTATTGGTGCTCATTTTGGTACCGCAAGATAGTATGCGGCCGATCTGGTTTGTGCTGCTGATCCTATTTGCGTTTATGTTGGCCGATGCCCAGACCGGCTACTTGGTGCTGCTGGTATCGCTGGTCGTGAACGGGGTGGCGATTAGTTATGGCCTGCTCAATTTTACCGTGCATGCAACCTTAACCTATATGGTGAGCCTGACGGTGATGGCGGTGGTGTTCCATCTCTATAGCACCAAAATGATAGAGTTGGCGATCTTAATGCGGCAACACTCGGTACTGGTCGAGCGGCAGGGGACGCGCGATGTGGTGACGGGGTGTCTCGATATGACAACTTTTGATGAGATGGCCAATGAGCGCCTGTTGCTAGCAGAGAAGCGGCAGGAGTCGCTCTCGCTACTGTTTATCGATCTGGACGCCTTCCACTGGGTTGAGAGCCGCTTTGGGCAGGAGATGGGCAATACGGTACTACAGCGGAGTGTGCGTCAGATAGAGCAGGTGTTGCGTCAGGACGATATGCTAGCCCGCTATGGGGCCGATAAGTTTATGGTGCTGCTACCGGGGAGTGGGGTCGATCTGGCGGTGACGGTGGCGCAACGCATTCGTCACGCGATCGCCTCGTTAGAGTATAGTCGCGATAACGAAAACTTCTCCGTCACCGCCAGTGTCGGTCTGGCCACGCTTGAGGAGCGCAATGAGCGGCTAGAGCTGCTGAAACATCGCGCTGATCGGGCGCTCTATCGGGCAAAATATAGGGGGCGGGATCGGATCGAAATTGCCAGTGGCCCCAGTAGTGCTAACGGTGAGTAGTGACGCTTATGGCTGGTAAAAAAACAGAGAGTTCCCCCACATTGTGGGGCGTGATGCGGCTCCCCTTTTTGCCGCTGGCGCTGGTGAGTGTGCTACAGGCGGTGGTGTTGGTTGAGTCGTTTGGCTATCGGCTCAACTTTAGCGCCATTTTTCTGGTCACCCTGCTGGCGGTGGCGGCCCATATTGCGGTGAATGTACTCAATGAGGTCGATGACTTCACTAGCGGACTCGATAAGATGACGCAACGCACCCCCTTTAGTGGCGGCAGCGGTACTCTACCGGCTAGACCGGAGCTACTGCCGGCGGCTAACTATCTCGGCTGGGGCGCTGTCGCGGTGACGGTGGTGTTAGGGCTCTGGTTTGTTTTGCATCAGGGGTGGCCGCTGTTGGTGATAGGGGCGGTGGGGCTGGCGCTGATTGTGCTCTATAGTCGCTACTTAACCCGCTCCCCTTGGCTCTGTCTGCTCGCCCCTGGGATCGGTTTTGGGCCGGTGATAGTGCTCGGCACCACCCTGCTGTTGACTGGGGCGATGACGGTGAATGCGCTGCTGCTGTCGCTCATTACCCTCTTTTTGGTTAGTAATCTGCTGCTGCTGAATCAGTATCCCGACATTGAGGCCGATCGAGCCGCCGGGCGCTACCATCTGCTAATCGCCTACGGTACTCGAACCGGAGCACAGATCTACACTCTGTTAATGGGGCTGGCCTATGCGACCCTACTCTATGCCATTGTGACTGGCCGTCTGCCGCTAGGGACTCTTTTAGGGCTGGTGACTCTACCGTTGGCCTTGAGTGCGGTGCGGGCGGTGTGGCGCTGGCATGAGGAGGTGGCGCAGTTGCAATCGCATCTATGGAAAAATGTGGTGGTGGTGGTGGGCACGCCGCTGCTAATTAGTGCCGGTTTCTGGTTTTAATGGGGGCTAACGGAGAGCTGTCGGTGACTATCGACTACCCTGAGTCGCTGCCGGTCAGTGCTCGGCGGCACGATATCGCAGCTGCTATTCGCGCACACCAAGTGGTGGTGATCGCCGGCGAAACCGGCTCGGGTAAGACGACCCAACTTCCGAAAATCTGTTTAGAGCTCGGCTACGGTACTGCGGGGGTCATCGGCCATACCCAGCCGCGTCGCATCGCCGCCCGCAGTGTTGCCGAGCGGATTGCGACCGAGCTCAATACGCCGCTAGGGGAGCTGGTCGGCTATAAGGTGCGCTTTAACGATCTCCTCTCAAACCGTAGCCGTATCAAACTGATGACCGATGGCATTCTCTTAGCCGAGCTCCAGCAAGATCGCTGGCTCAGGCGCTATGAGGTGCTGATTATTGATGAGGCGCACGAACGCTCACTCAATATCGACTTTCTATTAGGGGTGTTAAAGCAGCTCCTAGCTCGGCGGCGCGATCTAAAACTAATTATCACCTCGGCGACGATTAATACCGCCCGCTTTAGCGCCTTTTTTAACCAGGCACCGATTATCGAAGTCTCCGGTCGCTGCTATCCGGTCGAGATCCTTTATCGGCCACCGACGGGGGAAGAGGGTGATCTGCCCACCGCCGTGTTAGAGGCGGTGCATGAGCTAACTCGGCTCGATCCGCTGGGCGATATTTTGGTCTTTCTCGCTGGTGAGCGCGATATTCGTGAGGTGGGGGAGCTGCTGGCCAAAGCCAATTTGCGTCAAACCGAGACGCTGCCACTCTACTCGCGGCTCTCAATTCGCGACCAAGATCGTATCTTTCGCTCCCATACTGGCCGTCGTATTGTGTTGGCGACCAATGTGGCCGAAACCTCGCTTACGGTGCCGGGGATTCGATTTGTCATCGATAGCGGTCTCGCCCGCATTAGCCGCTACAGCCATCGGACGGGGGTTCAGCGGCTGCCGATTGAGGCGATTTCGCAAGCCTCGGCGAACCAGCGCTCCGGTCGCTGTGGCCGTGTCGCGGCGGGGGTGGCGATTCGGCTCTATAGCGAAGAGGATTTTAACGGTCGCGATCCCTTTCCGACCCCAGAGATTCAGCGGGTGAATCTCGCTAGTGTGATGCTACAGATGGCGCTGCTGCGGCTCGGTAAGATTGAGCAGTTCGCCTTTATCGACCCCCCTGAGGGGCGAGCGATTCGCGAGGGGTATCAGCTACTCTACGAGCTAGGCGCTATCGACGAGCAGCGCCGGCTTAGCGCCATCGGTCGCCAATTAGCGCAGCTACCGGTCGATCCCCGTTTAGGGCGACTCTTAATCGCCGCCGCGAAGGAGGGGGCGCTGCAGGAGGGGGTCGTGCTCGCCGCCGCGCTCTCGCTCCCCGATCTACGGGAGCGCCCCGCCGATAAGCAGCAGCAGGCTGACCAGGCGCACCAACCCTTTAACGACAGCCGCTCCGACTTTATCACCCTGCTCAATCTTTGGGCCTATCTCAACGAGCAGCAGCAGATAGTGAGCCAGAACCAGCTACGCAAGCTCTGTCGTCAATCGTTTCTCAACTGGCTGCGCTGGCGCGAGTGGCGCGATATTGTGCGGCAGCTAACCGAGCAGGCGCGGCAGCTTAACTGGATTTTTAACCGTCAACCGGCTGACTATGGTGCTATTCATCGCTCGCTATTAACGGGGCTATTAGCCCATATCGGCTACAAAGATAGATCCGAGGCCGAGGGGGAGAGCCCCAAAGAGGGCAAAAAGCGGGGGAAACGGCCACAAGAGCGCTATCTGGGGGGCAAGGGGATGCGGTTCGATATCTTCCCAGGTAGCGGCGTTAGCCAGCGGGCGGACTGGATTGTGGCCGCCGAGCTAGTCGAGACCTCGCGCCGCTTTGGTCGTACGGTGGCGGCGATTGAGGTAGAGTGGCTCGAACCGTTAGCCGGCCACCTAGTCAAACGAAGCTACGCCGATCCGCACTGGGAGCGACGACGGGGACGGGTCTCGGCCTGGGAGCAGGTGACACTCAATGGGCTGATTATTGTGGCGCGACGACGGGTCGATTATGGGCCGGTCGATCCCGAACTAGCGCGCGAGATCTTTATCCGCCAAGCGCTAGTGGAGGGCGATTTTGAGACCACTGAGCCCTTTTTAGCCGCCAACCGTAGCCTAGTGGCCGAGATTGAGCAGCTAGAGGCGAAGGCGCGACGGCGCGATATTTTGGTCGATGCCGCTACCTTGTACCAATTTTATGATCAAAGGCTACCGGCGCAGGTGCGCGACAGCCGCTCATTTCATAGCTGGTACGCCAAACAGGCCGATCCAGAACGACTCTATCTACAGCGCGAAGATGTGCAGCAGCAGCTCCCGAGCGATATCCACCTCTACCCCGATCAGCTACAGCTCGATGGCTGTCAGCTACGGCTAACCTACCACTTCGATCCGAGCCATAAGGCCGATGGGGTGACGGCGATTGTGCCGCTACCGCTGCTGACTCAGCTCACGCTGGAGCCGTTTGAGTGGTTAGTGCCGGGGATGCTCTACGAGAGGCTAGTGGCGCTGCTAAAGTCGCTCCCTAAGGCGCTGCGACGCAACTTTGTGCCGACGACCGACTTTGCCAGAGCGCTACAGCAGCGACTTGAGTTTGGGCGTCAGCCACTACTTGCGGCGATGAGCCATGAGTTACAGCGGATGACCGGTGTCGAGGTACCACCAGAGGCCTTTCGTCCTGAGCGGGTCAGTGACCATCTACAGTTTAACTTTCAGCTCCAAAACGAACGCAACAGAGTGGTGGCCGAGAGTCGTGATCTTATCGCACTACAACGAGCCTATGGCCCGCAGGCGCGACAGCAGCTACAGCAGCAGTTTAACCCTACGACAGAGGGTGTGGCGGCTAGCGCCAGACTCCCTGCCCAGCCGTGTCGTTACCAAAGTTGGCAGATAGGAGAGATAGCCGAGGTCGAACAGCGGCAGCAGCATGGGATTCATTACCAAGCGTGGCCGGCGCTAGTCGATTGTGGCGATGGGGTCGAGCTACAGCGGTTCGATAATCGACACCAAGCCGCTGAAGCGCATCGACAGGGGGTGTGGCGACTGCTACGGCTGACAGAGGCGCAACGATTTAAAGGGGTGGCCAAATCGCTACAGCAGCCGTTGCAGCAGGCGTGCCTACTCTACGCTCCGCTCGGGAGCTGCCAACAGCTAACCGAACAGCTCTGGTTAGCGACCCTGCACCACCTCATAACGCAGTCACAGCACCCACTACCGCGCTCGGCCACCGCGTTTGAGCGGCTACAAAGCGAACTCGCCCCACGACTGCATGAGACGGCGGCAGCGATGGTTCATGCCGTCGTCGCCGCCCTACAACAGCAGCAGCAGTGTCGTAAGCTACTCAAAAAGGCGCTACCGCCAAGCTATTTAGAGCAGCTAACCGATATGGAGCAGCAGCTACAGGGGTTGATCTATCCTGATTTTATTAGCCACACTCCGCCGCAGTGGTTACCGAGGCTGGCTATCTATCTACAGGGGATGGCGCTGCGTTATGAGAAGATGGGGCAGAATCTGGCGCGTGAGCGGGAGGCGCAGCGCCAAATCGAGCAGCTTAGCCGACAGTGGCAGCAGAAGTTGGCTCAGGCGCAGCAGCGTGGCCAGAGGGAGAGGCCAGCGGAGCTGGTTGAGTTTCGTTGGTGGCTAGAGGAGTTGCGGCTATCGCTATTTGCCCAGCAGTTGGGGGTGTTAGGTAAGGTGTCGGTAAAGCGGTTGCAGGGGCAGTTAGAGGCCTTTTAAGCGTTAGTTAGCGTGAGCAGGGCAACAGAGCAGGTTAGGCGAGCACTCAATAAAGAAATTAACTGCAAAAACCGCAAGTTGGGTGGGGTAATCCCCCGTGTCGGCTCTGTTTAAGTAGTTACCTTAAATTATTTTGTTAACTGGCTAACAAAAAAAAGAAAAAAGTTTTGCCATTGGCCATTGTTTGCTTTAGTATCCACCTTGATTTACAGCTAGGTGGGGGTCTTTAGCTGGACTCTTTTCGTTGCGCTGTATCTTGAAACCGTGCCGAAAAAGTGGTACTGTGTCGGCAACTGTTGCTTTTCTGGCTGTGCATTTCGGTTTAAGGCGCTATAAGTAGCCAACCTCACAGTTTGGGAACAGGCAGGTTGTGTGTGGTGAACAAACTGCATTTACTGCAATTAACAATTTTTTTAAGTTTTTGTTTTTAAACCAAGTGGAGTAATGAAACAATGAAATTTGCTCGTAAGGCTTTAGCTGCTTCCGTTCTGGCTGCTACCGCAAGCATGAGTGCGCAGGCGATTCAAATTGACCAAGATAATCGCGGTCAGCTGTTGCTGGCACCCATCTATGCTGCGGCAAATGGTCAAACCACAGAGTTTCGTGTGGTCAATCCAAGTCTCGATATTGCGGTGAAAGCGCATGTCTCTTTCCGTTCTGCTGAAAATTCGCTCGATCTATTGAACTTCTTACTCTATCTGTCACCAGGTGATGAGTGGATCGGAACTGTTAAAACAGATACCGATGGTCGGGTTGTCCTAGTCAGTGATGATGACTCAATGTTGGTGGGTTATACCGATGCCAATGGCGGTACCGATGGTACACCGACTACTGGTAAATTTCCCTCGCCGGCAGCTCCTCATACACAACCGTTATTTAAGTCAACTTTCCCTGATACCCGCACCTTAGGTCATGTGGAAATTTTGGGTGTTTATGCTGTTTATAACGATAATGATGCAATCGGCAATGGTGCAAACCGCAGCTATTCGGCCAATAATGAGAATTTTATTGCTCGTGCTATGCCGAAAGAGATTCTGTTCGATATCGATAATGTCGTATTCAATAGTGCTGCAGCCGCTAACCCTGAAACGATTACATCTGGTGGTGGTCAGACAACAACTGTTGGTGGTGTGAATAAAGGTGGTATGTACGATGGCTATCTACCTGTCCCATCAACTCATCCTACAAACTTTAATGATACAGCTAACTGTATATCTTCCAATGGTATCCCTGTTTATGCTAGTGGTGTCAATGTTGAAACCAGCAATAACAATACCGAAGACTACTGCCTAGATACCAGTGATGATCGTATTCAGCTCTTTGGTGAGGTGGTGGTTAAACTGGCTGATAAAGCCTCTCCTTTTCACTACCACATGATTGCACTAGACGATACTGCAGCCCCTGCTGATGCTAATGGTGATGGTGATGTCTTAGATCTTGATGACCGTACTGGTGTTATCGATAACCCGCTATTTGATGTGGTGACTGAAAATGATGTGCCTTTAGGGGTTCGTTTTGGCGCTGTTAACGATATCGATTTAACAGGTGCTCCCGGTGCTGTAACTGCCATTACTGCAACGGGTCAGGCAACCGATAACATTAACATGATTGACCGGGCTTTAAGTGCGGCTAGCTTTATCGGTACCTACGATAGTATGGAGAAGTCGGTTAACAATACCAATACAGACATTCCTGCTGGTGATGCTGAGAGTCTGTTGATTGTGACCTTCCCGACTAAATATCGTCACCTTCCGGCTAATTCACCAGACTATGCGACAGTTAACCAAATTAATGCTTCTGAAACTAGCTCATTCAGAGGTTTGGATGTGGGTATTGACCCCATTACCATTGGTTCTCTGCCCACAACCACTACTTTGGCAACATTTATCGACTATGTGAATGATAATGCTAGTAGTGATCGTAATACCAACGACTACGATACTAACTTAAGCCACTACGACTATGACTATGGCTTCCGTCAAGAACTCTACAATATGATTCAGGAGTTTAATGATGGCGCTATTGTTGCTAATGGTATGAGTTATTGGAACCATTATGGTGCCAATGATGCGGCCGGTCTGGCTGCTGCGGGTAACAGTCCGGCTGTAACCTATACTACCAATACATCAGGAATGGTGACGGCTGTTGCACCGGTTGCTCTTAACGCAGGGACAGGCTCTGATAGCTTTATTTTTGGTACTCGTGACGCAGCTTGTAATGGCACAGCTCAGGTTCAATATACGGTAACCAGCTATGACACTCACGAGCGTCGCTTTACACCGGCACAGAACTTTACCACTGATGTGTTCTCTGGAGATATTGGCTCTGGTCAAACAGTTGCTCCAACAGGTATTCCCTTTGAAGTCAACTTAGTATCTGACACTCAAAGCGGCGTAGCTAATAGCCTGTGGTATTCTACTAAAGGTTGGTATCAGGTCTCCTTTGCTGATATGTGTACGACTACTCTAGGTTCGGTAGCTAATGCTGCAAATCGAAGTGGCGTGGCTGCTGCTGACGATGCTATGTATGCTAATGAAGCAGCTTTAGTAAGAGCTCCAGTTGTGGTAATGACGCTCACTACTGATGCTAATGGTAACAGCCGCATCGTTCCTGCCCATCGTAATGATTAATTGAATAGGAGCACTCCAACTATGACGAAATATAGAATGCCATTTCGTCTCCTGTTAGCTGCATTGCTGTCGATCTCTTTGGCAGCATGTAGTGATAGCGATGACGATAATGCTACCTCTACTGAGACTGCTACCGACACCGGTACGGGGACAACCACTGCAACTAGTACAGGGACAACCACTGCAACTAGCACAGGGACAACCACTGCAACTAGCACAGGGACAACCACTGCAACTAGCACAGGGACAACCACTGCAACTAGCACAGGGACAACCACTGCAACTAGCACAGGGACAACCACTGCAACTAGTACAGGGACAACCACTGCAACTAGTACAGGGACAGCTACTGCAACTAACACAGGGACAGCTACTGCGACTGCAACCGATACAGCCACTGACGGGGACAACCACTGCAACTAGTACAGGGACAACCACTGCAACTAGCACAGGGACAACCACTGCAACTAGCACAGGGACAACCACTGCAACTAGCACAGGGACAACCACTGCAACTAGCACAGGGACAACCACTGCAACTAGCACAGGGACAACCACTGCAACTAGTACAGGGACAACCACTGCAACTAGTACAGGGACAGCTACTGCAACTAACACAGGGACAGCTACTGCGACTGCAACCGATACAGCCACTGAGGCTTCTGCTGAAATTAAAACTTTTGCAGCAAATCCGTTTATCTTACCGACGGGAACAACTGTTCCTAGCGAAGTAAGTAGTCGTACTGCACCGACTAATCCGAACTATACTGTTAATCCGTTTACAAATAGTTTTGATAATTAAGATCAGGAAGATCTGAAAAAGGCAGCCTTCGGGCTGCCTTTTTTGATCCTGCTATACACGAACTTACTAATGACTCTGCTCACCCACCGCAGCAAGCAGGAACGAACAGAGACTCCCCCCAACCGATTCATTACATAGTTACCATAGCTACCACACTGAAGAAACCGCCTCAAGAGCCGCTAAAACGGATACTGATTTAAGAAAAGTCTCTCTTCTGTCGATTAACCTCTTTGAGCCGGAGAAAAGTGCCATGATTATTAACAACAGCGCGATTGCCATGCAGAGCCAACACACTCAGCTCTCATTACATCAAAAGAGCGAACAGTTCCACTTTTGGGTAGATGACGCAAGAGGTGCCGCACCAAGAGCGCTAGCGGCAACACCTCCAGCGGCCGCACCGCAGCGAGTGAGCCCGCCAATCGAACTACCCCCTCGGACAGAACAGGCATCGAGAATCAACCACAGCGGCGCAGTGGCAGAGGAGGAGGGTGATGAGGCGGCCCCCAAAAGCATGGAGGAGTGGGCCTACAACATGAAAGCCTCGCTAGTACAGATGCTAGTCGAGAAGATGACCGGCAAAAAGATGGAGCTATTCGATGCGAACGATCTAACACCGACCAAACATAGCGAAATCGCCGACCTACCGGCAGAGGATAGAGCGAAAAAAGGCGAAAGTGCTGCTAATGAACGCGAAGGGTGGGGGATGGAGTACCACTATGAAGAGAGCTATTTTGAGTCGGAAAAGAGCGGTTTTCACGCCCAAGGCGTGGTGGAGCTGGCCGATGGGCGACAAATTAACCTAGATGTGCAACTAGAGATGAGCCGAGAGTATCTGACCTATGAATCGGTCTCACTAAAGGCGGGAGATGCCCTCAAAGATCCGCTAGTCCTTAACCTAGGCGGCGGGCCGACCTCACTCTCTGAAACCGAACGATTTAACTTCGATCTCGATGCCGATGGCAAGATGGAAAATATCGCCAAACTGACTGGAGGCAATGTGATGCTAGCGCTCGATAACAACAACGATGGCCGAGTGAACAATGGCACCGAACTATTCGGTGCCATTAGTGGCGACGCCTACGCCGATCTCGCCGCCTATGATGGCGATGGTAACGGCTGGATTGATGAGAACGACACCATCTTTGTCAAACTGCGGCTGTGGAACGGCGATGAGCAGGGTAACCTCAGCACACTAGCCCAAAGTGGTGTCGGGGCGCTCTACCTCGGGCGCCAAGAGACCCCCCACCGCATTACCGACTCTAATAACGATACCCTAGCGCAGGTGCGTCATACCGGCCTCTATCTAATGGAGAGCGGCCACGCCGGTACCATGCAGCAGATCGATCTTAAAGTTTAACGGAGCAATTAACAGCCAATATCGCTCAAGTTCTCTCCATTAGCTGCCGATCAAAAGAGTGATAAGTGTTTTAATGGAGAAAACAGGCGATGTACAGAACATTTGGACTCTTGGGCTTAGTCTTGGTATGGCTGAGCATAAGTGGTTGTAACAGCAGTAGTGATTCTGATGCAGGGACGGCCGAGCCCACTGGAGTTGCCTCTTTCGCAACGGGAGGGATCGAGCCTTCTGATCTCTCCTTAACAGGAGTCGTCCGTACCCTAGATGGTTTTCCGATAGCAGGGGCAGTCGTTAAGACCAAAAATCGGATTGAATCGACTGATACCAATGGTCGTTACACCTTTAGTAAGATTGATGCGAATGGCCTACTCTCCGATACCGGCGAGGTGGAGCTAGCGATTAGTGCGCCTAACTACCCCTCTGTGACTGTGCTATTGACTCCCACACTGAGCGCGGATGGCTGGAGTGGTACAGTGGCCACCATTCATTTGCCCTCTATGACCGGTACAGTGAGTGGAACACTGCGGGATCAAAACAATACCGTTATCGCGCAACGACCTCTTGAGCTTGCATTGCCAAATATCGCGACCGCAGCAGGGGTTTCGTTGATATTTGATAAGACGCAGTTCCAAACGGTCAGTGGTGATGATGGGGAGTTCTCATTTATCGGTGTGCCGGTTGAGCACCCTCTCAATCTGGTGGTGGCCGGAATGGGAGTGGTGGGTGTTGAGGGAGATAATTTACCATCGACAACCCCAGAATCCGATTTCACCCTCTCTGAAAATAGTCCACTCGATTTAGGCCGCGTCTTTGTTTCCGCCGCCCAAGTGACCGGTATCGTTAGAGATGCCGTAACGAAGGCACCACTCGATGAAGTAACCATCAAAATAATTTTAGACGAAGATTTTGATTTTCTGCACTATTTAACGCCATCAAATAACAGCTCCGAACTGAATTCCAGCACTATTTCCACCAGTTATGATACTCAAAATAACCCTAATATCACTTTGGGTAGTCGTTCTCTATATGAGTTGCAACTAACAAAGCAGAGTAACGGGGCTTTTGTCTTTGAAAATGTACCAGCTAACGCTCAATTTACTCTAGTTGTGGAGTCTGTTGATGCCCAAAGCCTATTAAGATATGAGGTTAAATCGATTCAACGCTTCAATGGAACCAAAGCTGAAACTAATGCCGACTTTTTGACGACTCCAGGTGTCGATATCGATTTAGGCTATATCGATGTGACAGTTGTGGATAGAGATGGGGAAGCCCCCTATATTACCGCAATCAATAACCTAGTCCCCGGCAGTTGTAACGACTCGTTAGGGAACCCGTTACCTAATCGGGCTCAATTAGCCCTAGGCATTGAAAATATCTCGACGACGAATGTGAATGCTAACATTGGCAAAATTGAGATTTTTCTGAGTGAGGCGATTGCAGATGTGCCTAATTTAGATTGGGATAGCGCAGTGGTGATAAGAAAATGGAGTGATAATGAGAATGATACTCGAATTGTGGAACCGGTTGCTGTTTCTGTTACCTCTTTAAATCAGGCAAGTGAAATTACACAAAAGTTGGATGATGCCCAAATTGTCGTTGATCAAGCAGAGTTATTGAAAAAAGAGGCGGATGATCTGCTGCTCGATATGCAAACTCTATCCGAATCGATTACCAACCTAAAAAATATGTTGAGCCGTTTTAAGGATATATTTGATAACATTTCAGAACCTAGCGTTGGGCTAACCGACATACAGCGTGACAATGTAATGATTAGAAATACCTCTTACTACAATACATCACTACCCTATTTTGAAGCGTATCAGACAGAGTTTAGTAGTGTTTTGAATGCTGCGATTAGTTTGAGACGGAATATTGGTAATTATATTGAACTAGCGGCTGATTCTGATGGGTTATCAGAGGTTATCTCTATCTTAAATAATAGCTTTTCGGTAGTAAATGATCTCGAAGATTTGCGGCAGGGCAACGATGTGATTAGTGTCTTTGTCAATAATAGTGCGTTGCCTGCAGAAGAGGCGGCGGGGGATGGCGAACAGGAAGTGCTCAATTTTAATTATGATATGGTTCAACAAGCTCAGGATGAAATTGACAAAGTGCTCTCTGATGGGGTAGGTATCAGTTTTGATAGGCTGATCGATACCATGGAGGGGGCTAGCTCTTCATCGTTAGAGAATGTAACTATTGATGTGCAGGAGCAGGCACAGAAAGAGTATAATATAGCAGTCTCAAAATATAACTCAATTTTAACTCTAATAGAGAGGTTTGATAATATTCCTATCAACATGTTAACGATTCAAGTTACCGGTGTGCTTGATCGGCAGACAAATTTTGATGTTCATCTATTAGAGGGGTATTGGCGTGATCTGACAGGAAAAAATCTTACCACCTTAACCAACCTAAATTATGTTACCAAAGGCGATGAGGATATAAAATCGGTCAAGATTCAATTATGTACTATGCGAGATACCGGAGTACCAAAAATTGCCGGGAGCCTGATTCAGATGCGTTATGACGATACGAGTGATATTGATGACGCCTATTTAGTGCAAAATTTTAACGAGGTGTTTCTGGATAACTTTGATTCTGGTGCAATGGGCGATGGGATTGAAATGTTAAATAGCCCCGAGTCGGAATCGAGATTAAAAGAGTATCTTCGTGCAGGAGGAGAGCCTTATAGTCGTATCGCAGAACAGTTGCAAGTCTCTGTTGCTAGAGTTAAGTTGACATTTTCTGGTGATCAAGATAGAAGTAACTGGAGCTATGAAATTGCCGTATTAGATTCAGCGGGGCAATCACCTGAGGCTACTAAAACTGTCAGTCGTATTGAGGCGGTCTATCAGTACCCAAAAACAGCCCAAGTTAAGCCGTTATCTACGGTGAGCAGTTCCAAGCGACTATTCTCTATGGAGCCCAATATTGAAAGGGTTGATTTTATCCTTTCGCCTGTGGCAATAGGGCAGAGAGTCGAAATTACCCCGATAGATCACTTTGGTAACCGCGGCGTACCACTAAAGTTAACTGGGGTAGAGCAGAACTGCGGTTTAGGTGAAGCGTGTCGTCCTATTAACTCATCCGATTTGAATGAGTTGGTTGATAATGTCCCCCCCTTTCCGGTTCTACAAAATAGCTATCTGCTGGGGACGCGAAATCGGTTCGGTACCTCTTCACACTACTTTAGCGCTTTTACGGGTGGGGGGGAGCTTAACTATGCCTATAACAATACTCCCGGAATCCCCTATCTATACCTTACTCCACATCTGCTTGATAACTTGACACAAAGTGACCGAGTCTATAGCTCACTGTCTGTCGATTCAGGCTCTACTAGAGCGATTAGTGTGGCGTTTAGTGAAGATATTCGCTGTATCCCTGGCTTGACCTGTGTTAGCGGGAGTGATCATATTGAAAGGTGGCAAGTTGAAAATAACCTACTCAATAGTGAAGGTGAGAGTGTTGATGTCGTGACTTTGCATATTAACAATATCATGGCGTTACAACAGGAGGCGAGTGCCAATAGGGTGCGGTTGAATTTCAATGTCGAAGATTTACCAACAAATATATTGACACCTAACAGACAGAGCCAAGCTGAAGTGGTGATTAGAGATGCCATTCCACCCTTTGTCACTTCGGCTGAGTACAATGAAACTACAGCTATAATTAGCGTCTGCTTTAATGAGCCAATTGTCGTTGGCGATAGTGGGATAAAATTTTATTTTTATAGCTATCACGATGATTTGGATGAGGTTATTGCTAAGGCGGATGATGATGATGATGTATTAAGTTACTCATTAGGTATAGAGCCTTGTGAAGACTATGATGTCACACCCATAAAGAGACAGTTAAGTGGGCTAGTCTCTCGTTGCTCTATTGATGGTAATTTGAATGACTGTCTATTGCTAGACTTTAGAGATATTACCGATAGAGATGGTAACCGTTGGGCTGATTGGGAGCCGCTACTCTCTGATAATCCGATGGATGGCTTAGGAAGAAATGGTGCAAAAGCCTTCTCTATGCCATTATTTGCGATGCAAGTCACTCAATAATATATTTTTATACAGGATAAAACTATGAAGTACTCTCTCTTTGGATTTAGTCTTGTCTATTTAATGCTACTGCTGATTTATCGACCTGTTTCAGCCGCTGTCACCTATCTGGAGGGGGAGTGTTCAGAGCAGATGGCCTTGGCCGATTTAAATAAAGATGAATCTGGCGTTTTAGGAACGGTGATTGGAGAGGTTTCAGGTGCAAATTTGATTATCAATAATTTAAATAATAGCTCTACTATCGCTTCAGACTATTGCGATTTAACCTATGAGAAAAGCAAGTATCTTGTCGATAGTATGGTGCACGATTTAGATGGCGATGGCATAATGAATTTTGATGATCCAGACGACGATAACGATGGCGTTAATGATGTCGATGATGCCTTTCCCTATAACTCAAAATATACAAAGGATAGCGATGGCGATGGCTATCCTGATTTAATCGATATTGCACCGAATAATCCCGCGATTCCTGCTGGCACGCTCTCACCTTGGGCGTATGAGACCGACAAAAATGCCCTAAATCACTATCTATATGATACTGATGGTGACGGATTAACTAATGATGTCGATCCTGATGATGATAATGATGGTTATAATGACTTTGAAGATGATTTTCCCTACTCAGCCGCTTTCCATTCGGATCGCGATAGGGATGGTATTCCTGACGAGGAGGATGATATTTATAGTCAAGCAGGACAGTTGACTCAATTTATCTATCAAGGCATTATCTATCAGGTTGATCCCGATAGTGGTTATCTGCTTGATCCAGATGCGTCAGGTGGTGCTGGAAAGACGCCATATATTTTAGACAGTAGGGGAGAGCCAGTTTCAACAACCATGCTCAGGTTACGCTACGCCAAAGATAACGATTTAATTAATAGCCCCTATTTAGATATTGATGGAGATGGCATCGCCAATATTGATGATCCTGATGACGATAATGATGGTGTATCGGATAAGGACGACCTATTTCCATTCGATTGGCGCTATAGTGCCGATTTAGATGGTGATGGCATCGGCGACTGTCCTGTCGGTAAAGATCAGAACACTCCCGGATATAGTGACTGTGACAGTATCAATAACGCCAATGCAGCCCCAGGTTGTGTGATGGTGAGTCGTGAGTCAAACCGATTCGATCCCCTGCTGCTGCTATTGAGCTTACTGGCATTAGGCTATATCGTCTGTCACGCGCCGACTAATCGATCAGCTTATCGTAGTTCGGAATCCTCTCTGCCACAATCTCATCCACCTGGTGCGGGGCGATAAAGCGCTCGGCGTACTGGGCATAAATTTTCTCATCGATAAAGAGCTTAAATAGCTGCTTATCGATATGCCCCTCACCGGCCATAAAGCCCATAATTTTAAGCGCCTCGGAGAGCTTTTTACCCTCTTTATAGGGTCTGTCTGGGGCGGTGAGCGCTTCGAAGATATCGGCAATGGCCATCATTTTGGCCTGGAGTGACATCTGCTCGCCGGTGAGCCCCTTCGGATACCCCTTACCGTCGATCCGTTCGTGGTGACCGCCGGCATATTCGGGCACTCGGCTTAGGTGTTTAGGGAAGGGGAGGGTATTGAGCATATCGATAGTGGCGACGATATGGTGGTTAATAATATCGCGCTCCTCTTTGGTTAGAGTGCCGCGAGAGATCGTTAAGTTGTCGATCTCTTCGGGATTTAGCAGCGGGCGGGGCTCCCCTCGAAGGGTGATCATCTGCTGGCCGATATCGCGTACTCGCTGTTGGTCGGCGGCATCCATAAATTCGCCACCGGTGTTGGCCCTCTCTAAAAAGCTCGCCTCGGCATCGAGTTGCTGTTGGATCTGGTTTAATTGGCTCTCTAGCTGCGCGATCGGATCGGGCTCGCCCCGTTTTAGTGCCTCTAACCGCTGCTCTAGGGCGTTAAGGGTGGCATCGCGCTTTAACAGTTCAATGCGGGTGGTGACGGTCTCGATGCGATCGTAGATGGTCTCTAGTTTGGTGCGCTTATCGACGACATATTCAGGGGTGGTGAGCTTGCCGCAGTCGTGCAGCCAGGCGGCCACATTGAGTTCGTAACGATCCTCTTCGCTCATCTGAAACTGAGCAAAAGGGCCGCTCTGCTGCTGGTGGGCCGCTTCGGCGAGCATCATGGTGATTTGGGGGACCCGTTCGCAGTGGCCGCCGGTGTAGGGCGATTTTTCGTCGATGGCGGTGGCGATAAGTTGAATTAACGACTCTAACAGGGTATTTAGATCGGCAATTAGCCGCCGGTTGGTTAAGGCGATTGCCGCTTGTGAGGCGAGTGAGGCGGTGAGCTGCGCTGCCTCGTCGGAGAAGGGGATCACCTCTTTGGTGGTGGGGTGGATGGCATTGAGTAGCTGTAGCACGCCGATAATTTCGTTTTTATGGTTTTTCATCGGTACCGTTAGGAATGAGCGCGAGCGGTAGCCGGTCTTTTGATCAAATTTTTGGGTGCCGGAGAAGTCGAAACCGGTGGCGTTATAGGCATCAGGGATGTTAATCATCTTATCGGCCAGTACCGCGTGGGTCACTACCATCTGGTGGTTAGGGTCGCCCTGTTCGTTGTAGAGCGAGATCGGCGCAAAGGGGATGGCCACCCCAGTGGTGCCCCCCATGGCAAAGTTGAGCGAGTCGGTGCGGACAATCTCCATTCTGACCTCTCGCGCCTCATCATCGACGGTGTAAAAGGTGCCGCCATCGGCGTAGGTGAGCTCTTTAGCGCCAATGAGGATCATCTCTATGAGTCGGTTAATATCTCGTTCGCTGGAGAGGGCGATGCCGATTTGGGTTAGTCGATCGAGTCTATCCAGCATATCTCGCTCTAGTGTCACCTTAGGTTGCCTCTTGTGTCGATGGAAAGGGTTAGATTACCTGCGCAATAGTTGTTCGAGCCGTTGCAGCAGCAGGGTTCTATTGTAGGGCTTGGGCAGGTGGTTGTGAATCAACTCTTGTGCTAATTCTAGCTGCTCCCCCCGCTGCTGCGGTTATGGTCGTATCTTGGCCAGATGGCAACCCAATGTTGTCGTTCAGATCGGCAGCGGTCGCTATTACCTCAACGGCGCTGGGTGTGCTACCATGCGCCCATGACGACGATAGAACAGCAGATAGAGCGGTGGATAGCCCCCCCCATTCGCCAACTGAGCGCATATCATGTGCCCCCTGCCGGTGGTATGGTGAAGCTCGATGCGATGGAGAACCCCTATAACTGGCCGCTTGAGTGGCCGGTTGAGAGGCAGCAGGCGTGGATGGCAGAGCTACAGCAGTTGAGCCTGAACCGCTACCCCGATCCGAACGCAACCGAGCTGCTGCAACAGCTACGACGACACTACCGCATTGACGACGGATTGGCGCTACTACCCGGTAACGGCTCAGATGAGATTATTCAGCTACTAGCGCTGGCTGTGGCGGCACCTGGACGGGTGGTTCTGGCGCCGGAGCCTGGGTTTGTGATGTATCGCATGATTGCCACCTTGGTCGGGATGTCGTTTTGTGGTGTGCCGTTACAGAGCGATTTTAGCCTCGATAGGGGGGCGATGCTCAGTGCGATTGAGGCGCGGCAGCCGGCGCTAATCTTTCTCGCCTGCCCCAATAACCCAACCGGTAATCTCTGGTCAAAAGCCGATATTGAGGCCATGATTGACGCCGCCCCCGGGCTAGTGGTCATCGACGAGGCCTACGCCCCCTTTACCGCAGGACGCACCTGGATGGGGGAGCTGTCACGCTACCCTAACCTGCTACTGATGGGAACCCTCTCTAAATGGGGGGTGGCGGGGCTGCGCTGCGGCTTTTTGGTGGGGGATCCGCGCTGGATAGAGCAGCTACATAAGCTAAGATTGCCCTATAATATCAACAGCCTAACCCAGCTCACCGCCCGCTTCGCGCTACAGCACGCTAGCGATTTTGAGCAGCAGGCGCTTGATATTTGCGCACAGCGCCAGCAGCTCTACCAGCAGTTGAGTCACTATGAGGCCCTGCACCCCTACCCCTCACAGGCGAACTTTATCTTGGTGCGGCTGCTGCGGGGAGAGGTCGATGTGCTGTTTAACGATATAAAATCGCAAGGGGTGTTAGTTAAAAATCTGCACCCACAAGGGGGGCTGTTAACGCAGTGCCTGCGGGTGACAGTTGGCAGAGAGGCGGAGAATGGGGCCTTTTTGCGAGCGCTAGCGTATGGGTTAGCTAAACAGCAGCTACTATAGTTTAATTGAGAGGAGGATAGCGATGAGTGGCACAGAGATTAGTGGGGTTTCGTTTCGCCGCAGCGTAGATAAAATGGTTGAGCGGGCAGTGCATCTGCTCGGACTGGATCAAGGGATTGCCGATGCGATTCGTAGCTGTACCTCAGTGCTCCAGGTCACCTTTCCGGTCTCAATTGGGGGTCGTATTGAGCTCTTTACCGGCTGGCGGGCGGTGCATAGTATCCACCGACTCCCCTCGAAAGGGGGCATTCGCTACGCTCCAAATGTCGATCAGGCAGAGGTAGAGGCGCTCGCGGCGCTAATGACCTATAAGTGCGCCATCGTCGATGTCCCCTTTGGCGGCGCGAAGGGGGGGTTACGGATTAACCCGGCCCGTTACAGCCGCGATGAGCTACAGCAGATTACTCGCCGCTTTGCCCGCGAAATGGCCGATAAGGGCTTTTTAGGGCCGGCGATTAATGTACCGGCCCCCGATGTCGGTACCGGACAGCGGGAGATGGCTTGGATCGCCGATACCTACAAACATCTCCACCCCGATGATATTAACCATAGCGCCTGTGTGACCGGTAAACCGGTAGAGCATGGCGGCATTCGGGGGCGAACCGAGGCGACCGGTCGCGGAGTGCAGTATCTGTTACGGGAGTTCTTTCGTCAGCCAGAGGAGGTGGCCGCTAGCGGCCTAACTCTGGGACTTGGGGGAAAGCGGATAGTCATTCACGGTTTTGGTAATGTCGGCTATCACGCGGCCAAATTTCTATCGGAGGAGGATGGGGCGACCATTATAGCTGTGACCGATAGGAGTGGCGCGATTGTTAACCCCGATGGGCTCAATATCGAAGCGGTCTATCAATATAAACTCGAACACCGCACCGTTGTCGGCTACCCCGGTGCTAAAGAGGTGCTCAATGATGGTAATCTGGCGCTGGAGCTCTCGTGCGATATTCTGATTCCAGCGGCGTTAGAGGGGGTGATCCATGCCGACAATGCCAATCGGATTCAGTGTCGTCTCATTGCCGAGGCGGCGAATGGGCCGGTGACCGCTGAGGCCGATGAGCTGCTGCGCCAGCGTGGCGTGACGATTCTACCCGATGCGCTAGTCAATGCAGGCGGGGTGGTGGTCTCCTACTTTGAGTGGATTCGTAACCTAACCCACATGCGCTTTGGACGGCTAGAGCGGCGGCTCGATGAGTCACGAGGCGAGCAGATTGTCGATGCGATTGAGTCGGTTGGGTGTGGCAATGATCTGCCTAACTGGATTCGGGATGGTATCGTGCGCGGTGCCGGCGAGCTCGATTTGGTCCGTTCGGGGCTCGATGACTCCATGCGAATGGCGTTGCAGGAGACGCTGTTAGAGCGACAACGCCACGCCTCGGTCGATGACTATCGTTCGGCGGCATATATGGTAGCGCTGAAGAAGCTCTCCCGCACCTATCTTGACATCGGTATCTATTAGCCCTTAACCGTTACTATATGGCTGTTGATGACTGATCAGGATGAGGGGGAGATTGCGGTGGAGAGTAGCCGCTTCGAACGGCTACAGCAGCTATTGCAGATCGGCTACTGGGAGCTGTCGTTGCCTGACTATCGGCTTGAGCTCTCATCGGGTCTGAGGACGCTACTACAGCTACCACTCGATAGTCGGCTAGATTACGATGCGCTGACCGAGCGCCTAGCTGGTAGTGGGGTGTCGATGTTAAGACGGTTAATTAACAGACTACTGCGTGATCCGAACTGCTCGATACAGGACTATCTGGGCGCTACGCGGCGACCCGATGGCGAGCAGCAGCTACTAGAGTGTCGCCTAGCCGTTGAGCGCTCTGTGAGGGGGGAGGCGCAGCGCCTCTACGGCGCGGTGAGCGATGTGACCGCTAGAGAGCAGGCACTAGAGAGCTATCAGCAGGATATGCTCAAGCTAACCCTAAAACTCGATAATCTGGTGCTACAACGCACGGCTGAACTACAGCAGGCGCTAGATCAGCTCCATCGCGCCTCACTGGTTAGGAGCCGTTTTTTGAGCTATATGTCGCACGAAATGCGCAGCCCGCTACACGGTATCCTCAGTTTTGCCTCTATGGGCGAACATCGTTACCGCCACCTCTCACCAGAACAGATCCGCGACTACTTCGGCCATATCCATAACAGCGGCCAGCGGATGTTAAGCTGGCTTAACGATCTGCTCGATCTGTCACGACTCGAATCGAATACCCTACAGCTTAATCTACAGCCCTACATGGTCGGCGATCTCATTGAGGAGCTATCGAGTTGTTATCGCAAACGCTTGGTAGAGCGCCACCAGAGGCTGCACATTGAGGCAGGGGGTGAGCTCTCGGTTCAGATCGACTGTCTGCGTATGCGCCATGCGTTGGAAATTATTTTTGACTATCTGCTATTTGAGAGTGATCCTGAGCTACCGTTGTTGATCTCGTGGCAGCCACAGGCGGAGCGGGCCGCCATTAGCTTTGAGTATGGGGGGGAGTCGAAGTCGCAGCAGGAGATTGAGCAGTTGTTAGCTGAAGATCCCTTTCGCCATCGCGAGTGGTCAGAGGATGCGCGCAGCCACTTCTATAAATTTCGCTTTAACTTAGCGGGGCGGATTATCTACGCTCATCGGGGTCAGCTCAATATTATCCCCCGCTCTGGCGGTAATCGCCTGCTGCTTGAGCTGCCGCTGACACGCATCAATGAGGGGCTCTCTTTTGTCTGAGGCTGAGTTTGAACGGCCACCGTTTGACCACTCTGCTCAGGTGAATGTCTCTCGTATGCCAGCTTGGATTCGACAACCCCTAGGTGCCGCACTCTATAGCGTGACCGCCAAAACACTCCATCGACAGCAGCTCCATACGGTGTGTGAGTCGGCTCGTTGCCCTAATCGGGGGGAGTGTTGGAGCGAGGGGAGCGCCACCTTTATGCTACTTGGCGATATCTGTACCCGTGCCTGCGGCTTTTGTGCGGTTAAAACGGGTCGACCGCTCGCGGTTGATCGCGACGAACCGCAGCGGGTTGCCGCTGCGGTTAAACAGATGGGGCTTAGCTATGTGGTGCTCACGTCGGTCAACCGCGATGAGCTAGCCGATGGCGGAGCGGCGATCTTTGCCGCGACGATGGCCGCCCTCTACGCACTCAATCCGGCTATCGGGCAGGAGCTATTAACCCCCGATTTTCGCCACTGCCAGGCTGAGGCGGTGGCGCTACTGCGCTCTGTGCTACCGGCGGGGAAACGGTGGGTTTGGGGACACAATATTGAAACCGTCCCCTCGCTCTATGCGACCGTGCGCAAGGGGAGTCGTTATCAGCGCTCGTTGGAGCTACTACAGCAGGCCGCCGCTCTTGATGGCGTGGCGGCTAAATCGGCACTCATGCTAGGGCTCGGCGAGAGCGACAGTGAGGTCGAACAGGTGCTGCGTGATCTGTACGAGGTAGGGGTGGAGCGTATAGCGATGGGGCAGTATCTGCGCCCGGGACGATGTCATCTACCGGTGAAACGCTATGTCACCCCGGTGGAGTTTCAGAGCTATGGCCAGATGGCGCGAGAGATAGGCTTTCCTTGGGTCCAATCAGCGCCGATGGTTCGTAGCTCCTATCATGCCGATCTATCAACATTACCACTAACGGAGTGAATGAAACGCTATGTCGCAACAGACCCCCCTTTACGCTATCCACTGCCAACAACAGGCGACCATGGTCGAGTTTGGAAGCTGGCAGATGCCGCTCCACTATGGTTCGCAACTCGATGAGCACCATGCGGTACGCCACCGCGCTGGCCTGTTCGATGTCTCGCACATGGGGATTGTCGATCTCAAAGGCCCTCGCTGCCGCGAGATGCTGCGCTATCTACTCGCTAACGATGTCGCTAAACTGGACGGTAACCACGGTAAGGCGCTCTATAGCTGTATGCTCAATCGGCAGGGGGGGGTGATCGATGATCTGATTGTGACGCTTATTGAACCTAGCTGGTATCGTCTGGTCATTAATGCCGCGACCTCTACCAAAGATCTACACTGGATTCGTGAGATAGCGGTCGATTTTGAGGTAGAGGTACTAGAGCGAGTTGAGCTAGCGATGGTGGCGGTACAGGGGCCGGCGGCGCGGCAGTTGGTGCATGGCGTTGATGCTGAACTAGCACAGCTCGGTGAGGGGTTAAAGCGGTTTCAGCTCGCGCTCGGTGAGCGCTATGCCCTATCGCGTACCGGCTACACTGGCGAAGAGGGGTACGAAATCGTTATCGATCAGGCGCAGGCGCAGACGCTATGGCAGCAGCTATGTGAGGCGGGTGCCACCCCCTGTGGTCTGGGGGCGCGGGATACCCTACGCCTAGAGGCGGGTATGAATCTCTACGGTCAAGATATGGATGAGACCACCTCACCCTGGATTAGCGGCTTGGGGTGGACGGTCGATTTAAAAGATCCAAGCCGACGCTTTTTTGGCCGTGAGGCGTTGGAGCAGGAGCAGGCCGCCGGCATTGAGTGGCGCTGGGTGGGACTGCTACTTCAGGGCAGAGGGGTGCTTCGTAGCCACCAGAGGGTGCGGACTGCGGCAGGGGAGGGGGAGATCACCAGCGGTAGCTTCTCACCGACCCTAAAACAGGGGATCGCCATGGCTAGAGTGCCGCTGGGAGAGGAGAGTGAGGGCGAGGTGATCATTCGGCAGCGCCCTTATAGGGCAACAATTGTCAAACTCCCCTTTGTGCGTGAGGGGCGAGTTCTGGTATAAGGACAGCTTTACAGTGAATAATGCAGGAGAGAGTAGATGAGCGCAATACCGGCTGACTTGAGATATGTTAAAACTCATGAGTGGCTGCGACAGGAGAGCGATGGCAGCGTCACCGTCGGTGTGACCGACCATGCCCAGCACCTGTTGGGGGATATGGTATTTGTCGAACTGCCCGAGGTCGATACCTCCCTCGATGCCGATGCAGAGTGTGCCGTGGTCGAGTCGGTCAAAGCCGCCTCTGATGTCTATGCCCCGATTGGGGGGAGGGTGGTTGAGATCAATGGCGCGGTGGTCGATAGCCCTGAGTTGATCAATCGCGATCCCTATGGCGCTGGCTGGCTATTTCGGTTGCAGCCTGAGAGCCGTGGCGCGGTTGACGACTGTCTCGATGCTGAACGCTACGCGGCGCTTGTGGCTGAAGAGGAGTAACCATGCCCTTTATCCCCCATACTGCGGACGATGTCGAGGCGATGCTGGCCCAAATTGGCGTCGGCTCGATGGCTGATCTCTTTGCTGAAATTCCCGCCTCGCTGCGCTGTCACGGTCTGGAGGGGGTGCCCGATGGTATGAATGAGCTGGAGGTCGGCCGGCTGATGGCCGCCCTCGCTAAACAGGATGGTGCCCCGAACTGCTTTATCGGTGCCGGTGCCTATGACCACCACATTCCTGCCGCAGTGTGGGAGTTGACGACTCGGGGAGAGTTCTACTCCGCCTACACCCCCTATCAGGCCGAAGCGAGTCAGGGGACGCTACAGCTAATCTATGAGTTTCAGACCATGATAGCGTCACTATGCGGCTTAGAGGTGAGCAACGCCTCACTCTATGATGGCGCGACCGCGCTAGCCGAAGCGCTATTAATGGCAGTGCGTTCGTTCCGAAAAGGGGGGCGCGATACGGTACTCATCCCAAAGAGCGTGAACCCTATCTATGCTCGGGTCGTAGAGACGATTGTTAACAATCAGGGCATTAAACTCCAGCGACTCGACTATGATCCCCAGCTAGGAACGACCGATCAGGAGCAGCTAGCGACGCTCGATACGGGGGCGGTGGCGGCGCTGGTGGTGCCGCAGCCGAACTTTTTTGGCCGTCTGGAGGCGGTGGATCAGCTAACCGATTGGGCGCATAGCCACCAGCTGCGGGTGGTTGGGGTGGTCAATCCGATCGCGATGGCGCTGCTAAAGCCGCCGGGTGAGTGGGGCAGTGAAGGAGCCGATATCGCCGTCGGTGAGGGGCAGCCGCTGGGGATTCCACTCTCCTCTGGCGGCCCCTATCTCGGCTTTATGGCCTGTAAAGAGAGTTTGGTGCGGCAGATGCCGGGGCGGATCGTTGGTCGTACGGTCGATAGGGAGGGCAAACCAGGCTTTAGTCTAACCCTGCAAGCGCGGGAGCAGCATATTCGCCGCTCTAAAGCGACCTCCAATATCTGTACCAATCAGGGGTTAATGGCGACTGCGGCCACGATCTATATGTCGGTCGTGGGCGCTGGAGGGCTGTCCCAAATCGCCCGTGCCTGCCATCAACATAGCCGCCTGCTAGCCGAGAGATTCGGTGCGATTGAGGGGGTAAGGGTTCGCTTTAAGGGGAGTTTTTTTCATGAGGTGGTGTTACAGCTAAACCAGCCGGTCGAGGAGGTGTTGCGGGCACTCGCGGCGCAAGATCTGTTAGGGGGCTTTGCGCTACAGCGCCTCTATCCTGAGTTGGAGAACTGTCTTTTGGTCTGTGCGACTGAAAAGTATGGCCTTGCCGACATTGAAGCCTTTGCCGACCACTTAGAGAGGATCTTAGCGCGGCGTAACCGGCCGGTTTGCACCCATTTAAAGCCGGCTGATCCATCAGCCTACGGGTTTGGAGAGTCGGGGAGAGAGTGAGAGATGTTAATTTTTGAACAGAGCCGCCCCGGGGCGGTCAATCGGGCGCAGTTACCGACTGTCGCCCCAGAGAGTTGTGACGATATTCCCGCCGAGCAGCGACGACAGAGTCCGCTAAAGCTCCCCCAAGTCTCGGAGCTACAGGCGGTGCGCCACTATACCCGCCTATCGCAGCGAAACTTTGCCATTGATACCCACTTCTACCCCTTAGGCTCTTGTACCATGAAGTACAATCCTAGGGGGGCCAATCAGCATGCGATGTTACCGGGGTTTACCGCCCGCCACCCCTACGCTCCGGTTAAGAGCCATAGCCAAGGGGTATTAGCTGCCCTCTATCACCTGCAGCAGCTTTTGCAGCAGATTACCGGTATGGCCGGCTGCTCGCTGACGCCGATGGCGGGTGCCCAAGGGGAGTTCGCCGGGGTAGCGATGATTCGCGCCTACCACGATTGCCGCCAAGATAGTGCCCGCACTGAGATTTTGGTTCCCGATGCTGCCCACGGCACCAATCCGGCGACGGCGGTGATGTGTGGCTACCAGGTAAGGGAGGTTCCGACCGATAGTCAGGGGGATGTCGATCTAGGGGCGCTCGAAGAGCTGCTCGGGCCGCAGACTGCCGGAATTATGTTGACCAACCCCTCCACGCTGGGGGTATTTGAGCGCAAAATCGAGCAAATTGCGGCGATGGTGCACCAAGTCGGCGGTCTGCTCTACTACGATGGCGCTAACTTTAACGCCATTTTAGGTAAGGTAAAACCGGGGGATATGGGCTTTGATGTGGTTCACCTTAATCTGCACAAGACCTTCTCCACCCCCCACGGAGGAGGGGGGCCGGGAGCTGGGCCGGTCGTGGTCGGGGAGCGGCTAAAGCCATTTCTGCCGCTACCGATGGTGGGCGAACGCTACGGGGAGTATCACTGGCTGGAGGAGACGGAGTGTCCACAGTCGATAGGTCGCCTATCGGGATTTATGGGCAATGTCGGTATTCTACTGCGGGCCTACAGCTACGCCCGCATGTTGGGGCGAGAGGGGATGATTCGGGTCGCCGAATATGCCACCCTCAATGCCAACTACTTGCACAGTCGGCTACAGCAGGCCGGTTTTGAGAGCGCCTATCCCGACAGATTCGCCACCCATGAGTTTATTATTACCCTAAAAAAGCTCGCCAAAGAGCAGCAGGTGAGCGCCATGGATGTGGCCAAGCGGCTGCTCGATTACGGCTTTCACGCCCCGACCACCTATTTCCCGCTGCTCGTGGCCGAATGTTTCTTAATTGAGCCGACTGAAACTGAGGATAGAGAGACGCTCGATCGCTTTGTCGCGGCGATGGTGGCGATTAAGGAGGAGGCGATAACCGAACCGGAGCGGCTGCGTACAGCACCCCACACGCTACCGGTGCAGCGGCTGGATGATGTTAAGGCGGCCAGAGAGCTCGATTTAGTCTGGCGAGGGTAGGGGGTAGGCTACGAGCGTGCAGTTGGCGTATAATGGCGTCGATTATGGTTTGGTTCAATTAGAGGAGTGGTAGCGATTACCCCAACAGAGACGCGCTGCGATTTTGTGCGCTGGTTTCGAGATTCAACCCCCTACATTAATGACTTTAGAGACCGCGTCTTTGTGATTAATTTTGGGGGAGAGCTCTTTAGCGAAGATCAATTTGGCCCCCTATTGCACGATATCGCCCTACTAAATAGCCTAGGCGTGCGTCTGGTGCTGGTGCATGGTGCCCGGCCACAAATTGATGACAAACTGAAGCGCTACCGGCTCACTATCGACTACAGCAATGGCCTGCGGATTACCACCGCCAAAGTATTACAGCTAGTTAAAGAGGCGGTAGGGACGATTCGAATCGAGATCGAGGCGCGTTTCTCCCAAGGTTTAGCCAACTCCCCCCTCGCAGGGGCGGCGATTCGGGTCGTGTCGGGCAACTTTGTCACCGCCCAGCCGCTGGGGATTCGGGATGGAGTGGACTACCAACATACCGGTGAGGTGCGCCGCATCAACCATACCGCTATCTTACGCCAGTTAGAGCAGGGCGATATCGTGCTGCTCTCACCGCTCGGCTACTCCCCTACCGGTGAGGCATTTAATTTAAGTGCCGAAGATGTGGCAACCGCCGCCGCCGTGGCGCTCAGAGCTGATAAGTTAATTAGCCTAATCGACACCCCAGGGCTACTGAATGGGCAGGGTGAGGTGGTACGACAGCTCTCGATTGAGGAGGCTGAGCAGTTTTTGCACCACCACCCACAACTAGAGCAGAGTAGCGCTAAGGCGCTCTTTAGTGCAATCTACGCCTGCCATCAGGGGGTACAGCGAACCCATCTCATTGATCGCCACCACAATGGGGCGCTACTGCTAGAGCTCTTTAGTCGTGATGGCATCGGGACGCTGATTAACAGCGATAACTATGAGACGATTGAGTCGGCCTCAATTGATGATATTGCCGGATTGCTGGAGCTGATTGAACCTTTAGAGGCGGAGGGGGTGCTAGTGCGGCGCTCACGCGAGCTGCTAGAGATGGAGATTAACCGCTTCATTTTGGTCAAACTCGACAGCGCCACCATCGGCTGCGCCGCCCTCTATCCGTTTGAGAGTGAGAAGATCGCCGAAATTGCCTGCTTTGCCATCCATCCTGACTACCGCAATGTCGGACGGGGGGATCGTCTGCTCAACTATCTACAGCAGATTGCGATCCATCTGGGGATCGAACGGCTGTTTGTGCTGACAACCCGTACCTCGCACTGGTTTTTAGAGCGCGGTTTTGAGGAGGGCAATCTGCGCCAGCTACCGCTAGAGCGGCAGCGGCTCTATAACTATCAGCGCTGTTCACGAGTCTATGTGAAGCGCTTGCAACAGGGGGCCACGCGCCGCTAATAACAACTTGACTGAGTTACTGCCCCAAATCGAGCAATTTGAGTCGTTAATCGTCACTCAACGCCCGCTGATTGATACCCGAACGGCGACCGAGTTTGCTCAAGGGACGATTCCAGGCAGCGTCAACCTGCCGTTAATGAGTCATGAGGAGCGGCACCAGATTGGGCTCTGCTATCGGCAACAGGGGCAAGCGGCGGCGATTGCACTCGGGGAGGCGCTAGTTAGCGGTGAGCTAAAGGCCGCGCGGGTAGCGGCATGGCAGCAGTTTGTGCTGCAAAACCCCACAGCGGTACTCTACTGCTGGCGCGGCGGTTTGCGCTCTAAAATAAGTCAGCAGTGGCTCTATGAGGGGTATGCCACGGTGGTTCCGAGGGTAACGGGGGGCTACAAGGCGCTGCGTGGCTATCTATTGCAGCAGTTAGCGCAGCTACCGCAGCAGCTACCACTGCTGGTGCTCGGTGGCCGTACCGGCTGTGGCAAGACACGCCTGCTGCAATCGCTGTCACAGCCGATGATCGATCTGGAGGGGTTGGCCAACCATCGCGGTTCGGCGTTTGGGCCGCGAGCGACACCGCAACCGACCCAAATCGATTTTGAAAATCGCTTAGCCGTGGCGCTGATTCGACATCACCATCAATGGCGGCTCAATGCAGCCTATGGCCCGATAGTCATAGAGGATGAGGGGCGTAATATCGGTAGTCGCCATCTGCAAGATAGTCTGATGAGCGCACTAAGAGAGGCACCGCTGGTAAGGTTAGAGGCCACGACCGCCGAGAGGGTGGCGCTCACATTTGATGAGTATATTGATCAGGCGCTGGCCGACTTTATCGCCCACGAAGGGGGGGATGAGGAGCGCGGTTTTAGGGCTTGGGCCGACTATCTGCGCCACAGTTTGGCCAAAATTAGCAAGCGCCTCGGCGATCTGCGCTACCGTCAGTTAAGCGAAGTGCTGGAGCGGGCGTTTACGGAGCAGCAGCGCGGGGATGCCTCGCTGCATCGGCACTGGATAGCGGCGCTGCTATCGGACTACTACGATCCGATGTATGACTACCAGATGTCGCGCCATGGAGATCGCACCTGTTTTTGTGGCGATAGAGCCGCAGTTAGCGAGTGGCTAGCTAGCGGGGGTGGTTTAGACCGATAGTTGTAGCAGCTGCCCGCGAATATCGGCTCTGGGCTGACTATAGCGGGCAAGCTGTTCGCTGATGCGAGGGGAGATATGAATCGCCTCACCGCTAGCGGCCTCGGGTGGGGTGGGGGAGTCTCTCTTCTCCTCTGGCTTCCCCTCTCCCTCCTGTTCACGATTAAAGCGCTGCCGCGCTAGCTCCATCTGCGCCTGCTGCGCCATCTGGGTTGCTTGCGCCGCGACCTTAATATCTTGGGGCGAGGGATCGGCGGGGGCGAGCGCTGCGGCGCGGATCTGGTCAGCCTTTTGTAGTGTCGCTTGCGGATCATCGGAGACTTTGGCGGTGTCGATACTCACCTCCCCGGCGACAGCGTAGCGCTGACCATCGGGGCCGCGTTGATACTCGAAGCTAGCACCGGAGACGGCAATGCCAGCGGCGGCGGCTAAGTGGGCCTGCTCATGGGCGCGTACCCGACTGTCACTCTCTTTGAGCTGCTGTAGCTGCTGCTGCTCCTCCTCTGAGAGCTCGGTTTCACTGCGATGGGTGGGGCTCTGTTCAATGGCGGCGCTGTTGCTGTTCGACTCTCTGGCCGAGCTGTCGGGGCGCTTATCGATTTCAGGTGGCGGTCGCAGACTGTAGCCACCCTCTGCGGAGATAGACGATAACATCACAATACCCTACCCTTGCTTGTATCCCCTAACTATAGTGGCTCAATGGGAGCGAGGCAAGTTGGATTTAGAAGTTATATTGAAACCCGATATGAAACTGCTCATCGAGGCGGGCCGTTTCGCGCTCTTTAATATCGATATCGACATAGCGGTAGCCGAGATAGACATCGGCCGGTGGGATAATACGGTAACCGAGCCTTAGCCCCGCTTCGGTCAGATTTTCGGCATCGCCAAAAGAGAGGATTTTAGGGGCGTAGAAGAGTGTGGTAGAGAGGTTGATCCGCGCCATCGGCGAGAGGGTGAGTTGACCGCCTATGGCGATACTCGCGAGGGTGTCGTTGCGGGTGGTCGCGCCGAAACTGCTATTGGCAGGGGGGATATCGACCACATAGGTATCGGAGAGGTAGAGCCGCGTCTCCAGCGAGACTTTAAGCGAGCCGGCTCGGCTCCAGTTCTCGCCGCGCACATTGACCCCTAAATGGGCCAATTTATTCGAGTCGTCATCATAGAGAAAGCCAAAATCGAGCCCTAACCCCTGAAAAGCGGGGATATTATCGACCGAGTAGCCAAAACGGGCGACCTTGTTGTTTACATTTAAATCGAAACTGTCGGCCAGTAGCGGCAGGGGTAGGGTTAGAGTTAGCAGCAGGAGTGTGGTTAGCAGTCGTCCGATTGCGATCATGATCAGAAATTCCTCTTGTCCGATTGGGTGTTAGTGGCGTAGCGCCCTATTATAGGGGATAATGGCGCTCGAAATATATCCAATTAGCGTCAATTTGTTTCGAATCACTATCTCAACTGTTTTATTTGCTAGAGTGTCTGTCTGTGTCAGCTGATAAAGTTCTTTCTGCCGTAGTCGATATCACCGAGTCGCGTAACCAAGAGGGGCTGGAGAAGAGCCTGGTGGCGGCCATTGGCGAGCAGGTTCGGATGCTGCGTCTGATCTTCTGCCGTATCTCCTCCATTAGTAGTGGTCAGCACCGTTTTCGTCAGCAGACGCTGATGCGGACGGTGGTACTGGAGAGGCGACATGAAGGGGGGGTCGTTATCGATACCCGTCACCATATCTTACCGGCGACCACGACTGAGGTGGCGGCGATTCAGAGCCGCCAGCCGGTAGAGGAGGTGGGGGAGGATGGGCTTCGCTCATGGGTGATTCCAATTGAGGTCGATGCCACTGTGGTCGGGCTGCTAAAGCTGGAGTGCTATCTGGCGATGAGTGACGAGGATAGCCGCTTTTTGCGGGGGGTGCTCTCGATCTACACCAATTTTCTCGCCATTGTGCGCGATAATGAGTACGACACCCTCACCGGGCTCTATAACCGCAAGACCTTTGATGAAAAGATCTCCCGCATCATCATGACCTACAATGAGCAGGAGCAGCCGCTGCTAGATAGTATTGAACAGGGCAAGCGCCACTATCCATTGGGAAATCACTGGCTAGCGGCGGTTGATATCGACCATTTTAAACGCATAAACGACACATTTGGCCATCTCTATGGCGATGAGGTGCTTATTTTAATGGCTAATTTAATGCGGGAATCGTTTCGGGAGGATGATCTGCTGTTTCGTTATGGGGGCGAGGAGTTTATTGTGGTGTTAACTCCCTGTGATAGAGCGAATGCTGAGTCGGTCTTTGAGCGCTTTCGGGCTAAAGTGGCCGACTACGACTTTCCCCAGGTCGGGCGCATTACGGTCAGTATCGGCTTTGTCGGTTTTGGCGATCACGACTACCCGAAAGATGTGGTCGAGCAGGCCGATCAGGCGCTCTACTACGCTAAAGAGCACGGTCGAAATCGGCTCTGCCACTACGAATCGCTGGTTGAGCAGGGGGAGCTGCATCACTACGACGCCTCCTCTGTCGATAGTGTGGAGCTGTTTTAACGCTTATGCCGCAGCTAAGTGTGACGCCTGTCCAAAATCCGGTAGCGGTTACGGTGGCGGAGCTGATTCGGCTGCGCTATCAGGCCTCGCTGTTAGGTAAAAAACCGCCGCTCTTTCTGGCACCGCGAGCCGGTCTCTATCACTCTAACCGCCGTGGTCGAGGCATGGAGTTTGCCGAGGTGCGCCCCTATATGCCCGGCGATGATGTGCGTACTATCGATTGGCGAGTGACCGCCCGCTCCTCCCGTCCCCATACGAAGCTGTTTCGCGAAGAGCTGGAGCGGCAGAGTCTGCTACTGGTCGATTTTCGGCAGACGATGCACTTTGCTACCACCGGCTCGTTTAAGTCGGTGCTCGCCTCCCGCTTAGCGGCGATGTTGGCGTGGCAGGCGCAGCAGGTCGGTGATCGCCTCGGCGGGGTGGTCTTTTCGGCACGACAACATCTGGAGGTGCGCCCCCGCCTTGGGCGAGTGGCCGTTTTAGCGCTGCTCTACCAGCTCGCTAACCACCCCGTCTGGCAACAGCTACCCCGCCCGGAACCGAAGGCGACGCTACCGTTTTGGCACCTTTTGGTACGGCTGCGCCGAGTCGCCTCGCCCGGTAGCCAAATTACCCTAATTAGCGACTTTATGCAGCTACAGCCGGAGTGCGAGCCCCATCTGCGCGAGCTATCGCGCCGCTGCGAGGTACGCTTTATCCACCTCTATGATCGCCTAGAGCAGGAGCTGCCCCCATCGGGCCACTATTCGCTGACCGATCAGCGACGGGTGGTATCGCTCTTTACCGGTTCAGAGCGGCTGCGTCAGCACCATCGGCAGCAGTTTCAACACCGTTGTGACTATCTGCAGCAGCTATCAGATCGCTACGACATCGCGCTACTGCGGGGCGATACCCGTAGCGATCCGTTGACCCTACTCAGTCAGAGCTGGTATCGCCGTTTGGGGGGGTATGGCCGACTTTAACGCGCTGTCACTACGAGATATCCATCTGCCAGAGGGGGCCTCTTGGTGGCCGCCCGCGCCGGCGTGGTGGCTGCTATTGGCGGGGATGATTATTGTCGTCACCGTGGCGGGGCTGCTCTGGCGCGGCTATCGACGCCGCCACTGGCAGCGAGTGGCGCTGCGGGAGCTACGGACGATCTGGCGCAGCTATCGTCACCATCAAGATGGCGTGGTGCTGCTACGGGCGCTCTCCCGTTTTTGTCGTCGGCTGATGGTGTTGCGCTACGGCTATAGCGCGGTGACTAGCCGAAGTGGCGAGGCGTGGCTACAGAGTCTCGATCGGGCGCTAGGGAGTGACGATTTTAGTCAGGGGGCGGGGCGGATTTTGGCCTATGGCCCCTTTCGTACCGAGGTGAGCTATTCTGCGCCTAAACTCTACCGTCTAGTCGAACGCCTGACCTGCAAGGTAGTGGGGGCGGGGGTGGAGCCTAAGGTAGTTACTAAAGGGCGGCTGTGACCATGACTCTGTTTGAGCTAGAGTGGGCTTGGCCTTGGATGGCGATAGTATCGCTACTGCCGCTACTGATCTATGGGTGGCTCCCCCCCGTGCGAACAGAGGCGAGTGTGGCGCTAAGAGTCCCCTTTTTGGGCCAAATGGCGGTGGTCGAGCAGTCGCAGCAGCTATGGGTGGGGCGTAGTGACTATTGGCGTCGTGGTGTGGCGCTGTGTGGCTGGCTGGCGCTGGTTATCGCGGCGATGCGACCGCAGTGGCTAGGGGAGGCGCAGCAGTACCCCGCTACCGGACGCGATCTACTGCTAGCTATCGATCTCTCTGGCAGTATGGAGGTGGAGGATTTTCAATTGAGTGGCCGTATGATCGATCGCCTAAGTGCCACGAAAGGGGTGGCAGGGGAGTTTATCGAGCGCCGCTATGGGGATAGGGTTGGGCTGATTCTGTTCGGTTCGCGCCCCTATGTGCAGGCACCGCTGACTTTTGACCGCCAGACGGTGGTGACGCTGCTCGATGAGGCGGTGATCGGCATGGCCGGAGATCAGACCGCTATTGGGGATGCGATTGGATTGGCGATTAAACGGCTAGAGGCCTCTCGACAGGCGGGTAAGCCGGTGATTCCGGTACTGATTCTAATGACCGATGGGGCCAATACCGCCGGTGTGGTCTCGCCGCTGCAAGCGGCGACTGTGGCTGCGGAGAAGGGGTTGACTATCTATACCATCGGCATCGGTGCGGACAGACTTCAGGTGCGAACCCTATTCGGCACCCAGACGATCAATCCATCGCGTGATCTGGATGAAAAGACGCTGCGCCGCATTGCCGAACTGACGGGGGGGCGCTACTTTCGTGCTCGCGACAGTGGCGAGTTGGAGCAGATCTATCAGCTATTAGATGAACTGGAGCCGGTAGCGCGAGACGCGTTTAACTTTCGTCCACGACGAGAGCTCTTCTACTGGCCGCTGGCGTTAGCGCTGCTGCTGTTAGGGGTGGCAACGCTGCTGCGGCACCGTTTCAGTCGCGAGGTGGCGCTATGATGCCGGAGTGGCTGGAGTCGCTGCACTTTTTGCGCCCCTACTGGTTGTTGGGGTTGGTCGTGCTATTGGGTCTCAATCTGTTCTGGCGGCGCTTTGGTCGCGAATCTCTGGGGTGGCAACGCTACTGCGATGCCGAGCTGCTACCTCATCTACTACAGAGTCTGCCGACAACCAATGGTCAGTCACTCCGTTGGCTCGTGAACGCGATTGCGATTATTGCGCTTATCGCGCTCGCGGGGCCGGCGTGGCAGAAGCAGCCGCAGCCGCTGCTGCAAGATCAGTCGGCGCTGGTGTTAATTCTCGATCTGTCGCAGTCGATGCGGGCGACCGATGTGAAACCGAGTCGGCTACAGCGGGCGCGACTTAAGTTAATCGATATCCTAAATAGCCATGCCGATGGGCAAAATGGGTTGATTGTGGTCGCTGCCGAGCCGTTTGTGGTGACCCCGTTAACTACCGATGTGGCGACGATTAAAGCGCTGTTGCACAGCCTCGATACCACCACTGTGCCGCTACAGGGGAGCCACCCCTACCGAGCCCTACCTGTCGCACAGCAGCTTTTAGAGCAGACCGCCATTCGCCACGGGCGGGTGATTCTGTTAACCGATGGTCTAAACGGCCCTTGTGGTGACGCGTGTCTAGCGGCGGCGCGGGCACTCAATCGGGCCGGCTATTCGCTAGGGATTATTGCCATCGGTAGCCGCGAAGGGGCACCGATTCCGCTACCTGAAGGGGGCTATTTTAAAGATAGTCGCGGTGACATTGTATTAGGGCGGCTCGACTGGCGACCTTTACAGCAGTTAGCGAGTGCCGCAGGGGGCCGCGCTGTCTCGTTAGCGGTGGATGAGAGCGACTATCTGCCGATGCTCAATACTCTGCGCCTGCATGGAGGGGGGGATACCGTGGCGCAGGGCGAGCAGCCGCTTGAGGCGTGGCAAGATGAGGGGGTATGGTTACTGCCGTTGCTGCTGCCGTTGGTCGCGCTACTGTTTCGCCGTGGTCTCTGGATGGTGCTCATGGTGCCGCTGCTTTGGGCGTCGCTGCCGCCGCCAGTGAGTGCGCTAGAGCTACCACACTGGCTCTATAACCGTAATCAGCAGGGGGTGAAGCGACTCCAGCAGGGAGAGGTAGCGGCCGCCGCTGAGTTGTTTACCGATCCTGCTTGGCAGGGGGTAGCTCGCTATCGCCAAGGCGATTTTAGTGGCAGCCTTAACGCTTGGCGTGAGGATAACTCGCCGATGGGGCTCTATAATCGGGCCACCGCTTTGGCGCAGTCGGGAGAGATTGAGGCGGCGATTCAGCACTATCAGCAGCTACTACAACAGGTGCCAGATCACGAAGATGGGCGCTATAATCTGGAACGACTACAGCAGCTACAAGAGTCGCGCTCCTCCCCCTCCGACGACGATTCAGACTCGCCAGCGGATGGAGAGAAGGGCGAGAAGGGCGAGAAGGGCGAGAAGGGCGAGAAGGGCGAGAAGGGCGAGAAGGGCGAGAAGGGCGAGAGTAGCGAGGGCGCTGATGCTCAGGGAGAGGGGGGGGTGACCGAAACCCAAACCCAAACCCAACTCTCATCGGAGAGCTATCAAGGCGATGGCGATGGCGATCAAGCCGTTAGCGCCGAGCAGGGGGAGGGGGATGAGAGTGGCAGAGGGGAGGCGCCGCTCGATGGCGATGCGAACAGTGAGGCTCAGGAGGAGGGTGATCGAGTGAGTGCTCTGGCGGATGAGGAGGGGGAGGCGGCGGTGACCGAAGGGAGGGAGGTGGTCGAGGATGCCGCTGCAATGCCGCAAAATCAGTGGCTGCGGCAGATCCCCGATGATCCAGGGGCGCTGCTACAGCGAAAATTTGGTTATCAGGCCAATCGGCGCTATCGTCAGCTACCTAATGAGCCGCAACCGTGGTAGAGATGGATAGAGAGATAGAGGTCATAGAGGGGGTAGTGCAGTGTCTTTACTCTGGCAGATAGGCTTGATCTTGGTGATCTGGTTTAAAACGGTGTCGGCGCTGGCCTCGACGATTGAGGTGTCGGTTGATCGGGAGGCGCTGCGCCTAAATGAGTCGTTTACCCTCTCTTTTACCAGTCGTGGCGAGCCCGATGGCGAGCCCGATTTCACTCCGTTACAGCGCGACTTTTCGATCTTATCGCGCAATAGCGCCATGTCGGCGCAGTGGGTCAATGGACGCCAGAGCGAGAGCTACACTTGGAGTTTAACCCTAATGGCCAACCGCAGTGGCAAGTTGACGATTCCGCCTATCAGTTTTGGGCGCGATAATAGTCCGGCTAAAGTGATCGATATCGGGGAGGGGGTCGCCGATAGCGAGGCGCAACAGGGGGAGCTGCTGCTAGAGGTCGAGAGTGATCGCGATACCCTCTATCCCGGGGAGCAGGTGGTTGTGACGCTAAAATTGTTGCGTACTATCAACATTAGCAATGGTACCCTAACTCGGCCGGAGTTTGCCCAAGGGGAGGCGGAGGTAGTCCCTTTAGGGGAGGATCGCCGCTATGAGGTGCGCCGTGGCGAGCAGCGCTATGCGGTGATTGAGCAGCGCTACGCTCTGTTTCCTAAGCAGGAGGGGGTGTTAGAGCTGAAACCGTTTCGGTTTGAGGGGATGGTGGCTGCCGGTTCGAGACTAGGATTGCAGCTCTTTAACCAGAAGATGCAGGTGAGGCGTATCCTCTCTGAGCCGCTGCGGCTGGAGGTTAAAGCGCAACCGGAGCTCTCTTCGACTTCGGTCTGGTTACCGGCTCGTCGCCTCAGCTTTAGCGATAACTGGGGGGAGGTGCCGAGGACGCTTCGTGTGGGGGAGCCGCTAACCCGTACCGTGGTGCTGGAGGCGGAGGGGGTGACGCTAAACCAGCTGCCCGATATTACCCTAAGCCACCCCGAGCAGGTGAAGGTCTATCCCGATCGGCCCGAGTTTGAGCAGCAGATCGGAGATGAGGGGGTGATCTCGCGCCGTATCGGTCGCATCGCCTATATTCCGTTACAGGCGGGGGAGCTAATCTTTCCGGCACAGGTGATCCACTGGTGGAATAGCCAGAGCGGGCAGTTAGAGCAGGCCACTATGCCGTCACGCAGACTACAGGTGTTACCGGCGCTCGCTTCGCAGTCGCTAACCCAGGCGGCGAACGATTCGGCGGGTATCGAGGGTGGCGGTGGGGGGGAGAGCGCGGCGGCGATGGGTACCGGAGGGGCGGTGCCGAGCAGCCTCTGGGCAGAGCTATTGAGTCATGGGGGAGTGCTGTGGCTGGCGCTCTGGTTAGTGACGCTGCTGCTCTGGTTGCTACACTACCGCTACTACCGCCACGCTCCTAGGACTAGATGGCTAGAGGGTATCGCTCTGCGACGGCAGATTCGGCGACGACTCGTTAGTGGCGATCCGGCGCAGGCGGAGCGCGGACTTCTGTTGTGGGGACGACTCTGCTCACCCGATAGGCCGCCTCGCTCTCTAGGGGAGATGGCGCTACGAGCCTCCGACTCGGTCGCGGAGGAGATTGTCCGTTTAACCGCGCTACGCTACTATCAGCGGGGGGAGGCGTGGAGCGCTAAGCGGGGCGAGCTGCTATGGCGACAGCTACAGCAGCGGCCACAGCTCGCCCCCTCTCCCGTTTCGCCGCAACTGCCGCTCTACCCCCCTTGCCGTCCGCAGTGACTAGAGATTAAATCCGTCCACCAATCGTTTTAATTGGTTGGAGAGCTGAATTAGCTCCACAGTGGCGGTCTCTAACTCCTGTTTATTGCTGTCGCTGGTGTCGGCGACTGAGCGGAGGCGGTTAACGATGGCGTTCACCTCGTCGATAATCGTGTTCTGGTAGTGGTTAGCTTCGCCAATCTCCTGGTTGACCAGTCGAATATGCTCGACGGCTGAGGCGATCTCCTCTAGGGATAGGCGGGTATTTTCGGCTTCGGTGACGGTACTTTTTGCTTGGCCGCTATTGTTGGACATCACCTCAACCGCCTCATTGGAGGCGCTTTGGAGGCGGTTAATCATGCTCTGAATTTCGGTGGTCGAGTCCTGAGTGCGGCTAGCGAGGGTACGCACCTCATCGGCAACCACGGCAAAGCCGCGCCCCTGCTCGCCGGCGCGAGCCGCCTCGATGGCGGCGTTGAGTGCGAGTAGGTTGGTCTGCTCGGCGATCCCCTCAATGGTTGTCACCACTGTGCCGATTTGGAGCGACACCTGCTCTAGTTCATTAATGACCGCTGTGGCCTGCTCCACTTCGGTGACGAGCGAGTTGATCGCTGAGGTGGTGCGATTCACCTGCTGCTGACCGCTGTGGGCGGAGCTGCTAGCCCGTTTTGTCTGTGAGAGTGCCTGCTCAACCTTGCTAGAGACGATACTAGAGGAGTCGAGCATCTGCTCCATGGCGTGCACCATCTGCTGTACCCCCTGTTGCTGATGACCTATCGCCCCCTGAATATGGTCGGTAATTTGGTGCATCCCTCCGGTGGCGGTATCGAGGCGGCTGACACCCGCTGAGACTTCGATAATGGTGGCGGCAATTTTTTGCAAAAAGCGGTTAAAGGCCTCGCCTAGTCGTGCGAGTTCGTCTCTGCCGCTGTCGTTAAGGCGCATCTGTAGATCCGCTTCGCCGGAGGCGATCTCCTCCATAGCGGCAACCGCCCGACCGATTTTGCTAGAGATGCTGTAGTTGAGCCACCAGCCGATAAGGCCAAATAGCACCATCCCCCCCCCCATAAACAGAATCACTGTCCAGGCGGTGGAGATTACCTTCGCTACCATGGTGCTATTTGCCTGATTCATCTGCCGCTCCATCTGCTCCACTAGCTGATTGAGCTGCTGTTCGGTCTCAAAGGTCAGGGGGCCGACCTCGGTTTTTAACAGATAGACATCGCGATAGGCTTTGTCGCTGCGCTGAATCTGTAGTACTTCAAACATATCGGTAAAGTAGCTGCCGGAGATCTCCAGCACCTTTTCAAACCCGAGCTGCTGTTCAAATGTCATCTCATCGAACTGGCCATCTAGCTGTTCTAGGAGCCGTTGTACCTCCTGCACATAGGAGGAGGTATTGGCTAAAAAGGCCTCACTACGAAGACCGATATAGCCACGCAGGGCGCTGACCGCTTGAATAATATAGTAGCGTAGCTGCTGTATCTCGGCGTAGAGCTCTAGTTCGCTACCACTCGCCCCCTCTTCGGGCGGCAGCAGCACCATATCGGTCAGGGCTTGGGTCAGAGGGAGTAGCTGTGGGTTGAGTTTGGCATTCATCAGCTCCAGCGCCGCCATATTGACCGACATATGGGTACCGTAGCGAATGAGTTGCGCCTTGTAGCTAGCGAGACGCTGGATATTGGCGTCGATGGCCTCAACCTGCTCACGCAGCGCACGATCGGCGCTAACGATCTGATGCTGTTTTAGCTGGCTAGAGGCAGCTAGTAGTCGCTCTAGGTTCTGGCTGTAGATCTGCTGGTGGCTGTCGATACCGCTTTTGAGAAAGTAGTTGAGCGCCGAAGAGGTTTTATGCAACTTGATCTCCAGCGCCATCGCCTCCTGCATTAGCGGTTGAATCGTGTTGACGACATGGGACATCTGCTGCTGAATCGAAGTCGATGCCCGCCAAGAGATAGCAGAAACAATGAGCAACAGCAGCAGTATGAGCCCAAAAAAGCCCCACAGGCGCTGTTTAATGGTGAGATTATTCAAAACGACCCTCCTCAATCTTTAAATTGGTGCCATTATAGGCCAAACACTTGGTAATCGTAACGCTTCAATGTAAGGATAGGGAGAGCTATGTCATCAATCGCCTTTGCCATCGATAGGCCGCTGCTAGTCAATCTATTGCTACTGCTAGTAGGGGTGGCGGGTCTTATGGCGTGGCAGAAGTTGCCGCAGGAGATGTTTCCGACCACAGAGCAGCCCCGGGTGCAGATTACCACCCTCTTCGCTGGTGCCTCACCGGAGGAGGTAGAGCGGCAGATTACGATACCACTTGAGAGCGCCTTTAATGGGCAGAGCGATATAGAGAGTCTCACCTCAATAAGCAGTGAGGGGTTATCGCGGCTGACGCTAGAGTTGACATCGGAGAGTGATATTGACGAGTTTGTGCGCGATGCTGAGGCTATCCTCTCCCGTCTCGACGATCTCCCTGCTGCGGCCGAACTACCCCGGTTACAGCGCCAGCAGACCCGCTTTCCGGTGATTAGCGTGGCACTCTATGGTGGGGTGGCTCGTCACACTCTATTCGAGTACGCCGAGTGGGTCGAGCAGCAGTTAGCGCAACTACCTGATGTGGCGGCTGTGGAGGCATCGGGGTTACGACAGAACGAAATTTGGCTCGAAGCCGACCCCTATCAATTGGCTCAATTTGGCATCTCTTTAACCGAGATTAAACAGGCGGTGGTAGCTGCGGTGGCCGATCTGCCGGGGGGGCGCATCGAATCGCGCGAGGGCGACATTCTGCTGCGCGGGCTAGGAACCGGTGCCGATATTGAGGCGATTGGCGCGATTGCGGTGCGACATGGCGAGGAGGGGCGCTATCTGCGGCTGGATCAGCTACTCAAATTGTCACTCCGACAGGAGCAGGCGACAACACTAGGGCGATATAACGGCTACCCTTCGGTCAATTTAACGCTTACTAAAACCGAATCGGGATCAACGATTGAGGTGGCCGCTGCGGTCTATCGAACCCTACAGCAGCTACGGCAGCAGCTACCTTTGACGATTCAGGTGGGTACCTTTAGTGATCTATCGGTCTATGTTAAAAACCGTCTCGATACCGTTAAGGCTTCGGGGGTCGTGGGGCTGGTGTTAGTGCTGCTATCGCTGTGGCTGTTTCTCAATGGCCAAGTGGCGTTGGTGACGGCGGTGGGGATTCCAATCGCCTTTTTAGTGGCGATTTTGCTGCTGTGGCTGAGCGGTTTTAGCATCAATATGGTATCGCTGTTCGCCTTTTTGATTGCGCTAGGCTTGGTCGTCGATGATGCCATTATTGTGACGGAAAATATTTATCGTCACCTAGAGTCGGGGCTTGATCACCGCACTGCGGCAGTGGTAGGGGCGACGGAGCTCTTCTGGCCGGTGATGGCCTCAGCGGCAACCACGATTGCCGCCTTTTTGCCGATGCTAACGGTGTCGGGAACGATGGGAGCCTTTATTGCAGTGATTCCGGCGGTGGTTATCTTTGCGCTATTAGGATCGCTGTGGGAGTCGTTTTGGGTCTTACCCTCCCACGCTAAGGAGTGGATTCGCTCGGTGCCTAATCGAAGCGGCCAAGAGCGGCGCTGGTTGATGCGGCGCTATTTGGCGCTGTTAAAGTGGGGGTTATTAAACCGTTATCTGGTGTTGGTTACGACTATCGCACTGCTGCTGTTAGCGCTGCTGTTTGCCGCTACTCGGCTGCCGTTTCAGCTCTTTGGTACCGTCTCGACTGGGCAGTTTTTTGTCAATATCGAAGCGCCGCTTAACTACAGTTTAAGCGATTCGGAGCGGTTAGCGGCTAAGATTGAGCAGCAGATTATGGCTGAACTGGATCAGAGTGAGCTGGCGAGTCTATTGACCAATGTCGGGGTGACCTTCGTCGGCTTTAATACGATGCAGTTCGGTTCGAATCAGATCCAGATCATTATCGATCTTAAGCCGCAGCGGGCGGAGGGGGTGGTTGAGCGCTGGATAGCTCCGCTGCTCAATCTACAGTGGCAGCCGCCGACGGGGGAGCGTGTGCGCACGGCTGAGGAGGTTATCGGCGCGATTCGACAGCGACTACAGCCACTGAGCGCTATTGAGTCGTTGGCGGTGGTCAGAACCTCCAGTGGCCCGGCCGGAGCCGATATCGAGATCGGACTCAGCGGTAGTGGTGATCTCCCCCTACAGCCGCTCGCTAATGAGCTGCGCGACTATATCGCTACTCTCGTTGGTACCTCGGATGTGAGCCATAACCTGCGTCAGGGTAAGCAGGAGCTCACCTATCGGTTAAATGAGCGCGGGCGGCAGTTAGGATTGACCCAGCAGCAGCTAGCCTCAATGGTGCGGGCGGCGTTTCAGGGCGAGGAGGTGGTGCGGGTTAACCATCAAGGGGAGCGGATAGCGCTACGACTGCTCTACGCCGAAACCTATCGCCAACAGTTCGATGCCCTCGCGCGACTCCCTTTGACGCTAGCCGATGGCAGGGTGCTCTTTTTGGGAGATGTCGCTACTGTGGTCGCGACTCGGGGCTTGAGTGATATTACTCGACGCAATGCAACGCGAATGGTGACCCTAACGGCGGAGGTCGATAGCGAGGTGGCGACGCCGCTTCAGGTGACCGAACAGATTGAGCGCTATGTCGAGACGCTACAGCAACGACATCCCGATCTCAAGGTCGAGTGGTTGGGCGAGAAGCGGGCAGCGGGGGAGTCGATGCGTGATATGGGGCTGGCGCTACTGATTGCGCTGCTGCTGATATTTGTGATTTTGACGGCGCTGTTTAACTCGCTGCTCGATTCGCTGGTGGTGATGGTGGCGATCCCCTTTGGCATGATTGGGGTGGTGATGGGCCACTGGCTGCTCGATCTAAACTTACAGTTTCTGTCGATGATAGGCTTTTTGGCGTTAGCCGGTATTGTGGTTAACGACTCGCTAATCTTGATCGATTTTGTGAACCGCTACCGTCGTGAAGGCCACCCTCGGTTTGAGGCGCTGCTTGAGGCGGGGCGGATCAGAGCTAGGCCGATTATTCTCACCTCAATGACCACCTTTTTAGGCGTGTCGCCTTTGATCTTCTTTGCCACCGATCAGACCGCCTTTTTAACCCCGATGGCGGTTAGCCTTGGGTTTGGTCTGCTGGTGTCAACTGTGCTGATTCTGTTTACCCTGCCGTGCCTCTATCTGATTGGGGATGATCTGCGCCTTCAATGTAACCGTGAAGGGCTGAGATTTAAGAGGAGGAGAGTTGTTTAACTATCTGCTCTAGCTCTTGATAGTGCTGACTGTCATGGCGGGTGCGTTTTTGGGCTAGACGCGCTAAATCGGCGGCCGATTTGCCGGTGTTGTTGCGTAGCTGCCGATTGGCACCGCTCTCTAGTAGCAGGGTGACACACTGAACATGGCCATTAAAGGCAGCGGCCATTAACGGTGACCAGTTATCGTTATCGAGTTTATCGATAGAGGCACCCTGTTGGAGCAGGGTTGCGATAACGGCGCTATGGCCGCTTGATGCGGCGATATGGAGCGGGGTGGCACCACTCTCATCTGTGGCGTGAAGATCGGCCTGCCGCAGTAGTAGCGCCTCGACATAGGCAGGATCCTCTTTGTCTGCCGCCATCATTAAGGGCGTGGTGCCGTTACTGCTCTCGATATGAGTATCGGCACCGGCCATGAGTAGCATCTGCATAATATGGAACTGGCTACTCTCAATGGCGACCATAAGCGAGGTTTTGCCATCGCGATCTGAGGTATTAATGTTAGCTCCATAGCCGATTAACATCGCTAAAACATCTTCAAATCCCGCCTGTACAGCATACATAAACGCATCCTTGCCCTTGCGAGTTTTGGTGTGGGGGTTCGCACCGTGCTCTAGTAGCAGTGAGGTTAGCTCGACATCGCCCTGTTCGGCGGCGGCAATTAGCGGGGTAAAGCCGTCGCTGGTTTTAACATCGGCGCGAGCGCCATACTCTAGTAGTAGCTGTGCCATGGCGATGTTGTCATGTTCTGCCGCAAAGACTAGCGCAAAGGTGCCATATTGGCTCTCGGCATTAGGATCAGCACCGCTTTCGAGCAGCTGTTTTGCTTGGCTAAGGTCGTCAGCCGCTACCGCTTCGAGCAGCGCCTGATCTTGGGGAGCGGCAGCAGCAGCGCTTAGCGTAAACAGGAGCAGTAGCAGAGAGGTAAGGGGGCGTGAGAGAGAGAGGGTCATGTCAGAAAGCTCCACAAAATTAGAGTTAGGGGGTAGCAAGAGTTAGCGAAAAATATCATCCTTGGGCGGTTCGGGTAGTCGCGAGGTATAGTCGATAACCGCTTGGGTATCGGCGTAGCTGAAATTTTGAATTTGGCGCACCATCTTCTCGTTGGCATTGCGCCGTTTACCGTCCCGAATCCAGAGCATCTGTCGTAGCAGATAGGTGTAGTTCTGTCCCTGAATACGAGGGTAGAACTTGTCGTTACTCCCCTCGCCATAGTCGCCGTGACACTCGGCGCACTCTCTCTTATAGAGCGCTTCGCCGTGCGGTAGATCGTTGCCAAACCCCTGCTCATTGTTTGGATGGGGGGTGAGGCTGGCGATGTAGCCGGTCACATTGGCAATATCTTGGGGGCCGCCAATATATTTACTTAGCGTGTAGGGGTACATGGTCGGGTTGTCGCGATTACCGGCGCGAATATCGGCTAGCTGTTTGATTAACACATTTTTGTGCTGGCCGGCGAGTTGGGGAAAGTAGCCCGGGGGGCGCAGACGGGCAAAGCCCGGCACCATGCCACGACCGGTATCGATGTGGCAGCGGGCGCAGACGGCGGAGAAGAGCGCTTCGCCGGCAACAAGATCACTACTAAGTTCAATCGCTTGTTCTATCTCAGCGGCGTTATTGTCCGCGAGACTGCGGGTATTGATTTCACCCATAGCGGCTAACGGTAGCAGCAGTGTGGTGAGTGCTGCTAGGCAGCGAGAGAGGGATAATTTAGGCATGGTGTTCCTCCTACTCCATGTTTATTGTCTATTGCCGACCATTATTACTCGCAGCGCCGATGGCCGCAACCGTTGTGTGAGATTTTCTCTGTGTGTAAGATGGAATCAGGATCACTACCAAGCAGGAGTTAAGATGAAGATTGTGGTAACTGGGGCTAGCGGTCAGGTCGCTAGCGAACTGCAACGGCAGGGCCGACAGAGCCCCCATCAGTTGATCGCTCTAGGGCGTCCAGCACTGGATATGTGTGATACGCTCGCGTTGGAGGAGGGACTGGAGCAGCATAAGCCTGATCTAGTGATCAATGCGGCGGCCTATACCGCTGTCGATAAGGCGGAGGAGGCCATGGAGGCCGCCTTTGCTCTCAATCGAGATGCGGTAGGGCAGTTAGCCCATCTTTGCCATAGTCGCGATATTCCGCTACTGCATATCTCTACCGACTATGTCTTTGATGGGAGCAGCAGCGAGCCCTATCTCGAAACCGATCCCGTCGCTCCGCTCGGTGTCTATGGGCAGAGCAAGTGGGAGGGGGAGGTGCTAGTGCGGCAGCAGCTAGCTAAACATATTATTTTGCGCACTAGTTGGGTGTTTGGGCTTGAGGGGCAAAATTTTGTCAAAACCATGCTGAGATTGGCGCAAACTCGTTCCGAATTACGGGTCGTCGCTGATCAGTGGGGAGGGCCGACCTCGGCGGCCGGTATCGCCTCTACGCTGCTGATACTGGTTGAGCGCTACCATAGCGAGGGTGCCTTACCGTGGGGAACTTACCACTTTTCGGGGCTACCCTATACGACTTGGCACGGTTTTGCTAAAGAGATTATTCAAGCCGCTACCGCAGGGGAGGGGGGGGCGAGAGCTGTCGATGTGACGGCGATTACCACAGCAGAGTATCCCACCCTTGCGAAGCGACCTGCGAACTCCCGTCTCGAAGGGACGCTGCTACGACAAACTTTTGGTATCGAGCCAGATAACTGGCGCTTGCAGCTACGGCAGATTCTGCCGCAACTGCTCTCGTTACACCTCGGTTCTTAGCCCTTTATAGAGGCTGATACACATCACGATGAGCACCAATGTAAAGGGGAGTCCGACGCTAATCGCCCCCGCCTGCAGCGCTTTTAACGCCTCGGTACCGCCCCCGAAGAGCAGCGCCCCAGCAATGAGTCCCTCCATGATGGCCCAAAAGACGCGCTGTACTACCGGCGCATCTATCTTCCCACCGGAGGTAATGCTATCGATGACCAGCGAGCCGGAGTCGGAAGAGGTGACAAAAAAGATGAGCACCAACACAATGCCGACAAATGAGGTAATCCCTGCCAGAGGGAGATTTTCCAGCATCTGGAACATCGCCAGCGGGACGCTAGAGAGGCCGTTAGCCAGCTCGCCGACACCATTGAGCACCTGCTGTAGCCCTGTGCCACCAAAGGTTGACATCCAGAGTAGCGTGACAGCCGTCGGCACTAGCAGCACCGCAACCATAAACTCACGCACTGTGCGTCCTTTAGAGATACGGGCGATAAACATGCCGACAAAAGGTGACCAAGAGATCCACCATGCCCAGTAGAATACCGTCCAGTCGTGGAAGAATTTATCATCTTCACGGCCGAAGGAGTTACTGAGCGGCAAAATCTGCCCAAGGTAGGCGGTCGTGGTATCAAACAAAGTGGCGAAAATCGCCAACCCCTGCCCAAAAAAGATCACAAATAGCAGTAGTGCAAGAGCAATTATCATATTGATATTACTAAGTATTTTTACCCCACCATTGACCCCTCGCACAACAGAGAAGATGGCAACGACCGTCACACCGACAATAATCGCAATTTGGGTATTAATTTGGTTCGGAATATCGAACAGAAACTCTAATCCGCCTGCCGCCTGCTTAGCGCCGAGGCCGAGCGAAGTGGCCAAGCCGAAGATAGTCGCCAGAACCGCAACTAGATCGATAAGGTGGCCTGGCCACCCCCAGACTCTATCGCCTAAAATAGGGAAAAAGGCGGAGCGAATCGTCAGTGGCAGCCCCTTGTTGTAGGTAAAGAAGGCGAGTGCCAGCGCCACCACACCGTAGATAGCCCAAGGGTGGAAGCCCCAGTGAAACATCGTTGCCCCCATCGCCGCATGAGCCGCCTCTGGGGTATTAGGTGCGATATTGAGTGGTGTTCCCCACCAGTCGGTGTAGTAGGCGACCGGTTCCGCCACACTCCAGAACATGAGGCCGATACCCATGCCGGCAGCAAATAGCATCGCAAACCAAGAGAGGGTAGAGAACTCCGGTACAGCATCGGGGCCACCGATGCGAATCTTAGCCACCGGCAGAAAGATAAGTGCAACACAAAAGAGGACAAACAGATTAGCTCCCCAGATGAAGAGCCAGTCGAAGTTATCGATTGACCACCCCTTAACGCCATTTAACATCTCATTGGCGTTGGTGGGGAAGAGCAGCGTGCCGATCACAAAAGTTAAAATAAGTAGTGCACTAATAAAAAAGACAGGGTTATGGATGTCCATGCCTAGCACGCGCAAATTATCCTGCCCTAACTCATAATCGGTTGCAAAAGCGTTATCACTAGCTTCATCACTCATAGGCGACTCCTCAATGTTTGGTTAATTAGCCCTGCTCTCGCCCTCAATAACTGTGGCGGGAGGCTAACGGCTATGGGGTTAAAAAAGAGCGCCATAGACTCGCACACTAATATTTAGAATGCAAATTAAATAGAGGAGATTAGGGGGGAGGTGCCGAATGAAACCGGCTTCTAGCCCACACCGTGCGGCTAAACCGACCTGAACTGCTCATAATATAGTGGCAGTGAGCAGGTATAACGGTTACGATAGCCCCTTCCTTTGGCGTAACAGAAGATGAGTCGTGACAATTATTAGGAGAGCGGTCGCATGGCATTTTCAACAGCATTGGTGGTGGATGATTCAAAATCAGCACGCTTTTTTTTGCGTAACTTGTTAAAAAAAGAGGGAATTTCGGCTGAAATGGCCGAATCGGGAGAGGAGGCGTTACAGCTATTGCAGCAGCAGCGGCCGGAGCTCATCTTCATGGATCACATGATGCCGGGGATGGATGGCCTTGCGACTGTGGCGGCGATTAAGGCCGATAGTGCGTTGGCCGATATCCCGATTATTATGTGTACCTCGCATGAGGGGGAGGAGTATCAGCAGCAGGCCGAGCAGGCGGGGGCGGTTGGGGTGCTACTTAAACCGGCACAACTCGAGCCGTTGCAGCAGCTATTGCAGCAGTGTAGCACACAGCTAGCCGTGCCCGCAGCCGAGAGCCCTCTCGAAACAGTTGAGCTAGAGAGCGAACCTACTATCGACACTGAGGCGCTAGAGCCGCTGATTAGCGCTGCGGTAACTCGCGCCGTGTCCGAACTCGCCTCCCGACTAGATCAGCTACAGCAGCACCATGAGAGCCAACCTCAGATATTAGCGGTGGTCAATCAGGCGCTGCAACCCCTGCAACAGCAGCTACAGGGGGAGCTAGAGCAGAAATTGATAGGATGGCGGCAGCAGCTTGAGACGGCGATGGGCGAGGCGATCGAGTCGAACCGTGCACAGTGGCAGCAGCAGCTCCAAACAGCCGTTGCGGGGCTAGAACAGCAGCTAGCTGCGGTGCCGACGGTCGATAGTGAAGCGCTGAGTGCACAGTGGCAGCAGCAGTTAGCGCAGCTACAGAGTCAATTAAAGCAGGGGGTCGCGGCGCTACAGCAGCAGCTTAAGGCGATACCGGTGGTCGATAGTGGGGCGATTAGTCGTGAGGCTATCACGGCGGCAAAGCAGAGTGCCGAACTAAAAGCGCTGGAGGTGGCCAGCTTAGAGGCGAAACAGGCGGTAGCCGAAGAGATTACCCAAGCGTCACAGACGATATCGCAGCAGGCGATTGCCGCTGCGAATAGTGAGGCGGAACAGCTCATTGCCCGACTCGAAGTGCGGATAGAGCAGCGTCTGGCACCGCTATCGGCCAAAATTGGCCTCTTTGCCGCCGCAGCCGCGATTATCGGTATTGGAACCGCTGTTGCGCTCCATTTTTTGGGCTAGGGGGGGGAGTTTGACTCTCTACGGTAGCCTTTGTGATTAACCGCAACTCCCCGCTGTACCCTTTTCTGATACAGCAGGGGGCGCTGTACTGGGTTGTACCGTTACTACTGTTGGCAGTGGTACTGCTGCTATTGCCGTTACCGCAGGCGACGATTCCCGCGCAGTACTATAGTGCAGTGCATGCGCTGCTAGAGATTGCGGCGATCTCGGTCGCCGTCAGTATTGTCGCACTCGCTTGGGGATTGAGGCATCAGAGCAAAGATATCCATCTGCCGCTGCTGGGGGCGGGGATGCTGCTGGTGGGGCTACTAGATAGCTTCCACCTGCTCTCCTATGTCGGCCTTAGCGGCTTTATCAACGCTAACAGTGCTGAAAAGGCGATCGCCTTTTGGTTGCTAGCGCGAACGGTGGAGGCGGTGGTGCTGCTGCTGTTGGCCTGGAGTGGCCTACTCCACTGGCACCGCCTCGTGCAGGAGCGTATCGGCAGCTTCTACATCTTAGCACCGCTGCTCGCTACGCTATTTTGCTGTGTGGTGATTAACTATCTGGACTATTTTCCCGATACCTTTGTGCCCGGCACTGGGTTGACTTGGTTTAAAATCGGTTATGAGTATCTATTAATCGCGCTCTACCTCCTAGCCGCGCTACAACTAGTGCGGCGAGTGGAGAGGGGCGATGGGCCGCAGACGCTCTACTGGGTCGCGTTAGCTGCCATAATGCAGGCTGTGGCAGAGCTCTTTTTTACCCAATATGGTCAGATTAATGATATCGATAACATGGTAGGGCACCTCTATAAATTTGCCGCCTTTGCCTTTATCTATCGGGCGATATTTGCCACCACAGTGACCGAGCCTTACCAGCGATTAAATACTGAACAGCAGCGCAATCGGATGCTGCATCAGGCGATTAACCAAAGTTTTGAGACGGTGATTATTACCGACCCTGAGGGGCGGATTGAGTTTGTCAATGAGGCCTTTAGCTATAAAACTGGTCTTGAACAGAGCGGGGTGATAGGTAAAACGCCGTCGATACAGAGCGCCGGTTTAACGCCAAAAGAGACCTATCGGCAGATGTGGTCTCAACTAAAAGCCGGCAAGCCGTGGCAGGGGGAGTTACAGAATCGCTCGTGGCAGGGGGAGGTCTTTACCGATTTGGTGAGTATCACCCCGATTATTGAGCAGGGGGAGATTGTCCACTATCTGGCCGTGCAGCGCGATATCACCGAACAGCAGCGGGCTGAGATAGCGATTCGCAAGGAGTTGGAGCAGCAGGTGGTGCACCGCACTCGTGATTTAAGTCAGCGGGAGGAGCAGCTACGGGCGATTTTGCAATCGATGAACGATGCGCTGGTGCAGATCGATAGTCACGGCCATATTTTAATGGTTAATCAGGCGGTTACCCGACTGTTTGGCTATAGTGAAGCCGAACTTCTCAAGGCTGATGTCGCGCTGCTGTTACCGGTGGAGGAGCAAGAAGATCAGCGGTTATCGCTCCTAGAATATGCTAAGAAGGGCGGGGCGGCCATGTTAGATGTCCGACGCGAGCTCAAAGCGCAGCGGCGCGATGGGACGCTGTTTGATGTAGCGGTCTATATCCACCAGCTACAGCTAGATGAGTCGTTAGGGCAGAGCTATCTAGGGGTTATTAGCGATATTACTGCCCAAAAGAGTATCGACTCGGAGCGACGGCGAGCTCAGGATGCTGCCGAGGAGGCAAATCGGGCAAAAAGTGACTTTCTAGCCAATATGACCCATGAGATTCGCACCCCGATGCACGCTATTATCGGTATGACTCACCTTACTTTGCGTACCGAACTGACCCCTAGACAACAGGAGTATTTGCAGAAGATTAAACTCTCAGGCGAACATCTTTTGCAGTTAATTAACGATATTCTCGATTTTTCTAAAATCGAGGCCGATAAACTGGAGCTAGAGAATATCCCCTTCCGCCTCGAATCGTTGCTGCATAAGGTTGAGGCGCTCTTTTATGAACCGATGCAGGATAAACAGCTCAATTTTGAGGTAATTCAGCCATCCGGGGAGCTGCATGTCTATTGTGGCGATCCGTTACGGTTGGATCAGATTTTAATCAATTTGGTTAGTAATGCGCTGAAATTTACCGAAGAGGGCGGTATTGAGGTGAGAGTGACCTTGCAAGCCGCTCCGAGTGGGGATGAAAAATGGGTTGAACTTAAATTTAGCGTCAAAGATAGCGGGATGGGAATGACTCGTGAGCAGCAGCGCCATCTTTTTCAGCCGTTCAAACAGGGAGATAGCTCCTCTAGTCGTCGCTTTGGGGGGACGGGGCTAGGGCTGGCAATCTGTTATAATCTAGTGCAACTGATGCGGGGCGACATTGGCGTTGAGAGTGAGGTTGGCCAAGGGAGCCTATTTTGGTTTACGGTACAGTTACAACAACTGGACTCTTCGGCTATTGGTAGTGATTACTTAAGTGTGCAGGCGAGGGAGTGGCGGCATCGACTACATGGGTTGCGGCTGCTACTAGCAGAGGATAACGAATTTAACCAGCAGTTTGCCCAAGAGTTGCTGGAGGAGGAGGGGGCCGAGGTGATCATCGCTGAAAATGGCCATCAAGCACTACAGTTATTGCGTGGAGCGAAAGAGCCCTTCGATGTGGTATTAATGGATGTGCAGATGCCGGGTATGGATGGACTAGAGGCGACCCGTCGTATTCGGCAGTTAGCGCTGCCGTTCTCATCGGTGCCGGTGTTTGCCATGACGGCCAATGCGACCCTAGAAGAGAAGAATAACTGTCTTGCTGCCGGCATGAATGAGTTTATTACCAAACCTTTCAATCCGGAGGAGTTGATCGCTTTTTTAGCGCAGCGTCTTGACAGGAGAGAGAAACCGCTCCCAACAAGAGATCACCCCCCTACGCCATCACCACCACAGGAGCTGCGGGAGGAGAGTATGACGAGTGGCGAAGCGATAGTCGAATGGAGTGTGCTACAGCAGGTAGCTCGCGGTAAAACCGAACGGATTCGTCGCTATAGTGAGACCTTTTTGCGCACCAGTAGCGATACTCTGTTGCGAATGGAGCAGGCATTTGGGTCAAAATCGTGGCAGGAGTTGGCCTCTTTAGGCCACAAAATGAAGTCGCCGGCCCGTATGGTCGGCGCACTTCGGGTCGCTGAACTAGCTGAAGAGTTGGAGGATTTCGACTATGAGCAGGGAGAGGAGGCGGTTGCCACCCACTTTAAGTCGTTACAGCACGCCTATGCTGAGACTAGAGTGGCGCTTGAACGCTATCTACAGTCGCTATAATAGCCCCAAAAACAGGGGGATAGGCAGAGGGGCGCCGGTTGCCATTACATTAATGTTAACTGTCAGGAGTCTCATGTGAGAAGTGAAACCAGAGTGATTGTCGCCCTAGATTACCCCGATGCCGAGTCGGCGCTAGCGCTGAGTGCTAGACTCGAACCGAGTCGTTGCCGCTTAAAGGTGGGCAAAGAGCTCTTTACTCTAGCCGGACCGCGGCTATTAGAGCAGTTGCAGCGGCAGGGGTTTGAGATCTTTCTCGATCTCAAATATCACGATATTCCTAATACTGTCGCTGGAGCTTGTCGGGCGGCGGCTAGTTTGGGGGTGTGGATGGTTAATGTCCACTGTAGCGGCGGTATCAAGATGCTACAGGCGGCAGCCGATGCGTTAGCGACAGTCGCAGAGCCACCGAAACTGGTAGGGGTGACGGTGTTAACCAGCCTGACCGATAGCGATCTGGCACACATTGGCATCGAGCGCTCTGTGGCAGCACAGGTGAGCCATCTGGCCGCCCTAGCCGCCGAGAGTGGCTTGGATGGGGTGGTCTGTTCGCCTAAAGAGGTGGCAGAGCTGCGTCGGCAGCGGGGAGAGTCATTTTTGCTGGTCACTCCCGGCATTCGACCACTTTGGGCATCGAAAGATGATCAGAGCCGCATTACCACGCCACAGCAGGCGGTAGCGCTAGGGAGTAGCTATTTGGTGATAGGGCGGCCGATTACAGCGGCAGAGGAGCCATTAGAGGCGCTAGCGCGAATTGAGGCGGAGTTGTCGCTTTAGCCCCAGCCTTGTTCATCGTTTCGTGTGTGCCGCCATCGCTAGCACAGGCTTAGAGTCCGGCTTTACTCGTTATGGCTGAACGAGCAAACTAATGGAAAAATTTTTTAACACCGAAGGGCCGATGAAGGCCGATATGCACTATCTGATTGCCTCATTTCAGCGATTTGATTGGGAGGAGGTTCGAGTCTTAATTGAGCGGCAGAAATATTTTCTGCTCCACGCACCGCGCCAAACCGGTAAGACTACGGCACTGATGGAGATGGTCACAGCCCTCAATCAAGAGGGACGCTATCTGGCGCTCTATGTCAATATCGAAGCGGCACAGACAGCACGCAATCAGGTGAGTTTGGGTAATCGTACTATCTGTAATGCCATCGCCAGGGCGGCACGACTCTACCACCAAAATAGCGAATTAATACAATGGTTTGAGAGTCAGTCAGATAGAGACAATCACTGGATGGTGTTTAATCTGCTGGAACAGTGGAACCTCAATTCTGATAAACCGATTGTCCTGTTACTGGATGAAGTTGATGCACTCATCGGCGATACCCTGGTGTCACTGCTACGCCAGCTGCGCACCGGCTATATTTTCGGCAGAACTCCGAAAGCTGGCTACAGCGCTTTGCCTACAAAGAGGCGGGGCCACAGCTACTGATGCAGGCGTTTTTACAGCGCATTATTAATGGCGGCGGACGGATTAACCGCGACTATGCGCTCGGACGGCGTCGTACCGACCTGCTCATCGAGTGGCCGGTGAGAGAACATAACGGCCAGTGGCAGGAGGTACAGATTGTGGTGATAGAGCTAAAGATTTTGCACGGATCACTGGAGAAGATAGTGGAGGAGGGGATAGCACAGACCCTCGACTACAGTGATAAGTGTGGCGCGGAGGAGAGCCATTTGGTGATTTTTGACCGCGATGCGACCACCTCGTGGGAGGAGAAGATTTGGCACTGGCCGTGCCGTTTGGTGAGTGTGTGGGGCTGTTAGCCATAGATGGAGCTGAGTCAGTGGCGGAGGTGAACGATGCGGTTTACTCGCCTAGTTACTCCGGCAGTCATGTTTGTCGATGATAGGAGTGGGTGATGAATCGGTGGTGGCTAGTTCCGGGTGCGTTAATTGGGCAGACGCTGATCCACTGTAGCCGCTATCATAACTATACCCCGGACAGTGAATTGCGTCATAAGTCCTCCCCCGCCTCTACACGATTGACAGCCTCCGGCATGAGCGAGCAGGAGGCGAGGCAGGTTCTAGGGCTTTTGCAATAGCGCCTTGATATTTTATGGAGAGCAAATCTCCCCCCAAGCGAGTTTTAAAGTGAGTTAGAGAGGAGAGATAGACAATGAAAGTTGCTAACCCGATGTATGATGTCGTCTTTAGATATCTATTGGACGATCTTCGTATCGCCAAACTGCTACTATCGAAAATTATCAACCAGCCGATTGAGTCGCTGGAGTTAAAACCGACCGAACATAAAAAACGGATTCAGGGGCAATTTACCGTATTTCGGGTCGATTTTGCAGCCAAAATTCGCCAAAAAGAGGGTAATGAAAAGCTAGTGCTGATAGAGATTCAAAAAGCGAAACTACCGACCGACATTATGCGCTTTCGCAAATATCTCGGCAGCCACTATCAGGATAAGAACAATGTCTATCAAAAGGGTGAAAAGAGTGAGCCACTACCGATTATCTGCATCTACTTTCTCGGCCACACACTAGCGCATACCGATAGCCCAGTGGTGAGAGTAGAGCGGCGCTATATCGACTCTGCGACCGAAAAAGAGCTAGAAAAAAAAGAGCTATTTATCGAGAGCCTAAGCCACGACAGCTATATTGTTCAGATCCCCCAGCTAAAGCAGAAGCGGCGCAATGAGCTAGAGGTGCTGCTGAGTATCTTCGATCAGAGTCAGCAGCTCGCCAATAGTCGCCACTATCTGGAGTTAGACGAAGCTGACTATCCCAAAGAGTTTCGTAGAGTCGTGCGGCGGCTGCGACAGGCAATAGTCGAAGAGGATGTCTCGGAGCTGATGGAGCTAGAGGATGAGGTGCTTGATGAGCTAGAGTCCCTAGAGCGGAAGATATTTATGCAGGAGCAGGTGCTAGATGAGCAGGGGAAGGCGCTAGATGAGCAAGAGAGGGCGCTGGAGGAGCAAGAGAGGGCGCTGAAGGAGCGAGATAAAACCATCAATGAACAGAAAAGTGTGCTCGCAGTGAAAGATAGCGCTCTTGCCGAAAAGGAGAGTGCCCTTGCCGAAAAGGAGAGTGCCCTTGCCAAAAAGGAGAGCGCCCTTGCCAAAGCAGTGGCCGTATTGACAGCCTCCGGCATGAGCGAGCAGGAGGCGAGGCAGGTTCTAGGGCTTTTGCAATAGCGCCTTGATATTTATGGAGAGCAAATCTCCCCCCAAGCGAGTTTTAAAGTGAGTTAGAGAGGAGAGATAGACAATGAAAGTTGCTAACCCGATGTATGATGTCGTCTTTAGATATCTATTGGACGATCTTCGTATCGCCAAACTGCTACTATCGAAAATTATCAACCAGCCGATTGAGTCGCTGGAGTTAAAACCGACCGAACATAAAAAACGGATTCAGGGGCAATTTACCGTATTTCGGGTCGATTTTGCAGCCAAAATTCGCCAAAAAGAGGGTAATGAAAAGCTAGTGCTGATAGAGATTCAAAAAGCGAAACTACCGACCGACATTATGCGCTTTCGCAAATATCTCGGCAGCCACTATCAGGATAAGAACAATGTCTATCAAAAGGGTGAAAAGAGTGAGCCACTACCGATTATCTGCATCTACTTTCTCGGCCACACACTAGCGCATACCGATAGCCCAGTGGTGAGAGTAGAGCGGCGCTATATCGACTCTGCGACCGAAAAAGAGCTAGAAAAAAAAGAGCTATTTATCGAGAGCCTAAGCCACGACAGCTATATTGTTCAGATCCCCCAGCTAAAGCAGAAGCGGCGCAATGAGCTAGAGGTGCTGCTGAGTATCTTCGATCAGAGTCAGCAGCTCGCCAATAGTCGCCACTATCTGGAGTTAGACGAAGCTGACTATCCCAAAGAGTTTCGTAGAGTCGTGCGGCGGCTGCGACAGGCAATAGTCGAAGAGGATGTTTCGGAGCTGATGGAGCTAGAGGATGAGGTGCTTGATGAGCTAGAGTCCCTAGAGCGGAAGATATTTATGCAGGAGCAGGTGCTAGATGAGCAGGGGAAGGCGCTAGATGAGCAAGAGAGGGCGCTGGAGGAGCAAGAGAGGGCGCTGAAGGAGCGAGATAAAACCATCAATGAACAGAAAAGTGTGCTCGCAGTGAAAGATAGTGCCCTTGCCGAAAAGGAGAGCGCCCTTGCCAAAGCCGTTGCCGTATTGACAGCCTCCGGCATGAGCGAGCAGGAGGCGAGGCAGGTTCTAGGGCTTTTGCAATAGCGCCTTGATATTTATGGAGAGCAAATCTCCCCCCAAGCGAGTTTTAAAGTGAGTTAGAGAGGAGAGATAGACAATGAAAGTTGCTAACCCGATGTATGATGTCGTCTTTAGATATCTATTGGACGATCTTCGTATCGCCAAACTGCTACTATCGAAAATTATCAACCAGCCGATTGAGTCGCTGGAGTTAAAACCGACCGAACATAAAAAACGGATTCAGGGGCAATTTACCGTATTTCGGGTCGATTTTGCAGCCAAAATTCGCCAAAAAGAGGGTAATGAAAAGCTAGTGCTGATAGAGATTCAAAAAGCGAAACTACCGACCGACATTATGCGCTTTCGCAAATATCTCGGCAGCCACTATCAGGATAAGAACAATGTCTATCAAAAGGGTGAAAAGAGTGAGCCACTACCGATTATCTGCATCTACTTTCTCGGCCACACACTAGCGCATACCGATAGCCCAGTGGTGAGAGTAGAGCGGCGCTATATCGACTCTGCGACCGAAAAAGAGCTAGAAAAAAAAGAGCTATTTATCGAGAGCCTAAGCCACGACAGCTATATTGTTCAGATCCCCCAGCTAAAGCAGAAACGGCGCAATGAGCTAGAGGTGCTGCTGAGTATCTTCGATCAGAGTCAGCAGCTCGCCAATAGCCGCCACTATCTGGAGTTAGACGAAGCTGACTATCCCAAAGAGTTTCGTAGAGTCGTGCGGCGGCTGCGACAGGCAATAGTCGAAGAGGATGTCTCGGAGCTGATGGAGCTAGAGGATGAGGTGCTTGATGAGTTAGAGTCCCTAGAGCGGAAGATATTTATGCAGGAGCAGGTGCTAGATGAGCAGGGGAAGGCGCTAGATGAGCAAGAGAGGGCGCTGGAGGAGCAAGGTAAAATCATCAATGAACAGAAAAGTGTGCTCGCAGTGAAAGATAGCGCTCTTGCCGAAAAGGAGAATGCCCTTGCCGAAAAGGAGAGTGCCCTTGCCAAAAAGGAGAGCGCCCTTGCCAAAGCCGTTGCCGTATTGACAGCCTCCGGCATGAGCGAGCAGGAGGCGAGGCAGGTTCTAGGGCTTTTGCAATAGCGCCTTGATATTTATGGAGAGCAAATCTCCCCCCAAGCGAGTTTTAAAGTGAGTTAGAGAGGAGAGATAGACAATGAAAGTTGCTAACCCGATGTATGATGTCGTCTTTAGATATCTATTGGACGATCTTCGTATCGCCAAACTGCTACTATCGAAAATTATCAACCAGCCGATTGAGTCGCTGGAGTTAAAACCGACCGAACATAAAAAACGGATTCAGGGGCAATTTACCGTATTTCGGGTCGATTTTGCAGCCAAAATTCGCCAAAAAGAGGGTAATGAAAAGCTAGTGCTGATAGAGATTCAAAAAGCGAAACTACCGACCGACATTATGCGCTTTCGCAAATATCTCGGCAGCCACTATCAGGATAAGAACAATGTCTATCAAAAGGGTGAAAAGAGTGAGCCACTACCGATTATCTGCATCTACTTTCTCGGCCACACACTAGCGCATACCGATAGCCCAGTGGTGAGAGTAGAGCGGCGCTATATCGACTCTGCGACCGAAAAAGAGCTAGAAAAAAAAGAGCTATTTATCGAGAGCCTAAGCCACGACAGCTATATTGTTCAGATCCCCCAGCTAAAGCAGAAGCGGCGCAATGAGCTAGAGGTGCTGCTGAGTATCTTCGATCAGAGTCAGCAGCTCGCCAATAGTCGCCACTATCTGGAGTTAGACGAAGCTGACTATCCCAAAGAGTTTCGTAGAGTCGTGCGGCGGCTGCGACAGGCAATAGTCGAAGAGGATGTCTCGGAGCTGATGGAGCTAGAGGATGAGGTGCTTGATGAGCTAGAGTCCCTAGAGCGGAAGATATTTATGCAGGAGCAGGTGCTAGATGAGCAGGGGAAGGCGCTAGATGAGCAAGAGAGGGCGCTGGAGGAGCAAGGTAAAATCATCAATGAACAGAAAAGTGTGCTCGCAGTGAAAGATAGTGCCTTGCCGAAAAGGAGAGTGCCCTTGCCGAAAAGGAGAGTGCCCTTGCCAAAAAGGAGAGCGCCCTTGCCAAAGCAGTGGCCGTATTGACAGCCTCCGGCATGAGCGAGCAGGAGGCGAGGCAGGTTCTAGGGCTTTTGCAATAGCGCCTTGATATTTATGGAGAGCAAATCTCCCCCCAAGCGAGTTTTAAAGTGAGTTAGAGAGGAGAGATAGACAATGAAAGTTGCTAACCCGATGTATGATGTCGTCTTTAGATATCTATTGGACGATCTTCGTATCGCCAAACTGCTACTATCGAAAATTATCAACCAGCCGATTGAGTCGCTGGAGTTAAAACCGACCGAACATAAAAAACGGATTCAGGGGCAATTTACCGTATTTCGGGTCGATTTTGCAGCCAAAATTCGCCAAAAAGAGGGTAATGAAAAGCTAGTGCTGATAGAGATTCAAAAAGCGAAACTACCGACCGACATTATGCGCTTTCGCAAATATCTCGGCAGCCACTATCAGGATAAGAACAATGTCTATCAAAAGGGTGAAAAGAGTGAGCCACTACCGATTATCTGCATCTACTTTCTCGGCCACACACTAGCGCATACCGATAGCCCAGTGGTGAGAGTAGAGCGGCGCTATATCGACTCTGCGACCGAAAAAGAGCTAGAAAAAAAAGAGCTATTTATCGAGAGCCTAAGCCACGACAGCTATATTGTTCAGATCCCCCAGCTAAAGCAGAAGCGGCGCAATGAGCTAGAGGTGCTGCTGAGTATCTTCGATCAGAGTCAGCAGCTCGCCAATAGTCGCCACTATCTGGAGTTAGACGAAGCTGACTATCCCAAAGAGTTTCGTAGAGTCGTGCGGCGGCTGCGACAGGCAATAGTCGAAGAGGATGTCTCGGAGCTGATGGAGCTAGAGGATGAGGTGCTTGATGAGCTAGAGTCCCTAGAGCGGAAGATATTTATGCAGGAGCAGGTGCTAGATGAGCAGGGGAAGGCGCTAGATGAGCAAGAGAGGGCGCTGGAGGAGCAAGAGAGGGCGCTGAAGGAGCGAGATAAAACCATCAATGAACAGAAAAGTGTGCTCGCAGTGAAAGATAGTGCTCTTGCCGAAAAGGAGAGTGCCCTTGCCGAAAAGGAGAGTGCCCTTGCCAAAGCCGTTGCCGTATTGACGGCCTCCGGCATGAGCGAGCAGGAGGCGAGGCAGGTTCTAGGGCTTTTGCAATAGCGCCTTGATATTTATGGAGAGCAAATCTCCCCCCAAGCGAGTTTTAAAGTGAGTTAGAGAGGAGAGATAGACAATGAAAGTTGCTAACCCGATGTATGATGTCGTCTTTAGATATCTATTGGACGATCTTCGTATCGCCAAACTGCTACTATCGAAAATTATCAACCAGCCGATTGAGTCGCTGGAGTTAAAACCGACCGAACATAAAAAACGGATTCAGGGGCAATTTACCGTATTTCGGGTCGATTTTGCAGCCAAAATTCGCCAAAAAGAGGGTAATGAAAAGCTAGTGCTGATAGAGATTCAAAAAGCGAAACTACCGACCGACATTATGCGCTTTCGCAAATATCTCGGCAGCCACTATCAGGATAAGAACAATGTCTATCAAAAGGGTGAAAAGAGTGAGCCACTACCGATTATCTGCATCTACTTTCTCGGCCACACACTAGCGCATACCGATAGCCCAGTGGTGAGAGTAGAGCGGCGCTATATCGACTCTGCGACCGAAAAAGAGCTAGAAAAAAAAGAGCTATTTATCGAGAGCCTAAGCCACGACAGCTATATTGTTCAGATCCCCCAGCTAAAGCAGAAGCGGCGCAATGAGCTAGAGGTGCTGCTGAGTATCTTCGATCAGAGTCAGCAGCTCGCCAATAGTCGCCACTATCTGGAGTTAGACGAAGCTGACTATCCCAAAGAGTTTCGTAGAGTCGTGCGGCGGCTGCGACAGGCAATAGTCGAAGAGGATGTCTCGGAGCTGATGGAGCTAGAGGATGAGGTGCTTGATGAGTTAGAGTCCCTAGAGCGGAAGATATTTATGCAGGAGCAGGTGCTAGATGAGCAGGGGAAGGCGCTAGATGAGCAAGAGAGGGCGCTGGAGGAGCAAGGTAAAATCATCAATGAACAGAAAAGTGTGCTCGCAGTGAAAGATAGTGCCCTTGCCGAAAAGGAGAGTGCCCTTGCCAAAGCAGTGGCCGTATTGACAGCCTCCGGCATGAGCGAGCAGGAGGCGAGGCAGGTTCTAGGGCTTTTGCAATAGCGCCTTGATATTTATGGAGAGCAAATCTCCCCCCAAGCGAGTTTTAAAGTGAGTTAGAGAGGAGAGATAGACAATGAAAGTTGCTAACCCGATGTATGATGTCGTCTTTAGATATCTATTGGACGATCTTCGTATCGCCAAACTGCTACTATCGAAAATTATCAACCAGCCGATTGAGTCGCTGGAGTTAAAACCGACCGAACATAAAAAACGGATTCAGGGGCAATTTACCGTATTTCGGGTCGATTTTGCAGCCAAAATTCGCCAAAAAGAGGGTAATGAAAAGCTAGTGCTGATAGAGATTCAAAAAGCGAAACTACCGACCGACATTATGCGCTTTCGCAAATATCTCGGCAGCCACTATCAGGATAAGAACAATGTCTATCAAAAGGGTGAAAAGAGTGAGCCACTACCGATTATCTGCATCTACTTTCTCGGCCACACACTAGCGCATACCGATAGCCCAGTGGTGAGAGTAGAGCGGCGCTATATCGACTCTGCGACCGAAAAAGAGCTAGAAAAAAAAGAGCTATTTATCGAGAGCCTAAGCCACGACAGCTATATTGTTCAGATCCCCCAGCTAAAGCAGAAGCGGCGCAATGAGCTAGAGGTGCTGCTGAGTATCTTCGATCAGAGTCAGCAGCTCGCCAATAGTCGCCACTATCTGGAGTTAGACGAAGCTGACTATCCCAAAGAGTTTCGTAGAGTCGTGCGGCGGCTGCGACAGGCAATAGTCGAAGAGGATGTCTCGGAGCTGATGGAGCTAGAGGATGAGGTGCTTGATGAGCTAGAGTCCCTAGAGCGGAAGATATTTATGCAGGAGCAGGTGCTAGATGAGCAGGGGAAGGCGCTAGATGAGCAAGAGAGGGCGCTGGAGGAGCAAGAGAGGGCGCTGAAGGAGCGAGATAAAACCATCAATGAACAGAAAAGTGTGCTCGCAGAGAGGGAGAGTGCCCTTGCCAAAGCCGTTGCCGTATTGACAGCCTCCGGCATGAGCGAGCAGGAGGCGAGGCAGGTTTTGGGGCTTTCGCAATAGACTCAGGTTTTGAGGGGCGATGAGTGGTGTGAGACTACCATTAATGCGCAAACGCTGGCAGAATCCCCCCTTGAGTTAAATTTGGAATCGGGGCGGGAGTCGCATGGTATGAGTGAGAGTAACCAACTGGGTCGTTATCTGCTGACGCTGCAAGAGTTGGCACGACTGCAGGGGTGTGAGGTGGCGCAACTGGCAGAGAGGTTTACCGCTGAGGAGCTGGTCTCGTTGCCGGGTAATCGACGAGCACTATCGTTTGAGGCGGTTCGCCGCTATCTGCAGCAGCAGGGGCATACTTATCGATCGCTGGTGGTTGCCCATGTGAATCTGCGTGGCGGGGTAGGGAAGACCACTAGTTCGATCTCTTTGGCAACTCGAGCGGTAGAGTATGGTTATCGTACCTGTCTGCTCGATCTCGACCCGCAGGCCTCCGCGTCACTCGCTTTTAATGCCGAAGCGGGTGAGGGGCAGCCGATATTTTACGATATCTGGCCACAGCCGGCGCAGATTGAGGCGGCACTGGTGCAGATCGATCCCCAGCTATGGCTACTCCCCTCTTCGCTCGATAATACTCTGCTCGATTCGGCGCTACAGCGCCCTGCGGATCAAAAACAGGCCGTTGGAGCTCTCTGCCGCCAGTTACAGCAGCTCGGATTCGATTTAATTGTGATTGATGCCCCGCCAGCACTCAATACGGCTGTCATCTCAACGATATGTGCGGTTGATCTGCTGGTGATCCCGCTGGCCGCTGACTCGTTTTCGTTTCGGGGGGTGGAGCTGACTTTGCAGGAGGTGAGATCGATTTGTGACGCCTTTGGTGTGACTTTACCGAAGATTCAGACCCTGCTAGTGCGCTACGATGGGCGCGAGGTGCTCAACCGTCAGGCGCTAGAGCGGCTGCAGCGCGACTATCGCGACTATCAACTACCCGTGCATATTCGAACCAGTACGAGGCTAGGGCGGGTGCTAGAGCGACGAGAGACCATCTTTGCCGAGAGTCGTAAAGATCCGGCGCGTGACGATTATGATGCCTATACCCGCGAGCTGCTATCGATTCAACTATCTGCTTTTGAAGGAGCGCTTGAATGAGTGTCACTGTGCAACGGACTCGCAGACGACTCTATGAAACGCCAACGACAGAGAACTGTGTGAACGATGAGGCTGCTATGCCGGAGTCGCGAGAGCACTGGCGTCGTAGTGATCATATTATCTACGATAACATCTTTTGGAGCGCTAGCCTCGGCGCGGTGCCGCTACCTGGGATCGATCTTCTGCTAGTGAGTACGATTCAGTTAAAGATGATTAACCAAATAGCGATGGAGTATGGGCAGCCCTTCTCCCGCTATCGAGCTAAAGCTATTTTGGGGGCGCTAGGGGGCGGTGGCGCTGTGGCGGGCTTATCGCTGTTAAAGTTAATTCCTGGGGTGGTTAGCTTTGGGGGTGGGGTCAGCTTTGCTATCTATGCGAGTGCCTCGACCTATGCGGTGGGAAAGCTGTTTCAGCGCCACTTTGAGGCGGGCGGTTCGCTAACAGATTTTGATACCGCTGCGGCTAAAAAAGAGCTGCCGCAGCTAGTCGAAGAGGGGAAACGGCAGGCTCGGATGGCAAAAAAACGGGCTTAAGGCTGCTGTGCCGCCATCCATGTTTTACCTTCGGCGAAGCCGCGATCAAATTCAGCTTTTAGTGCCTCGGTGTTGAGCTGTTCGATTCTCACGCCACGAGAGAACTGTTTGGAAAAGATATTGCCTAAAGTGTAGATAATCGCCCCACTAATTAGGGGACGGTAGAGCAGGGTACCTAAAAAGCCGGCGGCAGGGAAGATGAGCGTCGTGGCCCCTAAGGCATAGAAGCTGATCCATTGGGTATGGGCACCGCCTAATACGGCGGCAATTGCGGCTTTGGTGCGATATTTGGGGGTGGGGATATCGTAGAGTTGGCCTAGATCGTAGATCAATTTAGCCGCCATGGCACCAACGGTCACTTGGCCAAAGAACGGGTTAGGGACTAAGCCGACGCCGGCGGCACCATAGGCGTAGTTTTGAATTAGCTGTCGGGCACGAGTGGCACGATCGCTCTCAATGGTGGTGGAGGGGGGGGGAACTGTTTCGATGGTAGTGGTCGTCTGGTTCATGATATTACTCACTATAAGTCGTGTTAAGGGGGGGGTTAGGAGGCGGTCGAGGCGAGCAGTTGCGGTAACTGCTCTCTCCCCTCTCGCTGCTGGCGCTGAAATAGTCGGCGCAGCGTCTGGTTATCGCGGCTTAACAGCGTCTCTCCCGATTCGAAGTGGAGCTGAAAAACTCGTCCTACCGCATAGACGGCAACGGCATTGGTGGTCGAGAGCAGGGTGGCCGAGATGAGGTGGCCGACTAAGGGTACCCCCTTAACGGCGCTCTGCGAGTGGTGGGCTAGATAGATAGGGCCTAGACTACCGATGAGCGACATAAGCGCTTTAATAAGTGCTAATCGACCTGGGAAAGGGCGGTGGTAGGTCTCGGCTAGCTCATCGATCATCATTATTTCGAGTGAGGCGACGGCGGCGGCATCAATAATAGGGACGGGAATGGTGCCACAGCCAGCCGCGATTAGGGTATATTTTTTTATCACTCCCCTCGCTTTTGTCTGCTCTGCCGCTAGGGTATTAGCTTGTATCGGTTCAGCGTGCGAGTGTGTCATTTAGGGAACCTCAGTGATGGCCCGTGAAATTGAGAGGGGAGAGGGGGAGGGGGCATTAATGTGGGTTAGCTCTAATAGCTGCTGCTGATGCTGCATCAAGATATCGACCAGTTTAGGATCGAAGTGCCCTCCGCGCTGCTGTTGAATATAGTCGAGCACCTGCTCAAGTGGCCAAGCCTCTTTATAGCACCGTTTGTGCAGTAGCGCATCGACGACATCGGCTAGCGCAACGATGCGGCCATAGAGGTGAATCTCCTCTCCTTGGAGGTGGCGAGGATAGCCCTCACCATCGTAGCGTTCATGGTGCTGGCCGGCGATAATCGCCGCTGCTTTAAAGATGGGTCGCTCGGATTTGTTTAAAATCGCCTCGCCTAGTTCGGCATGGGTCTGCATCACCCGCCACTCTTCGGGGGTCAATTTGCCTGGTTTGTTTAATATCGAGTCGGGAATGGCGACTTTGCCGACATCGTGCAGGGGGGCGGCCATATAGACAAGATCGCACTCCTCCTCCGCTAGCCCGCTCTTCTGTGCTAACAGTTTAGCTAGTTGCGATACCCGCTCAACATGGTTGCCGGTATCTTCAGAGCGCTGTTCGACCACATTGCCTAGTGTCGAGATGAGCTCTAGCTGGGTATTAACGATCTCTCGCTCTAGGAGCAGGTTATCGAAGGCGATATTGACATTATTGGAGAATATCTCTAGCAGGGTGTTATCAATGGCGCTATCTGGGTTATGGTAGTTGCTAACATAGAAGAGGCTGGTATCGGAGTTTTTGTTATGAAAGTAGCCGACATACTGATGATTGGCATAGAGAGAGTGCCTTTCGCCATTGGCACGATTGAGCAGCGCTAACGCTTCGTCTGAGAGCTGTTGCAGAATCTCTGTTTCGGTCAATAGCTCGAACTTGCCGGTGGCGGCGAGTACCTTCATGTGGCTAGGGTCGCTACGGGTGAGTGGCCGATTATCGGTCTGAAACAGCAGTGAGTCTTCTGAGAGGTTAAGCAGCGAGGACATTTGGGCTAACAGGCCACTGGCAAACTGTTTCATGCTGCGCGGTTCAAACAGGCTGGTGGTCGCCCTAAGTACTTTTTCGATACCGCGGCGGTTGCGCTCACTCTGTTGTCGCGCCTCCTCTACCCTCATAATATCGCGGTAGGAGCGCAGAGCGGAGTAGGTCATACTGAACATGGTCTTGCGGTTCAGTTGGGTCTTTTCACGGTAACCGTTAATATCGTAGTTAACGATCACCTCCTCCTCAGGAGCCTGTCCTGGCTGTCCGGTACGGAGAATAATACGGACGAAGCTGTTATTGAGCTCCTGCCGAATCGCGTGGGCGATCTTTAGGCCGGTATCATCCTCTTCCATCACTACATCTAACAGCACGAGCGCAATATCGCTATTTTGGCGCAGTAGCGTTAGTGCATCTTGATAGTTGAAGGCGGAGAGAAAGCGTAACTGAAAGTTATCGAGTTTAAAGCCTCGCATGACGATTTTGGTCATGGTATGCACATCGGGCTCATCGTCAACAATCAGAACCTTATAGAACAGACCATGGGCACTATGTTCGGGGGCAGTGCCGGATGTTTTTTTAAATAGGCTCATAATGTTAGGTTACATATCCGGTAGTTGTTCTGGCTTGGGGGTCAAAGTTTGCGGTAGCACCAAACGAAATTCTACCCCACCTTGTTCGGGGTGGCTAACTTTTATCGTCCCTTTCAGCCTCTGGGTGACGACATTGTAGATGATATTTAGGCCGAGGCCGGTGCCACCACTATTGCGACGGGTGGTAAAGAAGGGTTCGAAGATTTTGTTACGGTGCTGTGGGGCAATCCCTTTACCGTTGTCACGATAGGTGATCTCAAGCTGCTGCGGGCTCTGCGCCGGTTTGGCGCTGAGGGTTATCTCTCCCCATTGGTGCGGTTCAAAGCCGTGTAGCAGTGAGTTGGTAATCAAGTTGGTAATCACTTGTGAAATAGAGCCGGGATCGCTGGTCATCTCTAGTTTGGGATCGATCTCTAGCTTAATCTGGTGTTGGGTCTGTTTGAGCCGGTTTCTTAGGCTAAGTAGCACTTCGTCAACATACTCTTTGAGGGAAAAGGTCTGGATTTCGGTATGGCTCTGATCAACGGCGATCCGTTTAAAGCTGCGCACCTGATCGGCTGCCCGATGGAGGCTGGCTAAAATGGTGCGGGAGAGCTCAGCTGAGGTATCGAGAAACTCTTTAAAGTCGTGCTCCTCTAGCTCCCCTTGCTCATATTTTAGCTTTAGCTGCTGAATCTCCTCATCGAAGTGGGACATTCCGGTCAACCCGACACCGATCGGGGTGTTGATTTCGTGGGCGATACCGGCTACTAGCCCCCCTAGCGAGGCCATCTTCTCCGCCTCTATTAGCTCGTTTTGGGTCTTTTTTAGGGTGGTAATTAGCAGCTCTAGCTCCTGATTGGCCGCAGAGAGCTCTTGGGTTCGCTGCTCGACCCGCTCCTCTAGGGTCTCGTTAAGTTGACTCAGTTCAATCGACTTTTGCCGTAGCTGTGACTCGTTCTTAAGGAGCTGTTGATGCTGGTGTTGCAGCTCATCTTTCGAGGCTTTAATCGAGTCAACCATCTGATTCATAGCGCTCGCTAACAGGGCGATTTCGCGATACTTCTGCTCTGGAATCGCTTGCTGGGGCACCCCCCCTTCGCCGCTGTTACTAATGTAGTCGATAATTCCCGATAGGGGGGCGAACACAATACGCCTGATAGAGGCAAAAAGGGTGGCGATGAGTAGCAGTGTCAGGGCGATTGAGATTACTAGATGCTGCATTATCAGTTGCTGTAGCTCACGATTGAGGGCGTTGTCGTCGATATAGATCGTTATTCTAGCTAGCAGGGTATCGTCGCTAGGGGAGTGGATCGGTAGAGATTGTTGATAGTAGATCGCCTGGAGCGCCCGCTGCTGTGGCAGGCTATCGGGATCGTAGT